>NZ_JACVVP010000031.1 GCF_014534745.1 Flammeovirga sp. EKP202
CAAAAGGAATGGAATTTAGCTTTTGACTTCTAAGCCTTGAATTTTTTGCTTCTTTTTGTTTCAAGACAAAAACGAAGTAGAAAGAATCTTGAAAGTAGATCCTATACAATCTTGTAAAAAGGTAAATTGGAAGTTAATTGTAATTTCGTTTGCAATGTAATCAATAGCGTTTCTCTATTCCTTACGAAATGCATTAGGTGTCAAAGAAGTTCTTTTCTTAAAATACTTCACCATGTTGGTGGGTTCATCAAATCCCATGTCATACGCTATTTCTTTGATAGGAATTGATGTGCCTTTCAGTAAGCGTTTAATTTCAAGAATTCTTCTTTCATCAATCACTGCTTTGGGCGATAAATCGTATTTCTCTTTGAGTATTTTACTTAGTGCTTTGATATTGATTCCTAAAGTCTTTAAGTAAAATTCTACCTTAAATTCCTTTTTAAAGTTTTGCTCCAGTAGTTGCTGAAACTTTAGGTATAATTGATCCGATGAGGAAAGTCTTTCTATGGTTTGATGTTGTTTTTGGATTCTTTCTACTTGAATCAAAAATAAGCTGAGCCAATGGTAAAAAGCATGTTCCTGTTGAGGTAATTTCCAATGATCATACACCTCAAACATATGTTCGCTTAGTAAATTAAAAAATGTACTATTCTTTTCTGACAGAGATAAATATTGCATTCCTTCAATATGTGAAGCCAATGAAAATTGAAACATATGTTGAAGATCGTGATCATTACGATACAAGAACTCAGGGGTGAAAACAATACTTTGTATCTCTACTTCTTCAGGGTCTAAAGTATCAAAATAACTGATTTGATCTTTAGACAATAACATCAAGGTATTGGGTTGAAAGGTGTATTCTTGGAAATCGATATAGTAAGTACCTGTTCCTTTTTTAAACCAAAATAATACATGAAAATCTCTCTTGGAAGGAGAGAAAATATCTGTTCCTTCCAAGAGAATAGAAGAGGGTACAATGGCAAAAGGCAATCCTTTACCCAATTTTTTATTTTGATGATAGGAGATATTTTGGTGATGCATATATAGATATTCAATCCTAAATTATTGACAAGTTATTCAAAAGGATTGATTTCTAAACTATCAAAGTTCATCACACCATAAAATGAATTCACCTTACATTTCCTCAAAAGCCGTTACAGGTATCTGAACATTGAAAGATTGAAGCACGCCGTTTTCATCCTCAATATCTGCTGCACACGATAATACCTTCGGTTTTCCATTTTCTAAGAATAACTGAGGACGCTCTAAATGAGATACGGATTGAGTTTGTCCATTTTCCCATTTGATTTCTAAAGTACTTACCAAAGGATGGTCTGAGAGCTTCCAATCTAATCCATCGTAAGAATGAAAAAGTACCAATGATCGGCCGTGTTCTGTAAAAGCACCATGCATGTCTTTTACGATGGCATAATAATGTCCTTCTTGAAACCAAATAAAAGGATCTTCGGCAGGGAAATCATAACCTTCCGCTTGGAAAATGGGAGAGGGGTGTTTCTTGAAAGGACCAACAGGTGAATTAGAAGTCGCCACACAATGTACTACCGGACCGCCCCAAATGCCTTTTCTCTTTTTGCCTACCGCTTTGTAAACCATTAAAAATTCCCCCTTATCATTTTGAGTAATCGTGGGGTTACTCACCATTAATGCATCTAAGGCTTGGTCATTGGGAGAAATATCAATTAATGGTGCATCCAATCGCATCCAGGGTCCATTAGGATGGTCAGCAACTGCCACTCCAATTCTCTGATTGTTTCGATGTACTGGATTTAAAACTATTTTTTCTGGAGTACCCATCACTTTTCCATCTCCGGTATTTCCCATATAATAGAGATAATACTTTCCATTGAATTCATGTACAGTGGGGTTGTGAGTACATAATCCATCCCAATAGTTTTCACCTCTTACGCCTAGGGTCACATCTTTAAACTCAAAAGGGCCATCGGGAGCATCAGAGACAGCATGAGCAATTTCTGAATGTGTTACCCAAGCCCAACCTAGTTCTTTTTTCCAACGAGAATAAAAAAGATGATAAGTTCCTTCTTTGTCTTTTACAATAGATCCTCCCCAATGACTCCATCTTTTATCTTCAAACTTAGAAACTGTCGCTACTTCGCCTAGTTTCAGTTGGTAGTTGGATGGATTCTTCTTGGGTTTAAATTGTAAGAAAAGAATGAAAATCAAAGAGGATACAATTACCTTCAATACTAATTTTGATAGCTTATACATAACATGACAGAATTTAAGAACGTTGAGTGGATGGTTGTTGCATGAGCTTTTTCAATTGATCCAAATGCTGCTGATATACACCTCTAGGTGTCACTTTTTCTTTAATACAAATGGAGGCAGCCAAACCAACAATTTCGCCCATCATACCACACGTTTTCATTACTCTCACCGGACCCAAACCATCTCTACTTACACTGATGTTACGCCCTGCCATAAATAGATTCTGAATGTTTTTACTGTATAAAGTTCGATAAGGTGCCCAATAAGGACCTTCGTAATCATAACCTTTTCCCGTCGTTGCAAAAGAGATAAATTCTTCTCCTTCCAATCCTTTATCAAATTCTTGATGAGCACTATGTACATCAATTCCCCAAGAACAAGGGTAAGCACCATCCTCAAACTCTACCTTATCTCTAAAGTGATCTGCCGTCAGTTTTATATCTCCCATTAATCGTCTTGATTCTCTTTTTCCAGAGATAAATGCAGACCAGCCCAAACGGTGATTAGGATAAAGTTTATCTACATTTTTCAAGGCATCCCAAGCCCCGTACATTGCTCTAAAATTGAGGTCACGAATTTTTTCTACATCAGTGATTGGATTCTTATCAAATCCACTTTCCCAAAACCATCCACCGAGGTTGCCCAATGGATCTTTCGCTCCCCACTGTCCTTTGTAATTGGATCTACCAGGGAAGGGCTTATCAGAGAGGTCTAACGCCCAAGGACATCTAGGAAAAGGTTGTTCTACTTCTCCAATATCACATGAGATCGTTAAAGCTGATTTATCTTTACATTCACATTTCAGTACCTCTTCTTTGTTGGCAGCATCCAACACACTCCACATATTCGAAGAGCCCATAAACGTAGAAGCTGACATTTTATATTCGGCACCCGCCATAAATCCTACAGTGGCATCACCTGTACAATCAGCGAAAAACTGTCCTTTGATTTTTTTCTGCACACCTGTCTTCGTATGCTGAGTAACCACTGCATGTATCGTTTGATTTTTATGTTCTACATCAATCACTCTTTCTTCTAAAAACAGTGTGATGTTAGGTTCTTTGTTGATCACCTCCGTTTTACGCTGATCATTATAAGCTACTCCCAAGCGTGCATTTCTGGTACCGTATCTTCCTCTATCAATTTTATCTGGAGAGATCTCTTCTACAATTTCCCCTACATGCGGATAAGGTTGTTGTAAGGTATGCCCTTCGGGCCACACACGTACTTCGGAACTTCCATTTCCACCCAAAACAGGACGATCTTGTATTAAGGCTACTTTTAATCCCTTTCGAGCTGCGGAAATTGCCGCACTTGTTCCTGCAAAACCTCCTCCTGAAACGACAAGATCAAAAGCTCCTCCATTTTCAGGTTTGTCTGAAAAACCTTGTAATTTTCTTCTGAATTTAGTCAGTGCTTTCACATCATCAACAGGAACAAAATCTTTGTCTTTACAAAATAGAATAGCATCACACCTTCCTTCAAATCCTGTCAGATCATGCAATGTCAGTTTTGTATTTTTAGCGACATCCACGACCCCGCCATCATGCCAATGCCACTCTGCTCCTTTAGTTCCAAAGGTCTCCTTGACTGGTTGATCATTGATCAGTAATTGAAATTTTCCAGGTGCGCCTTCCACTTTCCACGGAGCCACCCAGTCTCTGGTTCTTACCCATACTCTATAACTTCCTTTTTTAGGAAAAGCAACTTGTGTGATGGCATCTTTTACGGGGATTCCTAAACCATGGGCAAGAAGATAAGAGGAGCCCATTTGATCCATAGATTGCTGATCCACTTCCCATCCTCCTAAATCAGAAAACTGTTCTGCTTCGATAAATAAAAAGTCTCCATTTAGTTTTTTAAGTAAGTTGGAGTTCGCTAAGATATCATTGGAAGCCAAAAGCATAAGTGCTGCTTTGCTACCAACGTTTAAAAATTCTCTTCGTTTCATAACTATTCATTTCATTCTGAATGCATGATAATGAATAACTTGAATAGGCTACGGTAATAAATCGGTTTTTTAGAGGGGTAGATTTTTATATCAAAAAATAGAGAAAGGAGTTGAAAAAAATACACCCCAAAATCAGCATAACGTTTTCTAAAATGAGAAATAATAATAGTTGAGTTACATGGGGAACCATTAAAGATAATAATACTACACTGTAAACTAAATTATCGTCAACTTTCAAGCTTCCTTCTTCTTCATTTTTGTCTTGAAACAAAAACGAAGCAAAAAATTCAAGGCTTAGAAGTCAAAAGCTAAATTTCATTCCTTTCGCCTAAATGATTTTAAACTCGCTGCGCTCAAACAGCAAAATCATTTTTAACGGCTCAATCCATGAAATTCTTAACGCTTTTCCCTTCAAGGCCGGGGGAAGAAGTAGCAAATGAATTAGGTAGAAAGTCCACTGGCGCGAATGTTAAGCGATAGCATCATTCGTGTCCTAAAAATCAGCAGAAATCTCCTGATTTCTAAACAATATAAATATGCTACTTTAGAATTTGCTTCTTCTTCATTTTCTCGTACACCACGATGAACACAACAGATTCAATCATGGTGTACGATATTTTGTTGAAGTACTTATTCCGCTTTTGGAATCAAATCTGAACAAGTACGTTTCGTAAATCCGCCTTCTGCCTTCACTGGACCAAAGTCTCTTACAAAATAGGTCTTAATGTTAGGAGTATCCACAGTGTCTTTTCCTGCTTCGCATGAAGTTGTATAATTCACAGAAAACTCTCCCAATAAAGATTGAACCACATCACCTGTTCTTGTTTCAGCTACAAAAAGATCATATTGAATTTGATCATTTTCGATGATCAGATTGTCATCTAAATCATAATGTAATTGATACTCATAAAATTTCACCTCAGCATCTCCATTGGGTAAAATATTCAGTTCAGTAGTTGGAATACTTCCTGTAGAAACAGTTTTGGTTTCTTCACCTTCAGTGATCTCTGCCTTAAATTCTGTTTTCCATTGATAGAAACCAGAGTTATCAGCTGTCACTAGATCATTATCAATTTTATCAGAGCATGACACCATAGCACTCATTAAAATGAAGCTTGCAAATAGTTTTTTCATTACGTTAAAAAATGGTTGATGAATAAAGTTTAAAAAGAAAGAGTATGAAAATACCCTCAATGGTTTTAAAGTTTTTGGCTTGAATTAAACATATAACTCTGCCTTTTCTTTAAATATGACCATTTCAACTTTACCTTCCTTATAGATATTAGTTAATATTTTTAAATACTACTACTGTAGTCGTTTAACATAATACACAACTGATTATCAATGTATTTATTGCAGTGTAAACTAAACTATCGTTAACTTTTAATCGACCTTTCTGCAAGCCTTAATAGGATCAACTTTCAAGCTTCTTAACGCTTTTCCCTTCAAGGCTGATTTAGATACTACTAAATAATTACCTGATTATAAAAGAAAAGGATTTTGTAATTATCTTCTAAAATGCAGTGCTGTAGGGGCGTTGCATTGCAACGTCCTCGCGAACCACAATGCACTACCATTTATCCTTCACAAAAGGAACTGCTGTAATTAACGAAAATTTAGTTTACAGTTTATTTGTCTTATAAAAATAAAAGCAGTGATACTGATGAAGAATAATTTTTTAGAGCATGGACGAGCATACTATACTTCATGCCTTTTCTAATTCTGATCACGGTAAAAGTATATCCATATATAGAAAGAACTAGTCCATAAATAAAAATATAAGGAATATGTGCTACCGTAATTAAGTCAAAATCAAAGTTCGCGATATGACCAAAACCAAAGAAAAATACCGAAAGGTAAATGTAAATACCTTTCCATTTTTCAACAAATTCTTCATCTATCTTTTTCGAATAAAACATATAAAATAGACCAGAAAAAAGGAGTACAAAAAAATACTTATAGATACCCATGGAAAAGAAAGAAAACAGAGTAATACAGCAATAACCAAACATCAATGAAAAAGATATTCTAGAGGACTCTACTTTATAATTCAAAAAATACCGAAAGGCAAGTTCCTCTACAATAGGGGCATAGATCACTGCAAAGAATAGAAATTGCTTTTTACTTAATCCACTTTTAGTATATAATTGCACTGAAGAAAGGTCTCCTCTAAACAATTGTGCTGCTAGGAAGGATAAAAATCCTAAGACTATAAATGAAACTACAATTGTTAAAAAGTAGTTTCTAATATCCCTCTTACTTAGAGAACGAATATAGTTTGCTTGTAAAAATAGCATGATTAAACTTTAAGTTAGTTTTTAGTACATTTTTCAAACCTCTAATCTAATCATTCTATTCTTAATTTCTTTATTAAAGTTTAAAACTTATACTGTAATGCAACTGCTGAAAAAGTAATAGGTTTACCCATTCCAGTTTCTTTTACATAACTACCGGGAGTCACATAAGAATTAAAAGACATTAATGTGAAGTGCTGATTGATGATATAAAAAATATCTAATCCATACTGAATCCCTACACCGTATTGATCACTTTGAGTTTCAGAAGAAGGACGTACTTGTACCATGCTCGGAGCGTAAGATCCATCCTTATTACTTGCTCTCGCTAAATAATACCAGCTGAAATTAATGTATAAACGTTCTAAAGGTTGCAGACCAAAAGTAGGTTTGATATGCATAATGTTACTTGGCCCTTGAGCCATTGCTAGTCCATAAACGGGCTTTGGGTACATAGGGTCGAAAGTGTTCAACTGCTTATCATTCGGATCATAATCACCCGAAACGTAACTTGCTCCCAAGCCAATCATTGGTTTTAAAAAAACATCTGGAAAGAAATAATGTACTTCTGCTGTTGCATTGAAAGCGTGAACCATTAAATCATTGAACTTTCCTGTTTGGTACATCAAATCCATATCTACCCAAAGTCTTCTACCTCTTTGCCATAGTCGTCCTCCAATGGTATGTCTATTTTGTTTTCCTGAAACGTAATTGAATTGTCTTCTTTCAGTATAAAATCCAAAATAATACAGATCTAATTTGAGTGGTTTTAATTTTCTAAAACTAGCATAGGCTCCCCAAATAAATTCGTTAATATGTGAATTGTCAAATACTTCTGGATGAATGATGACGGGCGTGGTAAATAAGGCATGTAGATCAAAATTTTTCTTTTGAGCGATATAAGAAATTCCATCAAAAGCCTGTCTATTATTAGGGCCTTCTCTTGATGAAATCAATAAGCCATTTCCAAAATCTAACTCTTGACGACCGATACGAATAATTTGTCCTTTTTCATTTCCTTTCTTTCCAACATTCAAGTCCACAAAGAATTGGTGTAAACCAAGACCATCAACTATAATTTCAGGAACGGGAGGATTGGGGTTCCCCAATTCCAAAGTATTGTTAAGTTGCCCAAAAACTCTGATTCTTGTGTTGACCTGAAGATCAGCATGCAACATCAAACGGTGCTGTAAACTTCCATCATAATCAGTAATCGTACCTGGAGGTACATCTCCGAAATTGGGATTTTTACGGTATTCATACCATTCCCTTACTTCTCCTCCTATAGACAACTTCGTATTTCCATCTTTAGAAATAGACATCAATTTTAAATGATCAGTACCTTTTTTCTGAACCGTATCTGACAATAAATAGGAAAAATCATCATTGTACCTAAGATCATGAATTGGCCTTACCTGTGCATGAGAATAAATAGTGAAACCAAGCAACATGCCGAAAGTAATAAAGAGAATATCGAGTAATGTTTTCATAGCGTTTATCTTTTTAACACTACAAAGGACCTGATTATTTACTAGTGATTAAAGGTAAAAAAGAAGACAATAATGGTAAAAATTGGAATTTATTAAATAAAAAATCAAATATAAACACTTAAAAAGGATAATAATAAGTACATGGTTATTGCACCAAATTCTAGAAATAAGTGCAAAAAAATGCTACTGAAACATCAATTGTTCCAGTAGCACTTGATTACGATTATGATAGTTTTCTGTGACAGCGAAGGGGATCATTTTAAGTGATGCTTCATAACTGTCTCAGAAATTAGATTAATTTTGAAGACGAAAAGAGATCGGTAATACCATTCTTTGCCTGACAGGTCTTCCTCTTTGTTCTCCAGGAGTCCATTTTGGACAAGTCTTTAAAATACGGATTGCTTCTTCATCACAACCTGCACCAATACCTCTTACCACTTTTAGGTTACTCAAAGAACCATCCGTTTCTATGACAAATTCCACAAATACTTTTCCTTCAACACCCATACGTCTAGCTTGAGATGGATACTTGATTTTTCGGCCTAACCATTTGTAAAATTTACCCATGCCTCCTCTAAAAGAAGCACTTTTTTCTACGATGATGTGCACTTCAGATTCGATCACTTCATCGGGTTCTTCTATAGGAGTATACTCCTCAATGATCTCATCAGGATCGGTAAACTCAGGAAATTCAATTTCAATGTCGGTCGTTTCTTCTTTATCATCTTTAACTTCAATGATAGTGACCACTGGAATTTTCTTTGGCTGAGGTAATTTTGGTTTAGGTAACACAACAGCTGAATCCAAATCCGAATCGTCGACATACCAACCCTTCTTGTCTAGCGTGACCAATACATCTTTAGGAGTTGGGTACTCAAATGCCGCCAAGACAATTGTTAAACCAATACTCAACCCGAGCATTCGAAAGAAATTAGTGTACTTGTCTAAGTTTACATCGTCATACTTTTTGATTAGGGGGTTGCTTTGAGGTAATGGAGAAAGATTGCTTTGTTTGCTTATAATAACTCTGAAGAGTTGTACAATAGCGATTAGTAAGACTAAAAAGGAGATAAACAGTCCTTCTGGACCCATAAATTTTAAAATATCAATCATATTTATAATAGTTTGTAGAGTAGGCATGACAATACAATCCCACCACTAATAGTCTGATTATTAGTGTAAAAACGGACAATCAATTATACTCTCGGGCATAGTTTTCACACTACATCCCTTATGAACAGATAGATTAAAGAAGAGGCCTCTTCGGTAATTTTAAGGTACAATTATATCTAAGGGATCATCAATGTTTTAACCAACTTAACAAGGAATAGAATAGAATTTGCATTGATTAACAGTAGTTTTGACACTTATCTTAATTTATTAAAAAAACGATTTGGGTTAGAAAGTAATAAACGAAATATAAAATTAATATTTAGTTAACAAACGGAATAAATTAATGTATTTTAATATAAATTCAGAATTTTAAATTTCAAGAATACTATTAATAACTGATTTCAAGCCTTTGTTTTCTTTCCAAACCTCAAGCGTTTCTTTAAACCGATCACTTAATAGATAATTAGAGTGACTTGTTTTCAGTTCTTTTATTAATTCTAATACTTTTTTAATTCCTCTGATGGGAGTAGAAGGCATATTTTCTACCATACCAACTAATACCTCCAATAAGTTCTCATTATGCTTTTTAGAGATATTCAGCATTCGTTTTACAATTAGGTCTGTTAATCTTTTAACAGGTGCATATCCTCTCGCTTGAAATTCTCCAATGATCGCTCCAAAACGTTTGTTGTCAAAAATTCCTTTATCATTTACATTCAACCAAATTTCAACAGAAAGGTCTCTATGTACATTTCCGGGATTTAATATTCCTCCCATAAGTACACAATAAGGAGCATCATTTGTTTCTTCTTTATACCATACTTTTTCCAAACCTTTTAAATAATCTAACTCGAATGTTTGTTCTGGAACTTCTGGTAAAATTGTACCACCGAAATAAAAAGAATGAAAGGCTTTAGATAATAAAATATTAGGGTTGTTCGGCTGTAATAATAATACCTTCATATCATCATTATGATGAATATTTTCATGAAACAAACTTGATAAGTAATCCCTCTTAAATATTCCGTTAAAATCATTTATTACTTCATTTTCTAAAAAGAATTTTACCTTTGTGTAATTATAAGACGAAGCAAATTCTGATTTAAATTTCCGTTTAAATACCCCTCTTTCTATATCAAAATTAGTGTTCAACTTATTTTCTAAAAAAGTAATCTCATCTTGAATATTTCTAGAGATAACACTTTGTAACCATAATTCAGGATGATCTATAGTCAGTGTTTGAAGTGCTTTTTCAGAAAAATGATAATTCAGTACTTCTTTGATCTCTTGATGATTTATTTTCTGAATTAAAGAAGTAAGCTTTCCTTTAAAATCTTGAACAGGTATACGGCCAATAGCTATTTGAAAATCAATCAAATTAATTGCCACTCCTTTTTCTTCAAATGAAATAATACGGTCAATAAGAACCTGTGGAGCAATCCAACATGGTGCATGAGTAGGGGTTGAGAGAAAATCAACCTTTTGATTCTCTTTTAAAAGTTGTCTAGAATAAAGAATCAATTGATAATAAACTCCTAAAGGAAAATTAATTCTACCTGTTTCTTTCAAATATTTCAATTCATCTCCAATGTTCTTTTTATTTCTAAACTGTTTGTATTTCTGTAATTCATTGGGGTATCGTTCCATCAAAATATCTGCATACTCATTGAGATAATTAGGAATATAATACTTTTCTAAAGCACCTACATTCTTTGTCCAAGTACGAGAAGTATGAACTTCTAAAACTCTCTTGAAAACAGGTTCAAGCTTAGAAACGTTTTCATTGGTGATCAATTGATCCAACTTTGGAAGGTAGTTCAATAATAACTCTACATGATAGACTTCATTGTTTTCTATAACTTGAGCTATTAAAAAAAGAATTTCATCAAAAGTTGAATAAACTGGAATTTCATTTTCATCAAATAAAACGGATATACAGTTCTTTTCTTCTATTTCTTCATAGGTCTCTTCATGGATTAAAAAAGAAGAAAGTACTTCCTTTACAGAGAAAAATAATGATTCATGATAAATACTTATTTGGTCTTTTAATGGTTCATCTAAAGGATCTCCATACTTCACAATTAGTTTAGCGACCTTCAATTGAATTTTCTCATCAGTTTGAATCAAACCTTCCGTTATGATTTTAAGAAGATCTGATTTATCCGTTGTCGGTTGTTGTATTATTTTCTCAAAAATCTGTAATGCAGTATTGACTACCGCTTTAGTTTCTGAGACGAACAATATACCTGCATATTGTATAAATAAATCTATTTGAAATTCTTCTTCGCTCACAATACTTTTTATGTATTTAAGCAAAGTATTGATGGGTTTTGAATGCTGAGTATTTAATGCAGTAAATATTTCTTCTTGATGAAGTAGAATCTCTTCTTTTGTTATTTCTAGTGACAATAAAAGATCGGTAAACCAACCTGTATTCGTTTTATTAAATCCAGATGTAAAAGTGAGAATAGTATGCGTTATTACTTTCTCTCTTTCAATGTGATTTTCCTCAACTAGTTTGGTAAAAATATCTATCCATCTTCTATTTTTTCTATCATCAAAAACATAAGAATACCTCTGTGAGATTATAGTTTCTTCTTGAAATAGATACCAAATGTGTTCTTTTAAAGTTTCTGGGTAATTAAATAAATCATCATCCCACACTATTGCCAAACAATCAGCAATTAATGAGGTAGTAGGTTTTAAGAATCCTTTTTTACTGAGTTGTAATACTCTATCATAACTTATTTTCTTCTCATTATTTATATAATCACTGTACCAACTTGGTACATACCATGGTAATATTTCATTCTCAAAAAACTCAGATCCAAAATCTGTTTTATAGGTAATTCGGCTAAAGTTTTTCTTTTCGCAAATCACAAATGATGCGACATCAATTAATAATAATTGAGCATCATTGTAATGGCATATTCTTCTTCCTTGTTCTTCACTAAATTCATAAACCCCTTTTTTAATTCTTCTCAGCTGAGACCATAGTTCTTTTTTATCTTTTGGGCTTAATGTCTTTAAAAAAGGGATAATCTCCTCTTCATTTTTAATTATACTTTCTAGTTCAGTAGTTAGCATAGTTTACTTTAGTTTTAATACTGCCAATATATGTTTGCATAATCCTCTTGTTCCTTGATTTTTACTATACCAAGTACAAGTACATTTTTTATTTTCACCTTGAATCAAAACGTAATGTTGTATTCCTCCACTTCCTTCTACTTCTGCCTTAGTTTCATATTCGTTTTGAGATAGAATCTTTACTTTACCTTCTTCAATCAATTTTTCAGCTCCTTTTAATCTAGGATTCAAAGAAAGGATCCTATTTAATTTAAAAGGAAGTCTTCTGTAATAGAAATTCCTAGTTTCTAAATCATACCCCAATAATCCCATTCCAGCTAATACATTAGTAAGATTTTCAACTTTTGAAAGATCTAAATCTTTATCTACAGCTAATAGTGTAGGGTTAAAAGTTTGATTAGTATATGTGAAGCTATCAAAAGCTTTGATTAATTTTTCAGGAAACGTATCTAGTAAACCATCTAACAAGGCACCTTCACCCGAAAATCCTCTATAATAATTCCTTGATAAAGAGAAATTGAATTTTACTCCTTCAAACACCAAAACGAAAGTAACAGATTGCTTTTCTTCCTGTTCATAAACACTCATTTCTTTAATCAGTGGAAGAAGAGGTTGAAGTAATTTCAGACGATGAATTCCTCCGATAGTAATTGTATCTTTTTCTTTTCTGATTGTAAAAGAATACCGATTACCCTTCTTCGACAAATAATAATCCTCTTTAACTTTTCCTACAGGAAGTGTTTTGAAAAGCTGTAAAGCTTGGACTTTAGTTAAAGTAAATATTGGATTAGACTGAGAAAAATAAAGTTGAACCGTTGACAAACCTTTGATCCATTTAGTGGGTAATGGTACTTTTCTTTCAATAAAACTTTCACCATCCTGATGGAAACCTACTTCCTTTTTACCAACCGATAATGATAGTTGATCATTCCGATTTACTTTACCCAAAGCAGTAATTAATTCTTGATTGAAGTCTACATTAGTTGTTCCGTATTCCAATACTTCACCATCAAGACCATCTTCTAAAACATCAACCCTTGCATAAACACCAACACAATGTGAGAAACCTTCAAAGCGAATTTGTTGATTTCCTACAGTAACAATTGGGTCCTTTAATAATGCTATTTGAAAAGGTGATAGATTAAAACTTGACTTTACCACATTTGAAAGCGTAATCAAGCACCTAGATAGATAATAAGGATATTTTAATTTACCCCAAAAAAGACAAGATGAAGTTCCTTTATGAATTTCACTAAATTGTGATAAAAATATAGTTTCAGAGTTTAGATCAGACTTTTGCTGATAACAATAGTTTAGCTGTTCTTCCATTTTACTTTTGATGCCAGTGTAACTTCCTTAAAAATAAGTACTTTTCTCAAAAGAAATTACAACACCGGCAACGTACTCAAACGCTTCATTTGATCCTTATATTTGTCATTAGAAAACCCTGCCGATAAAGTGAATTCAATAGAGGGCTGTAAAAAGGCTGTACTTGAGATTTCTGGATAGTAAGAAACTCTGAGTTCTATATGATCACTTTCTTTATTAATTCGTCCTATTTTAGAATAGTTGGCTTTTTCTCCGAAAGGAATTTTCACAGAGGAAGTTATAAATACCGTAGAGGAATTAGAAAAGTTATTGATGGATGGAATCCAGCCTCCGCCGACTTTAATGACCGATACTCTTGCTTCTGCTGATAGATATAGTTCGTTGTTTTCACCTTGGTTGAAATAACCGAAAGTGGTTTCAATACCTGTATAATTCATTGGGTTGAAAAAGATATACCTTCCCATCAATTCAAAGCGTGGTTTCAGATCTTGGAATAAACTGACTTGATCTCCATTCGTTCCCATTACACTTTGAAGATGTTTAGCGGAGAAACTTAAGAATAGATTTTCATGCGTATAAAAACTTATTCCACCACCAATATCTATAGATCCTTCTTGACGTTTGGACAATGAATAGGAAGGAGTACCTCCAATAAAATCAGAATCCGGGTCTAGCTGACTGTAATACAAACCAGGACTTTCTCCAAAAGAATAAACCAATGCACCTACTGATATACCAAAACTAAATGTTTTGTCTCTATCTCTATACGTCATCGAAAGTGGTACGCTAAAGGTTTGCATATTCAAGTTAGTGATCTCTTTATCTCCATCTTTAATCGGAATATGGACTTGTTGAAATAATGCTCCAATTCCGAAACCATTTCTCATTTTAGACTTTCGATACATCCCCAAACTTCCACCTACACTGATGTATTCCATGCCTCCTTGTTGAGAAGCATATCTAAATCCCACATTATTTTTATTTACTGTAGAACCCGCCAAGGCAGGGTTGTGAGAAGAGGGAAGCCAAAGTGGATTGGCTGTAATTAAGTCTTGAGCAAAACTATGGATCGATAGACCACAAAGAGCAAGAAAGAGTAGTTGACGTAGCATGGTTTTGATGATTTAAGGAGTGACAATAAAAGAAGTATTTAAACGCTCAGTTAAACCATCGGAGTAATGGATCAATATTTTTGCGTTGTAAAGGGAAGAGGTGAAAGCTTCATCATCACCGAAAATAAAATTGAAATCCTCTGATTCAAACACTAAGAAATTAGAGGTATCAAAAATCTCAATTTTAAAAGATGTAATTTCCACTTGACTTCTAATTAATAAGCGATAGCTACCATCCTCATTAAAACTACTTCTTTTGGAAACGGCCGTCGGTACTTTTACTCTAGGGAAATAAGGAATCTCAACGTTTTTTAAAGTGTCTCTATTAAGACCATCAAGACAACCACCCGCACCTGATGCATCAGTGGCAATAAGGATAATATCATATTGCTTAAAAGGTGCTTCAGCATTTTTCTCAAAATTTGAAGTGGGAAAAACATAGACAAAATCCTCATTGTCAAAAAGCATATTGATACTAATTAAATTCCCATCTTCATACACTTCCCATCGCTGTCTATCACTATTGAGTGAATGGGATGAAAATGTAGTGACACCATACGCTGCATTCGAAACTGTATAATTATCATCAATAATACCTTGCGAAATTGGAGCAATATACTCTAAACCTTCTTCTTGGATTTGTACTCTATTCAAGCATTGATTATCTCTTGATGATTCCAAAAAAATCTCAACCTGCAAAGAGTCTTCCATAGGCCTTTCGATTCTCAAGTCTTCTAGTTTTCCTACTTTTCCCTCAACAGTAAGTTTCTGTTCTTTGTAAAAACGATCATTGATATACACCAATACTAATTCGTCTGTCAACGTATCTCCCTCAGTAGTAAAATTGATAGAAGCATAATCACAATAGTAGACTAAATCTGAAAAACGATTAAAGTTGACAGAACGTTGAACTTTACCAAAGACATCAATTACCACAATTTCTGATGCTATATCAGAAGTAACAGTATTAAGTATTTCAATTTTTGCTTGATGTAAATCAGCTGTGATTACATTATTATCGATGGCTACCACCAAGATAGTTTCCGTTTCAGAAGACTCAATTGTATTTGTCAATACACCTAATTCTTCTATTCCAGATATCATTTGAAATTCCTCCTCACTTTCGTGTGTAATTGTAAAGATCAAAGTGTTAGGCCTATTATCAATACAGAATTCTGATTGACTTACCTTCACTTCAAAAGCAAATAAAGAGGTACTGATTAAGAGTGTCTGCAGTAGTAAAATCCAATAACTACGTATCATAACATAGTAAAATAAAAAATGACTAAAGAGTTATGTTTGTTTTATCATGTTCAAGTTAGTTTGATTTTTTATGAATGAAAAACGAGCACTGAAAATAATGGTACCTTCAGTGCTACTGTCACATTTTGTTTTAGAAAGAACATCTATTATAGATTTTGCTGTTCTATAAGAATCTCTTTTCGCTGGTAAGAAATAATGAACTTCTGTTTAGATAAAATTTCATAACCGATAATACCGCTTATATTGACTTCTTTAAAAGCATCTAAATGTCCAAGATCTGTGAAAACAGTGGGGATGGATTTATACATGACATCACCAAGCATACACTTTTTCATTTTACCCTTCTGTACCTCTTTTACCTTTCCTGATAGACCTTGCAATTCTGTTGTTTTGACACCCTTCAAAACTGGTTTCAATTCTTCATAGAGAGAAGTCGAAAACGCATTGGCACCTGCACCACTATCTATGGCAACATTATATTTTTGTCCATTGATGGATAAGGTCACAATTGGTAAATGCCCCAGTAAAGTGGTCATAGGAAAAGTTTGAAATTCCGTTTCAGATAAGTGAGTAGTTTGAAGAGTCTCAAATTGGTCTGGAGCTATTAATATCAATTGCTTTTGAGCATAATCATACATCACATCCAACTGATTGACGAAATCAGTACCTATGATACCATAGATTTTAGTATTTGTTTCTTTTTCCAAATGAGAAAGATCCGAGACTAACACTCTTTCATTTTCAACCAATAATTTTCCAAATTCAATTTTTGGTATCTCAATAATGTCTTGATTGTTGATATTAGAATTGATGCCTTTTGCACTGGAAACAGAATTGACTTTACTGTTTTGATAGGCTGCGTTTAATATTGTCCTTGAAGAACCACTGTCAAAAATAAACTGTTGCTTTTCATTATTCACAACAGCATCTACTATGATCAGATTACTCTTAAGCTCAAAAGGAATTTGTTGATAACTTTCTGATGAATTATTTTTCACCTGCATTTTATCTTCGGCCATCATCACTTTCACTTCGGCCTTGATCAGTGATAAACTACTCACCTTATTGGATACATCAAACACAATGGTTATTTCTTGATTTCCTTTCTGTTCGTATTCAAAGTCATATTTCAAGGTCAAAGTGTTTCCATTTTTTTGAGCGTCCTTTTCTGAATAGTTCAAAACGGTATCATTGATACTTTGCGTAATCAACATATCCAATACTTTCTGGGCAATCACTCCTTTTTGATTTAAAATAGTAAAATCATCCGACAACCATTCAGTCAAATTTTCTACATTTTTTTGATTAATAGCGGTCGCTAACTGCTCCGAAAATAGTTTACATTTCTCTTGTTCTTGAGCATAAACTTGAACTGTTACACTTTCTAATAAAAGAGAAATCCATAAGAGTTTTAATACATTCTTCATCTGTTTTTTTGTTTTTGATATGATGAATCAAAAGTAGAAGACAAAGAATGTTTCTCTATGAAATGTAAGGTTGAAAAGGGGTGGAGAATGGGGTGGATTTTAGACTCATACCCCTCTGAGAGTATTTAAATCAAGCTTTTTGAGTTGAGTCCGGTCGGTTAATTCTAATTTTTTATACAGATTATTGATATGTGTTTTTACTGTACTGATGGAAATATTAAGCTCGTCAGCAATCTCTTTATTCATTTTTCCTGATTGAATCAATTGAGCAACCAAGAGCTCTCTTTCTGATAAAAGTTCAATTTTAGATTGATGCTGTTCTTGTTTCTTTTTCCAAAAAAGAAGGAGATAAATAACAATGCTTATTGAGGCAATGGCAATGACCACTACACTCAGTATTTCATACATCTCAAAACGAAAAACCTGAAAAGAGGTATCACCTTCAATTACTGTATATTTTTTATCGTTAACTTGTATTAAATGAATAGAATCTTGTAAACTTTCAGCGCCTAATTTTTGAATCACCTCTTGCAATTGAGATGTATTTTCTTTCACTTGTAAGGTATCTGAAGAAGAGGCTCTACTTAGTGATGAGATGAAAGTAAAAAGAAGAAGTAAGGTTAGTTTGTTTAGCATATTTGACTAATTTGACTTTTTCGCAAAGTACAATATCTAATGCATTTGATAAAATAATGAAGAGCCAAAAACTTCATTTTGACTCTCCATCACTTCAATTATTATTTCAAGATTTTTCCTACTGCTTCACCGAAACCAATTCTCAATTCACCATTATCACAAAAACCTTTTAAGGTAATGGTATCATTGTCTTCGAGGAAAGTACGTGTTTCTTCACCAATTTGAAGGGGTTCTTTTCCATTCCAAGTGAGCTCCAATAATGAGCCGAAAGAATCTTTGGTAGGACCAGAAATGGTACCTGAAGCACATAGATCACCTACATTCAAATTACAACCATTGACCGTCTGATGGGCCAGTTGTTGTGCCATACTCCAATACAAATACTTGAAATTGGAAGTAGCAATTTTAGCTTCATTTCCACTTTCTGTTTTCAGATGTACTTCCAATTGAATATCAAAAGTAGAAGGTTTATCCGATTGAAGATAAGGTAATGGCATAGGAGACTGATCCGGTCCTTTGGTACGGAAAGGCTCTAGAGCATCCAATGTCACAATCCATGGTGAAACAGTTGATCCAAAGTTTTTTCCCAAGAAAGGACCTAATGGAACATATTCCCATTTTTGAATGTCACGAGCTGACCAATCATTAAAAAGCATCAAGCCAAAAATATACTCTTCTGCTTTGTCTACAGGTACACTTTCTCCTAATGCAGTTGATTTTCCTACCACAAAACCCATTTCCAATTCAATATCCATTCGGTTAGATTTTCCAAAAACAGGAGTTTCAGCTCCCGGAGGCATTTTCTGTCCATTAGGTCTGATGATGGGTGTTCCAGAAACTACTATAGAAGAAGAACGTCCGTGATAACCTACCGGAAGGTGTTTCCAGTTGGGCATTAATGCATTGTCTTTTCCACGGAACATCGTACCTACATTCACTGCATGCTCTTCTGAAGAATAGAAGTCAGTGTAATCACCAATTTGAACAGGCAAGTGCAATGAAGCTTCGTTTTGAGCCACTAATACATTTTTCCCTTCTAAAGAGGTATTTCCTTCCTTTAAGAGTTCAAAAACAATAGAACGTACTTTTTTATGTACCTCTTTTCCTAGACTTATATAAGGATTTAAAACTTCATGAGAGAAAAGCACTTCTGCTTCCTTTATAAAAGAAAAATGCCCTAGCTTGGCTACTTCCACCAAATCCAAAATTTGATTTCCAATTGCAATTCCAGCTCTACGATCTCTTGATGAAGTACTGAAGATTCCAAAAGGTAAATTTTGAATCGGAAATGAAGAGTTATCGGGAACATTCACCCAGGATTGTACCGAAGGATCATTAGTAAGATCAATAGCCATAGTTTATTGTGTTTATGATTTGGTTAGTACATGAAAATTAAGTTTTTAACAAAGAATTATACTTTATCCAAACACTTAATTTAATTTGCATGTTATAAAGATATTAGTGTAATTAACGTAATTCTCACATTTAAAAATAGTGTTTCGCTATTATTTTTAATCAAAACCTTATCACACCTTTATCATGGACACTATAATAGACCTTTCTCCTTCGGAATTAAAAATTGAAGATATATTCATTCAACTTAGAAATAACGCTAAAAATATAAAGGATACTAACGCTAAAGAACGTATACAAAAGCTTGAAAAAATTGAACAATATATCCTTAAGTACCGAGAAGATATTCAAAAAGCTGTTTATAATGACTTCCGAAAAAGTCCAACGGAGGCTGATACCACCGAAATATTGAGTACGTTAGGTCTATTACGTCATGCAAAGAGAAATTTAAGGAAATGGATGAAGCCACGTAAAGTAGGCAGTCCTTTGAATATGTTAGGAACGTCTTCTTACATTCTTCCTGAACCTAAAGGAGTTTGTTTGATTATAGCCCCTTGGAATTATCCTTTTTACTTGGCGATCACACCTCTGGTTTATGCTATTGCAGCAGGAAACACAGTAATGATAAAACCAAGTGAGATTTCGAATCATACTGCCACCTTTATCCAAACGATGATGGATGATCTTTTCCCTTCTGATGAGGTAAAAGTAGTGCAGGGAGGTGTAGATGTTTCTACCGCTTTATTAAAATTAAAATTCAATCATATTTTCTTTACAGGAAGCCCGCAAGTAGGTAAAATTGTGATGCGTGCTGCTGTTGAACATCTTACTTCGGTAACATTAGAATTAGGAGGGAAGTCGCCCGCTGTAATTTGTGAAGATGCGGATCTTAAAGATACCACTGATAAAATGACTTGGGGTAAATTTATAAATGCAGGTCAGACCTGTATTGCACCAGATTACGTATTAATCCCAAAATCAAGAAAAGAAGAATTTATAGAACAAATGTCCAACACCATCAATGAGTTTTACTCTCCAAATGGTGAAGTGGTAAGTGTCTCAGAAGACTTTTGTAGAATTATCAATCACAATCATTTTAACCGACTAAAGAGTATTATTGAAGATGCTGCTGACAAAGGAGCCACTATCATAATGAATGGTGAAATGGATGAGAACACTAAATTTATTCCTCCAACGATTGTTACCAATGTCTCCAATGATATGAAAATTATGCAGGAGGAAATCTTTGGACCAATACTACCTGTAATGGAGTATGAACAATTGGAAGACGCTTTCAATATCATTGAAGAAAAAGAAAAACCATTAGCACTCTATATTTTTGGTAAGAATAAAAAGCTTATCAGAAAAGTACTAAACAACACTACGGCAGGGGGAACTTGTATCAATGAAACAATTCTTCACATCAACAATCCAGAATTACCTTTTGGTGGGGTCAACAACAGTGGAATTGGAAAGTCACATGGAAAGTTTGGTTTTGATGGGTTCTCGAATCAGCGTGCTGTATTAAAAAATAGAATAGGGATGACAACTATTAAAACGATTTACCCTCCTTATGGCAATTTAGCAAAGAAACTTACTGATCTTATGATTAAGTACTTTTAATTAGACTAATTCTATATTTTAACACTTTATTGTTAATAAGATAAAAAATACGTAATATTAAATTCGTAATGCAAACTAATTTTTTAATATTTTTTATTTTTTAGAACGATGAAAAACTTTCTTTTATCTACTACCTTGTTATTTGTATCACTTTTTGCCTTAACAGGGTGTTTCGATGAAGATGATGTTACTCCAGAAGCAAACTGCTTTACTACTTACACTGAGTATATCACAAAGCTTAGTGATCAAAGTGCTGACTTGTGTGCAGTATCCACTGAGTACTTTACTTTCTTGGAAGAAAACAAAAGCTGTATCGCTGAAAATTCTAATGGTACACTTACTGAAGCAGACATCGACTTAGTATTACTTACTAAAGATATTCAAACAGCACTTTACTGTAACTAATTCTTTATTGAGAATAAGTCGATAAATAACTCCGTTAGAGTTATTTTAAAAAGTATTTCAAAGAGCTATCATAATTCATTTTATGGTAGCTTTTTTATTACCTATTCGAAACTAAGTTTACGACGTACTTAGAAAGTAAAACGCTACATCATCCAAGATAATATAGCGTTTTAATTCATTATTTCAGCCAGGTCAACTTATGCCATAGCATTTCAAAAGGACCTTGTTTGTAATGCTTCAACCAAAGTTGACACATTTTTATTTGAGCAATCAGAAAAATAAAACCAATTAACAAACTAAAAGCCACTCCGCATGTATCTGCCAAATGAAATCCGTACCCAAAATATAAAATACCACCAATAATTGACTGTACGATATAGTTTGTCATACTCATCTTGCCATAGGTTTGTAAAGGTCTACAAAGTCTTTTTACTGTATCTGATTTATAAATTAGAATAATGAAAGAGATCCATATTAGTGTAAAACTAAACTTCCACCACATATCAAAAGCAGTTCCTATTGTTCTTTTGATGATTTCAGTTTGATCTCCTCCCATAAAGTGCACTTTGAGGAAATACAATGGAATCATTACTGCAAATGAAACAGCCAATACATTTTTCCATTTATTGTAATGCTTAGGTTTAAATGCTCCTACTTTTCCTAACCAGAAACCAAATATAAATAAGCCCATGGTTTGAATGGCCCTTCCACATTCTATAGCCCAGAGTAATGAAAACTGTTGTCCATAAGTAATATTTCCCCACAATGTTTCTAAGAAGTTTCCTTCTTTAATAATGTCCATTGACGCCTTCCATGGTGCAGCAAACATTCTCACTGCAGGCGTATATTCAGGGTTAAAAATAGAGTAGACGTAATGTAATAAATCAGTGGGTTGTAGTAAGAAAAAGAAAGCTCCAAAAAGTAATGCTTTATTACTCCATTTTCTGACAAAGAATAAAATGACACCCGTCAAAGCATAAAGCATTAATACTTCTCCAGGAAAGAAAGTGGCATTAATCAATGCAAAAAAGGTAAGAGTAAAGAGACGCCATAAGTATCGAGGTCCAAAGTCTTTTCCCGCTTTCGTCTGTTTGTTATTCATCAAATAAAAAGTGAACCCAAACAAAATGGCAAAGATTGAATACGTCTTCCCTCCAAAAAGAAAAAAAGTAAGATCAAATACTCCCGTATTAAGTGTATTCAACCAATCTGGATTTAATGCTTTATCAGGATAATGGTAATAGTTGAAATGTTCAATGTTGTGAATTAACATAATTGCCGCTACAGCATATCCTCTCAAGACATCAATTACATCAATCCTTGATGTAGAAGCTTTGGAGGAAGGTTGGTTTGTTAAAATAGGTTCCATAAAGATTTAGTCATAAAATTGTCGTTTTTCAAAAGTAAAAAATACACTAATAAATATTGATGATATAGGTTAATACAAAAAAATACCCTAGTGCTCAATAAGAGACACCAGGGTAACCTACATACTAAAGTAGAGGTAAAGAAGTGGAGTTGATATTATTTTATTAGAAATCTAATTGAGTCAGCTCAAAACTAAAATCTGCTGAGTTACTGAAAACAATGTTACTTTTTTATGTAAAATTTTTATCTCAAAAATTTTGCTCTGGCAATAGTGCCTTTAGACTCTTTATTGATTTCATTCAACCAGATTTTTGCTTGATCATCTGTCGAAAGGCAGTCATTTTTATGAATAAAGTTGACCGAACCAGAATTATACAGGTCAAATACAGCTACAGCTCCACAATACTGTACTAAAACATATCTTGTTTTATTTTGATATTGATCTCTAAAAGATAAGTCAGGATCAATTCTTGAAAGAAGGCCCATTTTATCTAAATATGCCTCTACTCTTCCATCAAAAAGATTGATGTTTTTTGGCTCTGTTTCTTCAGAGAAGGAAACAAATGAGATAGTGATTAATACAATAGATAATAAAAGATTTTTCATTTTCGTTCTATTTTTAGTTGATTGATTTTCAAGATACAATACAAATATACGACAATAAAGAAACGGTGTTACTTTTTTAAAGTTAATAGATATTATGTAACCATTTCAGCTCATGTTACAAAAATGGGAAACTGACCATCAGATAAAAAAATGGACATCCTCTATTATAAGAGGTGTCCATTTTTAATATCAATTGGGCATATTTTTAAGTTCCTTTCTAATAATGTGGTGTGATAAAATTAAATTTTGGAGCCTTCAAAAGTTCCTTCATCACCCTGCCCGTTTGACCAAGTTCCAAGTATGGAACCATTATCTAAATAAATTGTCCCTGAAGAGTTGATTTGCATCTCGTTTCCACCACTAATATAAATTGATGTTGAGGTAAAAGTACCGTTCTCATTAATTTTTGCATCAAAACGTTCATAATCTTTAGCTGACGAATACTTTCCATACATTACACCTTTCTCGATTTTGAAATACCAATCTGTAATTACTTCTTCAGAAGATGTATAAGAATTTCCATAATATTCTCCATCAAACAAATCTATTCTATCTTCAAATTTTAAACCTTCTAAACTTCCAGTATGTCCATTTTGATTTGACCAAGTACCTGACATCGTACCATTTTCTAATGAAACTGATGCTTTTATTGTAATAGTCAACATTTTCAATTGTCGCATATTGGAATCATCAAATTCAGAAATAGCATTAATAACTCCATTTTCATCAATCCCTCCTTCATATTGTTGATATTGATCGCCTAAATCAAATTTACCAAACAAGATTCCATCTTCAATTTTAATAAACCAATCTGTCATCAATTGATTATCACTGTCATAAATATAACCATGATATTCACCGTTGAATGATGCCATTTTTTCATTTTTCTCTTCTTCTAAAGAATCTTCTTTGTCTTCACATGCCCCAAACAGAATGATTACTATTAGGTAAAGAACATAGGGTATTTTATAGTCTCTCATAATTACTTGCTTTAATGATTATGAAAACAAAATTGATCAAATCGTCAAAAAGAATAAATACCCAACATTGGGTAGATTGTTAGCTTATGGTAAAATCTATTGTCGACTTAATATTAACTTTTTTCTTAATATTTTTCCAATGCGTCCTTACTGTATTAATAGAAATATTCATTAGTTCAGCAATTTCCTTAGGCGTTTTACCTTGGTATTTAAATTCAATAATTTCCTTTTCTCTCTTGGTCAGTGTCTTCATTTCTTTATGAGATTGCAATTGCTCTTTTTGGGCAACACTCTTTGCAGGCTCAATCTCTTTAAAGGATCTCCACTGATCCAACCAATTTCTTGCTTCTTTTTCATCACAAAAAAATCGTGGCATCTTTTCAATCATCAATGATTTATCTGTTTTACCATCGGTCAAACTGTAAAGCAGAAGTAGGTTATATTCTTTTTGTCCTAATACAAGTGCAACGGGATAATTTTGATTACAATCCAAGGGATAAAAGTTATCAGCAAGAATAGTATTGATGATTGGCTTATTCATATTTTCTTCTAACCATTCTATCAATTCACTATCCATATGAATAGTGAGTTTCTGCTGTAACCAAAGGGCTTGTTTGCTTTTAAATGTCAAGGCTATTTCTGTATATTCTGTAATATCTTTTTTAAAAAGCTCAACAGTAGGCGGCGAATCAATCCAATTCAAAATGCATCTTTCGTATTGAGGTTCATAATAGATTTCTAAATAGTTGCTTGAGTAAAGTAGCATTAGTTTTATTAAGATTAGTTTGTTTTAAGATAGGTGTTTCGAATTACAAAATAGATGATCATTCACAACTTAACTTCTTGACTTCCATTATCTAATCTAATTTTAATGCATAATTTTCTTTGTATTATAATAAAAAAAGGCTCTTACAAAGAGTACTTTTTGTAAGAGCCAAATCAACTAATAGTTTGCAAGGTGTGTTATAGCTGATTGTTATTCGTCATTTATTTTGCTGCATCAAACTTGCCTCAAGTAATTATGAAATAACGTGGGTAAAGAATTTTATAACTACTACTATCTTTATTTCCGTTTGTATGATACAAATATACGACAAATAAGAAACAATGTTACTTTTTAAAGTTAATAGATATTATGTAACCATTATTTACAATGTTACCCAAATCAATTATTAATAAGTTTTTCTCTGATTTTTTTGATATGATGAAACTGAGGGCGTCTTTCCAAAAGCAAATCTAACTGCTTCACATAAGCTGCAATGAGATCATGATCGCCTCTGTTTCTTTCATAAAGATGTTGACCTACCAACCAATGTACTCTTTCTGCAATGGACATATTTTGCCCATTGGTTTGATAATGCTGAGGTTGTAGATTGGATAACCTCCAACTACGAATAAAAGCTAGAAAATTAGGTAAGTATTGATTGAAGTGCATCACCAATTCCAGTAGCTGATAAAAAGGTTTTGGCTTTTCTTTTTGTGGATGAAAGGAGAGGGGAGCCAATAAAAGTAAAAGCTGATCTGCCAATTCATATTTTTCTTGCTCCAGTAATGATCTTAGCTCATCATAAAATGACAAGCAAGCACAGTATTGTAATCGATCAGCTTCCGTTGGAATGTATTCGACAAAAGCGGAATAAAGTTCTAAAAACTGTTCGTGTTCATTCTCCTGTTGAGCCACCTTAAGCATATCATAAAGTACCCAAGCCATAGCGGCATGAATCTCTTCATCATTTGGAGATAATTCCAAAAGACCTCTAGCAGTGATAAAGGCTTCTTGATATTTTCCCTCTTCTCTTAAAGTATAAATTTCACGAACTGAATACATAATACTTATTTTCCAAATTTGCCGTTTCTTCTATTACGGTCTCTTTTTGCAGCCTGCTTTGACATAAATACTCTTAATACTAAAAGTAGTGTTGTCAAACCTGCCAATTGAAGGTTTTCCATATATTCTTCACCTCTATCATAGGCATAATAGGCAAGAATAAATAATGAAACTGAAGTAATGGCAAAAATGATATTGACGATGTTTCCGAATCCTTTGCTCATAAGTTTAGTAGTTAATAGTGAGAAAGCCCACGACTAGGTGAAATCGTGGGCTTTATTTGTATTTATAATTAACGAATAATACCTCCTTCCGCAATCTGCGAAGTTGGAGATACAAACGATAATGTTCCGTCTTTGTCTTCAGCCATCAAGATCATACCTTGAGATTCAATACCTCTGATCTTTCTTGGAGCTAAATTCACCAAAATAGAAACCTGCTTTCCGATGATATCCTCTGGAGCAAAAAACTCTGCGATACCACTTACTACAGTTCTTTTATCAATACCCGTATCGACAGTCAATTTCAAAAGCTTTTTCGCTTTCTTCATTTTCTCTGCTTCAACGATAGTACCTACACGAATATCCATTTTCTGGAAATCGTCAAAAGTAGTTTCGTCTTTTTGAGGTTCTACTGGAGTCTGAGAGATTTTAGTTTTCTCTAATTTTTCAATTTGAGCCTCGATCACTTTGTCTTCCACTTTGCTAAATAATAACTCAGCTGGAGCCAAACGATCATAAGCCGTAATCAACTCAGGATTTCCAACTTGATTCCAATCTAATGATTCCATACCCAACATATTTTGGATTTTCTTCGCCGTATTTGGTAAGAATGGATCAATAGTGATGGCTAAATTGGCAGCAATCTGTAAAGACATATTCAAAATCGTCTTCACTAACTCTGGATCTTGCTTAAACAATTTCCAAGGTTCTGTATCTGCCAAATATTTATTACCTAAACGAGCCAATTTCATCGCTTCGATTAAAGCTTCTTTGAATTTATATTGCTCGATTAATTTTTCAACACGAAGAGGAATAGCTTTCATCTCCTTCACAATACCTTCTTCCATTGGAGTAAATTCACCTGCTACAGGTACTTCTCCTTTAAAGTATTTGTGAGTAAGTACAACCGCTCTGTTGATAAAGTTACCTAAAATGGCAACTAGCTCGTTATTCACACGCTCTTGGTAATCTTTCCAAGTAAACTCAGAATCTTTATTTTCAGGAGCAATTGATGTCAATACATAACGTAACTCATCCTCACGGTTAGGAAGATCCTCTAAATACTCATGTAACCAAACAGCCCAATTACGAGATGTTGATAACTTCGCACCTTCAAGGTTTAAGAATTCATTGGCAGGAACGTTGTCCGGTAAAATGAATTCACCATGTGATTTCAATAAGATAGGGAAAATCAAACAGTGGAATACGATATTATCCTTACCAATAAAGTGAACTAATTTCGTATCTGCTTTCTTCCAATAGTCCTCCCAGTTTTTACCTTGAGAAGCCGCCCAATCTTTTGTTGCTGAAATATATCCAATAGGAGCATCCAACCACACATATAAAACTTTTCCGTCTGCACCTTCTACTGGTACCTTCACTCCCCAGTCTAGATCCCTAGTCATAGCTCTAGGTTGTAAACCTTGATCCAACCATGATCTACACTGACCTAAAACAGAGTTTTTCCACTCCGAAGGCGTATGATGTTCTCTACCTTCTAAAGTACCTTCGTTGATCCACTCACGTAACCAATCCTCGTGCTTGTTCATTGGCAAGTACCAGTGACGAGTCGTTTTTAAAACTGGAGTGTTCCCTGTAATCTGAGATTTAGGGTCGATCAAATCAGTAGGGCTTAAAGAAGATCCACATTTTTCACATTGATCACCGTAAGCTGCATCATGACCACACTTAGGACAAGTACCAATAATATATCTGTCGGCTAAGAATTGTTTCGCTTCCTCATCATAGTACTGAGAAGACTCTCTCAATTCAAACTCTCCATTCTCATTTAATGTCTTAAAGAAATCTTGAGCCGTTTCATGGTGAACAGGAGCTGAAGTTCTGTGGAACAAATCAAAAGCAATTCCGAACTTCTTAAATGTATCACCAATTTGTTTATTGTATTTATCAATGATGTCCTGAGGCGTAATTCCCTCTTTTTGTGCACGAATAGTAATCGCAGCACCGTGTTCATCACTACCACAAATAAACGCTACATCTTTTCCCTTCTGACGTAATGATCTTACATAAATATCAGCAGGCAAATATGCACCCGCGATATGTCCAATGTGTAAAGGCCCGTTTGCATACGGCAATGCCGCTGTTACAGTGTATCTATTGTAATGCTTTGACATGGATTGTCTTTAAATTTCTATGCTTTTAAAATGACTAGGCACTCAATTCTTATTACTCAAGTCGATGCAAAGATAAACATTTTGCACTTCTAAATCATCTCCTATTAATACTGATTTACAGATGATTTCAGTATCGGAAATTGAAGTTATTCACACTTTATACTTCAGATTGTTGATAACTCAACGAAAATCATGAATTTTCAATAAAAAAGGTGGAATTTTCAAAAACTTATGAACAGTAATCAAAATTGGTTTGATCCCTAAAAATGAAAATTATACTTTCGGGTATAATTTTCTCAAAACAGCACAAAGGTAATAGTTGTTTACTATAGAAAAATAAAAACTAGTGAATAAAATGCAAAAGGGAGAAGAATGGTTTGATCAATGGTTTAATACACCTTATTATCACATTCTATATCAGAATAGAGATTTTAATGAAGCAGAACAGTTTATGTGTGCACTGTCTGATCATTTGGGAATCTCCAAAAACGACAAAGTACTTGATCTAGCTTGTGGAAAAGGCAGACATTCCATTTTTCTAAACAAACAAGGCTTCGATGTGGAAGGAATTGATCTTTCTACAGAAAGTATTCAACATGCACGTCAATTTGAAAATGACAGATTGAAGTTTAATGTGCATGACATGCGTGAACTCTATAAAGAACAGGAATATAACTTTGTTCTTAACTTATTCACAAGTTTTGGCTATTTCGAAACAGAAGAGGAAGACCTTTCTGCTTTACAGATGATTGCCCATAGCTTAAAAGAAGGAGGCGTTTTAGTACTTGATTATTTTAATACTTATAAAGTAATCAGTAACCTTCCAGAAAAAACAGTGATTGAGCGTCCAGAACTTTCTTTTAATGTGCATAAGTTTCTCAATAATCGTCATGTGATGAAACAAATTGAGTTTACAGATAAAGGAAAGCATTACATATTCACAGAAAGAGTGGAGGCTTTAAGAAAATCAGACTTTTTGGGCCTATTTGAAAAGGTAAAACTAAAAGTTATCAACATTTTTGGGGATTATAAGCTAAATTCTTTCGATAAAGAGACTTCTGACCGTATGATTTTCGTGGTTCAAAAGAGTTAATCACATAATTATATAATTTCAAGATATAAAAAGGGATATTCTTCATTGAGTATCCCTTTTTTTGTTGATATCATTTAATTTTTAAGCTATAAAATTGAATATTTATCCACAAAAAAGAGAAAGTTATTCACAAAACACCTTCACCAGTGTGGATAACTTTCTCTTTTTAGGGAATAAAATGCTTATTCTGTATATTTTATAATGTGAATTGTGAAAATGACCTTATAAACATCGATTTTCAATTACTTACTCACATCATTCTGAATAAATTCTTGATTTTTTAATTATTTGAAGAAATTATAAACCTCTTGTTGACAACAATCGAATAAAAACGATCTAAAAAAAGAATTTATCAACAAAATGAAATGAGAATGTGCTTTAATCTATGATTTATTCACGTTATCACCTCTCAATGCTCTAAATCGTTTACGAGCATCAACTTCATAGCTTGAACCTTTAAACTTAATCAGAATATCCTTGAAGTAGTTCATGGCTGATTCTTTATCATTGAGATGATCTTGATAAATAATTCCCAAGAGATAATGTGCATCATCAGCGAGAATATCATAGCCATAAAACTCGACTATTTCTTTTAAAGGTTCAGTGGCTTGTTCATAATTCCCCAATTTTATTAACAAATGTGCTTTTTCCCAAAGAATTTCATCAGATAAACGGTGTCCTTTGAATTTTACTAACATTTGTTCGTAACTCTCTATGGCTTCCAGATATTTTCCTTGAAATACCAACAAATCAATCGCTGCATACTGTTCCATAGCTAGAGAAGTGGTATCGAGGTTTAAATTGTCACTTATCAACATAGATAGTGCCATAGCATCATTACTAATCGTTCTAGAAGTGGCTAATTTCAAAATATCTAATTGTGACTGTGCCAATAGAAAATCTCCCGTGTAGTAATGCAGCTTTGCATTTTTCAATTTTGCAATGTGTCCAATCGTCATTTCACGATTACTGTTGGCTACTTGTGAATAAAGTAAAGAAGCTTCCCAAGGATTGTCTTGAAGCAAATAGATATCCCCAAGATCTAGCTTCGCTTGTGAAACTAATGACTTTGGAATTGATCGATTGTTGATAAGTTCTTTTAATTCCACAATTGCTTTCTCTTTTTCATCCAAATAAAATGCTTGAAGCAACGCCATATTCCTCAAAGCATCTCCTGTCTGACCGTTTACACCAATTTCATCAATAATTTGTTGATAATCTTTCACTAATGAATTGATCTGATCTTTATCAATAGGGTAGGTGCTCTTAATGATCTCCTCTTTGGTCTCTATCAACAGTTTTCTTGACATTGGGTATACTGCATACTCTTTGTAGCGATCCACCAAATACTGGAAAATCTTAGAGGCATTTTTATAATCTTTATTGTTTTTAGCCAGTCGACCAATTTCTAAAATCTTATATCCTTCTAGTCGAAGACGTTTATCTAACGCTCTAGCTTGTATAAATGCAGCGTAGAACTTCTTCTGCTGTAAGTAATACCAAACGATCAGCTCGTTGAATACCGTCATATTTGCGTTCTTCTGCACCATTGTGAGTAACTGTGGTTCTATAAGCTCAAACTTCTCTTCTGTCGTTAGACGGTCTTGTAAGGCCATTTCAACATATTCAAGCTGATCAGGCTTCACTGACAAAAGCTGCATATACTCATCGATCATCTGTTCGTACTTCCCCCAGTTGGCATAAAGATCAGCCAGCTCGTAGTAAAAAGTCTCTCCTTGGTTCTTCTCACCAACTCTGTAGCATTGTTCAGCGTAGTTATACAATCCCAAATCTATACAGTACAAAGCTGCATACCTTAGCTTTGTTGTATTGTTGGCAACTTGTTTAATATACGTCTCCATGATCTTGTTTCCTGCAAGGGTATCTTTTTCTATCAACTTTACCCTAGCGTAATCCACATTGTACATGGAATTGTCAGGATTATTCTTGGATAGTTTTTTTAAATACTTCTCAGCTTCCTTGAGTTCTTCTTTTTTTAAAAGTAGATCTAAATAGTTTTCATGGATTTGTCCCAGCAGTTCTTTGTTCTTAATCAAGTCCCTGTACAATTCAAGGGCTTTGTCGAATTCTTCCGTTTTATAATATTCCTGGGCTAAGTTTAACTTCTCTTCTGTTTTACTTTGTCCCCAACTGATTTGAGAAATAATAAAACAAAGGAAAAAATAGAGATACGTTTTTTTTTGACCAAATAAGGTTTTCAACATTTCACTCTTTAATAGATTATAAAAAAATAAAAATTTAAAATTCTCTTTTATTATTATTAGGGGTGTTTATAAGTTGATAACTCTACATACCAACAGGTTTTCCTTACTTATAAACATTAATACTAATGCCTTATAAACCGCCTAAACTATTCAAAAACAAAGATTTATAGCGCTTTTCAACAGTATTCACAGCATTATTCACTCAGAAGTTATTCAGTTAATTGGTGTGTTTAAAAGCGCCATTTTTAATCACATCACTTTATGAACACCCTTGTGAATAGTGTGAATAAGAGCCATTTGTGAATTACTGTGGATATTATCAACGCTTATTCAACATTTTACTCACTAATCACAATTTTGTGTAAAAATCGTGTGAATAATGTGGATAACTTATGAATAAATATCTTTAATGTCCAATTTTTTAGCCAAATAGGATAATTACAGTGAATAACTCTTAAGCTTATTATCAATATACATACTTTGTTCATTTATCAATCATTTTTGCGCCTAAAAATAACAGCGCATTTAGAAGATTTATCAACACTATCATTTTCTTATTTCACAGCCTGTAACTCTATACTTCTCTGTATGCATTTAGCCTCTATCTTCCTTATCAATTCTTGAAATTTTATGCTAACTCATATACATACTGTGAATTAGGTTTTTGTTTATATGTTTATAATTTTGAATATTATTACATTAAATATCAGATAATCAGATACTTAATATGTTTATAATGTCATAATTTATACCATTATTTGTGTATAAATAGGTGAATATTGCTTGAAATCACCAATATGTTTATAAGTCTGTTGATAACCTCAATAGTTGTTCACAAAATTCAATATTTAATGTTAGTAAATAAGAATTAAGATTATATTATAGTTCTATTTCTTATGCTACTGATTTATACAGGCTTAGCTAAAAATTGCTGTTTTTGACTATGTAAAGGCTAATTATAGGGTAGTGAAACCTTTTATTATTAAATGTATTGATAAGAATAATAAACAATAAAATGTTATTCACACTTATATGAGACTTTGTTTATTTTTTGATGATTTTGAATTTAATTTTTGTGTAGAATCTATTCATTGTTCACAACTGTAGTTTATACCTCAATGATTAGGTCTACTTTATCATACAGTTTTTAGTTTTCATTTCTATGCGATCATCTATTGGGGATAACTTTTTCGTCAAGGAGTATAATTAAACTGAAATGATAAAACCTCCACTAGTACAAATCATAAGAGATAGTATCATTATAGATCATAAGAATTTTTTTATTTCCAACAGTCTAGATTATCGTCAACTTTCAATAAGTATTTATAGAATATACTTTTAACCTTCTTTCTTCTTCATTTTGTCTTAACACAAAAGCGAAGCAAAAAAGTCAAGGGTTATATAATTATCTTATAAAATGTAGTGCTGTAGGGAAGTTGCATTGCAACGTCTTAGTGAACCACTACACATTACCATTTTATCCTTCATAAATGATAGGAAAGAAAAGTGGAGAGTTGATTTTATAAGAAAATAAAAAGAGTAGTATAGAATTGATTTTTCTTTTCATTAAATTTTTGATCAAAAAAAAAGTGAACATCTCTGCTCACTTTCTTTATGCTGAATTTCTATTTTATATTTTGTCTGTATTAATGATAGTATCTTCTCTTCTGATTTCCCAGTTTGCTTCAACTTTAATTTCTTTAGGGAAGAAAGCTGTAGGTTCTGGAGGAATTCTATTTTCAAAATCTCCAGGGAACCAGACACCGTCATTATTTTCATCAATTAAAACTCTGATACCATAAGTTCCTGGCTTCACATATTCAAAAGAAAAAAGTCTTTCATTTTGTACTTCTTGGATCACTTCTCCTTTTGATGTTACTAACTGCACAAAGAAACTTTCATGACTTCCTACCACTTGACCTTCTACAATTCCATATTTATCTAATTCTTTAATCGTAAAGTTAAGTGTTTTAGCTTGTGTAGAATCTGCTTTTACGGAAACGAAAGCATTATCTGTAAAAATTAAACTAAAGGCAGAGTCTGCATAAAATTTAGGAAAACTAACTTCAGTGTGATTAAAATTAAATTCTAAGTTTTTATCAATTAAAATACTATCTAATCTTGTAGTGTCTTCACTATATACATAATACATACTATCAAGATTCCATTCTTTCATTGGTAAAGGAAATTCTAAAACGATCTCTACACTGTCTTCAGGAATAAGATCACTATCTTCAGGTATTTTTTTATCGAATTTAATTCTTATAATTTCCTCTTCTTCTTCTTCTGTAACACCTACAGCATCACCGATTGATTTTAAAGCTCCACCAATTAAACCACCGTTCTTTTTATTTTTTTCTTTTCGCTCTTCCGCTTTTATTTCAGCTTTACTAGGGAACATAATCATTGTATCAAATTCGATTCGTTGATCAATAGAGTCAATGGCATATCCTGTCATTCTTAATGAATCTTCCATATCTCTTTCACCGATATAGATTAGTTTGATTTCTCCTTTTTGATCTTGATGAAAAATACTATCAGTGTAAGAATTTTTTTCTGGGAATTCGATATCATATTCAACAGCGAATTTATTGAACTTCACTAGAAGGTCTTCCTTTTTTTCAACTTTGACACTCTTAAAGTTGAAAGGTACTAAATCATAATCTCTCACGAATAATTGTACATCATCAACATTTCTATCCAAGAGAATAGAATCGCTAAAGAAGCCAACTCGTTCTTCTCTTAAAGTGTATTTGTAATCTCCATTTGTATCATCAATACAATAAACTTTATAGTAGCCGGGTTTAAATCTTTCTAAAATGAAAAGACCATCTTTAACTGTTCTTGAGAAATAAACGGGTGGATCTGTGTTGACATCAAGAGAATCATAAGGATCGTACAAAGCGATAATTGCACCTTCAATAGGTTCGTCTGTAAGTAAATCTCTTACTTGCCCTGTTACTTCTAGCGAGTCTAAATAATCTCCTGTACTAAATGAAAAACGAACATTCTTTGCCGGATTTTTTTCAGTAACATCGACTATCGAATTTCCAAAGTCAAAGAAATAAGTCATATCCTGTTCAAGAGTATCTAAAACGTTGATGATAACTTTGTTTCTGGCAAACCTAGATTTGTATTGAAAAGTGGGTTTGTATGGGGTAATAATTAAGTTCTGTCTTAACTTTTCTTCCTGTACATATTCATCAAAATAAAGTGTGATCTTTAGTTTAGTGGTATCCACATTTGTTTGTCCGTTGAATGGAGTACTGGCACCAAACCTTGGAGGAATTTCATCTTTAGGACCTCCGGTAGGAGAGGAGATGACAGCACAAGCATACACTGTAAAAAGTATATATACAGAAATTATTATTCTTAAGGTTAAGTTCATTATGATAGACTTTCTAAGACATATTTTTCAGTAAAAGCAGAATTGTAACTCTATTCTTCGTTACAAAAAATGCACTTACAAAATAAGGCATATCTCTATAAAGAAATATGCCTTTTATCTAAAAATATATTATTTTTTTTGATCTCGAAATAACTAAGCTTTTTGCTTATCCAAATACACCATTAAGATGGTAACATCAGCAGGTGTAACACCTGAAATTCTCGATGCTTGTCCTAATGTAAGTGGAGCAACTCTTGTTAGCTTTTCTCTTGATTCAGCTGATAACGCATTGATTTGTTTGTAATCAAATCCTTCAGGAATCTTATAGTTCTCCAAAGTAGTTAACTTCTCTGCGATCTTTTCTTCCTTCTCAATGTAGGTTTCATACTTCAAAAGGATCTCAACTTCTTCCAGTGCTTTCTCTCCAAAACCTTCAAAAGCTTCTTTTAGAGTAGGAGCACTCTCTAAGGTCAGAGCCATATCTACCTTCGTTTTCTTCAAGAATTTATCAGCTTTCAAACCATGATTCATTGTTTGTAAACCTCTTTCTTCAAGATGAGGATTGGCATTACTAACCTTCACACTCGTCTCTTTTAAGACTTCAGTAGCTTTTTCAATTTGCTCTTTTTTCTTCTGAACCGCTTCAAAACGTTCATCAGAAGCAAGACCTAATTGATGGCCTAAGTGCGTTAATCTTAAGTCAGCATTATCTTGTCTCAATAAGATTCTATACTCCGCACGAGACGTAAACATTCTATATGGCTCTTCTGTTCCTTTGTTGATCAAGTCGTCAATAAGAACACCGACATAAGCTTCCGATCTTTTCAATACGAAAGGCTCTCTTTCATTGATCTTATTGTGAGCATTTATACCTGCCATTAAACCTTGAGAAGCTGCTTCTTCATAACCTGTAGTACCATTAATCTGACCCGCAAAATAAAGGTTTTCTACAAGCTTCGTTTCCAAAGTCGCCTTCAGTTGGGTAGGAGGGAAGAAGTCATATTCAATGGCATAACCAGGTCTGAACATCTTTGCATTTTCAAAACCTTCAATTTTACGAAGTGCTTTGTACTGTACATCCTCAGGAAGTGATGTAGAAAAACCATTGATATACATTTCACAAGTATTCCATCCTTCTGGCTCCACAAAGATCTGATGACGATCTCTTTCAGCAAAGCGGTTGATTTTATCTTCAATAGAAGGACAGTATCTTGGACCTAAACCCTGGATTCTACCGTTGAACATTGGTGATCTATCGAAGCCAGTTTTCAAGATATCATGCACTTCATTACTAGTATAAGTGATGAAGCAGCTACGTTGTTTTGTTAGTGTAGAAGTACTGTCAGAAAAAGAGAATTTCTCAGGGTTTTCATCACCTGCCTGCTCTTGCATTTTCTCCCAGTTCAATGAACGGCCATCAACTCTTGGAGGAGTTCCGGTCTTCATTCTGCCTGCTTCAAAACCTAATTGTACTAATTGTTCTGTCAAACCTTTAGCCGCATGTTCGCCACTACGTCCACCTCCAAATTGCTTTTCACCGATATGAATCAAGCCATTTAAGAAAGTACCGTTTGTCAGTACAACAGATTTGGTATTGAAAACAACTCCCAAACTAGTTTTAACTCCAGTGATTTTATCACCTTCCATTACTATTTCGGTAGCCATTTCCTGCCATATATCTACATTGTGATTAGCTTCTAAAGCATCTCTCCACTCTTGAGCAAATAACATTCTATCACTCTGTGCTCTTGGGCTCCACATAGCAGGTCCTTTTGATCTATTCAACATTCTGAATTGGATCATAGACTTATCTGTGATAATACCTGACATTCCTCCAAGAGCATCAATCTCTCTTACTATTTGTCCTTTAGCAACACCACCCATAGCTGGGTTACAGCTCATCTGAGCGATGGTTTGCATATTCATTGTAATCAGTAATACTTTAGATCCAAGGTTTGCAGCAGCATGTGCAGCCTCACATCCAGCATGTCCTCCGCCAATTACAATAACGTCATAAGATGGATACATTCTTTCTCCTTATTTTAAAGTTCCACGTGGAACATGTTTTTCTTTTTGTGGAAACTACTAAAGAGTCTTAGTAGTCTACTATTTCATTTTCAATTTTATAAAACTGAAATAGTCATTGAATTGTTTACTAGTTAAACTTTGATTAACAGATAGGTAGTAACTAGTAAAGCAGTGCAAAGATAATAAATGAAAAGATGTATTTATTCTTTAGGTATACATTTATTAATAATTCTTCATACACATGTTCTCATTTTCAATATTGAAATTGATTTATTGAACTGTTTTCAATTTATTCTAACAATGAGATAAGCTTATTTTATCATTGAATATACCAGTTGTGAAACATCAACTAACATTCACATCTACTGATGATCTAATCTTAAATCTTATAAACCAAAAAGTTCCACGTGGAACAAATCAGATCTTATAATCTCAAAGTGTTTCACGTGGAACATTAAATATTTTGATAAAAGTAAAAAACTAAGCTTTCAATTTTTCAATTCTAATGCCTAATTGTTCATCTTCTAAAGCTCTCATTTTTTTAGCTTCTTCTTCGGATTTATCTTTAAAACCAAGGAGGTGAAGAATTCCATGTATTAAGACTCTATGTAATTCATCTGTTTCTGAAGTACCAATAGAAGAAGCATTTTCTTTTATTCTATCAATACTTACAAAAATGTCAGACTCAATTTCATTTTCATATTCTGAATTATCAAAAGTAATGATGTCAGTATAAGTATCATGATCTAAATACTCAACATTTACTTTATGTAGATATTCATCAGAACATAAGATGTAGTTGACCTCAATCAACTCAAAGTTAAACTTTGTAATTACTTCATGAATCCACTGTTTTACTTCATCAGCATTCTGAACTGTAAAATCAATGTCTTCATTGAAAAAAGTAATATTATCCATTAAATATAAAATCTTAGCGTAATTGCTTTCCCCTCGTTAGAAAATTCTACTTCGTCAGCTAAATGTTTAATTAAGAAAATGCCTCTACCACCTGGCTTGTCTAAATTTTCAGGAGCAGTAGGATCGGGGAGACTATCATAGTCAAAACCTTTTCCTTCATCTTCTACAGTAAATGAAATTTCTTTATCAGATACATCTAATTCTAAATGTACATTCTTTTCTTTTTCATTTCTGTTACCATGAATGATTGCATTGTTGACCGACTCAGTTACAGCAATCATAATGTTACCATAGATGTCGTCATTAAAATTAAACTCGTCACGAGCTTGGTCGATAAAACTCTCTGCGATACGAACGTTTTCTATTAACGAAGGTATCTTTAATTTGAATGGCTTATTCATTGTGCTACTCGGCATTTCAATCTTTTATCTTTTCAAAGTATTTATTCACTTCCTGCTTATAGTAGGTATTTAATGAAGTTGGAATTGTTCTCAGTAATTCAATTTGAGTTTCCTTTTGTTTTAAGTACTCATCAAAACTATCTGGCGGTGGAATCTGCTTTTGTTGTTTTGCAGTTTCACCTTTCCTTTCTTCATCTTTTCCTTTTTCTTTTTTCGCCTTTTCAGACTCAAGCATTCTAGTTAAAATTTCTTTCTGTCTTTTTACTAGCTTATCAGTAAGACGCTTGTTGACCAAGTCATCTTCTGTTTGTTCCATTTGCTTAAGGATTTTTTTATAAGCATCTCCTTCTCCAGTACCTTCACCATCTTTGCCACCTTTATCCTTTCCTTGCATCTGTTCCTGACCTTTACCCATACTTTGTTTTAAAGCATTTCGGATCATTTCCTGTTGTGCTGCAAGTTTAGCAAGTTCTTTGGATAATTCCTTCCCAGACTTCCCACTTTTCTTTAAGTTTTCCATCTGTTGGTTTAATTGCTGTTGCATCTGACTTGGACTAGGGGAGGACGATGATTGCTTTTGATTCATCTGTTGCCCTGCCATACTCTGACTCATTTGCTGTTGCATATTATCTAAAATATCGCTCAATAACAAAGCTAGATTGTTAATTGAGGTCATAGAAAACTGTTGCTTACTTGCGGCCACTTCTGGAACTCGTCTCTTAATGGCATCTAAACTTTCATCCATATATTTATTCATATCTGTCACTTCTCTAGTGACGAATGATTCAATTTGGAATACTCGTTTTGATAGTGCAACTAAGCTATCTTCTATATATTTAGAATCATCTCTCAATTTAAGTTGAGTTTGTGATAATTCCACAAATTTAGGGTCAATTCTTCTAACCTCCTTAAAGGATTCCATCAGATTTTCCTGATCGAAGGAAAGTTTGATCAAATTCTCCATGATTTGCCTTAAAGCATCATGGTCTTCACTGATCTGTTCCATCTCTGCAGACTGCATACTTTGCTGCATCTGCTTCGCCATTTGCTGCATTTTATTGGCTGCTTTTTTCTGCGATTGATGGGCTTGCTTTTTCTGATTCTGTTTTAATTGTTCAGAAGCATTTTGTTGTTCTTTCGAAATAGATCTCTCATTAGGGGTAAATTGTTCGAAGTCTTGATTTGTTCGTTCTTCTTTATCCATCTTACGAAGTTGATCCATTTCTTGTTTGATTTTATCAAACTTTTCATTCAACTCATCCTGTTTTTTAACAAGTTCTTTCTTCTCTTCTGCATTTTCTTTTTTCTGTTCTTCAGAAGAGGCTTCTTCTTCTTTGCTTTCTAAATCTTTTGTTTCTTTTGCAAGCTTTTGTTGTTCTTGGGCAAGGTCCTCTAATTTCTTAGAAACTTCATTTGCCTTTTGCTGCATTTGAAGTTTTTTGAAAAGCTTTATCGTACGTTCTAATTCCTGCTTAAGATTCTTCTGTTGCTTTTCAATATTCTTCAAATTTTCCTGAAGAGATTGATTAATGTGATTTTGCTCCATGAGTTTACTTAGTTCCTCATAAAGTTTCTTCGTCTCTTCATCATTGATATCATTAATAATTTTCTGAAGCTGTTCTGACTTTTCAGCTGTACTTTTATCTTGATCAGAAAATTTATTCTGTTTGTCTTTCAACTCCTGACTTTGAGATTGAAGATTTTCAATTTCCTTTTCTAAAGCTTTTCTCTGCTCGATTAATTTTTGAATATCTTTTTTATCCTGCCAAGTCAGTTGTCTTTTACCTTTTAGCTTTTCTTCTAATTTCTTTAGATCACGATCTAATTGATCTGCTTTAGCAAGCGTTTCTTCCAGTTGATCTTTCGTTTCTTCTTTTGTCTGTTCTAGATCTTTTTCAATTTCTTCTGACGTAGGTAACTGAAAAGTATACAAAGGTGTTTTACTTCTTTTGTTTCCATTCACTCCGTCATTGTCATAAACTTCCACAAAGTATTCTAACTTATCACCTTCTTTTAAGTTGAACTGATCCGTTTGTAATTGATAGTAGAAACTTTGATCAATAGCTCTTCTATTAAAAGGAATATCAATTTTCTCAAAAGTATTAGGAGCCTTTTTATCATCTTTTCTTTTTATTCTATATCTCGTTCTTAATCGAGTAATACCGTAGTCATCACCAATATTTCCACCAAATACCAAGTAGTCGTACATCACTGTATCTTGATACTGACGCATACTGATACTTGGGTATTGATCCTTTATGACATTAAGGTAATAGGATATACTGTCTTTGTTGGTACCATAAATATTTGAAAGAGTAACACTGTATTCCGTTGAGTTACTTGAAGTGTATTCAAACTTGAATACATTGTCATCAATATTCTTTGCATTCTGATTAATGACTAATTCTTTAAAGTAAAGTCTAATAGAATCAGCTGTTTTTGTATCAAAAAGCCAAGTTATCTTAGAACCTTCAGGAACTAATAAGTTTCCTGTATTGGCTATTGTTTCATTATTCTTGTTGGTGTATCTAGGATACTCTATTTGAACACTAAACTTTGAAAGACTAGGTCTTGTTAGCATGTTCATTTTAAACTCCTTAGAGTAGTATCCTGCAGCTTTAAATCGAAACCTGATAGGGTGTTGTAGCTTTTTGAAAGTATGATTAAATGAGAAACCTGGAGTAGAGGCCTCTAATTTGATAAGAGAACCTTTATCTGTTTCTATATAAACATCATTAGGAATGGCTTCACCTTTTAATTCTACTCTTAACTCGAAGTCATCACCCTTGAATACATCTAAGTCAGAAGAGATTAATTCAAAAGAGAAAGGAGCTACAGGTAGGAATTCTTTATCAAACTGAACAATTTTAGGAGTACTTTCTGTAAGAACCTGAGGTTTGATCAGTAATATGCCCAATAAAATACAAAGAGCTGGTAGTAAGTATTGATACCAGTATCTTAAATTCTCTTTGTAGGAAATTGCTAATGTAAAATTGATAGGAGAAAATTGCTTATCTCTTTGTTCGAGAGTTGCTTGAATGAGGCTATTCTTCTTTGCTTCTGATTGAAGTTGGATGGTATTAAGAAGTTTATCAGAAATCTCTGGAAAGTACTTTCCGATCTCTTCAGCGGCTTTTTCATCAGAGATTCGATTACTAATACCATTCAGTTTCGCTACAGGCTTTAATACCCAAATAAATAAGGTATAAACAAAAGTAGAGATGTATAACCCAAATAGAATTGTTCTTGTAGTGGTACCAAAATTATTGAGATACTCTAAAACGCTAAAAAGTAAAAGCAAACCCAGAACAGCGGCAAACGTTAGAATTGCTCCCTTTAGAATTGCATTCCTATACAGCTTTTGTTTGTAGGCTTTGATTTTACTTTCGAACATGGGCTATAAATTAATTTTAAATAAATAGGGCAAAAACCCTTTACTCTTTGAAAAAACAAGACTGATTTTACAATAAAATCAGTCTTATTATTAATCTATAGTAATATAATTAATATTAATTAGTTTTGTCAAAATAAACGGCACTGAAATCACGATATTGCATCGCATTATTAGGAAAATCTTGTACCGAGCGTTGAATTAGTCTATATCCTTCGTCATACCATAGTACAATGAAAGGTGCATCTGCCATTAGAATCTGCTCAGCTTTCATAAAATGCTTCAATGCTTCTTCTTGTGTAGTAGCTGCTAATGCTTTCTCATATTCAACATCAAACTTAGGATTCTTGTAACGAATTAAGTTTGGCCATGATTTCTCATTTGGATTTTCAGGCAATGTTTTAGAGTAGTAAGCCCATAAGTAGTTTTCTGGACTTGGATAGTCAGCAATCCATGCTAAACGTAGGAAATCATATCTACCCATAATACTCTTCTCTGCAATCTGAGCGAAAGGAGAGAATTTCAATTCAATATTGATATTCAGTTGATCCTTCAGTTGTTTTTTCACTTCTAAAGCAACGTTACTGTATTGTTCCCCTTCAGTATTTAAGTCCAAAGTGATTTTTGGAAAACCTTTACCGTTTGGATAACCTGCCTTTGCTAAATAATACTTCGCAGAGTCAATGTTCATAGAGTAACCTCTGATTTCACCTATATCATAGTTTTTGAATACAGGAGGAGTTATACCATTATACCCTTCCATATATCCTTCACCATTTAAGATGTATTCTAGGATACGTTGTCTATCGATAGCAAAGTTAAATGCTTTTCTAACATTGACATCACTGAAAATTTTACTTTGATTGTTTAAAGCTAAGAATTGAGTTGACATCTCAGGAACTCTTTGCAAACGGTATTTGTAATTTGCAGAGCTTTCATCTGATTCAGTTAAAATGTCAATGATATCCTCCGTTGGGATTCTATACATCATATCCAATTCACCTTTCTTAAACTCTAAAAATTCAATTTTCTTATCCTTGATAAATGAAACTACTATTGCTTTTAAGAATGGAAGCTTGTTTCCATACTCATCAGTACCGTGGTAGTTTTCATTTTTAGAAAGAATAATACTAATATCTTCATCTACAGATGCAATTTGGAAAGGACCTGTACCAACACATTTTGTACGCATATCATCACCATAAAACTCTCTAGCTTCTCTTGGGAAGATAAAAGCACCTGGCCTAGCAAGGTTATATAAGAACATTGAGTTAGGCTTAATCAACGTAACTTCAAACGTATGTTCATCAATTACTTTAAAACCTGATACTCCTTCTAAACCTTTTGGTGTTCTGATAAATGATAAATCTTCTTTTGTAGCATTATAATACTCTGCAGCACCTACAACGATGTCCGTAAATAAATGAGCATACTGATTGTTCTTATTATAAGTACAGATAAGATTAAAACTATAGAAAATATCTTGAGCTGTCAGTTTCTTACCTTTTCCATCTTCAAAACACTTGTCATCATGAAAGAAGACATTGTCTTTAAGTTTAAAAGTATAAACTAGCTGATCATCTGATTTTGCATAGCTTTCTACAAGACTAGGAGTTACTTGGAGTGTTTGCTGATCAAACTTAAATAACCCTTCGTAAATCTGAGATGCAATTCTGTAAGAGTAAATATCAATTATACTAAGAGGGTATAAGTTTTTGATATACTCAGATTCATTCACTCTAAAGACTCCTCCGTAATACTTATTTCCTTTTGCAGGGGTTAAAGTATTTTCTTCCGAATTGTTTTCAGAATCGCCAGGAGTACAACCTGTGAAGGTCAATAAAGTCAATAAAGAGAATGTAATAGCTATTAGCTTTTTCATCTGCAATGAAATTTTCTATTTGTTACAGTTACACAAAGTGTATAACTAGGATTAATCATTTATTTTGAAAGAGATACATCTAATATGCACAAGACTAAAAATATTCAAAAAATTGATCATTTGCCTACAAAAGACCAATTATTTATGAAATTTATTTCAAAAATCAATTTCTACAGGGCAGTGATCAGAATGGAAAGCGTCATTATGCAATACAGCGTTTGTTAATTGACTAGCAAATTCATTCTGTACCATAAAGTAATCAATGCGCCAACCTAAGTTCTTTCCACGAGCTCCTGCTCTATAGGTCCACCAACTATACTTACCGGGACTAGGATCAAATTTTCTGAAAGCATCTACAAAACCTCCTTCTTCAATGAACTTCGTAACCCATGCTCTTTCTGCAGGTTGAAAGCCAGATGTGTTTTTATTTCTTTCAGGGTTATGAATATCAATTGCTTTGTGACAGATATTGAAATCACCACACACAATTAAGTTTTTATAATCTGCTTTTAAACTTTCTATATAATTATAATAATCATCTAAAAAGCTGTACTTGAAACTTTGTCTCTCGTCTCCAGACGTTCCAGAGGGAAAATATGTATTGATTAAAGTGAAATTATCGAACTCACACAGTATCGTTCTTCCTTCATTGTCGTATATATCAATTCCCATGCCTATTTTAGTAGACTTTGCAGGGATTTTTGATAAAATAGCGACTCCACTATACCCTTTCTTTTCAGCCGAATGCCAGTAGACATGTTTGTAACCTAAGTCTTCAAAAATTGTCAGATCAACCTGTTCTGGATTTGCTTTTACTTCCTGAAGACAGATGATGTCTGGGTTCACATTGGCTACCCATTGGTCGAGTTCTTTTTTTAAAGCTGCTCGAATGCCATTTACATTATAAGATATGAGTTTCATTTATCTAATCTAATAGGTCCGTTTCATTTTTAAAATACTCTAAGATATGCCATCTCATGAGTTGCTCTTGAGCCAATAGATCCATAGAAGGGATCTTTTTTAGAAGTTTCCAATGAGGCCAACCTTCCTTGTCCAGCCCTTCTAATTCATAGTAACCAGAATAGCTTAATACTTTACAAGTGGCAATATGTATCAGGTCTTGTTTTTCTTCTTTAGAAAATGGAATAGGACCTTTTCCTAATTCCTGTACACCAATCATAAATAAGATACTATTCAAGTCACTTGGCTGTTTATCAAATACTTCAGTTAAAACACTGATTAATCGAGACCACTCAATTTTTATATTTTCTAAATCTTCGTTTTCCAACTTTATTCTATTTATCTCTTTGAATATTTCACTACATTAGTAGCACAACAAAAATGAAGAGTAAGCACAATTAGTTACTGTACTTTTGAGTACAATCTATTTAGTAGTATTACTATCCCAAAAATAGAGTAATCTTATGATTAAGTTACTTTTTCTGTCTACTTAGAGCGACATATTCAAACTAATTATTTTTTCAATGCATAATATTACTAAACTTTTTGATTTTATTTTCTATGGTCTTTTTCCGAAGACATGTGTTCATTGTGATTCGCTTCTAAAAGAAGGAGAGGAGACACTTTGTTTCAAATGTCAATTTACCATTATTAGCTACCCATTCAGTTGGGGGATTTCTGATAAAAACTATATCACTAATAAATTTCAGTTCCGAATGCCATTAAAGAAAGCAGCTTCATTTTTTGTATTTGAGAATACATCGGCAGTCCAGAGTTTAATTCATGATTTAAAGTATAAAGGAAATCAGAATATTGGAAAATGGATCACAGACTTTTATTTGGATCATGATAAGAAAACTTTTTTTGAAGACCTTGATTTGATGATACCGGTACCTTTACATCCAAAACGATACAAGGAGAGGGGGTATAATCAAGTTGATGTTTTGTGTCAATCAATATCAGGCATTACTTGTGTGGAGTATGGCAAAGATGCAGTGAAAAGAATGAAGTATACCACATCTCAAACGAAGAAAACAAGAGAACAAAGGTTGAAAAGTATGGAAGAAGTCTTTGCAATTCCAGACAAAAAAATGATTCTGGATAAAAATATCTTGATTGTAGATGATGTGTTAACGACTGGAGCTACCGTGGAGTCTTTAGGAAACACTTTGATGAAAAACGGTGCGAAATCCATTTCTATACTTTCTATAGCGGTTAAAATGTAGTGAAAAATATTTATTTTTAATTTTACTAGTCTGCATTATAGTATGTTAACTTTAAACATTGAAAGTTTATTTGGTTGGTAAAAAATAAACCTCTACTTTTGCCAAGCATTTAAGAAAAACAGTGCGGGGTGGAGCAGTTGGTAGCTCGTCGGGCTCATAACCCGAAGGTCATCAGTTCGAGTCTGGTCCCCGCTACCAAGTAGGGCTAGTCGTAAAAGACTAGCCTTTTTTTATTGCATTCCAAGTACCATTAAAGGGGAAGTTACGCTTTGTTCATCAAGCAAAATCAAAAACTTGTAAAACAAACATCTCATCTTTAAGTATACTTAAATATCTGATTATCATGTATGAAATGCCATAATTAGATAGTATCTTAGAGTATGTTTGTTTGCTGTTTGAAAGAGAATCCCATCTATATTATTCCCTTTTCCACACAATTTATATAACATACTCTCTTAATAAAGTTGATTGATATGAACTTTCAATTGAATGTTATCGTCAACTAATAGTAAATGTTCTTTAGGTTTTAGGAAAAAATATAAATCCATGCTCAACAGAAGGTTATTACGCATCAAAGTGATGCAAAGCGTTTATGCATTTAAGCAAAGTAAAGCTTCTAACAAAGAATTAACGATTGATAAAATCAAAGCAGAATTCAGAGAAGAATTTTTGGAGTTAGGCCAAGAAGAGAAAGCTAGAATTGATGAAGAGCAAGCAAAGGTAATTGAGTATTTCAATAACTATGTGGATGAAGATGCCGAGGCTTCAACAGAAAACCTAGATGCTAAGCTTTTAAAAGTAGCTTCTAATGCGAGAAGTCACTATGAAGATTTAGTATCCAATGATCAATTGGAATTCAGAAAAAGAATGGTCATTGAAACAGAGCAATTATTTACAAAATACTTGAAGCTGTTATCGTATATCATTGATATCTCTGTTCTTTCTAAAAAAGAATTAGAACGTAAAGCAGAAAGAGGTGCAAGAAACATGGAAATGGATCAGAAGTTTGTGGATTGGTTCTACAACAATGATGCATTTAAACTATTAAGAGAAGATGCTGCTTTAAATGAAATCCTTTCTGAAAAGAAATTAAGAAGAATTGAGGATGATGAAAGAGTGTTGGAATGGTTGAGAACTCTTAAGAAGGATGAAGAGATTATTTCTCAAATTGAAGATCTTTTAAAAGAATCAAATTCATTTGAAACACAGCAGGAAATATTACGTTTAATTGTTAGAGACTTCATCTTTAAAAATGAGGTAATTGAATCTACATTTGAAGCGGAAGATTTGAACTGGTCTGAAAACAAGAAAATACTTAGAAGTATGGTGTTGAAGACAGTGAAAAACTTAAGTGAAGGAGAAGAGACTGAAATCTTATCAATCTCTAAAAACTGGGATGAGGATAAGGAATTCTTCGAAGATCTTTACACTTATACCTTAAATCAAGAGGAAAGCTTCAAAGGAATTATCGAAAGCAAATCCAAAAAATGGGCTGTTGATAGAATTGCTAAAGTAGATGGTATCTTGATCAACATGGCATTGGCAGAAATGTTAAACTTCAGAAATATTCCTGTAAAAGTGACCATAAATGAGTTTATTGAGATCTCTAAGCAATATAGTACGCCAAAAAGTTGGCAGTTTATCAACGGTATGTTAGATTCAATCTCTGAAGAGCTTCAAAACGAAGGGAAGATTAAGAAGAGTGGGAAAGGCTTACTAGATAACAAATAATTAAACAATATTACTTTTAAGATGGCAAAAAACGGTGGAAATTCATTTTTAGGCTTTGTTGCCGGTGCTGCAGCAGGTGCTTTATTAGGCGTTTTATTCGCTCCAGATAAAGGAAGAAATACTAGAGAACGTCTTTCGTATAAATTAGATAAGTATCGTGAAGATTTAGAAGATCTTGTAGAAGACTTAATGGAAGAAAGAAACATTGCCGTTACAGCTGCAAAATCTGAAGGTCAAAAAGTGATTGATGATGCAATCAAGCGTGCTGAAGAATTAATGGGAGAAGTTGATGCTATTAAAGAGAGTATCGCCGAGCCTGTTTTAGAGGATGACAATGAATAATTTTAATATATTCTAGTTTGAAGGCAAGGAATTTTGAATTCCTTGCCTTTTTTCATCAAAAAGTTTTTTATAATTGTGTCTCGAGGTGAAGTAAGTAATGTTAATTTTATTCTTAACTTTATTCCTACAATAAAAAATCAGTTACTAGGTAAAATCTAATTTTTTAGAAAAATGAAATTTATAAAAGCACTTTCAGTTCTAGCCTTAACATTATTAATGGTAGCATGTGGAGAGAAGAAATCGGAATCTTCGTCTACTGCAGATGCAACTCAAGCAAAAATTGAGGAAGTAAAACAACCAAGTGCCCCAACAGGTCCATTAGCTCAATTTAAATTCACAGAAAAAGAATTTGATTTTGGTGAAATTACAGAAGGCGATAAAGTTACACACGTATTTAATTATACGAATGAAGGTGAAGTGCCTTTGACAATCACAAACGTTAGAACAACTTGTGGATGTACAGCACCTAACTGGAGTAGAGAACCATTAGCGCCAGGTGAATCAGCTGAATTAACAGTGACATTCAACAGTGCTCATAAAAAAGGAACACAAGTGAAAAGAGTTACAATCAGTGCCAATGTAGAAGATGGTATGGATGTAGTAACAATCAGAGCTAAGGTGAATCCTAAAGAAGAGAAAGCTTCAATGTAATTCCTTCTTTTTTCTGATAATTCACAAAAAAAAACCTCTATTAGGAAATATACCTAGTAGAGGTTTGTATTTTTGTGGCTCATATAAATAAAATTACATTATGCTTACAATGAACATACTTTTACAAGCTGCAGGACAGTCAGCTAATATTATGAACTTGATTTTTATCGTGGGGATGGTAGCTGTATTCTACTTCTTTATGATAAGACCACAGCAAAAGAAACAAAAAGAGCAACAAAAGTTTTCTGATGCGGTAAAGAAAGGTCAGATGGTAGTGACTGTAAGTGGAATGCACGGAAAAGTATATGAAGTAAATTCTTCTTCAGTTGTGTTAGAAATTGATAGAGGCGTTAAAGTAACTTTTGAAAAGTCTTCAATTTCTGCTGAAAATACAAACATTGTTTTCGGTCCTAAAAAAGAAAAGAAAGCTTAAGGAATAACTTTTTCCTAAAGTAGTTGAAATAAATTTTCTGCCGTTGTACAAATTAAATTGTGCAACGGCTTTTCTTTTTCAGTACATTGCAGTATTGAATAAATAAGAATTAGCTTTCCTTAGTTTACAAGAGCAAATTTGGAACATGCTCTGAGAGGTCTTAAATTAGAATATGCCTGATAATAAGAAATATCACATCCCTGATTTTGAAAAACTTATTGAGTGGTCAAAAAAAAAGCTGGACGAACTCATAGAAGATAGTACCTTTTTCCAAGAGATGAAAACTTGGGATTGGAGTGCTATGATGATATGTTTTATGACAGCATTTATTTTTTGGATTTTCCATTCATTAAATGATGATCATACGTCTACCATTGAAATACCCGTTGATGTAAAGGTAAAAGAAGACAATGTAGTTGCTTTGCAGGAGCCTCCACAATATGTGAGCGTCAATGCGACAGGAAATGGATGGACATTACTTTCAAAATCAATAGGTGTTGGTAAAAGTAAGTTGACGATCAACTTAGAGGATCCAGTTTCTGTAAAATACTTGGCAGGCAAGTTTTTATTGAAGGAATTATCTCAGGTACTAAAAGGACTAAAAGTCAACTATATTTTAGAAGATACCTTATCATTTGATTATGATACTTTGACCAACAAAAGGTTAGCAATAGAGATTGATTCTTCGTCTTTTCATTTTCAAAATGGTTATAGGAGGGTAGGAAAAATTAATGTGACCCCGGATAGTGTTACTTTTAGAGGGCCAGCTACAGAGCTAGCAAAATACCCTGATGTATTGCTGTTAAGTTCCGATGATGTGGAACCGATTGCAGAAGATTTAAATGAATACATACCGATAGAAACACCTTTTAAAAACCAAAAACGATTAGTAGTTTCGCAGTACGATGAGGTGAAAGTACAATTTGATGTACACTATTTTATCTCTTCAACAGAAAAAACACGTATTTTAAGAGTAAACTTTCCTCAACTAGAAGATTCAACATTTTTATTAGATCCAAAGGATGTTTATATTAGCTATATCATCAGAGAAGACCTAATCAATAGTATTGATTCTATCCCTGTGGTTGTTGACTTCAAGGATATTAATTGGGCAGATTCTACGGTAACACCAAAGGTGTTTTTAGACAACGACAATTACGAGAACATTTTACTCTCACCGAAGCACCTTAGAGTGCGAAAAACGAAATTAAATTAAACATGCAGGTAGGAATTACTGGCGGTATTGGGGCTGGTAAAAGTTTTATATGTAGAGTTTTCAAAGTATTGGGAACACCTATCTATAATGCAGATGCCAGTGCTAAGATGCTTATGACCGAAGACCCAGAAATTATAAATGAAATAAAAGAGGTTTTTGGAGAAGAAGCGTACTTAGAAAATGGTAAACTAAATCGTACGTATTTAGCGAATCAGATTTTTAATGACCAAAAAAAGCTAACAGCTATCAATGAAATTGTTCACCCTCGGGTAGCTACTCACTATGAAAACTGGGTTGAGATTCAGTTAAAAAAACATCCTTATGTTGTAAAAGAAGCAGCATTGATGTTTAGTAATGGTAACTATAAAAAGATGGACAAAGTTATTGTGGTTGATGCGCCTATTGAAAAAAGAATTCAAAGGGTAGTAGCTAGAGATCACAGGTCAGCAAAGCAAATTGAAGATATCATTGAGAAACAAAAAAAGGAAGAGGAGTTATTTGATCTAGCGGATTATAGATTAAATAATGATGACTCTACTTTATTGATTCCACAAATAATAGAACTTCATAAAACTTTTTCAGTAGGTGAAAAAGAAAGTGAATTAATCTAAACTTGATAATTAATTCATCAAAAAGACTAAAAATTATAGATAGAATACTATAATTTTTGGTCTTTTTTATTTCTTCAGTCTTTTTTTAAACTTGAAATGATTAATTTCGCGCTATAATCACAAATCAAAGATTATCAATAATATAATATGAAAAAGGTCGAGTCAGCACTCATTTCGGTTTTTTACAAAGACAATCTAGCGCCAATTGTAAAACTGTTACAAGAAAATGGTGTCACAATTTATTCAACAGGTGGCACACAGAGTTTTATAGAAGAACTAGGAGCCGAAGTAACGGCTGTTGAAGACTTAACTTCGTACCCTTCTATCCTTGGAGGACGTGTTAAAACTTTGCACCCTAAAATCTTTGGAGGTATCCTTAATAGAGGAGACAACGAAACAGATCAAGCTCAAATTGCAGAATACGATATTCCAAACATTGATTTGGTAATCGTAGACTTATATCCATTTGAGGAGACTGTAGCTTCAGGAGCTGAGCATCAAGCAATCGTAGAAAAAGTAGATATTGGTGGTATCTCTTTGATCCGTGCTGCTGCTAAGAACTATAAAGATACTTTAATTGTATCTTCTAGAGAGCAGTATGATGAAGTAGCTCAAATCTTATCAGAGAAAAACGGAGCAACAGATCTTAAAGATCGTTTACGTTTCGCTGCAAAAGCATTTGACATCTCATCTCACTATGACTCAAAAATCTTTGAGTACTTCAATAGTGTGGTAGCTGAAGAGGAAGAAGAAATCCCAAGCTTAAAAGTATCTGAGCGTTCTGCTAAGACACTTCGTTATGGTGAAAACCCTCATCAAAAAGGAACTTTCTACGGTGAGTTGTCAGAAATGTTTGACCAGTTAAATGGTAAAGAACTTTCTTACAACAACTTAGTAGACGTTGATGCTGCAGTAGCATTGATCGACGAATTCCCTGCTGAAGAAGGTGCAGCATTTGCAATCTTGAAGCATACAAATGCTTGTGGTGTTGCTTTAGGTAGTGATATCAAAGATGCTTATGTAAAAGCATTAGCTTGTGATCCTGTTTCTGCATTCGGTGGTGTATTGATCAGTAATAAAGAAATTGATTTAGCAGCAGCTGAAGAAATTCACAAATTATTCTGTGAAGTAGTAATCGCTCCAGGTTTTGCAGAAGATGCCTTAGCACTATTAAAAGGTAAGAAAAACCGTATCATCCTTAACAGAAAAGAAGTAACTGTTGGTAAAGTTCAATACAAGTCATTATTGAATGGTGTATTGGCTCAAGACAAAGATCTTCAGACTGAAACTTGGGAGGACTTGAAAACGGTAACTGAAAAAGCACCTTCGGATGCTCAAACTGCCGCTTTACTTTTCGCGAACAAAATCTGTAAGCACACTAAATCGAATGCTATTGTTTTAGCGAAAGATGGTCAGTTGTTTGCAAGTGGTGTTGGTCAAACTTCAAGAGTAGATGCATTGAATCAAGCAATCTTGAAAGCGAAAAGCTTTGGGTTTGATTTATCAGAAGCTGTAATGGCATCAGATGCATTCTTCCCATTCCCTGATTGTGTAGAGATTGCACAAAAAGAAGGAATTGAAGCTGTAATTCAACCAGGTGGATCGATCAAAGATCAAGATTCAGTTGATTTCTGTAACAACAATGGTGTTGCAATGGTAATGACAGGTGTTCGTCATTTCAAACACTAGAATATAAATAAAGCAATTTGCTTTCAAAGAAACCGATACCTTAGGGTGTCGGTTTTTTTGTTTGAACTCATAAAAATGACTATCATTACAAATAAGCTATTACTCATATTTACGATCCTTCATTATGGTAAAACCAGAAAAAGTAAAACCCGATCAAAACAGAGTCAATAAAGAAAATGCTCCTTTTATTTTTGCTTGTGCAATTCAACTCTTTATTATACTATTAAATAGATTAGATTTTATTCCCAAGGAAGCTTATAACTCAATTAGTTTATTCACTACAGGGATAATTTTTTCTAGTATTTACTATACAACTGTAATTAATAATGACAAAGAAGCGTTAGCTAATTTGAAACATGTAGGTATTAGCTTAGTTATAGTAATACTATTTGTTGGGTCTATTATTTATGGTTTAATATGACCTAAAGTTTACAATACTTTTGATACAAAAATTATTAGAAATGAGTTGGATAGAAAAAGACAGTAAACTTCAGAAAACTTTTACTTTTAAAGATTTCTCAGAAGCTTTTGCTTTTATGACAAGGGTGGCGTTTTTAGCAGAACAGCATCAACATCATCCTAATTGGTCGAATGTTTGGAATACAGTAGAAATTCACCTCACCACGCATGATGCAGGTAATACTGTTACAGAAAAAGATAGGGATTTAGCAGAAGCTATTGATCAGTTGTTGAACTAGCGGATATTGAATAAACCCTCAATTTGAGCGGTATCCATTAATACAACTGTTTTCTTTCCGTCAGGAGTGTAGTTTGGTGACTCGCAAGAGAAAAGTTGTTCAATCATAGATTTCATCTCTTGTAATTCTAATACCTGACCACTCTTGATACAAGCTCTTTTTGCTAATGCTCTCGCAATGTTTTCATTAGCAGAAAGACGCAATTCTTGATTGTGTTTTACTTGCTCAAGTAGTTCTTCTAGGATTTCTTGTTCATCACCGCCTTGTATAATGGCCGGAATGCCTTTGATTAGAATCTCATTATTTTCTTCCATTGAAAAACCAAAACCTAAAGCAGTAATTTCAGGAGAAAATTCAGTAAATAATACAAAGTCAGAAGGATTCAACGCTACTTTTTTAGGGAAAAGCAACTGTTGTGATACACCTGAAGAATTATCAATTTGTAAAAGGAATTTCTCATACAAAATACGCTCATGTGCTGCTTCTTGATTCATGAGCATAACACCTGATTTAACCTGATACATGATAAACTTCTGATGTAATTGCGTAGGAATTACATTGTCAGAAGGAAAACCTACATTATCAGAAAGCTTTTCAACAGACTGATCTATATCATTGGCCCTTGAGCTGTATGTGATCGGTTCATCAGGAGTTTCAGAGGTCGAGAAATTGTTAGAAGAAATTTGTTCTTCATCAGGGTTCCAAGGAGTGAAATCAGGCATATCTCCCGCTTCTTTATCACTCCAAGAATTCAATCGAGAAGAAACTTTTACAAAATCTTCTCCATTACTTCCCTGATCAAAAGGAACATTGACCACAAAATCATCTAATGGAGTAGAAGTACTACCAATATTATCGGAGAAAGTAGTTGAATTACTTTCCGATGGGGGAGGTAAGTCTGGAAGATTAGAAGAAATTTCAATACTATCTATACTTGGAGGAGTAGAAGATAGCATTGGTCCTTTTTCTTCGTCTTTTGCAAAGTTGACGTCAATACCAAAGTCAATTGAAGGCGCAACGCCATAGCTAGCCAATGCTTGTTTTACAGCAGCACTAACAATTGCATAAGTTGTTCTTTCGTCTGCAAATTTCACCTCTGTTTTTGTAGGGTGAACATTCACGTCGACATTGGCAGGATCCAATTCAATAAACAAAAGGTAGAAAGGAAAATGATTTTCAGGAAGAATAGTATCATAAGCAGTCATGATTGCATGGTTTAATGCCGAATGCTTAATGTATCTTCCATTGACAAAGAAAAACTGTTCACCACGTGTTTTCTTGGCATTTTCAGGCTTCCCGATATAACCTTTTACTTTGATTACTCCCAAATCCTCTTGACAAGGATAAAGTTGTTCTTGATAAGATTTGCCGAACATGGAAACAATACGCTTTGCAATATTTCCAGCTCTGAGGTTATAAATTTCTTTATCTTCAGAAATCATAGTCATTGAGATTTCAGGGTGAGCCAATGCCACTCTTTGGAATTCATCAATGATATGTTTTAATTCAACAGGATTCGATTTTAAGAATTTTCTTCTTGCAGGAACATTGAAGAAAAGGTTTTTTACAGAAAATGCAGTTCCTTTAGGAGTACTGATTGGTTCTTGATTTTTTACCTCTGAACCTTCTATTTCTAATAAAATACCTAACTCATCCTCTTCTCTTCTAGTTTTGACAGCCACTTGAGCTACTGCAGCGATAGAAGCGAGTGCTTCACCTCTAAAACCAAATGTATTGATATTGAAGAGGTCTTCAGAAGATCCAATTTTAGAAGTAGCATGACGTTCAAAACTCATACGTACATCAGTTTCAGACATACCGCATCCATTATCAATCACTTGAATTAATGTTTTACCAGCATCCTTCACTTTTAGTACGATTGATCTACTACCAGCATCGATGGCATTTTCCACCAATTCTTTCACCACTGAAGCGGGGCGTTGCACCACTTCTCCAGCTGCAATTTGATTGGCTAATGACTCAGGTAATAATCGTATGACGTCTTGCATATTCTATCTTTGACTATATTTGATATAGTAAATTTTCAAAATTCTTGTTGAAAAAATTCAATAAAAAAGAATCTCATCAGAATTACAAAAATAACCTCTTTTTGTTTAAAAAAAATGCTTCTATTATCATTATTAGATAAAAGAAGCATCTTTTAGAAAAGTTTGTAAAAAAACTATTTCATCAATTTTTTATATTTCAATCTTTTTGGCGTTGTATCACCTACTTCTTCTCTTCTCTTCGCTTCATACTCTGAGAAGTTACCTTCGAAGTAACGTACTTTTGAATCACCTTCAAATACCAATAAGTGAGTAGCTAAACGGTCAAGGAACCAACGGTCGTGAGAAATAATTACGGCACAACCAGCAAAGTTCTCTAATGCTTCCTCTAACGAACGCATAGTGTTAACATCCAAGTCGTTGGTAGGTTCATCAAGTAACAATAAGTTAGAACCTTCTTTTAAGGTCATCGCTAACTGTACTCTGTTTCTCATACCACCCGAAAGATCACTGATTTTCTTCGATTGATCATTTCCTGCAAAGTTGAACTTACTCACATAAGCTCTAGAGTTGACTTGTTTACCACCAATTTCCATGAGTTCATTACCTCTTGAAATTGTTTCCCAAACTGTTTTATTAGGATCCATCAATGCATGTTCTTGGTCTACATAACCAATTTGAACAGTATCACCTACTTCAAAAGTACCATTGTTCGCTTGAAGTTGACCCGTGATCAATTTGAATAATGTAGTTTTACCTGCACCGTTTGGACCAACGATACCTACAATACCACCTTGAGGTAACGTGAAGTTTAAGTCTTCATAAAGTACTTTATCATCAAAAGCCATAGAAACTCCTTTCGCTTCGATCACTTTACTACCCAATCTAGGTCCAGCAGGAATGTAAAGCTCTAACTGTTGTTCTTTTTCCTTTGCCTCCTCGTTTAAGAGATTTTCGTAAGACGATAAACGTGCTTTTTGTTTTGCATGTCTACCTTTAGGAGTCATACGTATCCAATCCAACTCACGCTCTAATGTCTTCTGACGTTTTGATTCTTGCTTTTCTTCCTTCGCTAAACGCTTTTGTTTCTGATCTAACCAAGAAGAGTAATTTCCTTTCCAAGGAATACCTTCACCACGGTCCAACTCAAGAATCCACCCTGCCACATTATCCAAGAAATAACGGTCGTGGGTTACGGCAATGACAGTACCTTTATATTGTTGTAAATGTTGCTCTAACCAGAATACTGACTCCGCATCCAAGTGGTTGGTAGGTTCGTCAAGTAATAGAACGTCAGGAGCTTGTAATAATAATCTACATAAAGCAACTCTACGTTTCTCACCACCAGAAAGTACACCTACTTTTTGATCTTCAGGAGGACAACGTAAAGCATCCATTGCTCTTTCTAATTTGCTGTCCAATTCCCAAGCATCAAGATTATCTAATTTCTCTTGCACTTCTCCTTGACGCTCAATGAGTTTGTTCATTGCGTCAGGATCTTCAAGAATCTCAGGCTCAGCAAATTTTAAGTTGATTTCTTCAAATTCTTGAAGTAAATCTACCGTTTCTTTAGCTCCTTCTTGAACAACTTCTTTCACCGTTTTTTCAGGATCTAATTGTGGTTCTTGCTCTAAGTAACCAATGCTATATCCTTGAGAAAAAACGACTTCACCACGATACTCTTTATCAACTCCTGCAATGATTCTTAAAAGAGAAGATTTACCTGATCCGTTTAGACCTAAGACACCAATTTTGGCTCCATAGAAAAAGGATAAATAAATATTTTTAAGGACCTGTTTATTAGGAGGATATACTTTCGTTACACCCGCCATTGAGAAGATGACAGTTTCGTTATTGTTGCTCATATCTTTAAATTATTGAACTAAAAACTCTTATTTTCCGTAAATGTAGAAGAATACTTAAATTAATCACTAATAAAAGTGAGTATATCGTGGTAAAATTTGCAAATCAAAATCAAAGGTAGCAAATTGCATAATAATTAGAGAATGTGAGAAAAACACCATGTATATAATATAAAGTGGCACAATTCTTATAACTTATTTAAGTATATATCTCATTCGTAGTAAATATATAGTTTGACTAATAAAATAATTTAAAAAACGTATAGATAAAAATTACAGTTAATTTAAAAAATTATCATAATTCGGTTTGTAAGAGACTATCAGAAACTATTGATCATTTCAATTCTTAAAGTTGATCAAATGCATTTTAATACTACGTTAATGACTAAGTATTAATTGATATTATCTTCACCAATTTATTTTATTAATAATTTAATCAACAGCTTTTATTATCATTTAAAAGACCAAACAGGCGAATAGCGATGTCAGATTCCCAAATTATCGAGCACAAGAACATTACAGAGTACGGCTATGTACAAGATGGTAAAGTATTTTTAAGAGGATATTACCATTTCCAAGACAGAGAAATTGGAGTCGTAAGAGAAAGTGAAGAAGAGAGTTTACAGTATTTTGTAGACCGTTTCACTATGGTAACAAACAAAGTTTTAGCAGTTAAAGAAGCAGTACATACCGCAGAAAATAAAGGATCATTCTTAATGAAGTTGATCCACATGCGTACTTACTTAGCTTCATTCAACGGATTAGGTGACTTTACTGAACTTTACGAAATCATCAATGTATTAGAAGATGAAATCAATGAGTACATTTCTGTCAACCGAGCTAAAAACCTAGAAATCAAAACTGCTCTTCTCAAAGAAGCTGAACAGTGGAAAGATAGCACTGATTGGAAAGAAGCTTCCCTTCGTTTCAAAGAGATCAAAATGAACTGGATCAAGACAGGTTCTGCTATTAAAGAAGAAGAAGAAGAACTGTCTACGAAGTTCAACCAATATATGGATGACTTCTACCAAGCTAGAAGTGATTTCTATGAAAAGCAAAATGCTCTTCATGAAGAATACATTGATCAATACGAAGCATTATTGATTAAAGTAAGAAGAATCAACCGTATGGGTGGTGGTGAAGATCACGCTCAAGAAGTAAAAGATTTACAGGCTCAATGGAGAGAAGTTGGTAACGTACCTAAGAAGAAAATGGGCTTCTTAGTACAAGACTTCAAACGTGAAACTGCTAAATTCTTCAGCTCAATCGGTGGTGGCGGATACCAAGATCGTGGTGGTTACCAACAACGCGGTGGCGGCGGATACCAACAACGCGGCGGTGGCGGATACCAGCAACGCGGCGGTGGCGGATACCAACAACGCGGTGGTGGCGGATACCAACAACGCGGTGGTGGCGGATACCAACAACGCGGCGGTGGCGGATACCAGCAACGTGGTGGTGGCGGATACCAGCAACGCGATAACGGTGGATACCAACAACGTGGTGGTGGTGGATACCAACAACGCGGTGGTGGCGGATACCAACAGCGTGATAACGGTGGTTACCAACAACGCGGTGGATACCAACAGCGTGATAATGGTGGTTACCAACAACGCGGTGGTGGCGGATACCAACAACGTGATAATGGTGGTTACCAACAACGCGGTGGATACCAACAGCGTGATAACGGTGGTTATCAACAACGTGGTGGATACCAACAACGTGATAATGGTGGTTATCAACAACGTGATAACAACTATGGCGGAGGAAGTGACAGACCAGCATATAGCACAAGAGATATGGGCGGGATGTCAAACAAAGCTCCACTAGAATCTAAAAAAGATTTACTAGAAACAGCAGAAAAGTACCTAAGCGATGGCGCACCATTCAACATTGCTAACATTAAGCAATTACAAAATGGTTGGAAATCATTAGGTAAGGAGCCTTCTCAAGAGGATAAAGAAATGAACTTACGTTTCCGTATCGTTTGTAACGAAATCTTCGAGAGTCACTTCTTAGAGCGTACTGCTAAGAACGAGGAGCCAGACTTATATAGCTTATCTGATTTTGAGCAATTAAAAATCAAATTAGATATTCTTAGAGAGTCTATCCGTAAAGACGAGCAAGAATTATTTGAATTCAATGCGAAGTATTCTTCGATTTTATCATCTCCAAATGCGGAGCAAAACACTGAAAATTATGCTTTATACCAAGAGCGTAATAACTATGTGAACAAATTGAAGACAAAACAACGTATTCTTAAGAAATTAGAAGATAAGTTGTTAGCAATGTAATTCAAAATAGAAATATTTATATTTAAGTGCCTTGAACGAAAGTTTAAGGCACTTTTTTATAACAGATAATTTATTTAAAAAACTGCTGATTAAACCTAAATTTCCTTTAATCTTAAGCCTAGCCTTACATCATTTTAATCATTAACAGTAAATACTCTTTAAATTTGTCACTTTATCAATGTGGCATGATATTTTTAATATGTCTGTTACAATATGAAATAATCCATCTATCATTATGCAGAACAGAATATTTATATATATACTAACAGCTTTTTTATTCATAGTAAGCAATGAGTCAAAAGCTCAAATGGCAGATACTTTGACAAACCCTCACTCTGTGATGGATATCCAGAATTATGAAGTGATGTGGAAGAAGTCATTGTGGTTCAGAGTTAATTTACAGACTAAAATTAATTATGGTTTCTTCTCTAAGAATAAAGAGTTGACAAAAATTATAATTGATGCTGTAAAGAATGATAGGATTGTACCTTATACAAGTGATACTTTAGATACAAGGTTATCCAAAGAAGAGTTTTTATCTCGTTTGATTATTCCTCAGACTGTAGGAGAAACAATTGACGATGATGATGAAGCGTGGGGTGATGTTGACGGTATGACTTTCAAAAATGATAGCGGTCAAAAGCCAGGTGAGGAGTATGCTCCAGAAAGATTATGGGCTATTGAATTGAAAGTAGATAGAGTTTTTGATAAGAGAAGATCAAAAATGTATAACGATTTAGTAGCAATTAATTTAATTATTCCAGCTTCAGAAAACCCTAAGGGTATTGATATTGAATTAGGATCTTTTTCTTACAGAGAATTAAATGAATTAGTTTTCCATAAAAGAGATGAAAATGGAAAATTAGTAGAAGATCCAGAAGCAATTTGGTTTAATGCTGCTAATTCAGCTCAAAATAGAAATTTAGGAGATGCATTTGCATTAGAATTATATGATGGACGATTGATCAAATTCGAAAATCCACAGAATAATTCAATCATTATGATGTATGGAAATAACAAAAAATCGCTTTACCAATCACAAGAGGCGGTTTATAAGTTAATGGAATACGAAGCCCTATTATGGGAATATTAAAACATTTATGTAATATATATTAAAGTCATATCCACGATATGACTTTTTTTGTATCTTTAATAAATTCACAAAGACAACTTTCCATAAGAACATACTTTGAACTTTACTTAAGCTGTAACAGATTGTTCAAAGGCGTTCAAAACCATGTAAAAGAAATGAAACAAAAACTACGAGCATGCCTATTACTGCTTTTATTTTTTAACTTATTAATTGGGTGTGATACTACCACTTCAGATGATGAAGAAACAAAGGTTATTTACAATAATTTTGATGGTGAAATTTCAACATTTCAGAACCTTTCTGTTACACTCAGTAAAGAAATAAGAGAATCAAAAAATGATGAATGGCTGAATGAACAGTATTTTACAATTTCACCAGAAGTAAAAGGTAAGTTTAAATGGACTGCTAAAAATACTGTGATCTTTTCACCTGAAAATGGATTTAGCCCAAGTACAGACTATACGCTAAAACTATCAGAAAGTGTTTTTGCAAAAGAAGGAATTGTACTAGATAAAAGTCAACTCAATTATTCCTTTCATACACCTTATTTAAAAGCAAATTATGCAAGTATTGCATGGGCTTTAGGGAAGAATAATCAAGCAGAACCTCATCTAACTTTAAATTTTAACTATTCTGTAGATAGAGAAAAGGTAGCTCAAAAAATCATTATCAAAGATGGTGATAGAGTTTTAAAAAGTGAGTTAGTTTCAAAAGGAAAAGGAACCCAAGTAGTATTAGCTATTAAAGGTGAAGTCCCAGAGAAGGAAGTAGCAGTGAATATTATTATTCAAAAAGGAATTATGCTAAAGAGAGCCAAAGTGGCTTCTAAAGAGCAAAAGTTGAAATCGATTATTCCTAAGAAAGAGAAATTCGAGATTTCATCTGTAGTGGCAAAAATTCTTTCGGATCAGAATGTCATCGAAATCAAAGCCAATCAAGGTTTCTATAATGAGAAATTGAAATCCAAAATTTCAGTATCACCAAAAGTGGCTTTTGAAGTGGAAACCATAGAAAGTGGTGTACAATTAGTAGGTGATTTTAGAGCAGGACAATCTTATACTGTATCAATTTCTTCTGAAGTAAAAGGTGTATTTAGAACAAAATTAGGAACAAGGTATAAGAAGAAAGTAGTGTTTGGTGAAGTAGAGCCAAGCATTTCTTTTGCAGATAAGAAATCAATCTATATGTCCAATAAGAGTAGCAAGAAGATTGATTTAAATATTATCAGTGTTCCTGAAGTAGACATCAATATCTATAAGATTTATAAGAACAATCTTTATGCTTTCTTTAACGATAACAGTAACTATCAGGAAAGTGATTACTACTATTATGGCCCTCAATATTATAAATTGGGTGATGAGGTGTTTTCTCAAAAAAATGTAGCTGTTAATGATTTACCAACGAGTGGTAATTTTCAAACTTTCTCATTGGACTTTTTAGATGAAAACAGATTCAATGGGGTTTATGTCGTTGAGATACGTAGTTCAAAGAAGAGATATTTAGCTGCCAGAAAACTGATTAGTATTTCTGATATCGGTCTTTTAGTAAAACAAGGAAAAAACAGTGTTTTGGTTTATGCTAACTCAATTGCGGATGCTTCACCAATTGAAAACACTAAGATCACTTTGGTCAGTAGAAATAATCAGGAATTGATCTCTGTCAATACAAATGCGAAAGGTGTAGCAGAGTTTAAAGACATAGAGAGTGCGACTAAAGGTTTTAATGTTAGAATGATTTATGCTGAAAAAGGTAATGATTTCAACTATCTAAATTATGATCAGACAAGAGTAGCAACTGAACGTTTTGATGTAGGTGGTATGCGTTTAAATAGTACAGGTTTGATGACCTACATCTACGGAGATCGTAATCTTTATAGACCAGGAGAGACAATTTATTATAAGACTATTACAAGAGATAAAGATTGGAATCCAATCACTGATCAGCCTATTAAAATAAAAGTTTACCTACCTGATGGTAATTTATTAAAGTCAGAAAGAGGTACACTCAATGAAGAAGGTTCGTATGAATCTAAAGTGAAATTAATGGATGGGGGTGTAACAGGTTATTATACTATTGAAGTCAGCACTGCCAATGATATCATTTTATCTTCTAAGAGAATCAGTGTGGAAGACTTTATGCCAGATAGAATTAAGGTCACTACAAAGACGGATAAAGAACAAGTAGGAGTAGAGAGTAAGTTTGAAATCAATGCTACAGCCATGAACTTGTTTGGGACTCCTGCATCAGATAGAAGTTATGAAATTGATTTTTCATTAAATCGAAAAAACATTTATGTAAAAGAACTGTCAGAATATAATTTCAACCTGAAAGGAAATATTTCATTACGATATGAAGATCATTTAAGACAATCCAAAACAGATGCTGCAGGTAATTTCTCTGAGACCTTCTTAATTGAAGATATTTATAAAAACAGTGGTATTCTGGAAGGTAAATTATATACAACTGTATTTGATGAATCGGGAAGACCAGTAAGAAGACTAAATACAATTGAGATTCCTACTCAAGATTATTTCTTAGGGGTGAAGGATCAAGATTGGTACATTAAAACAAGGCAACAAACTAGATTACCATTAGTAGCAGTTGATAAGAATAGAAAAATAAAGAGTGGTGTTAAAGCGGAAGTGGAATTGGTACGCTATGAGTGGCAATCTGTTATGGAGAGTACTTATAATGGAAGATACCGCTATGTTTCTCGTAAAAAAGAAATTGCTTTAGAGAAAACATCAATTACTATTAATGGTAAAAATACAACGTATGATTTCTTACCGGAAGCCTCAGGGCAGTATGAAGTAAGAATACGTCTTCCAAAAGCAAAAACTTATATCTCTAAAAGGTATTATGCTTATGGCTGGGGGATGACATCAAGCAGTGCTTTCCAAGTAGATAAAGAGGGTAGAGTAACGATTGAAGCAGAAAACCCTACATATCAAGTTGGAGATAAAGCGAAGTTACTATTTAAAACTCCTTTTAAAGGAAAGCTATTAGTTACAGTAGAGCAAGATGATGTATTATCACATTATGAATTAGATACTGATGAGCAATCGGCTTCATTAGAATTACCAATTCAAGAAGAATACCTTCCTAATGTTTTTGTAACAGCAACTCTAATTAAAGGGGCAAAAGATAATGCACTTCCATTGACAGTTGCACATGGGTTTACATCTATAAAAGTGGAGTCAGTAAAATCTAAGTTAGCCTTAAAAATTAATGCTCCTAAAGAAAGTAGATCCAACAGAACTCAAGAAATTGAGGTGGTCGCTGAAAGTGGTGAGAAAAATATAGAAATGACTATTGCAGTAGTGGATGAAGGGATTCTTCAAATCAAAAACTATAAAACACCAAATCCTTTCAACTACTTCTACCAAAATAGAGCTTTAGGAGTAAATACCTATGATGTATATCCATTAGTCATGCAGTTCAAACAACAAGCAAATAGCTTTGGATCTGATATGGCAAACCTTGGAGCGAGAGCAAATCCTATGGTTAACAATAGGGTCAACTTAGTTGCTTTTTGGAGTGGTACCTTGAAAACAGATTCTGATGGAAAAGCTTCTTTTAAAGTCGATATTCCAGAATTTTCAGGTGAGTTGAGAATCATGGCTGTAGCTAATAAGCAAAAAGCATTTGGATCTGCTGAGGCAAGAATGAAAGTAAAAGATCCACTGGTATTGAGTGCTTCTTTACCGAGATTCTTAAGTCCTTCAGATGTGAATGATGCAAGTGTGATGATGACCAACACGACTAACAAAGAAGTGAGGGTAAATACTAAAGTGAATGTTTCAGGAGCTTTGACGGTTGATCAATCACAATTAGAAACGGTAACTATTCCTGCCAATTCAGAAAAGAGAGTTTCATTTAAATTAACAGCAGCTCAAGAGATTGGAGAAGGAAAAGTAGTAGTTATAGCCAATGCCAATGGTGAAGATTTTATTACTAAGACCAACTTGAACGTAAGACCTGTCACCTCTTTATTGAAGTCAACAGCATCTGGAGTTGTAAAAACAGGTAATAATAAAACCGTAGACTTGAAAAAGGATTATATCAGTTCTTCTGTCAACGGCAAACTATGGTTGAGTAAGTCACCAATGCTTGAATTTGCGGAAGATTTGAACTACTTAGTAAGATATCCTTATGGATGTGTAGAACAAACTGTTTCAGCAGTATTCCCTCAATTGTACTTAGCAGATTTGGCATCTAAAATGACCAAAGACGTAAGTGAAGGAAGTGTTGATTATAACATCAATGAAGCAATCAGAAAGCTTCAAAGTATGCAGATTTATAATGGTGCTTTGACGTATTGGCAGGGTGGAAGTTATGAAAGTTTCTGGGGATCAGCCTATGCAGCTCATTTCTTGATGGAAGCTCAGAAAAATGGGTATCAAGTGAATCAAAAAACTTTGGATAAACTTCTGGATTATTTGAGTAAGAAAGTAAAGAAGAAGAGTACTCGTAATTATTACTATTACAGTAATGGTACTAGAATCATTGAAAAAGCAGCGAGTAAAACAGTATTCTATTCTTTATATATCTTAGCTGAAGCCGGTAGAGCAGATATTGCTACGATGAACTATTACAAGCAGAATCAGAAATTAATACCAAGAAATTCAAAATACATACTAGCTACGACTTATTTAAGAGCAGGAGATCAAAAAACATATCGCCTTCTCTTACCTAATAAGTTGAATTCAGACAAAGCAGAGAAAGAATTTGGAGGAAGTTTCTCTTCTTATATTAGAGATCAAGCATTAGTATTGAATGCCCTTTTGGGAACAGATCCTAAGAATGCTCAAGTTGGAACTATTGCAAGACACTTAACAGAAAGCATGAAATCTGAAAGTTGGATGTCTACACAAGAAAGAGCATTTAGTCTATTGGCTTTAGGAAAGTTAGCCAAGAAAGCAAATTCTCAAGAAGTGAAGGCATCGATTACAGCAGACGGTAAGAAACTTGCAAGTTTTAATAATGAAGATTTAACGCTGACAAAAGAGGTATTAGGTAAACAAATCAATATTGCAGCTTCCGGAAATGGAGAATTATATTATTTTGCAGAATTAGAAGGACTTAATGCTTCTGGAGTGTACCCTGAAGAGGATAAAGGTTTGAAAGTAAGAAGAACCTATTACAATCGTGAGGGGCAAGTAATTAATTCTGATCAGTTTAAGCAAAATGAATTGATCATCGTAGGAATTTCATTACATTCAGATGGGAAAGATATCGAAAATGTAGTAGTAACAGACATGTTGCCTGCAGGTTTTGAAATCGAGAATCCAAGACTTGGAGCAGTACCTGGCGTTAAATGGACAAGAGATAAAGCTTCTACTCCACAGCATGTAGATTTCAGAGATGACCGTGTTAATTTCTTTGTTACTGCAACAACAAAATCAAGAACATATTATTATGTAGTTAGAGCAGTTAGTAAAGGTACATTTAAGGTTGGTCCAGTAAGTGCCGACGCAATGTATAATGGAGAATATCGCTCTTATCATGGAGCAAAATCAATAGTGGTTGAATAAGATATTTAAACATATTAGATCATATCAACAAAGTAGAGTATTCTTTTTGAGTACTCTACTTTTACTTTTTAAGTCTGTTTTATTTGCTCAGGAAGGTGTTTACACAGTGCATTTTGAATTTGTAGATGATCAAAAAGATAAACCTCACCTTCAAGAAGGTACCACTTTTTTTTCAATAGAAGAGTGTAAAGATTTTAGTGAAAACCTTTTGTATTTATGGAGAGAAAAAGGTTACTTTTTAGCTTCAATTGATACATCTTATTATGATAATTCAAATTATATCAATCAAGTATTTCTAGGTCCCAAATCAGAGGAAATTAAAGTAGATGTAAGATCTGTCAATCCTCAAATATTAAAAGGAAGGTATTGGAGAGGAAATACTGTTGAGAAGTGGGTACGATTAAAAGACTTAAATGAAGCCAAAGAGCAGGTAATCACTTATTACGAAAATCAAGGCTATCCATTTACGGAAGTAAGTATTGATTCCATTGGGTTTGATGGAAGAACTTTAAATGGTCTGCTGAAAGTAAACCTTGGTGATCCAGTAGTTTTAGATACTTTGATCGTAAAAAGAAATGCTCCTTTGGGGGTACAAAAGAAATTTTTTGAAGCTTATTTAGGATTAAAAAAAGGAGAAATATTCAGACAGAAAAATGTGGATAAAGCTGCTGTAATTATTGAAGAGACACCCTACTTGAGACTTAAAAAGAAACCTGATGTTGTTTTTGAATATGGAAAAGCAATGGTAGAAATACCATTAGAAAAAAGAAAAGCAAGTAGGGCTGATGGTATGTTGGGGATGGCACCAAATGGTCAAGATGAGGGAGAGTTATTGATTACAGGACAAATTCTTTTGGACCTTTGGAATCCTTTTGGAACAGGAAAACGCTTTTATATTGATTGGAGAAAGCCTGACAACGATTCTCAGTGGTTCAATGCCACATTTGAGTACCCTAGACTTTTCAGATCAACAATTGATTTTGCTTATGATATCAACATTCAGCAACAAGATTCCACTTTTCTAAAGGTAGATAACACTATACAAATCAAAAAAAGGGTTTCTACAAGGGCAAGTTTATTGATGGGGGCAGCTTGGGAGTCCAATCGTATTTTAAGAGAGCTGAATGAAAATGATGTAGATACATTAAATGATACTCAGTCTGTACTTTATTCTCTAGGATATGAATGGCAGAACTTAGATAATCCAATTTCACCAAGAAGAGGTTGGCGATATAAGTTGATGTTTACTGGTGGACAAAGAAATATTATTTTTAACCCTGCCTTACCTTCTGATGTTTATGATGGAATACCTGAAAATTCATCATTACTTCAATGGTATTTTGAAACAGAGTATTACTTTGGAATCACTAAGTGGTTGGAAGGGTACCTAAAAATAGAAGGAGCTCAGATGCTAGGCGATAACTTGTTTAAAAATGAGTTATTTAGATTAGGAGGCTTTAGATCCATAAGAGGCTTTAATGAGGGAGAGTTATTTGTAGATCGATATACTTACCTCACTTTTGAACCTAGAATTAATATGGGAGACCAATCCTTCCTTTTTGTTTTTACAGATATTGGAATCAGTGGAATTGAAGAAGAATGGGACTTTCCTATCGGATTTGGAGCAGGTGTAAATATATCAACAGGATCGGGTGATTTCTCCATAGCCTATGCATTGGGCAGAACAAATGATATCCCAATCTCAACTCAATTAGCAAAAATCCACTTTGGGTTTATCGGTAAATTCTAATTGAATTTTATTAACAAAATCAATCATTTTTAAGATAGATTAAGTAATTTTTTATAATCAATTAAGAAGAGATGTGAAATAATTTAAAATATAACTACCTAATAATCAGTATATAATAATATTTCCATACCTTCATTTTCATAAACCTCTATTCAATTTTTACATTTTATGTGTCTATAATAGTGAGCATTTAAAGAATGCTTACGACACAATTGACTTAAGGTGAAACAGTTAAACTACTTGATAGTGTCAAATTAAATAAGAAACGTCTTGCATCATGTAGTAGCTGTAGTATTGATTTTTTAACCCTAGTATAGGGTCGTATAAACTTAACTTAATCCATCATGTTAAGAGATGAAGAATTAATCCAAGGTTGTAAAGTCGGTGATAAAAAAATGCAACGTAAATTATATGAACAGTACAGTGGAGTACTTATGGCAGTTGCATGTCGATATTCAAGAACCGAGGAAGATGCTAGAGATATTTTGCAAGAATCGTTTGTGAAAATATTCAAGAAGATCGATTCATTTAGAAATGAATCTTCTTTAAAACACTGGATGCGAAGAATAGTAGTTAACACTGCAATTAACTATCAGCGTTCCAAACTTTATTTATATCCTATGATGGATGTAAATGATATGTATGACCTTAAAGAGGAAGCGGTAGCATTATCAGATTATAGCTTCCAAGAATTATTATCATTGTTACAAAAACTTCCTGACGGCTGTCGTGTAATCTTCAACTTATATGCCATAGAAGGTTATAAGCACAAAGAGATCGCAGAGATGACAGGTGTGACTGAAGGCACATCAAAATCTCAGTTCTCAAGAGCACGAAAGCTTTTAAAGGAAATGATTGAAGAATCAGAATTAGAAAGAAATTACTATGCAATGGAAAGAGGATAACAGGGGAGATTTTGAAAACTTCTGGAAAGATGCTTTTCAAGATGAACAAATGTCTCCTCCAGAAGGATTATGGGAAGACATTGAAAATGAAGTCGATCAAATCAACAAAAAGAAAAATCATTTTACCTTTCTAAGGTCAATTGCTGCTTTAATTACCGTAGGATTACTCACGAGTTTCTTAGTCAAATATGAAGCTCCCCATTCTTTATCAATAGGAGATGGATTTGATGGAAAAAATGTAAATACAGCTTCGATGATATCACCATCATTATATGAAGCTGATGCGATAAATAATGTAAGTGTATTAGATAAGCATGTTTTACCAAGAATAAAAAAGGTAGCAGTAAATATGCCGCCTCCAATGATGTTCTTAGGTATGGAGGAAGAAGAGCATTCACCAGAAATGATTCAACTTTCATACATTGAACCTGAGGACGAATTAGAACTAGAGGAGGTTGTGGAAGAGCAAGTTTCAGAACTAGGAATCATTAAGAGAAGTAAAACAGTACCTGCAACCAAAAAGAAACATAAAAAGAGGTATTATGCTACAGCTGAAGTAGGAATGTCTCGTATTAACCCTAATATCAAAATGAATGGTCAAGTAGTTTCTGAAAAAACAACTTCACCTACTTTTGGTGTGAATGCAGGGATGCAATTGGAAAATGGTTTTTTTGTTGAAGCAGGTGTAAAATACGCTGATTATACTTATAAAACAGGATTGACTGAACTTGGAGAACTAAATCAAAAGGTAGTATCAGTGCCTGTAAAAGTTGGTTACGCTATAGAAAAGAAAAAACTAAGGTTAGCAGTTCATACGGCTTTAGTAACGAATATGATTGTTGACCAAAATAGTACAGACAATGTATCAGACAGTATCATTGATCAGTCTGTAAATGTTTCAGGTCAATTAGGAGCAGAGGTGAGCTATCAAGTTTCTCCTAAAACAGCTTTATCATTAGGGACAACTTATGGTGTTTCATTAAACGATCTAAGTAATGATTCTAATGTTTCAGCAATGTCAAACAACTATATGATTAGTATGGGTATTAAATATAATATCATCTAATAATAAATTGAATTGGAATAAAATTTAAAAGAGATTGTCCCTTATTTAGGTTGGCAATCTTTTTTTTATTTCAAAATTTTTATTGATTCTGAGTATAGTCAATAAAAAAAGAAAGGTTACCAAGTCGGTAACCTTTCCTTAAGAGCCATTTAGTTTATCAGTTCGAAGAATCTTCTTGGTCTATTGCTTTTTTCGCAAAGTCCATAATATTTTTAATAGTCCTCTGACTAGGTTTTTCATTAATTCGGTTTAGTGCTGCTTTTACCTTGACACCATTAATCAAAAACGCCTCACAACTACTATCATCAAGTATCAGTTCTTTATCCTCTTCACTTAAAGTAGTGTAAGTAGTGTCTCTGTAAAGCCAGCTAAGTACTTTATTAGAACACTCTTTGTTTAGATGTTTTTTGTCTAATTGCATTATTGGAATTTTCGCTTTGTTGCTCCATCATTTTACGAAGGTTGATGAGCGCATAACGCATTCTACCCAATGCAGTATTAATACTTACATCTGTAGAATCAGCAATTTCTTGAAAACTCATTTCCATATAATGACGCATTACAAGAACTTCTCTTTGCGTATCAGGTAAACGATCTACAAGATTTCTAACGTTAGTTTGTGTTTCTAATACTATTCTTTGATCCTCGATAGAATTTTCAGAAAAATCTAAAGTATCAAAAACACTGCTTCCATCTTCCATGATGATAGTAGGATAACGCTTCTGCTTACGGAAATAATCGATCGCCATATTATGAGCAATACGAGATATCCATGGCATAAACTTACCTTCCTCATTATATTTTCCAGCTCGAATCATTTTTATTGCCTTAATGAACGTATCTTGCAATAAGTCTTCAGCTACGTACTCATCTTTAACGATCAATAAGATGCTAGTAAAGAGCTTATTCTTATACTTATTCAATAATTGTTCAAAGGCAGCTTCACTACCATTAAGGTATTGAGCAATTAATTCTTGGTCTGAGAGCGTATAATGTTTCATCCTTCGTGCTTTTAAAACGTTAACTCAAAGTACTTTATTGTAGATTGTGGGATAAATATTAAAAAATGTCTAATTAACACCATCGTTGAATCAGTAGTACTTTATTTAAAAATTCCGTATTGTAAATGTTTGAAAATATTGAGAATATTCAAATTTCTTTGTCTAAGGATAAGATGCGTTTATCGAAAAGATGAGATCATTCGTCTAAACAGGCCCTTTTTTGCAGTTGAAAACCTCTTAAAAAACAGGTTTTTAGCATTTGAATTTAAAAAATACGTAAAAGTGATTATACATTCACTTAAATTTATATATTAGAATAGTACAATTATTATGGATGAATCTTCTCAGGATATCAAATTCATGAGACTCGCTTTAAAGGAAGCAGAAAATGCTTTTGAAGAAGGAGAGATACCTGTAGGGGCATTGGTGGTAGCCAATGGAAAAATTATTGGTAAGGGGTATAATCAAACAGAAAAATTGAATGACCCTACTGCCCATGCAGAGATGTTGGCAATAACAGCTGCAACGAATCATTTAGGTTCAAGGCATTTGAGTGATTGTACTTTATATGTAACTTTAGAACCTTGTGCCATGTGTGCAGGAGCAATATTCTGGGCACAGATCGGCAGAATAGTTTATGGAGCAAGTGATGAGAAAAGAGGGTTTACGGCTTATTCTGAAAAGTTAGCACACCCAAGAGCAAAATATACGACTGGTATTCTAGAAGAAGAGTGCCATGAGATTTTAATGAGATTCTTCAAACAACTAAGAGATAAAAGAAAGAAAAATGGATAAGGATTTAATACTTAAGGTAGAGAAATTACTTCAAGAGGAGGATTTTCTAACTATTCCTGATTTATTAGCACCTCATATCAATGAAGATTTGAAGGCAAAAGAGCTATTAGGTTTATGTTATTTAGGGCAATGGAATAATGAAGATGCAGAAGCTCTTTTCGAAGAACTGAAAGAACAAGTATCGGATAATGCCGATTATCATTATTATTACGGCGCTAGCTTAGGACAACAAGCAAAAGGAGCAAATATGCTAAAGTTGATGTCTATCGCTCCGAAATCTAAAGCTGCTTTTGAGAAGGCTTTGGAACTTGATCCTAAACATGTCCCTGCCCATTGGGGACTATTGCGTTATTATGGAAATGCTCCAGCCATGTTTGGAGGATATCCAAAAGGAAAAGAACTAGCAGATTCTTTAGCAACGTTCAATGGGAAAGAAGCAAAAGATGCTTATAATTTCTTAAAGGATAAATTTGGTCAATAATGAAATTTTCTTCTGTATTTTGATTAAAATGAAAAACTATACCTTATTATGCACTAGAATTAAGAAATATTTCAAATTGTAATACAGAAAGATATAAATTGTTAAACAGATAGTTGAGGTCGCTCAAAACCTCAACTATTTTTTTTGTCATGTCGTTAATATATTTAAACATTTGAAAAGCAAGGTTAATTATTCTCTTTTCTTATTAATTTAGATGACACGAAATGAATGATGACGCATGGAATTAATACACGAAGCAGCTAAACTGGTTAATCTACCTTATACATTTCTATTGATATTATGTCTACTGTACTGGATAAATGTTATGATAGGTGTTTTATCGCCAGATACAATCGATTTTGATTTAGATGGAGACGTTGATGTCGATGCAGACATTGACTCAGATATCAGTGATTTAGATTCTGATATTGGAGTTTTTGGGCATGTGGCAGGTTTCTTATACTTAGGTAAAGTGCCTTTCATGTTAGTCTTATCCTTCTTGTCATTATTGATGTGGGTTTTCTCAGTACTTGGAAACTACTATTTAGGTAATGATTCAGTGGGAATGGCATTAGCAATCGCTTTACCGATTATAGCCGTTTCCGTATTTCTTACTCGTTTTTTCGTTTATCCTTTCTCGATTGTATTCAAGAAAATGAATGAAGAAGTAGACCGAGAAGTGGTAGGAAAAGTCGCGAAGATATTAATTCCTGCTTCAGGAGAAAAGAAGGGACAAGCTTCTGTATTAATAGGAAATGCTGAACAAAAAGTTTATATCAAAACGTTAGAAAAACATACTATTCTAACTAAAGGCGATGAAGCAATTGTTGTAGATTTTGATGAGCATCAAAACTGCTATGTAGTTGAGCCTGTATAAAGCAACTAGAGCTTAAGCATCTATTGTATTTTAATGAATGAACTGTTACTGTTGAAAGAGTAGAGTGAACAAACCAATTAACTCTCTAACTATTCACTGTAAGTATATATAATAATTTATCATTTAATTTTAACGAATCTATCATGTTAGAATCACAAGCCGTAATAGCATTTGCATCGTTTCTTGGTGTATTTGTATTGGGTGTCATTGGGTATTTTGTAAGCTTTTATAAAAAAGTACCTCAAGGTAAAGCACTAGTAAGAACTGGTGTAAGAGGACTAAAAGTAATTACAGAAGGTGGACCTGTTATACCTGTACTTCATAGAGCGGAGATGATGGATATCTCTTTAAAGAGTATTGAAATCAGTAGGGAAGGTAAGCAAGGATTAATCTGTCGTGACAATCTTAGAGCAGATATTAGAGTAGTATTTTTTATTAGAGTAAACAATAACACTAACGATATTGGTACGGTAGCACAAACTGTAGGATGTGAGAGAGCATCTGATACTGAACTCCTTACCTCATTATTTGAAGCAAAATTTTCTGAAGCCCTAAAAACTATTGGTAAACGATTTGATTTTATTGAACTGTACAATTCTAGAGAAAAAGTAAAACAAGAAGTAATTGACATTATCGGAACAGATCTAAATGGATATGTACTGGATGATTGTGCTATTGATTATTTGGAACAAACAAATGTTGAGCACATGGATCCTGATAATATCTTGGATGCTGAAGGTATCAAAAAGATTATTGACTTGACTGCAAAACAAAAAATTCAAGCGAACTTGATCAAAAACGAAGAAGAGAAAAAGATCAAGAAGCAGGATGTAGAAAAAGAAGAAGCTGTATTAGTTTTAGAAAAGCAAAGAGTAGAGGCTGAAGAACGTCAAAAGAGAGAAATTGATACGATCAAAGCCAAAGAAGAAGCTACAACTGAGACAATTGTTCAAGAAGAACGCTTGAAAGCAGAGAAAATCAAATTACAAGTAGATGAAGAACTTGAAATCCAGGAAAAGAACAAAGAGCGTGAAATCTTAGTTGCTCAAAAGAACATTGAGAAAACGGAAGCTTTAGAAAACGAGCGAATTGAAAAAGAAAGACAATTAGCGGAGACTGAAAAGCAGAAAGTTGTGGAATTGGCTCAAATTGCTAAAGACAAAACATTAGAAGAGCAGAAACGTGACATCCAAGATGTAATCAAAGAAAGAGTAGCGGTTGAAAAAGCCGTTGTAGAAGAGCAAGAGAGAATTAAGGATACAGAAGCATTTGCTGAAGCACAACGTCAGAAAAAAGTAGCAATTACGTTGGCAGAGCAAAAAGCGGAAGAAAACTTAATGATGGAGTTAAAAGCAGCGGAAGCACAGAAAGAAGCAGCTAAATTACATGCTGAACAACAGAAAATTGAAGCAGCAGCTGATTTCGAAACTTCAAACCAAAAAGCAGCGGCTATTAAAACATTAGCTGACGCGAAGGTGAAAGAACAAGCCACTGCTGGTTTTGCGGAAGCACAAGTAAATGAAGCAAGAGCAATTGCCAGAGAGAAAGAAGCAGAGGCAGAAGCAGCATTCATCGAGAGCACTTCAGAAGCACAAGCGAAAGCGAATGTGAAATTGGGTGAAGCAGAGGCAGAAATCTTAAGAAAGAAAATGATTGCTGAGGCTGAAGGTATGGAGAAGAAGTCGAAAGCAATCGAATTAGAAGGTTTAGCGGAAGCGAAGGTATTACAAGAAAAGTCATTAGTAGAAGCACAACGTATCGAGGCAGAAGCGAAAGCTACCGCTCATATGGATGAGGCGATCAAAGATCTTGAAAGATTCAAATTGAAATTAAATCAAGAGAAAGAATTAGCCTTAGCGAAATTCCAAATGCAACAAGAATTGACGAAAGCACAAGCTCAAGTAATGGCGGAAGCAGTGAAAAGCAGTGACATCAAAATCATAGGTGGAGAAAGTCAAGTTTATGATAAAATCATCAAGTCAATCAGCATGGGTGAAACCGTGGAGTCGTTCTTTGAAACTAGTAGCGTAGCCACTGAAGTAAAAGACAACTTATTGGATTCATCTGATGGAAATAACATCATTGGTAAGATCAGAGGTTATATTGATCAATTTGGTGTAACAACTGAAGATATCAAAAACCTTAGTGTTGCAGGTTTATTGAATAAGATGAAAAACATGACAAGCGATGATCTTCAGAAAACATGGATCGATAGTGCATTAGCAACAGCTGAGAAAACAGGCATTGCTGGGGCAGCTGCATCTACATTTATCAAATAATTTTGTCGGAGAAATTAAGGTTGAAGTTTAAGACTTCAACCTTACCCTCTAATTTATAAGTCATATCAACTTTTAGTTAGGTGTGTAAAAACTTCTTTCTTAACAACGACCTTGAAGATAAAGGCGTTAAGAATTTAATGAATAGAGCCGTTAAAAATGATTTACTGTTTGAGCGAAAGCGAGTTTAAATCATTTAGGCGATTGAAATTAAATTTAGCTTTTAGATTCTCAGTCTTGAATTTTTTGCTTCGTTTTTGTTTCAAGACAAAAATGAAGAAGAAAGCATCTTGAAAGTAGTTCTTTAAAGTATCACGCTAACGAAAAATTGATTAACAAATCACACTTATGTTAGAAAACGGAACTTATGAGCTTCTCCAACAACGATTACAAAACAGTGGTAAGGAACTTCACAAGTCTTTAGATCAACTTAATTCATTACGAAAAGAAATCTTCGGTTCCATAGAAATTGGACTGATTGCATCTGAGCGATTAATGACAGAAAACAACTGTATCGCCAGAGACATGATACCCATCGGAGAAACGTTTCTTTTCGGTTATAATGTGCAGTTGGGATTAAGACAAGAGATGGTATTGTCTGATGTATTTGGAATATACACCTATGACAATGATTCCCATACTTTCAAAAATGAATCCTTATCCTTAATAGAAGATAAGCAGTTTATAAAAGACTTTAACGAACTATATCAATACCAAAAAGATACAAAGTTCACACAGTTTTTTAAAGCTGGCAAAAACTTGTACATGCTCTTCCAATTGAGCGATAGAGTTGGAGACATCAAAGCCTTCAAATGGGAAATCTCAGGAAGTGCTTTGAAGTATGTTGATGCAAGAAGTGACCATGAAGTGGTCTTTCCTCCTCAGCATGATTTTGAATGGAAGAGAACAACAAGAAATGATTTTAGAGAAGGAGAACATCCACATGTTTCAATCCTCGATAGAGTATTTGTAGAAACAGTAGGAGGTGACCTTACCATAAAAATAGAAGATAATACTCTTGATGGTGAAGGAATATTAGCAGAAGAAGTTGAGGAGAAAGAGCAAAGACTGGAGGATGGAGAAATTCATTATGCAGATCTCGGAAACCTTATTCTTCTGAAGATTTTACCTTACAGAGAAAAGGAGTGGAGATATTTTGTTTACAACGATAAATTAAAAACAGCAATCAGAGTCAATGCGATTTCTAATGCCTGTATTTTATTACCAGAAGAACAAGGTATCGTATTTTCCAACGGATATTACCTTCAAAATGGAGAGTATAAACTATTCGAACAAGAAGAACACGATTGGGTCTTCAAAAAGAAGATAGTAGCTCCAAATGGTGAAGATTATCTATTTATCTTCTATCAAAGAGATACCGGAGAGTATATTTTACTTTCTTACAATGTCATTGAACAATCCGTTCAGCCACCTTTAAAATGTAATGGTTACTCTGTTTTCCCTAATGGAGAACTAGTTTATTTTAAGGCGGATGAAGAACCAAGGAAAGTACACAATCTTCAGATTTTACAGTCTCCTTTTGTTGATGCAGATTTAGTAGAACCTACTTCTGAAAATGATCACTATCTAGTCAATCTAGGGAATAAGGAAGTTGTAAAAGCCATGGCACAGTTGAATGGAATCAATGTGTTGTGCCAGAAGTCGGATAACTATATGGGACTTTACTCAGATATTTTGCAAGAAGCATCTGTAGTCACCGATATGTATCCATGGTTAGGACGTGAAGATGTTGGTAATCTTTTGGCTCCCGTTGAGGAAATCAAAGATACCGCTACTGCAGCGATTGAAGAATATGAAAAAGTAAGTCGTCAACGTAAAAACGCAGAAGACCAACAAAAAGCTTTTGATGAAGAATGTCTGAAGATTACACGTCAAATTGATCGTGGAATTTATAAGGACATACGAGATTATGTTCAAGGTTTAGCTTCACTAAGAGCCTTAAGAGGTAAAGCCGTTACATTAAAAGAAGTTCGATACATTCAGATTCCTCCTATCGATGAAAAAGAGGAAAAGCTGAAAGAACATTCTTTAAAGTTAGGAGAAAGATGTATTCAATTCCTTTTAGGAGAGAATGCTCTGACAGGTTTTACAACAAAGATTGATGAACTTCGAAATCAGTTGCCTGAATGGGAAAAAACAATTGATGTTGAAGAAGCTATTGAAGAACTGACAGACTTAGGGAAAGAATTAGAATTATTAATTGAAACCGTCTCTAACCTTAAAATTAAGGATGCCACGCAAACGGCAGAGATCATCAATAATATCTCTCAATTGTTCTCATCTCTTAATAATGTTCAAGCACAGGCAAGAGAAAAGAAAAATCAGTTAGGGAAGCAAGAAGCAGAGGCAGAGTTTACGGCACAGTACCGTTTATTAGAACAATCTGTTTCTAGTTTCTTGGATATTTCAACCACTCCAGAAGAATGCGATGAATACCTCAGTAAGCTATCGGCTCAGATAGAAGAATTGGAAGGGAAGTTCGCAGACTTTGATGATTTTGCCGAACAGCTTGAAAAGAAGAGAGAGGAAGTTGCGACAGTCTTCGAAACGAAGAAAATTCAATTAGAAGAAGTTCGAAATAAGAGAGTATTACGTTTACGTAACTCTGCTGATCGAATGATCCAATCCATTTTAGCGAAAGCGAAAAAGATGGAAAAAGAGGATCAACTGATCGCTTATTTCTCTACAGATCTTTTAATCGAAAAATTAAGAGAGACGGCACAAAGTCTGATTGATTTTGGTGAAACGTCAAAAGGTGAAGAGGTACTTGGATCTTTAAAGAAAGCCCAAAAAGAAGCGATTCGCCAATTGAGAGACCGTAATGAATTAAATGTTGACGGTCCAGGTTTTATCCGTTTTGGAAAGCACTCTTTTGCGGTAGCACAACAAGAATTAGGAGCAACGATTATTGAGAGAAAAGGCAACTTATTCTATCACTTGACAGGAACAGATTTCTTCGAGCAAGTACAAGATGAAAGTCTTTTAAGTACAAGAGAAGTATGGACAATGTCATTGCCTTCTGAATCTTCAGAAGTTTATAGAGGTGAATATTTAGCCTATCAATTTTTAGCCAATAAAAATGCGACAACAATAGTCGATCAAGAGGAAGAAGCTTTATTGAAGGAAATCCAGCAATACATGGGTGCTTCATTAAACGACGGTTACTTGAAAGGTGTACATGATTTGGATGCCATGAAAGTAATCAAAGTGTATGCTTTAATGAATACTTCTCTCAAGACTTTATGTTATGATTCGGTCACTAGAGCATTAGCACAAATTGTCTGGTTAAAAGAAATTCCAAAGAAAGAAAAAGAAGTCATTCAGGAGTGGGCAAACGGCTTCTCACTTTTCTCTTCTTTATTTGAGGAAAAAGCCGATCCATCTTCTATTCTAAAATACATCACACCACATGTGGAAGTTGTATTGAAAAAGCTGAATTTGGAATTAGAAACAGCAATTGAGGAGGTTGGTTACTGTTTGATGGACTTACTCACTTATGGTTATTTTGAAATCAGTGAGAAGGCCAACTTCTTGGCAGAGGAATTTAAACGATTACTTTTAGCTCAAAATGTAAAAGAATCATTCGATCAACATATTAGTAAACTTTCTGGGCAATGGGAAAAACTGTTGACGTTTATGGAAATTGGATGGTCAACTTTATTCAAGTCCAATTCATTTACAGAAAACGAGGCAGATTATACCCCTTACACCTTAGAAGCGAGTTTACTTTTATTGGAGACTTTCAAAGCAGATCGAGCACTTTCAAAAGTAGAATACAAACAAGAATTAGAAGGTTTATTAGGAGACCATAGTTTAATCAATGAAGGGAAATACAAATTCAACTTCTATGATTTCACTGCTCGCTTAAAGAAACATATCCATAATAGCTTACCATTGTTTGAGCAATATACTAATCAGAAGAGAGAGGTATTAGATGACTTTAAGAAAGAAGTGAAACTATCTTCTTTTGAACCCAAAGTCTTATCTTCTTTTGTGAGAAATAGATTGATCAACGATGTCTATCTTCCATTGATTGGAGAAAACTTATCAAAACAGATTGGAGCGGCAGGATCTAAAAAGAGAACTGACCTAATGGGACTTCTCTTATTGATTTCGCCTCCTGGTTATGGTAAAACTACTTTGATGGAATATGTAGCGAATCGTCTAGGATTAATTTTCATGAAGATCAATGGACCTTCGATTGGACATCAAGTATTGTCATTAGACCCTGAAGAAGCACCAAATGCAACGGCAAGAGAGGAATTGGAAAAGTTGGGATTAGCCCTTGAAATGGGAAATAACATCATGCTTTATCTTGACGATATTCAGCACTGTAACCCTGAGTTCCTGCAGAAGTTTATCTCACTTTGTGATGGTCAGAGAAAGATCGAAGGTGTTTACAAAGGCAATACGAAGACGTATGATCTGAGAGGGAAAAGGTTCTGTGTGATTATGGCAGGGAACCCTTATACTGAATCAGGCGATAAATTCCAGATTCCTGATATGTTAGCCAACAGGGCAGATACGTATAATTTGGGTGAAGTGATCGGTAGTACTCAAACGGCATTTGAATTGAGTTATATCGAAAACTGCCTGACTTCAAATCAATTTATCTCTCAATGGACGAACTACCCTAAGAAGGATTTATATACTTTGATCAGTGGAATTAAGAATGATGACCTTCAAAACCTAGAGTTGGAGGTGAGTATTTCAACAGATGAAAAAGAAGAAAGTATCAAAATCTTCAGACAGCTGTTGTATGTACAAAGTGTCATTCTGAAGGTCAATCAAGCTTACGTTGCTTCAGCAGCACAAGATGATGATTATAGAGTAGAACCACCTTTCAAACTTCAAGGGTCTTATCGTAATATGAATAAACTAGCTGAAAAACTTTCTCCATTAATGAATGAGAAAGAGCTTCAAGAGTTAGTCGTTTCACATTATGAAAATGAATCTCAAACACTGACAAGTGCAGCGGAGGAGAACCTATTGAAGTTTAAAGAATTGATTGATATTCTTACTGAATCGGATCTAGAGCGTTGGAATGAGATCAAACAGACTTTCAGACAAAAAAACAGTTTGAAGGTATTGGGAGATCAAAGTGCAGAAAAGACATTAGATCATCTTTCAGATATTACTTCCGCAATCAAAGAATTAAAGAAGGAAGTGATTTACATTGTGAAATAGTTTCAAGAAGAAAAGAGTGTTACAAGTTTGTATCACTCTTTTTTTTCATTTTCTTGCACAAAAATAGAACACACATTAAGACTTAAGATTTTTTATTGATACATGAATTATTTACTACTAAATGTATACTTACCAATCAAGCAGTTTTTTGCAGGTTTTATCTTCGATTTTATTCAAAAGGAATTCAGAACAAACGGAAACGTTTACACGATTCCCAAAGAATTAACGAGTCGTTTCTTTAGAGGAGCCTTTACTTTGGGGTGGTATGAAAAACAAGAAAGAGAGTTTATTCCAAAGTATTTAGATAAAAATGCTTCTGTATTGGAATTAGGAGGATGTATTGGTGTAGTTTCTTGTGTGATTAATGGTGTGTTGAATGAAAGGAATAAGCACGTTACTGTAGAAGCTAATCCATTTTTGATTCAGCATCTTGAACATAATAAAGAAAGAAATCATTGTGGTTTTCATGTTGAGAACAGAATTGTAGCAAAAGCCAAGACTGTTACTTTTAATATTCAAAAATCCATAGTTCAAGGAAGTGCAAATATAGAAAGTGCTCAAAAAGTAGAGGTCGAAGGGATTACTCCGGAAGAGTTAGAAAAGAAATACAATCTAAAGTTTGATACATTGATCATGGATATTGAAGGAGGAGAATTACAGTTCTTTCGAGACTTTCAACCTTTCTTGAAAACGCTCAAAAGTATTTATTTTGAAATTCACCCTTTTGAAAATATCCTTACTTTAGAAGAAGCGGAAGAATGTGAATCCATTTTAAAAGCACTAGGCTTTCAGAAGAAATTAGATGAAGATTACTTTCAGATTTGGGAAAAATAAAAAATGCCTGCTCTTTTTTCATAAAGGAGCAGGCATTTTTTTCTGTGAAAATTCAGAATTACTCAACAAGTACGTTGGTTGTAATTGAAATTTTAGTAGTAGTTTTTGCGTTTGAATAAACTGTGATTGGTTTATTCTGAACACCTCTTTTGCCTCTACTATTAAATTTCACTAAAATCTCACCTTGATCACCTGGCTTAATAGGTTCTTTTGGCCAATTTGGTGCAGTACATCCACATGTAGTAGTAACATTTGTGATGACTAAAGGAGCATCTCCAGTATTTGAAAACTTAAATGTATGCTCTACTACATCACCTTGGTGAATATCACCAAATTCATATGTTTTTTCTTCAAAAGTAATAACAGGTCCAGCAGTATCTTGAGCAGATGCAACGATCCCAATTAGGCCTAAAAATAAGGCTAATACTAATTTTTTCATGGTTGAAGTAATTGTTTTTAAATTGATTGAAAGACAATATATGAAAAAATAAAGAGTCTCTCGTGGGGATAAATTTACTATTATTTCTACAAATTCAACGTTTTATTAGACTTCTTAGTACCACAACTTTTAAAATTTATGATTTTTATATCATAGTATTCTTTGCCCTTCAGCTTTTAAATTTTTAAATTTTGATGAAAAATATAGTAAATTGTAGTTTACTCACATCCTGATTTATTAATTAAAACGACAAAAACAAACATTACAACATGAAGAAAACACACAAGTACGACATGGGTGTTATCGGTAACTGTGCATTTATGGCCTATATCGATACAAAAGCAAGTGTTAGATGGTTATGCTGGCCAAGGTTTGATAGCAGTTTTGTTTTCGGTGACTTACTAGATGATGAAAAAGGAGGGGAGTTTTCTGTGAAACCCACAGCTAAAATTAAGGAGACCAAGCAGTATTATGTAACCAATACAAACATTCTTGTTACTGAAATTTATACTGAAGATGGTGATTATAAAGTAACAGACTTTGCTCCACGTTTTGAGCAAGACGACCGTTACTATAAACCTTTAATGATGGTTCGTAAAATTGAACCAATGAAAGGAACACCTTCTGTACAAGTAGTATGTGACCCAAGAGGACATTATGGTGAGATGACTCCTCAAAAATCTCAAGGCAGTAATCATATCCGTTTTGAAGGTTTTGATCAGCAAATGAGATTAACAACCAATATTCCGTTGTCTTACGTGATGGAAGGTAACTCATTTGTATTAAGTGGTGCTGTATATACAGTATTAACTTACGGTGCTCCATTAGAAGCGGCCATCGAAAATACAGCTGAAAACTTTTATACTAGAACAAAGAGATATTGGAGAAATTGGGTGAAATCAACAAGTATTAGTTTCTTCCATCAAGAAAAACTAATCCGTTCTTCTTTAATATTAAAAATACACCAATACGAAGATACAGGAGCAATCATAGCCTCTGGTACAACTTCACTTCCGGAATATCATAAGAGTACACGTAACTGGGACTATCGTTACTGTTGGATGCGTGATACTTATTATACATTAAATGCCTTCAATAACATTGGTCACTTTGAAGAAGTTGAGGCTTATTTCAAATACATTGAAAATGTAACAAAGCAGGAAGAAGATCGTTATCAACCACTTTATACCATCACTGCTCAGAAGCAAATCACCGAAATCGAAATGCCTTTAAAAGGATATTTAGGTGAAAACAAGCCGGTAAGGATTGGTAATGATGCTTATACACATATTCAAAATGATGTTTATGGTCAGGTACTAACGTCATTACTTCCTCTATATGCGGATGAGCGTTTCACTAATAAGTATAGAATGCACACTAAGAAATTAGTGGAGCATACTTTACAGAAGATTGCTGATACGATGGAGGAGAAAGATGCTGGATTATGGGAATTCAGAGATCGTCCTGGTCACTACTGCTATACTTTCCTCTTCCACTGGGCAGGTGCGAGTGCAGCATATAAAATGGCGCAGTACTTTGATGATGTGAAAATGGCAGACAAAGCTTTGAAGATCAAAGAGCGTGCAGCTGAAATGATCGAAAAGTGCTACGATGAGGAAACAGGAGTTTATATGCAAGCGGCTGGTGCAAAAGATATGGATGCTTCATGTCTTCAGTTGATCACCATGAATTACCTTGATCCGAACTCTGAAAGAGCAAGACGTCACTTAGCAGGGATGGAAAAAGAGTTAATGGCAAAAGATGGCTTATTCTATCGTTATAAGCACGTAGATGATTTTGGTGCTCCAGAAACAACATTCTTGATCTGTGCTTACTGGTACATTGAGGCATTAGCATGCGTAGGAAGAATTAAAGAAGCAATTGATTACTTCGAGAAAGTAAGTAGTTATGCAAACCACGTAGGTTTATTATCAGAAGATGTGGATTCTTCAGATGGTAGTCAGTGGGGTAACTTCCCTCAAACTTACAGTCATGTAGGTTTAATGAATGCAGCGTATAGAATTTCGAAGAAATTAGACTTACCTAACTTCTTATAGAATAAGGGAGTTTTTAATAAAATAAAAAGAGGGTAGTAATCGTAGGGTTGCTACCCTTTATTTATTTTCCAAAAATGATGTATTTCATCAATAGGAAAAATGTGACTAAAGCGAGTCCAAAGTATTTAACAAAATTCGTCATAGTAATAAAACAGTAATTTAATTGGGGTTTTGAATTCGTCTACAACTATTAGACAATCAATGTTTAAAGCACGACACCAATTTCATTAAAGCTTTATAATCATTCACAATAAAATACAATCTGTATTTTCTCTATACAATTTAATTTAAGACAAAATGTCTTGTTAGTTCTTTGTTTTCCAGTTGTTTAATGACTTTTCGTCATGAGTCGAATTAATTTTTGAGTACAATTAAGTAAATGTGTCTGTTTTTTCACTTTTGAACAGTTATTGATCCATAAAGTTTGTAAAGCAAATAATACAGTTTTACAAAATAGCTACAATTAACACAATCAGAATAGATTTATGAATTTTGAAAAATATACAATCCGATCGCAAGAGGCTTTGCAAAAGGCACAGACGATTGCAAAAGGATTACAACAACAAGTAATAGAAACAGGTCATTTATTGAAAGCGATTATTCAGCAAGAGGATAATATGATTTCATTTTTGACCAATAAAATAAAAGCAGATAAGACTAACTTAGATCAACAAGTAGATCAAATAGTACAAGGATATCCGAAGTCAACAGGAGATAATCCCTATTTATCAAATGATGCTGCAAAAGCACTTCAAGCCGCTGAGCGTTTCATGAGCGAGATGGAAGATGAGTTTGTCGCTGTTGAGCATATTTTATTAGGCTTATTAGATGGTGGTGATAAAGTAGCACAGTTATTAAAACAAGCGGGCTTTACAAAGGACTATCTTAAAAAGGCCATTACTGAATTAAGAAAAGGAAATAAAGTAACAGATCAGAACGCTGAAGGCCAATATCAATCTTTAGAAAGATATGCAATTGATTTAACTCAAATGGCCCGAGATGGAAAATTGGATCCGGTTATTGGTCGTGATGAGGAAATTCGAAGAGTACTTCAGATTTTATCAAGAAGAACCAAAAACAACCCAATGTTGATTGGTGAGCCTGGGGTTGGTAAAACAGCCATTGCTGAAGGATTAGCTCAAAGAATTGTTGCAGGTGATATTCCAGAAAATCTAGAAGATATCAGTATTGCATCCTTAGATATGGGAGCTTTGGTAGCGGGTGCAAAATATAAAGGTGAATTTGAAGAGCGTTTAAAAGCAGTCATCAAAGAAGTTCAAAGTGCCGATGGTAAAATCATTTTATTTATAGATGAGATTCATACTTTGATTGGTGCAGGAGCTGGAGGTGATAGTGCCATGGATGCTGCTAACTTATTGAAACCAGCCCTAGCAAGAGGAGAACTAAGATCTATTGGTGCAACTACACTAAAAGAGTATCAAAAATATATTGAAAAAGATAAAGCCCTTGAAAGACGTTTTCAACCAGTAACTGTTGGAGAGCCATCAGTTGATGATGCGATTTCAATTCTTAGAGGTATTAAAGAAAAGTATGAAGTTCATCATGGTGTAAGAATTAAGGATGATGCCATTATTGCTTCAGTAAAACTTTCTGATCGATATATTTCAGATCGTTTTCTTCCTGATAAGGCTATTGACTTGATGGACGAAGCTGCTTCAAGAATGAGAATTCAAATGAACTCAATGCCTGAAGAGGTAGATGAGATCAAAAGAAAGGTCATGCAATTGGAAATAGAAAGAGAGGCAATTCGCAGAGAAAAGGATATTGAAAAAGAAAATATCTTAACGGACCAAATTCGAATTCTAACAGGAAAACTGAATGAATTAGAAGACGAATGGAAACGTGAAAAACAAACATTGGACGGTATCAAGCAGTTAAAGCGTGATATTGATAAGTATAAAATAGAAGCAGATCAAGCGGAGCGTTCAGGTGATTATGGACGAGTTGCTGAAATTCGTTATGGTAAGATTGTAGAAGCTGAAAAACAGCTTGAAATTTTACAGCAGGATGCGGAGAAAGAATCAACATCTGGTAATGTGATGTTACGAACTGAGGTCAACTCAGAAGATATAGCTGAAGTAGTATCAAGGTGGACAGGTATACCTGTTGCTAAGATGGTACAAGGCGAAAGAGAAAAATTACTTTACCTTGAAAATGAACTTGGGAAACGAGTGGCAGGACAAGATGAAGCAATTACAGCCATATCAGATGCCGTAAGGAGAAGTCGTGCAGGGTTGCAAGATCCTCGAAGACCAATTGGTTCATTCTTATTCTTAGGCTCTACTGGCGTCGGTAAAACGGAGCTTGCTAAAGCTTTGGCAGATTACTTATTCGATGATGAAAAGGCAATGGTTCGTATTGATATGTCAGAATATCAGGAGAAACATGCAGTAAGTCGCTTGATCGGAGCGCCTCCAGGTTATGTTGGATATGATGAAGGTGGACAACTTACAGAAGAAGTAAGAAGAAGACCTTATTCAGTAATTCTATTAGATGAAATTGAGAAAGCACATCCAGATGTATTCAATATTTTATTACAAGTATTGGATGATGGACGTCTTACAGATAATAAAGGACGTGTTGCGGATTTCAAGAATACAATTGTCATTATGACTTCCAATATGGGAGCTCATTTTATGATGGACAAAATAAATGATCTTGATAAAGCGAGTTCATCAATTGAAAAAGAGGAGATTCTTGAGAGTTGTAGAGATAAAGCTTTGGACTTATTGAAAAATACGGTTCGACCAGAATTTTTAAATAGAATAGATGAGGTATTAATGTTCCAACCTCTTACTAGAGAGAACATGAGAAAAATTGCTTCAATTCAATTCAAGGATATACAGAAAAGGATCCATACGAATGGTATAGAGATAGAAATTACTCCGGAAGCTTTAGATAAAGTATCCAATTTAGGTTATGAGCCAGAATTTGGAGCAAGACCTTTAAAAAGAGTAATGCAAAGATATATCTTGAATGACTTATCGAAATCTATTTTGAAAGGTGATGTTCAGAAAGATTCAATCGTATTAATTGATGTCGAAAATGATCAATTAGTATTTAAGAATAAATAGGTGTTTTAGAATGAAAAGAGCGGAGTTTCGTAAGAGATTTCGCTTTTTTTATCTTAATACAATGGATCTTGATTTTTCAACATTGTCAATTAATGCTTTTTTAGCATCTGTAGCACTTCTCAAATCAGAGTAGACACCTTCAATACAGTTTAAATTAATGTGAATTACATTTTTGGGATACTTTTTTGAGACCTCATTTTCAAACTTTGCTAAGATCTTATATTTCTCTTGAGCAAAATTCTTGATGTTTACCTGAATGATTGAAGATACAATTTCAGTGTCTCCTTCTAAACAGTCTTTCTTAACTGTTTTAAGAAAGATGTAACGTGTGCTAGACAATGTAGCATTCTCCTCCAACTTAGCAGTTTTTGAAGTCGGTTCATTACTGTCGACGATAGCAAATGATGTATTTACTGTGAAAAGTAAAAACACAAGTGCTAGTAAGGAATTTAATCGCATTGAAAAAATGATCAGTAGTAATATGTTATTTAATTGTTATCAAGGGGGATACCTTATCACAATAATAATGAATAAATTTTTGATATGAAATAAATTATATAAAAAATGTATTTTACACTATTGATTATTATAAATATCGAACTATTTTCATATTTAGATTAAAATATTGATAATTTAATGTTAAGCGAAATATAATTCTGTTATATAATAATTCTTAATAAGATAATAATATTATGTGTTATTTTTTTGGATAATACTAATATAATCTTCTGTTTGAAAAACATGGAATTCACTGAAAATCAATAAGTAATATTTTGGCTGTAAAATTTGAGAATTCTTTTTGATAAGAATTTAGGCTTTCAGTAATACTCTTCTTAATTTACTCATCAATTCTTTAATATTATAACTGAAACTATGCAAAGACTACTATTCTATAGTCAGTGGATATGTTTATTTTTTTTATCAACATTTTCATACAGCCAAACTTTAAAATCACCCTCCGAATTTTTAGAATATAATTTAGGAACCCAATTTACATATCATCATAAAATACATGATTACCTTTCTTACCTGGCAGGTCAATCACTAAAGGTTGAATATATTCCATATGGTAAAACATATGAAGGTAGGCCTCTTTTTGTTTTAGCAGTGTCTTCAGAAGGAAATATTCAAAATTTAGAAAGCATACGTCAATCTAATTTACAAAGAGCGGGATTTATAAAAGGAGAGCCAGCTTATACTAAAGCAGTAGTATGGTTAGGTTATAATGTGCATGGCAATGAAGCTTCAGGATCTGAAGTAGCAATGAAAGTAGCTTATGAATTGTTGGATATAAAATATGAAGAGTTATTAAAAGACCTTGTTATAATAATTGATCCTTGCTTGAATCCTGACGGAAGAGACAGGTATGTGAATAATTTCCGAGCTAAAGGCGGCGTATTTATCAATCAAAAACCCGCTACATGGGAACATGTTGAGGCTTGGCCAACTGGACGGTACAATCATTATCTTTTTGATTTGAATAGAGACTGGGCTTGGGGAACACAAATTGAAACAAAACATAGGACTAACTTATATAAACAATGGTATCCTCAGATATTTGTTGATTTTCATGAAATGATGCCTCAGTATTCTTATTTCTTTGGGCCTTCTGCTGACCCTATTCATAAAGAAGTAACAACATGGCAAAAAAAATATCAGAAAATAGCCTCGGCAAAGTATGAAACTTATTTCCAATCTCAAGATTGGGAATATTTTACTCGGAAAGTATTCGATTTATTATATCCTAGTTATGGAGATAGTTGGACCTGTTTTAATGGTGCAGTTGGTTTTACTTTTGAACAAGGAGGGCATGGAGTTGCAGGGTTATCCTATAAATCAAAAAGAGAAGCGAAGGAGATTACTTTGGAAGGTAGAATTCAAAAACACTTTGAAACATCAATACTCACTACAATTTTAGCTTCTGAGTATAAAGATGAACTATTGAAAGAGTATGAAGACTTTTTTCACCCTACTAATAGTACCATCACGAAATTCATTATTACTCCAACGAAACATAATTCAAATAATATTGAGTTGATGACTTCTATATTGGAAAGGCAGGGAATTGTAAGGGAAGAAGTATCAAAAGGTAAAGTAGTAAAAGGTTACAGCTATTTCGACCAGGAAGAAGTGAAAAGAAAAGTTGAAAAAGGAGATGTAGTTTTTTCAACAGATCAAAAGATGGGACGAATGTTGAAAGTCTTATTGGAGCCAAAAGCCGAGTTTACAGATTCTACAACATATGATCTTACAGCATGGTCTTTACCCTATGCATTCGGTTTGGATATGTTGGAGACAGAAGATGAAATAGAAAAGACTTTATATAAACCTACTTTAGTTAATAGTTCATTTGATGAAAGTACTTTGACAGACTCCACTTTCTTTATTTTACAATGGGAGTCGGTGTCCGATGTTAAGCTGATTGCTCAATTAATGCAGGAAGAAATCAAAGTGGGGTATTTAACAGAAGATTTTCTTTTTAAGAATCAAACTATTTCTAAAGGAGATATTGTCTTCCCTTATTTTGGTCTGATGATGTCTCATAAGTTTGATCTATTTAAGAAAATCATAGAAGAAAATAACATAAGTACGCAGATCATACATATTAATGACGCCAAGTGGGAAAAGAAAGTGGAAGTAATGGAGCGGCCTAGAATAGCAATTTTAGCTGGTGAAGATGTAAACCCCGTGAAGTTTGGAAGTCTTTGGTATTACTTTGATAAAATAATTGAATATCCTGTTGATGTTTTTTATACAGATAAAGTAACCGGTTTTGATTTATCAAAAGTAAATACAGTGATTTTATCAGATGGAGAATATAGTTCGAAGATATCTGTTTTAATAAAAGACTTTATAGGAAAAGGAGGGAAGGTTATCCTTTTAGAAAATGCTATAAACGTTATTGAGGAAATTGATGAACTAGAGATGAGCAAAAAGATGAGTAAGTCTTTTAATATGGAAACAATGCTTATCACAAAAGGTAAAACGGAGAATAAGGCACTAGGGTGTATTTTAGAGTTAAGTTTACCAAGTTCTTCTTTAATATCGAAAGGTGTCGAGAAAGAATATTTCACGATTAAGGAAAATAGTAATAAGCTTCCCTTGTTGAGTCATGGTTATAATATTGGTTTAATAACCAAAAGTGAAGCTATTTCTGGCTACTTAGGTGAAGAATTGAAAAAAAAATTAGGAGGATCATCCCTAATTGCAGCTGAGAAATACAACAAGGGGCAAGTGTTTTACTATGTAGATAACCCTTTAATTAGAGGTTTTTGGGTAAATGGAATGCATCTATTCTCTAACAGTATATTTTTTGATCTAGAAAGATAATATTTAAAATATTGATTTTAAGTGATATGTAGGTTTATTCATTTTTATTTAAATCAAAAAATGAATAAACCTATTGCATTTAAAAAACCTTCTATTACCTTTGCACTCCCTTCAGCAAACGGCTGAGGAAAAAACATGATGTAAAAGAAGACTTTTGAGAGACATAATAATTTGTTTCTAAGTTGATTAAAGCGATGAAAAATTAAGTTTCTAAATAAAACAAAATAAGCATTGCAAATT
>NZ_JACVVP010000032.1 GCF_014534745.1 Flammeovirga sp. EKP202
TAAAAACAGCTTAATTTAGCATCCTTATATTTATACTTTTACCATTCGCAAATTTTTGGTGAGCGAAAGGTCAGTAATTAATATGATTGTCAGTAGTATTCATTGGTTATTATATAGTTTGCTTATCAAATATGAATCGTCAATTATAAAAAAAAGACACAACAACTTAAAATTTTAAATCATTGTGTCATCAGTGTTTTATTCTTTCTTATCAAATACCTGCTGAGTGATATCGTTAAGTTTTTTTACTTTAAAAGCAAAATCACCTTTCAGCTTATCTCTGATTGTTCTCAGGTTATCTAATAATTCTTGTGTCTCATTTGGAAGAGCATCTTCTAAAAACTCTCTCATTCTTTTTGCCAATGTTGGCGATTTTCCATTAGTAGAAATACCAATTTTCAAATCACCTCTTGTTACTACAGATCCTAAATAAAAGTCACATAAGTCTGGAGTATCGGCTACATTGACCAACATTTTTCGCTTATTAGCTTCTTTTTGAATTTCCACATGAAGACCGTAATCATCTGTTGCTAATAGTGCTATATGATGTGGGTCTAAATCTGAGAATTCAAATCCTTTTTTATGTAATGTTACATTTGGGAAGTCCTTTGCTAAATCTAACAACGCTTCACCAAAATCGATAGATACTACTGTAACCACTGCATTAGGGCTATTTTTTAAGATAGCTTCTAATTTTTCATGCCCTACATTTCCACCTCCTACTATTAGTGTAGAAATATCTGCCATTTTTATAAATATGGGGAACATATGATTCATAATAGGAAGTCTTTTTAGTGTTAAAAATCTTTTTGTGTATACAACAAATATTGAGCTACTAGTGTTTAGTTCATCGTAAGGTTTTCTTTTAATGGGCTAAAAAACTCAATATTTCAAAAATAAAAAGAAATAAAAAAAGCAGGAAACTATATCCTGCTCTCTTCAAAAATAAAATGAGTCAAAACAATCAGTGGTACGCAACGACACTGTTGAACCACTAACCGATGTATGCCTCTAATTGATAATTAAAACACACAACGCCACGTACACACTGATCATTTCTATGCATTGACCACTACATCTGAAAGTCTATTTGGATATTTAGCGTGATGTCTTACCACATCACCAACTACGATTACCGCAGGAGAACCTAAATTGTCTCTTCTCATTATATCAGCGATATCATGAACATGACCTATACCTATTCTCTCTTGTGGAGTTGAAGCATTTTGGATAATGGCTACAGGCGTATTTTCTTTTCCTGCCGCTTTAAAACTATCCATGATCTGATCGATCTTTTTAGTACCCATCAAAATGATTACTGTTGCTGAAGACTGAGCGGCTAACGCAATATCTTTAGATACATCACCTTCTTTTGTTGTTCCAGTGATGACCCAAAAACTTTGGCTATCTCCTCTTCTCGTTACAGGAATTCCTTGTAATGCTGGTGCAGCAACAGAACTGCTGATACCCGGCACTAAATTTACTCTGATACCATGTTTTTGTGCATAAAGCATCTCTTCGTGCCCTCTACCAAAAACATAAGGATCACCTCCTTTCAAACGAACTACGTGACCTCCACCGATAGCATGAGAAACAATCAGGCGATTGATTTCTTCTTGCTTGAAAGAATGTTGATCAACTCTTTTACCAACATATACTTTTTTGGCTTGGGGTGCATATTCCAAGAGTTCTTCTGAGACCAAAGCATCATACAAAACCACATCAGCTCTTCTTAGTGCTTTCATCCCTTTTACCGTAATCAAATCCGGATCTCCAATCCCTGCCCCAACAAGGGTTAATTCTGGTTGTATAGTCTTTGTCATAGTGATTCGCTTGGTGTTCGTTTGTTAATCGAATAAATGTCCCCTGACTGACTTTTACATCAATCAGGGGTATAGTAGTATCTAGGCGTCTTCAGTCGCTAAATCCTCTTTTCTTAAGTTTGAAACATCATTTAAGAATACTTTCGCTTCTTCAATGTATTGTTTGGCAAACTCTTCTGAAGGTTCGTTTTTGTTGATTCTTAATACATGATCAACAAAAGACCCTTCAGCAAAATTGAACTGAGCATCATAGTGTTCTGCAAAACGGTTAATCACCGTCATGTGGCTGTTTAATTTTACCTTTTTATCTAAAAGCAACGCTTTGGCTGCGTTTACATAGCTACTGTAAGCATGGTAGATCGCATCAGCAAATAAACCTTTTTTGAAGGCCTCTTCTGCCCAACCTGCTTTCTCCTCTGCTTCGAAGATCAATGTTTGTACAAGGTCAATGATTACACCTGCACACTCACCTACTGCTTTATGCAATTGGAATTTATCTTCTTCAGTGTACCAATCCAAGTAATCTTCTGGTGTAAGATCATCCAATACTGCCAATGGTTTTAAGATTTCATAGAAGTAATCTTTACCTTGACGCTTGTAATAATCTACGAAGTACTCTCCCTCTGTTGCGTTTGCATCGTAGTCATCCACTACCGTTCTAAAAGCGTCTTCGATTCTCTTACTAGGAATCTTGATCACTTTATCAGCAATATGAGGTGTATTAGTACTGTCAAAACCACCACCCAATAAGATTTGAGCTGCTGGCAATAACATTTTGTTCGCCTTATTTCTTAACGAACTACCGTGAATACCAAATTGTGCGATCGTGTGTTGACCACATGCGTTTGGACATCCACTAATTTTTATTTTGAAAGTATCATCCGTCACTAAATCAGGATATTCTACTTTTACTAAATCTTCTAAAACTCTTGCAATACCAGTACTTGATGAGATACCCAATACACAAGTATCAGTACCAGGACAAGCTGTGATATCTGCTGTTGTATCATAACCGATTTCCGCAAATCCGATTTTATCCAACTCATTGTAGATGGCTTTTAAATCTTGCTCACGAACATACTTTAATAAGATACCTTGGCGGATTGTTAATCTGAAATCGTCAGCAGTATACTTCTCAACGATTTTAATTAATTCTCTTGCCGTTGCTGTATCGAAGTTACCTAAAGTCAAACGTACTAAGATACCGTAGAAACCTTCTTGCTTTTGAGCAAAAACGTTAGCTTCTTTCCACTTTTGGTATTTCGCTTCATCCGTAACTTCTACTTCAACAGCAGCGTGTTCTTGAGGAAGAACCACTGAATCTACTTTAGATCTGTCTACCCAAATCTCTTGATTCTTTAATGATTTTCTTTCCTCTTCCGCTAAACGTAATAATTCTTCTTTACCGATATCCTGTAACAAGAACTTCATTCTTGCTTTCATTCTACGGTTACGCTCACCATAACGGTCAAATACTCTTACTAATGACTCAATGAAAGGGATTAACTTTTCCTCTTCCATAAACTCAGCAGCAGTTTCAGCAATGTAAGGCTGTGCACCTAAACCACCACCGATTAATACTTTAAAACCTCTTCTTTCTTCACCATCAATTGTTTTTACAATTGGAATAGCTCCAACATCATGAATGAAAGCAAAAGCTGTATCCGCTTCAGATGAAGAGAACGCAATCTTAAACTTACGTCCCATCTCTTGACAGATAGGGTTTCTTAAGAAATACTCAAAAGTAGCGTGAGCATATGGAGTTACATCAAATGCCTCTTCTGCATCAATACCTGCTTTTTCTGAAGCAGTGATGTTTCTTACTGTGTTACCACAAGCCTCTCTTAATGTAACTTCGTCTTTCTCTAACTCAGCCCATAATTGTGGAGCATCATCTAAAGAAACGTAGTGAATTTGAATATCCTGACGAGTAGTAATGTGTAATTTACCATTAGAATACGTATCAGAAACTTCACAAATACGGTTCAATTGTCTCATCGTCAATTTACCGTAAGGAATCTTAATACGAATCATCTGAACGCCAGGCTGACGTTGACCATAAACACCTCTCGCTAAACGAAGGCTACGAAATTTTTCATCGTCAATATTTCCCTCATGAAACAGTCTAATTTTCTTTTCTAAATCCAAAATATCCTGTTCGACTATTGGGTTTTCAAGTTCGGTTCTAAAGCTTCTCATGATGAGTATATTACTAGTTTTATATCTTATTCCCTATCGATTTACTATACTATTAGTAAAAATGAAAAGACCATTTTGCCTATGGTCTCATGCAATTTTAAGCAGTAAAATAAATATTTCAAAAGAAAAAGGGATATTTCTTATAAATATCCCTTTCAAAGTATGTTTTTATTACAAAATAAGTAGAATTAGTGTAAAAAATACGGTGACTTTCATTACCATTTTGAAAATTTGGCCGCCCCTATTTTTCGTTCTTTCTTCTAAATATTCAGTGACTTATTCATTTTCATCTTGCGTTTGAGCATCAAGATTTGCGATTGTGATCATATCCAAAATCTGCTGTACATTGGCTCCCATCTCCAATACGTGAGCAGGCTTCTTCATCCCCATTACAATTGGACCAACAACCGTTGAATCAGAAACCTCTTCTAACATTTTCAATGCAATGTTTGCTGAAGAAAGGTTCGGGAAGATCAATACATTTGCAGCTTTCTCTGCTAACTCCGAGAATGGGAAATTTGTTTTCGTTTTCTCAGGATTTAATGCAAAATCGGCTTGAATATCACCATCCACTACCAAGTTAGGATTTCTCTCTTTCAAGATTTCTCTTGCTTGTCTCATCTTAGAAGCATCATCACCTTTCTTCGATGCTCCAAAATTAGAGTAACTTAGCAATGCAACTCTTGGTTCTAACTTAAAGAATTCTTTTACTCTTTTCGTTACCGCCTCCGTAATCTCTACAATTTCCTGTTTTGTAGGGTTCTCAATCATGGTAGTATCCGCAAAGAATAATGGTCCTTTGTTCGTTAATACCATATACATTGTGGCTACAGGCTTATCATCTACAGTACCTATTACACGAAGCGAAGGTGCTAATGATGAAATATAATTACGGTGAATACCTGCAATCATTGCGTCAGCGTCTCCCTGCTCAACCATCATAGAAGCAAAGTAACTACGCTTACTCATCAAGTCATGAGATTCATACAAGGTAGTACCCATTCTTTGACGTTTCGCATAGAATTTCTGACCGTATTCTTCACGCTTTTCTTTACTGTCATCAGATCTTGGATTCAGAATTTCTGCATTCATCAATTCATCCAATTCCAATGCCTCAATCATGGCTTTGATTCTTGAACGGCGACCTAATAAGATTGGCTCAATGATACCTTCGTCCATGGCAATACGTGCAGCTCTTAATACGTGCGGGTTATCTGCTTCTGCAAATACAACACGCTTACAAGCATTTTTGGCTTTCACACCCAAACGACGCATAATGTCATTTCCAGTACCCATTCTCTGGATCAACTCCTCTTTGTAAGCTTCCATGTCATCGATCGTCGCCTGAGCTACACCGCTGTCCATAGCGGCTTGAGCCACTGCAGGTGCTACGGTTGTCAACAAACGAGTATCAAGAGGTTTTGGAATAAAGTAGTCTCTTCCAAAAATCAAACGATCTACATTATACGCTTGAGTTACTGCTTCTGGAACAGGCTCTTTGGCCAATGCTGCAATGGCTCTTACACAAGCCAACTTCATTTCCTCATTGATCTCAGTAGCTCTTACATCCAAAGCTCCTCTGAAAATATAAGGGAAACCTAATACGTTGTTCACTTGGTTAGGATGATCCGAACGGCCTGTAGCCATCATTACATCGTCCCTAGTGCTCATTGCTAAATCATAGTCGATCTCTGGAGTAGGGTTAGCCAAAGCAAAAACAATAGGATTTTCAGCCATAGAATTCAACATCTCCGCTGTCATTACATTTCCTTTCGATAAACCAAGGAATACGTCCGCTCCTACCAATGCTTCTTCTAAATTATGAACATCAACATCAGTTGCTAAATCCAATTTGTTACCCGTTAAACCTTCTCTATCTTTACGGATTACGCCTCTACTGTCACAAACAATTGCGTTCTTTCTTTGAACTCCTAATTCAAAGAAAATATTAATACATGATACCGCCGATGCACCAGCACCTGACACTACCACTTTCAAATCTTTTAAATCTTTACCAATAATCTCAGCAGCATTCAATAAAGCAGCTCCTGAAATAATGGCTGTACCGTGTTGATCGTCGTGCATGACAGGAATATTCATTTCCTTTTTTAATGTCTGCTCAATTTCAAAACAGTCTGGTGCTTTTATATCTTCAAGGTTGATTCCACCAAAAGTTGGTTCTAGTGTCTTACAAGCCTCTATAAATTTCTTTGGATCTTTGGCATCTAATTCAATATCAAAAACGTCAATTCCTGCAAAGATTTTGAATAATACACCTTTACCCTCCATAACGGGTTTTGATGCTTCAGGTCCGATATCTCCTAAACCTAAAACGGCAGTACCATTGGAAACTACCCCTACCAAGTTACCCTTAGCAGTATATTTATAAACATCTTCTTTTCTTTCTGCAATCTCTAAACAAGGATCTGCAACACCTGGAGAATAGGCTAAAGAAAGGTCACGTTGTGTCTTGGTTTTTTTAGTAGGTATTACCTCAATTTTACCTGGATTAGGGTACTCGTGATACTCTAATGAGTCCTTTTTACGTATTACGTTTTTAGACATACCTGATTACTTTATGTTTTGTGTGTGCAAGTACCTGTTATAAAAAACGGTGATTTGATAAAAACCGAAAACTTATAGTAAAGTACTTTGTTTAATATAAATGAGTGTTTATAATCGAGATCAAAAGTAGTTACTTTCGTTTGGATTAAAAATTAGTTTTCTTTATTCTGTAAAGTTTTTTATAATTTGAAGAGGTTTGAAACCTCGTTTTGCATAAATTTTGGTTTCAAGACTATTCATATGAAGTATATAGGATTAAAAAAGTAAGTGAAAAACAACCTCATCTTTATCTTAGTACTTAGGTAATCAGACAGAAATAACTTAATCATAAAACAAAGCATGAATTTTTGTAGCAATTGCGGTAATGGGCAACTAGAGTATATTATTCCAGAAGGAGATCATAAACATCGTTATTACTGTCCGAATTGTGATACCATACATTATCAAAACCCTAGAATTATTGCCGGATGTGTTCCGATTTATGAGGGAAAAGTCTTGTTGGCGAAAAGAGCCATTGAGCCAAGATATGGTTTTTGGAACCTTCCAGCCGGATTTTTAGAAAATGGTGAAAGCCCAGAAGACGGTGCTTTGAGAGAATTATATGAAGAAACAGGTGCGAAAGGTGAAGTTAATCGCTTACATACCGTATTCTCATTACCCAATTTCAACCAAGTATACCTACTATTTTTAGTGGATTTAACTTCTGAAGAATATGAAAAAACAACTTCTGAAAGCTTAGAAGTACGTTTTTTTGAGTTGGATGAAATTCCATGGAAAGAGATTGCTTTTGAATCTTCTACATTTGCTTTAGAAAATTACATTGCTACCCCTTCCAAGGAAAAAGTGAACTTGGGACAGTATGTGAAATATTAAAATACAGTTAAGGTAGGTAAACACCCTTTTCATCAAAAGAGAAAGGTTGCCATTGCCCATCCCAAAGTACATGCATCGTTTTGAATCCTATTTCTTTGAGTTGTAACGCTGTTTCTGCAAAACCTTTTGTTATTTCTGCAGTAGTATGAGCGTCAGAACTTAAAGTAATAGGAATATTTTTTTCTAAAATTTTCTCTAAAATCCAAGGACTGGGGTAAAGCTGAGAATACCCTTTGTAGAACCCTCTTGTATTGACTTCTACGATAATGTTGTTTTCCTTGATTACCTCCAAGTATCTTTCAATCAACTCTTGATACCATTCTTCCTCCTCCTCAAACCACTTCCCTGTTGAATTGTGCATTTTCATTTTGTCCAAATGCCCCAATACCGTAGGTGTATCTTCTTCAATCATCTTAATATTCAGGTCTACATATCTTTGAAATGCTCTTTGAATACTTCCTCCAAAAATTTCCTGCAGCCCTTTATCGTAATGTTTTTTAGTGTAATCTATTTCCCAATAATTACCGTCTTCAAACTGATTGACATAATGTACCGAACCTACTGAGTAATCTAATTCTCGAAAATTATGGACACCACATCTTCCTTCAATATAATCAACTTCTAACCCTGCGTAAATCTGTATTTGGTCTTTATATTTTTCTTTAAGACGCTCAATTTCCGCTAGGTATTCCCTGTAATTTTCCATTTTCATATTCCAAGTGGAAGGAAAAGGGACAGGTGAATGCGTTGAAAATCCATACGATCTCACATTTTGTTCGATGGCCGCTACTATATAATCTTCTAAAGGGGATTTTCCATCATCATAAAAAGTATGACTGTGAAAATTAGTCCATGAAGGCTTCATAATCAATGGTTTATAAAATTCATCAATAGTTTCACTATAATATAATTTCCATTTAGCAATATGCCATAGTAATATCTTATTTTTTTATAGACTTGAATAAAGATTTATTGTTAAGTTTTTTGCTTCGACCAACCATTTTTAATACAATGAGTTAAACCTAATTACTAAAAGTTACCCAATACCATGAACATCTTAGTTGTATTTGCACACCCTAATTACAACCAATCCGTAATTAACCGGAGATTTGTTGAGGAAATCAAAAAGATTTGTGTTATTGATTTCCACCCGTTGAACGAAATGTACCCTGACGGAAGAATTGATATTCATTTCGAAAAAAATGCACTTTTAAGGGCAGATAGAGTTGTGTTTCAATTTCCTTTGCATTGGTATAATGTCTCTCCCATTTTAAAAAACTACATGGAAAATGTATTAAACCATGGATTTGCTTTTGGAATGAATGGAGACAAATTAAAAGGAAAAGAGTTTTTAACAGCCATCACTGTTGGAGGACCCAAAGAAGCGTATCAAAAGTCAGATGCTAATAGTTTTACAATGGAAGATTTTATCAGACCTTTTGAACAAACAGCAACGCTCACGGGAATGAATTTTAGAAAAACCTATGCTGTTTATAATGCATTGACCTTAGGACGAGAGAATAATTCATCTAAGTTAACGCAAATTGCAAAAGAGTTTATCAACCATATTACTGATCCTTATTTAGATCCAAGTATGAGAAGAAATGTATCTTAAATTATAATTTCCATCGTATTCCTAAGCCTAACAAAGAAGGAATCAAAATATTGATACACCAAATCATTAATGCAGAAACTAATGCGGTATTAGGGTCCAATCCTAAGTATTCAAAAATATATAAAGTGGATAATTCTCTAATTCCTAAATCTAAAAAGCCACCTAAATTTGGAGATACTGTCTTAATCAAAAAGATCACTGGAACTATGATCAACAGAACTTGAAGAGAGATTATGGTGTCAATAGAATGTATGATGAAAATAAACTGTAAAGTAAAAACACAATAACGTACGAAACCTAAAACCGTTGTCGTAATCAACAACTTCAAGGTATATGCTTTGAGTATTAAAAAATAGCGTTCAAAAAAACGAATCACTTTTTCATTTTGAAGGGCTTGTCTCCCAATTACAATTAGAAATGGAAGAAAAAAGACAATTATCCCTAATAGCCAATACTCATGCTGAATTTTAATGATGTGATTTCTTAAGAACCAAAGTAAACAAGGAATACCAATCCAAAATGTATGGATACCTTGAGTCAATTGACTAATAAAAAGTGCTCCTATAGATTGGTTTCTATCCACTGATTTGGGAATTGCCCAATATCTTCCTAAAGCATTCCCTAAGGTTTTTCCTGCTAAAAAAGACGCTCCTAAACCTGATAAGACACCTAACAAAGCATGAATAAAAGAGACTTCAAATAGTGGTTTTAATAATATCTGCCACCTTTTAGACTCTAACATCCAATTTAAAGGCATCAGTATAAATGCTAAAGCTAAAAATACGGGAGATTTTATACTCACCTTTTCCCAAGGAGCATAAACTAAAAACTGATAAAGGGCATAAATAGCAAAAAGTACTGCAACGCCTTTAAGGCTATAACTTAATACTTTCTGATATTTTGCTACCATATTCCTAAATACATTGGTCCTAATAATAAAATACCTGCGACTACCATGAGTATTACTAGAAGAGGCCCCATCCATTTCACCCAAACGTCGTAAGGTATTTTTGCAATGGATAAAACGCCCATTGTCACACCGCTTGTTGGGATTATCAAATTTGTTAAACCATCACCAAATTGGAATGCTAATACGGCTATCTGACGCGAAATACCCAATAAATCACTCAATGGAGCCATAATAGGCATGGTCAAAGCTGCTTGTCCACTTCCGGATGGCAAAAAGGTATTTAAGAAACTCTGAAACAAGAACATTGCTTCAATTGAAGCCACTTTAGGCAATCCATTTACAGCTGTAGCAATACTATTTAAAACTGTATCTATAATCTTTCCGTCTGAAGCGATAATTAAAATCCCTTTACAAAAAGCGACCACTAATGCAGCTGTCATCATTTCTTTGGCCCCTTTTACAAAACTGCCGTTCATCTTCTCCAAATTCACCCCACAGACCAAACAAGATACGACACCGATAGCAAAAAATAGTCCTCCGATTTCAATCATATACCATTCATACTTCGCAACGCCAATAACTAAAAGTACTATACCAAGGGAAAAAAGTAGAAGAACGAGTATTCTTTGCCATGTCAAATTTACTTTTTCAGCGCTTTGTAAAGTTTGATCAGATCCTACACTCCCAGGTATCAAACTCTTTGATGGATCTGCGGAAATCATCAACACATAACGCATAATGTAAGCCACTCCAATTGTGGTAAATACTCCCCAAACAAAAATTCGGTATTGCCAACCACTAAACAACGGTACTTCTGCAATTGCTTGAGCGATACCAATAGTAAAAGGATTACTCACCGCACCTGCAAAACCTACTCCTGCTCCCACAAAGGGTATGGCTACTCCAACAATCGGATCTAATTTCATGGCCTTAGCCATCGGAATCGTCACCAGAATAAAAACCAAAACTTCTTCTGACATACCAAAAGTTGCCCCTGCAATAGAGAATATTACGGTTATAAAAGGGATTACAATCTTTTTATAGAGCGTATGTTTGTTACTCCAATTGACCAAACCTTGTAAACCTGCCTCAATCGCTCCAGTACTGTTCATCATTCCAAAAGCACCTCCTACTACAAAAATAAAGGCAATGATTTCTGAAGCAGAAATAAAACCTTTCAAAGGAGCAGTAAAAAAAGAAGTAATACCTTGCGGAGAAGCCTCCACTTCTTGGTAAGAACCGGGTACTAGAATATTTCTACCATTGAGTAGCTCTCTGCTGTATTCTCCTGCCGGAATAAGCCAAGTTAGACCAATAAAAACTAATAGAATAACGGAGGCGATGACTAAAGTATCTGGAAGTTTTTTCATTAAGAATAGGTTTCAAGTCAAATAGAACACAAACTTATCGAACACAGAGTAAACAAACTAAAAAAAATCACTTTTATTAATGCGTAACATTGACTATTTTTCAAGAATAAATAAATATTACAATTACACATTTTAAAATGAAAATTAAAGAATTAGATGAAATTTTTGACGATTATGAAAGTTATAAAGCATTAGGAGAAGATAGTTATATAATTGGTGCTCAGCACCCTCAGAATTTTAAGCAGCATAAAAAATTTATTATTCCTTTATTTTATTTCGATGGTGAAGATTGGTTTAAGTTAGATATTAACAAATTAGGTGAATCCATATTTTTGGCGAGTGCGCCTTATACATTAACAACGGATTTTAAGTTAGAGGAATTAATAAAAGTTAAAGGTGTTAGACCCAATAAACAGCTCACAGATGATGATGAGCATAATAAGGAACATTCTTTAACGAAACATATAACACACGCTGATCGCTTAAGTGCACTTTCAGAAGATCAATTATTAGAAATTTTCCCTGGTGAAATAGACTTTGAATTACACCTGTTTCATCCAGATAAACATTATTATGACATCATCAACGAGGTGTATGTCGCTCAAGAACGTAAGTTTTTCGTAGAATCTAAAGATGGATTAATTTACGGTCCTTTTGTAGGTGTTAAAACGAGTACTGAAGCCAAAGCAATCCGCTTATCAGCTACAGGTGTTCGTAAAAGTGTAGAAGCTTACAACCTACCATCAGAAGCTTTTCTGGAATTCAATATGCCGGAAGAAGGGCTAAAACGTAAGTTAGTCCGAAGCACGCATGATATTGAATACTATATTGAAGATACCGTTGACTTTATCAGCCGACAAGATTTATTCAAATGGGCTGAAGAGCAATTGAATAAAAAGCAATCGTTAGAAGTAGCCGATAAAGTTTGGAAGGCAATCTCAAAAGATAATGCCATTCACTCTTTTCAGGAGCGTTATCAACGTTTGGAGAAGCTTTTCCAAAAACCGCAGGAGAACCTGCAGTATCTTCAGCAATTCGTTACTTCTTTAGCTGAGAATGACTTTTTCAAAGCTAGTCTTGACTCACTTCAAAATGAGAAGCTGGAATTAGACAATTCCGTTGCTCAGCAGAAAAGAGAACGTGACCTTGTCAGAAAAGAGACAGGACGTTTGCAGGAAGAAATGCAAGATCTTGAAGAAGGCATTAATAATTTGAAAGCCAATGAGCAGAAAATTAGAGAGAGTCTTCAGAAGGAAAGAGAGTTTGCCATCAACAAAGAAATTGAAGAAGGCTTATCCAAATTGGAAAAAGTACGCGAAGAACTTTCCGATCGTGCTGAAGCGATTGAATTGGCCCACAATTTCGACAACCTTGCTCGTATCAATGAAGAAATTGATAATGCCAAGGAGATCAAACATAATTTAGAAATCTCAATTTCAGCCTTAAAAGAAGAGTTTGTAAAAGCTCAAGAAGATGCCGATACAGCGCTGAAGAATTTATTGAAAACCAAAATGCAATTGGACGTTTTCAGTAATGGTTCTGCCAATTCAAAGAAGAACACTCCAGCGATTGAAGTATTGGACATCAAGGACTATAGAATTGAGAAACCAACTGCGATTACGACACTAAAGGAGTTATCGCAAAAGCTTCATAAGCGATTGGGACGTTTGGGGAGAAGTTATCCGGATCACTTCATTGCTAACTTACTGATCTCCATGCATCAAAACTCTTTAACGTTGCTTTGGGGCCCTCCAGGTTCTGGTAAAACGTCATTGGGTCGATACATGATCCAATCACTTACAAAAGCAGATCGTTACTCAGAGATTTCTGTCGCTAGAGGTTGGTCTTCACAAAAAGATATCATTGGTTTTGCTAATCCACTTTCAAAACGTTTTCAGAGAGCAAATACCGATTTGTATGACCTCTTAAAGCAATTGGACGGTGAATTCAATAATTCTACTTACTTACAATCTCCAATGTCTTATTGTCTATTGGATGAAGCGAATCTTAGCCCTATTGAACATTATTGGGCTTCATTCTATTCGCTTACGGATTCTAAAGCACAATTAGACAAGGGATTAAAGATTTCATTAGGTAATAATGAATCGATTGAGTACGCCAACAATTTACGTTTCTTAGGCACACTTAACCTAGATTCTACAACGGAGCAAATCTCTCCACGATTATTGGACCGTTGTCATATCATTAGATTGGATCTTCCAAGAAGTAATATGCCTTTGATCGGGTCTGAAATTATAATGCCTGAACCTTTTGAAATTCCATTTGACAACATTCGTTCATTGTTTGAGTTAAAAGATTTCAAACAAGAATTAGCTCCTGATCAATTAGAATTTATTGATACAGAACTTGAAGAACGTTTCGAGCAAATTGCTTCAGAATTAAGAAATTTAGGTATTCAGATTAGTTTACGTACTCGAAAAGCAGTCATTGAATACTGTAATTTGGCTCACTCTGCTATGAATGAGCAATTCAGGCCATTGGATTATTGCTTAGCTCAAAGAGTATTCACAAGAATTAATCTTCAAGGTGCTGAATCTAGAGAAGGTATTAAAGCTTTATTAGAAATTGTAAAGAGCTTTGCTTTAAAAGATTCACACGCTGAATGGACCTTACAGAAAATGTTGGAAAGAGGCGGTAAAGAAGGCTTCAACCATCACTTCTACAATTATTTCTCAATAGATGGATAAATATGGAGTTCAAAATTTTTCATATTCGAAAAGATAGTGCTCCACCTTACAATACAGAAAGAGAAGAGGTGCTCCCAATCGACGGTTTCCACGTCGTTTTAGAGCATCATTTCTATGAACTAGAATTTCATTATTTTGAACTTCCTGTCAGTACGGATGTTTTTATTGATGAAATTGAGGTCGATAAATCCCTTATTACTCACGACGAGCAAATCGGCATCGTCAAAGTAGGGTTAGGGCAACATTTCTCCAACCAATTAGGACATGCTACAGTAAAGATAGATCAAGATTCTTTTCAAGTTCGAGTAGATGCTTCTAAATTGAGTAGTGAGGATGCAGAAGGCATGATTACTTACCTTTACCGTAAGAATAAATCATTGATCCTCCAACTTTTCACAAAAGAAGAAGTAGGTGGAGAAAAGAACAATTCCACTATTAGTATGACTAGGCTTTCTCCTTTGGAGAAGTTTATCAACGAGATGGAAAACATTCTGCCAGCCTTAGCACATAGCCCAAGATACAGTACTATTCAAGACCGTGAAATCCAAGATTTTGCCACCGCTAATATTGATGAGCAAAGTATTGATTGGCTGTTAGAACATCTTGATGAATTGTATTTTGATGATTCACTAAAAGATCATCCTGACGCCATTGAGATTGATGGGCAATACACTGTTATAGACAGAATTGATGCTCCAGTAATTAAAATGGAGTATGCAACTTATGAAAATGAGTGCATTCTAGGAGGTTTCTATTGGGCGCGAAAACTTGTCGATGACCTTATTAGTCATATTGAAAGAATCAATGGGCAAAAAAGCCTTATTCAGAGTGAGGGAAGCGGATACGCCACTTTTGAATCGGCTCAAGTGATCATTAATGCTCAGGCTATTGAAGACGCACAAGACATTAGAACGAGGTTGTACAGATTGGAAAGGAAATACATGCAACTTTTCCCCAATACGACACCTAATGTTCACCCTCCCCTTTTGACCAAGCGTTTTAGTTCAGTGAATGTCTATTCCAATATCTTCTTGAATTTACTTCAGGTTTACAACCTTAAGTTAGATACTCAAAACGATACGGGAGCCGTTAAAACTTCCTTTCTGGATCAAATTTACGAGTTGTATACTTATTATCAGTTATATGATGCGTTGTTGGAATGCTTCAAGGACTTTAATTATAAATTGGAAATAAGCGACACTGAGGAAGGCGAATTTATCCCTAAGCGTGTTTCCATACAGCCAATTAATGGTAAATGGCAAATGAACCTACTCTATCAACCACAAATTGGTAGAGAACCAGGAGATACACACTTAGTATTGCATGGGAAACCACATCGAGACAGTTTCTACTATACGCCTGACTTTGTATTGGAATACTGCGATCCTCACCTATCATTACGATATGGTATTTTGGATGCCAAATACAAAATGGCTAAAACAGTACTGGAACAAGATCTTAAGGAATCCTCTTTCAAATATTATACTTGCGTAAGGGTAATTGGAGAAAAAAGGGACCATCAGAAACCAGACTTCTTATGGCTAATTTGTCCTAATGCATGCTATGGTCGTCCTGTATGGACCATGAATTATGATGATAATTTCTTACCGATTATCGGTATAGTGATGAATAATGCAGAGAGCAATGATCCAATCAAGCAAAGTATCAAAAAGATGATGCGAGAGTGGAATGTAGGAATTTAATTTCGAAACAATTGTTCTTTAAACATAATTAAGGGTTAGACTACCATTTTAGTCTAACCCTTAATTATTTCATACTTTGTTAAGTAAGTAGTGCTTTTCGTCAATTCTCAATCACTCTTTCTACAAGCATTTACAGGATCTACTTTCAAATTTCCTTCTTCCTCATTTTGTCCTAAAAATCACAAATAGGCGATAGCCTGATTTAGAGTGTAGTGATTTCTATTAGATCGATGAGGTATTCATCAACTGCTTTTCAAAACCTTTTACATCAGGTGGAATTTTTGCTTTGATAAGTGTAAATCTATTTTTTTTAGACCTAGTATATTAGCAACTCTATCAGTCTCTGAACTGACTAAATGTATCAGTTGAGTCCTATCTGTTTCTTTCAATACATTGTGTTCATTCTAGTTTAATACCATTGTGAATTCCAGCAAATATTCAACATTATCACCAACAATAATTGTTCTCCAAAGTGAAATTAAATACCCTGTAACGGAATGATATTCCATCATTAAATAATCTAAACTCTAACACCAACTTATCTTTATTCTTTGTCAGTGCATTCCATTGTGAAGCATAATAGTTATTCACTACTTCTTTTTGGTTTTCCCAAATCATTTCCCATTTCTCATTCATTGAGTGATAGAGACTTGTTTGATTTGCTCAAACTAGCTCAAATCAAATTGCTAAAGTGTTAAACTCTATGAAGGGGATCTCACCGAATGTTTCAACCTCTTTCAAAGACTTTTTATTACGTATCAAAGGTAAGATTGAAGATCATTCAAAAATGATAACCTTTACGTGGTCAGTTTAGTTTGAGTAAACAAGTTCACAGAGATGTCTCTTTAAAGATGGATGTAATACCATAGTTTGATAAAATAAGGAATGCATCAATTGGGTTTTACTTCGTGTTCGGAAAAAAAGGTAAGGCTGATTCGTCTATTTTATGGATGTGTATATACAAAAAGAAAAAAAGGCACAAAAAATAAGAGTTAAAATAAAACACGGTAAATGAATTCCGCCTTTTATTTTAACTCTTTATTTTTTTCCAATTAGGTCTAATTCAAAAAAGATCGTTATACGATTTCTTCAGTCATATCAGACTCATCAAACGCTAATGGTCTGTTGAACTTTTCTTCTAGAGAGATGAAAGTTTCTGTTCTTGTAATCCCGTTGATGCTTTGAATTTTATCATGCAACACCTGACGAAGATGATTTGTATCGCGACAAGCGATTCTAACAAAAATACTCCAATCTCCAGTAGTATAGTGTAAGTTTAAGATTTCTGGAATCTTAGCCAAATCCTCACACACTTGTTCGTATAAACTACTCTTTTCTAAATATATGCCTAGGAAGGACGTGATATCATACCCTAATTTTGAAAAATCAAGGTCCAAAGTTGATCCTTTGACGATACCCATCTTCTCCATTTTTTTCATTCTCACGTGCACCGTACCACCCGAAACGAAGATTCTTTCTGCTATTTCAGTATAAGGAGTCTTCGCATCTTTCAGCAATTCGGACAGAATTTTAATATCCACGTGGTCAATCTCAGGTATTTTTTCCATTAGTTCTGCCATTTTATTAAATCCACTTCATTAATAACCCAAATTTATTACAATTATTGAAAATATGGATTAATAACTTTAAAAAGATTTCAAATTTTTGAAATATACACTAAATTTGTAGTTCAAATACAGAAAAGCTACGTCGAATTAGATGAAAATTCTAATACAGACAGCAGAGGTGTAAATCCTCATAGCTTTAAGCATGTGTTTATTTTATGTGTTGTTTATTGGTTAAGGTTAAAGGTATGTGGATTTTCCGCATACCTTTTTCATTTTAATCCAACAGCACAAAAAAAGTGTACCTCTTTCGAAATACACTTTTCAGGTAAAGTACAAACACCTTACTTTACCTTTCCCTTCATTTCAGATCTACTGTAGCGGGAATGATTTTTCTTTTGATCAACCAACTTTTCAATTCGCCTTCAAAAGGTTCTCCATAAGTACCCTGAACGTACTTATCAACTTCTTCTAAAATAGCATCATCTTTACCTTTGATGTCCAAAACTTTAATTAAAGTCTGAACTTCTCTATAAAGCATTTTCTCATTTAGGAAACATACTTTAAAAGAGGCTATTTTTTCTGACTTCTTTGAAATTACATTAGTAATATAGATTTCAACAGCTGAACCATGTTCAGGAACATCATATTGATCTATTGGATATAAGGCTGCCTTGTTCAATAACAATTCTCCATCATAAATCTTTAAGACTTTATTGATCGCTTGATTGTTGATCTCATAACGATAAATATAAGTCGATCCACCTTTTTTCTTGAAGACTTCCTTATCCAAATGAAGGGTATACTCATCTCCAAAAATTACTCTTTGGTTTTCTCCAAAATAACCGCCTATATCTTTGATATCTTCATTAGGTACTTCTGCTAATCTTCTACTACTCATATTTAAATCAGCAGCAACAGGCATAATCACCTGCGTTAATAAGGCTTCAAATTCACCATGACGGTTATCTTTGGCCTTTGAGCCATCTAAAAGCATTCTCCCCTTTTCCTTACTAATAACAATAGCTTTTGCTGTAGACTCAAAAAAGACAAGTTCTGTATCAGAATGGATCACATCTCCCACCATAAGGTTTCTTTGTGATTTAATATCTTTTATTGTTCCGTTAATATGTAAAACGTAATAATCTTGAGCGAAACTGAGCGAAGTTGAAAGACCAAAACTGATCAGTAATAATAATAAGGTTTTCATAAATTTGTTCATTATCTAAAGCACTTACAAAGATAGAGTTATATCAGAAGGTTTTATTTTACCAACGTGACAAAACATGACAATCTTGCGTTAAAAATGAAAAACATTGTTAATAGACAGATACGGCATTAAACGATAATTGTTCGGTTCTTACCCTTTCAAATTTAAATTTTGTCTAAAAACAGTCATTTACAGGCTTTTCAACAGTATATAATCATCCATTACGTAGCCTTTTCCAATATCAGCAACGACCTCATCTATTTGTACGAAGCCCATTTTCTTATAGGCTTCAATAGAATTCGTATTATACTTATTTACAGTTAAACGTATTCCCTTTTTCTCATTGTTCTTGGCTTCAATCGTAACAAAGTCCAAACCTGCTTTTCCTATTTTATTACCCCTAAACTTTGCGAGTACGTAAATCTTACTCAGAAAAAGGTGTTCCTCTTCAAACTTAAATCCTAAATACCCTGCGGGCTCCTCATTAAAGTAGAATAAATAGTAGTTTAGGCCTTCTTGTATTTGTTGATTCATAGCAGCAACAGATTGGAACTTTTCTAACATATAATCTACTTGTTCTTGTCCAATTATTGCTACATAATGTTCATTCCATATCTCAATTGAAAGTTTTTCAACAATTTCAATACTTTCTGCCGTTTGTACTTTTTTTATGGTCAGCATATTACTTACTTTAATAAAAATTAGATTATTATTTATTTAATATTACAAATTTGGTTTAACGCAACTTAGATTAAACAAATATAAATTAGGATATGCAATCCTACTCAATTAATTTGTAAACGAATAAAAAACCGATAAAAAAATGACTCTTACTGATAAAACAAATTATGTCGTTGGAATTGGCGCTTCAGCAGGAGGACTAGAGGCTATCAAAAGCCTTTTTGAAAACTATCACTCTGATTTAGGAATTGCATTTGTGATTGTACAACATTTGTCTCAATCACATAAAAGTTTAATGCCTGAACTACTGCAAAAAATTACACACTTACCGGTTATTGAAGTAAACTCGACACATTCTATTGAGCCGAATCATATTTACATCATCAATAACCACTCTACCTTAACTATAAAAAAGAAAATGCTTATCAATCAAGAAAGAAATGATAAGCAATTGACTTTCCCTATAAATACATTATTCAGTAGTCTTGCCGAAGAATATAAGAAGAAGGCTGTGGGTGTTATTTTGTCTGGAACAGGTAGCGATGGCACCGAAGGTTTAAAGGCCATAAAAGAGCATGGAGGGATCACTTTTGTACAACACCCCAACTCTGCGAAGTTCAATGGTATGCCTTTCTCTGCGATAAAGTCAGCTAAAATCGACTTTATTATCAGTGCTGAAGAAATTGCTGACTCACTTTCTAACATCATTAATGGGGATGGTGAAATCAACCTTAGCTATTATCATAAAATTGAAAATATTTTAGATTTAATAGGTCAACAAGAGAATATTGATTATTCCGCATATAAGCCACAGACCCTTTATAGAAGAGTCTTAAAAATGATGGAATATCAAAATATTACTTCTATTAATGAATATTACAGCCTTCTTGAAAACTCCCCTTTTGAGTGTAGAAAGCTTGCTCAAAGTTTTTTAATTGGAGTTACAAGTTTCTTTAGAGACGGGGATGAATGGGTTTATCTAGAAAAAAATATTGTCCCAAAAATCATCCAAAAAGATGTCACACGCATATGGTCCATTGGTTGCAGCCTTGGTCATGAAGCGTATTCTATAGCCATGATGGTTTTAGAAAGTGTAAAGGATTCAGACCAACTCAAAGAAATTAAAATATTTGCTACTGATTTGAATGCTCAGTCCATTCAAAAAGCTTCTGAGGGAATATATAATACTGAAGATGTAAAAAGTATCCCTAAACTGTATGTTTCTAAATATTTTGATAAAATAGGCAGTTATTATCACGTAAAGGAATCGTTGAGAAATATCATCACCTTTGTACAGCATGATATTCTTTCTACTCCCCCTTTCCTCAATATCGATTTAGTGATTTGTAGAAACTTATTGATTTATCTTAAACCAAAAGTACAGCAACAAATACTCAATACTATCAAATTCTCACTCAATAAAAATGGTTTTCTATTTTTAGGGCCATCAGAAAAGAATTTTTCCGATAAATATTTAGTAGAAGAAAATGCCAAACATAAATTCTTTAAATTAACTGAGAAATTCAGGGGTTTTGAGATTGACAAATCGAGCAATATTAAAGCAAAAAAAATAAAAGTACCAAAACAAAATAGAGTGCAAGTAGTAAACAAAGATTCTTTTGAATATGAAAATATTGAAAAGCAATTAATTGAATATTATTGTCAGCCTATCATTGTTATTAATGACAAAGAACAATTAGTTTTTTCTTCTGATGAAGTTGGTAAATACCTCAAGTTTCCTAAAAATGAACTTGTTTTAAAGGAAGTTTTTGATTTTGATGTTTACATTGACATTGTTCGAACAATAAATAAGGCTAAGGAGGATGGAAAGAATAGAAAAATTTCCAACCTTAAATTACAGTCTCAAACTAAAATCAGTACCGACATCATCATCAGAAGATTAAAGACTGAAACAAATGATGACTTATTTATACTAGAGTTTTTTGATGGTAAAGAACACGATAACGAAAGTGTTATTGAACAAGATAGTACGATCAAAAACCTTAAGAGTGAAATAAAACACCTCCATCAAGAATTAAAGATTGCCCATAGAAGGATAGAGAGAATCAATGAAGATTATCAAGTCAATAATGAAGAGTTGATGTCTTCTAATGAAGAGCTTCAATCCAGTAATGAGGAATTACAATCTGTCAACGAGGAACTATATACTGTCAATCAAGAATATAAGGACAAACTAGATGAAATTTCAGTACTGAATGATGATTTCATCAACCTTTTCCAATCTGCAGGGATAGCGAGTTTATATCTTGATAAAGATTTTAGTATTAGAAGAATTGCTCCAAATACTTCTGAGTTTTTTGGAATTGAGAAAGAAGATATTGGTCGTAATATCATGCAGTTCAATACTTTCTTCGAAATTGAGGGGGGGCTACTTGCTACGATTGAAAAAGCCGTACTTGAAAATAAGATTCAAGAACACGAGGTCAAAACAAAAGAAGATCGAACTTATTTACTTCGAGTATCTCCTTCTGGTGATAGAAAGAGCAATACTGACGGTATTATCCTTTCATTTATTCCTATCAGTTCACTAAAACCGATTAAATTATTAAAGCACAAAAATCACTTATTAAAAGACCAACTAAACCATTATATTCAATATTTCAAATTGTTGAATATTGAAACTTGGAATTGGGTTGCTGATACAAATACTTTCAATTTTTCAGAAAATATCAAACAACTGTTCAAATTTGATCATTATGACTCTTTCTTATGGAGAAATATTGAATCACAATTACAACCTGAAAATAGCAAGCTGTTTTCTGAAAAAATCAATAAATGTCTGAATAGTGGACACCCTTTTGATATTGTTTTACACATCAATGATAGTTTCTACAACTTCATTTGCCTTGCTGAGAAAAATGCAAATGGAAAAACCGTAGGGATGTACGGAAGCATTGAAAATATCACCAATAAATACAACAGAGAAAAGTCATTAGAAGACATTACCTCTACCTACCAAGGTTTATCTGAACTCAATCAGTTTGGCACTATCAAAGTGATACAAGATGAGCCAAACCATATTAAGGTCAATGATACTTTATTGAATTGGCTCGGGTTAGATTCTCTTAAAAATACGATTAAAATAGAAGATTTCATCTCATTTATTCACCCTGATGATCATACTACTTTTAAAAGTATCTTTGAAAATGTAGAGAAGAAATTTGATATTACTATTAGAGTGGAGAGGAATGATGGTCAGATTATTTATCTTAATGTCACTGGCCTCAACAAAAATGCTAAAAATGGAAATATTAAAGTGCTTGCCATTGTATTTGACAATACTTACAACAAGTCGATAGAATCTCAGTGGGAAGAGACGGTAGAGTTGGCTGAAAAAACAGCACAGACACTTGCTGTTCAAAATGAACAACTTGAGAGTTACACCTACATTGCCTCACACAATATACGATCTCCTTTATCCAATTTATTGGCTCTAATGGAACTCTATCAGAACGAGGAAAAGCAGGAAGCCAAAGAAAACTATCTGACGCTGTTTGAAAAAGCATTGGTACAGTTAGAAAATACGGTCAACAACCTGACTGACGCCATTAAAGTACAACAAAAAACAAAGCTTGAACGTCAGAAAATAGGCGTGAAAGATGAGTTAATGAAAGTATTGGATATTCTATCGGGACAAATCAATAAATATGGTGTTGTGATAAGTCTTGATGTCGAAAAAGATTTGACAATCAATTATCATGAGGAGTATTTGAAAAGTATTTTTCTTAACTTACTAAGTAATTCTATCAAATACCGAGCTCCGAAGAGGTTGCCAAAAATTGAAGTGGAAGCCTATCAAGAGAAAAAATTCATCTACATTAAGATAAAAGATAATGGCAGAGGAATTGATCTTAAAAAGTATGGTCACCGAATTTTTGGAATGAATCAAACCTTTCATCATAATGAAGATGCTAGAGGGTTAGGTCTGTTTTTGACAAAAACGCAGATAGAAGCAACTGGAGGAAATATTCAAGTTTCCTCAGAAGTAAATCAAGGGACCACGTTTTCAATTAACATTCCAAAAGAATAATGATATCATCATACATTTACTCTAGTCAAACCAATGACGAAATAGAAACAGAATCTTTAAGGGATATACAAACTATTGCGAAAAGGGAAAATCTAGCACATAGTATAACGGGGTATCTAACCTATAAGAAAGAAACATTTATACAATATATTGAAGGTCCTGAAAAGGAGATTGAACAGCTAATCAAAAACCTTCACAATGATAAAAGACACACCATATTAAAATCAATACACTTCCCTCCAAAAACGGAAAGAGTGTTTAAGGATTGGAGCATGAGATACATTGAGTATGGTGAACTCATTGAAATTGGATTTCATGAGTTGCTAGAAACGGTTTTCTTCACCGTTGATAATAAGATTTTTGAAGAAGATAGGGTGATTGAAAAACTAAATCAGATGTTAGAAAAGATAGCCACTACTCAAAAAAATATTAAATAAAAAAGAGCGGTAATTAATCATTTTGTATTAATTACCGCTCTTTTTTATACCGAAATATTAATGCCTAAGCATTCTCTCACTTTTGATTTAGAGAGTGGTTTTTCGATATATTTCTGTATGTAAGGATGTTTTTCAGCTCTCTCTTTGTCTTTTGGATGCAGACTTGAGCTTAAAACATAAATTTCAAAATAATCCAAGAGTTTTCTCTCGCTCATTTCATCCACAACTTGCCACCCGTCTAAGCCAGGCATATTCAAGTCTAAAAACATCACATTTTCTTTTGATAGATCAATGGTATCAATGGATTGTAAAAAGGCATCACCGCTCTTGAAATAAAACTTATCGATATTGGCAGTTTCTGGCAAGGAGTCTATTATTATTTTAGAGATGTCAATTACTAACTGATCATCATCTATAAATATAAGCTGCTTCATGTGTAGTAAAAGTATAGAATAGATAAAGTGTAATAGCGTATTAATAATTTAACAGATTTACCATTGATATTCAATAAATTACAATGCTATTAAATACTCTTTATAACATTATGCACTTTAAATGTAAAAAATACTTGAAATAATTAAAAAAAGAGAGAGTATTAAAAAGAACAACAACAACAACTACCTTATAATGTAAAAAGCCACCTCCGAACATTAAATGTCCAGAGGTGGCTTTTAAGTAATTACTTATTTTTCAATTAGAAAACATTTGGTGTAATTGTATATGTGAATTGCTTAGCACTCTCATCGTAAGTCATTACGATAGTGTAGTTACCAGCAGCTACAGAAATATCACTTCCGTTATTTTCAAGAGTACTTCCGTCACTAGAACCCATATTGTAATCCCAGCTACCATTTGCTCTGAATTTGAAAGCACCTTCTGTAAGATCGCCTGACCAAGTCCATGTTTTAGCAGCAGCATCGAAAGTCATTGCTGTTTCACCGTTCCATCCATTAGGAGTAGCACTACCAATAACTCCCCATACTAATGGTGTTAATGAATAAGTAAGTGCCTCAGGGTTAAACTCTACTGCATAATGGTTAGCAGTTACAGGGATATCACCACCTGTTGCAGAAACTTTACCTTCTGACTCAAAACCGTAGTTTGTACCAGTCCAATCATTTTTAGATGAGATTTTGAAAGCTCCATCTGCAAACCAAAGTGTATTTTTATACGTCTTAGTTGCTGCATCTGCTAAGTTCACAACATCATGCTCGTTGTGGCTCCAACCATTCAAGTGTCCAGCTAACCAGTATTTCGCTTGAGCAGCTTCATATGGAGTAACTGTGATGGCAATAGGTGCAGAAACTAAATCTGGCTCATTTGCTCTGTGTGAAATCACTTGAACATCAACACCGTAAGCTACACCAATTTCAGCACCGTCAAGTCCTAAGATTGCACCATTCAAAATGCTTGCTGCAACATCAACAGTCGTTGCTGTTCCAGTAGCTAATACTGCCGTTCCACCAGAAGATTTCACTTGTAAAGTGTAAGAATCTACATCTTCTTTACCATACATAGAAGCAGTCCATGTAAATGTAGTAGCAGCACTTTCATCACTTTCAAGTACGATATCTGTTCTGTTAGCTGGAGCAGTTACTAAAGCTGGAACAAAGTGTTCTAATTCATAAGAACCTGCACCCAAATCTACATGTACTTTATATGTTCCTGAAACAGGAGCTCTGAAAGTATATAAACCGTCTTCTTCTACAAAACCTTCTAAGTAAGGATTGTTAGGGTCTGTTGTTTCTGTTACTTCAGGAGAACCATAAGTATTTGTAGCTACTAATTTGTTTTCAATTGTATCTACAACCGCTTTTTGTAATCTGAATGCATCAGAAATGTTTTGGTAACCAGTGAAAATGTTAGAACCTTCAGCAGTTTCTACTAAATTATCAGAAGGATTTAATCTCCAACCATTGTGGTCACCAACGATGAATAATGCATTTTCTTCTGGAATTTCAATTGGAGGTCCTTGGAATTCAAGAATTTTGAATTTTAATGTATTTACATTCACTTCCAAAGTGTATAAACCAGTTCCATTGTAGTTATCTACGTGGTGGTTACCTGCACCTGGATCAGTATCTAAATCAAAGTTAGCACCGTCAACAGAACCGTAGTTTGTACCATCCCAGTTTGGTTGGTTTGTGAATTTAAACTCAGCTGTTAACCAAATTTTACCAGTGTAAACACCATCATTGTTTTCTGATACAAGATTCACTTTAGTCATTGAAGTTGGATCTTCTGGATCTGCATCTTCAATATCATGTGACCAACCGTTGTGTGAACCTGGAACCCATAAGATAGGTTGCGCTTTAGCGTACTCGAATTTACCGTAATCAGGACCCGCATTTAAGTCTGCTGAAGTACTGTATTTACCTGTTTCAGCAACAGTAAAAGCTACATCACTACCTGCTACTAATTTTGTTGGATCAGTTTCGCTATCTACACCGTAAAGGATTAAGTTTTCTGGCAACTCGTCTTCTTTGTCAGAAGATACAAACTTGTATTCTACACCTGTTTCTAATTCAAAAGTACCAGCATACTTGTGATCAGCATTAGATGAGATCATGTATAAGTTACTGTCTTCTACTTTGAATTCAGGACCTTTTACCAAGAATAATTTTTGGTTAGAAGGATAGGGCTTTACGCTTGTTGTTAAAACATTAGAAATTGTAGTAGCAACAGTACCGCTGTTAGATTGGTTTGCGATTTTTGAAATTACTCTGATTGTAACATCATTGAATGATGCTGTATCAGCATTTAGTTCACCTAAAGCCTTGTTGATTGTTTTAGATAACGTAGTATCTGTCAACACTTTAACATCTGATGTTAAATCAGCAAAGTTATCACCTAATCCAATTTGTAATTGATATACAAGTGAAGCTGAAACACCCATGTTTGCTTCTGTCCAAACAAAAGATGCAAACAATTCTTCATCGTCTTCTTTTTCAGCAGTCTCTTTTGTTAGCGTATACTGATCTTTCAAATCTGTAGATGAAAGAACTGAAGGAGTAGTAGTATTTTTGTCAAATACTACATCCTCTTTCTCTTTACAAGAATTAAACATTACTACTGTAAAGAGAATTAATATATAATTTAAATATCTCATTATTTTCTACTTTTGATAGCCTTCCAATTAGTATAAAGGATTTTGAGTTAAATTAGGGTTTGCACCTAACTCTGCGTTTGGAATTGGGTAGTAACGATATTTCTCTTCGATTACTTCTTTACCATATCCGTCAGTATTCTCATTGTAAGTACCACCTTTCCAAGGCCAGTTTAAACCTTGTGAGTATTTACCAAATCTGATAAGGTCTTGACGTCTATGTCCTTCCCAATATAATTCTCTCGCTCTTTCATCTAATAAGAATCCTTCTGGATCACTTGTAGCTTTTGCTGTATACTCTGCTCTTAAAGCTGAAGATACACCTGCTCTGTCCCAGATTTGCTCGATAAGACTCATATCAATTGAACCTGATTGTCTGTAACCAATTTCCGCTCTCATTAAGATCGCATCTGCATATCTGAAGAATGGGAAGTTAGTATCTACAAACGTTAAGTTTGGATCTTTACCAGGGCTACCAAAACGGTTAATGTTCTTGAATTTCACAACTGCAAAACCATCAGTAAAATCTGATAATTTAGGGTTTGTTTCATCTTTCTTACCGATTACGTTATCGTCCTCATCTTTAAGATTGTGACCACTGAAGAACATATCTGTAGGAACAGCACTACCAGTAGTAGTTGCACCTCTTGGGTCAGCCATTACTCCTGCTGTGTTCTTGAAGTAAGAGATTAAAGAAGAAGTAGATCTGTGTCCACCCCATCCTGAATCAACTCCATATTCAGTTGAAATCATATCACCACCTACGGCACCGTGTACTAAGAAAGTTGTACCACCCCAAGTTTGAGTAGATAAACCGTCAAATGACACTGCAAAGATGATTTCTCTTGATAAGTAGTTATCTGACAAGAAGTTGTTTGCATATGATTGCTCCAATGAATAAATACCATTGATTGCGTCTAATGCTTGATTTGCTTTTGTCAAGTACTCGTCATAACCTGCTTCAGTATTTCTGTAGATCTTAGCGTTGATGTATAACTTCGTCAACATCATGTAAGCAGCACCTTTATCTACTTGGCCAATAAGACCTCTACCAGCATCTTTGAAGATTGCATTGTCAAGTGCTACTAATTCAAGAAGTTCACTCTCAATGTAATCAAAAATTTCAGTTCCTTGGAAACCGCCTTCTGGAGCAGTTGGAGGAGTTGAACCTACTGGGCTATTTTCGTCAATCATTGGAATACCATTTCCGAAGAAATCCAATGCGTGCCAGTAGCTAAGTGCTCTTAGTAAACGAGCCTCTGCAATCATACCCTCTAAATCTGCTTTGTCTTCACCTTCATAAGTTGCTACGTCACGAATGAATTGGTTACAAAGTGCAATTTGATAGAAAACTCTATCGTACATGATTTTTACGATTGGGTTGTCTGCAGTCCAAGTGTTTTGGCTCATTTGAGGCTGACCTGGGTCACCCCATCCATTTAGTGCTTCATCAGTTGGTAACTCTTGAAGTTCCCAGTACTTTCTGATGTATTGTGAAGCACCTTCATCAAGTCCTTGTAAATCGGCATCACCAGATGGACCTCTTTGTCCTGAAAGTGATAAACCTCCATATAATTTAGCTAGACCCAATTGATAATCGCTTACGCTTTGGTAAACTCTATCTCTTGTTGCTGAATCTGGATCTATAGGTACAGTATCTAGGTCATTTACACATGATGATAACATCACTGCCGCAACTAGTACTCCTTTATATAATAAGTTTTTAATTTTCATTGTTTCGAAGGTTTATTTTAGAATCCAAGGTTTACTCCAAGTAAGAAAGTTCTAGGACGAGGATAGATGTTGTTATCAATACCTCCAGAAATTTCTGGATCTAAACCACTGTATTTCGTGATTACAAATGCGTTGTTTACAGTACCGTAAACTCTTGCATTGATTTTACCACCTTTAATGTTGTTAAAGTTGTATCCTACCATGATGTTGTCTAATCTGAAGAATGAAGCATCTTCGATGTAGTAATCAGATTGGAATTGGTAATCTTGGAAGTAAGTGTTAAGGATGTCTGTTGTAAGGTTTCTATTGAAACCAGAAACCGTCATGTTGTTCAAACTTTGGTTTGAGTTGACGTTATTGTAAACTTGGTGTCCACCTGCATAACGACCACTGAAGCTAAAGTCCCAGTTTTTATAAGTGATTCTTGAGTTAATACCGATGTAGTAATCAGGGTTTGGATCACCTGCGATATACTTATCGTTAGCATCGATGTTACCGTCACCATTTCTATCTACATAAGCACCTTCGATTGGTCTTCCAGTCTCATCATAAATTTGTTGGTAAGTATAGAAAGCATTAGGTCTTTCGCCAACTTGGTGAATTTGGATTGTTTGACCAGTACCACCAGTGATATCACCTACATCTACACCTTTGTAGTTTGGATCTTCAACTGCTGTTAACTTCGTAATCTTAGTATCATTAGTAGTGAAGTTGAAACCTAGATCCCAGAAGAAATCACGTTTTTGAATCACTTTGTAGTTTAATGTTAATTCAAGACCTTGGTTCTCTAAGCTACCTACGTTTGTAAGTAATCTGTTTGTTAAGTTAGAACCTGCAGCTACTGGAATTGTGTTTAATAGATCGTTAGTAATTCTCTTATAAACATCAATTGTACCTGTTAAACGATCATCCATGAAACCGAAGTCTACACCAGCATTGTAAGTAGTAGTTTCCTCCCACTTCAAGTTTTGGTCATAACCTTGAGGTCTGATTGTGTAGTAAGAAATCGGGCCAATGTTTGGATCGTAGTATACGTGTTGTGCTTTTTCGTCACCGTAAGTGTATACAGGAAGGTAAGGATAATCTAATGGGTTATCAGATGAACCTAAGTTTTGCTGACCTGTGATACCCCAACCTAAACGAAGTTTTAAGTTAGAAACTTTGCTAGAGTTAGCCATGAAGTTTTCTTTGTTGATTTGCCAAGCTAATGCTGCAGCTGGGAAAAGACCCCATCTTGAATCAGGTGCAAATCTTGAAGTACCGTCATTTCTAACTGTTACAGTTGCAATATATTTGTCTTTGAAAGTATAGTTTAAACGACCAAAGAAAGATACTAAGTAATTTTCAGTTAAAACGTCACTGTAAGTAGCGTTTGGATAAACCTCTGGAGAATCACCTCTTGCGTTAGTTGCCCAATCGTATTTAGCACTCCAGAAATGTTGCCATGAATAACCTGCCATTACATCTAATTTTGAATCGATGCCTGCTAAGTCTTTCACATATTGTAAGTAGAAATCAATTAATTCGTTCTTTTTCTCTTGCTCAAAAGTACTTGATCTACCACCTGCTTCAGGATCATTTACGTTGTATTCCCATGCAGCAGTAGTAGGAACATTTACTCCACCACTCGCTTTAGAGTAATCATAACCAACGTTTAAGTTCGCTTTTAATTCCGGTAAGAAGTGGAATTTGTAATCTAATTGTGCATTACCAATAAAACGGTTAATGTTTGATCTATCATCTTTTTGATCAAGTAATGCAAGCGGGTTACTTGGTGCAATAGAGATTGGGTTACCAGCTCCATCAACCCAAGTGAAATAACCACCAAACTTTTGGTAAGTATCATCATTTGATCTTGTAACTTGAGTAGGGTCCATGCTTAATGAAGAACCAATTGCTCCTACGTCTGCAAAACGGTTTTTAACGTTCATGTATTTTGCAGAAACATTTACTGATAAGTGATCATCGAAGAACTTCGGCGTTAAGTTTAACGCTACAGTAGTTCTTTCCATATTTGATGTCTTTAAGATACCATTTGAGTTATTGTAACCTACTGAAGCTCTGTAAGGAAGAAAATCTGCAACAGCACCAGAAACAGCCATATTGTGCTCCGTAGAAACTGCAGTTCTCATTAACTCATCTTGCCAGTTTGTATTTTGATCACCAGCGATTGATAAACCGTTAGTGTTACCAGTTTCTTGCATTAAGTTTCTAAATTGAGTAGCATCTAAAGCCTCAATTCTTCCTGTTTCAGTACCAAAAGATACATTACCTGAGTAATCAAATTTAACGCCGCCTTGACTACCTTTTTTAGTAGTAATAAGGATTACACCGTTGGATGCTCTTGAACCGTAGATTGCAGTTGCAGATGCATCTTTTAATACTGTAAATGTCTCAATATCATTTGGGTTTACAGTGTTAAGCGGGTTTCTCATACCTGAGATATCGTTGTTATCGATTGGCACACCATCGATTACGATTAGTGGATCATTTGATGCTGAAAGAGATGAACCACCTCTAATTCTAATTGTTGCTTTCGCACCAGGAGCACCACCACCAGCAGTAATGTTTACACCTGCTACTTTACCTGTTAATAGGTCTTGAGGTGAGTTGATTGCACCTTGGTTAAAGTCAGAAGCAGAAATAGCTTGAACTGAACCAGTTGCGTCTTCTTTTTTCACGCTACCGTAACCAATTACCACTACTTCTTCTAATTGTTCTGCATCAACTTCCATTGATACATCAATCACTGCTTGTGCACCAATAACGATATCTTTAGTTAAATAACCGATATAACTAAACGATAGCGTTTCATCAGTTGCAGAAACATTTAGGACATATTGTCCGTCGAAATTAGTTGTTGTTCCTTGGGTAGTACCTTTAATAATAACAGCTACACCAGGCAAAGGAGTTCCATTTTCATCTACTACAGTACCTTTGATAGATTTTTCTTGTGCGTAAGTCAGATTACTCCCTAGAATAAAGAGCATACACAAGAGTGTACAAACAAAATGCTTGCTTGCAAAACGTAATTTTACATTCATAACTAAAAAGTTAAATTAGATTACTTTTTTATCATTAAAAAAAATGCGTATGACGAGCAGGGGTCGAAATTGAAGAATTCAACCGAGCTCAAAAAAATCAGGTCAGACTTGTTATGTTTATAGTAATAAGCTAAACAATTTTCATTTTCATTTTTTCATTTTCATATACTTTTAATTTACAAGTGCAATATAAACACTTTACGTATTAAAGTTTAATTAATTTTTTATAAAAAAAACTTAAAATTTAACACCAAAAAAACCAAAAAAAGACCTAAATATTGATATTTAAAGTAAATTACCTTGTTATTTGTTAAAATATGTGAAGCAAACGGTTTCTGAAATTGTTAAATTTAAGTTAAAATTGATGTTATTTTTTAACATTTAAATAGATTTTATCTAATAAAAACTAATTTTTAACAGTCTTTTTTTAGCTACTAAATCAACATGATTTACCGAAATCGGTTGCTGAAACACTTATTATTAAAAATCATTCGAAGAGTAGCATGAAAAGATGAAGTTGAATGATAAAACCGAATACTGTTCACTCAAAAAGTCTTCTTCGGGTAGTAATCGTAAATAAAAAAAGGGATCAATATGAATATTTCACTTTAATCCCATTTTCATTGAAGAAATGAAAATCTCAAATCAGACAATAGGTAGCAAAACAGATGTACTAACCTATAAATAAGAAAGTTGCGATCTTTAGACTTCGAAAGAGGAGAATAATTTAATAAGGTCATATTTGAAACAAAAAAGCACATACTACTTCTAGTATGTGCTTTTTGGCTGCTGAATACTTCAACTTACTGTTTTTCCATTGTGTAAGTATAAGTTCCTTTTTCAGTGTTCAACAATAAAGTAATTTTATATCTACCTGCTGAAACTGGAATATCTGGAGCGTTGCTGTCTGAAAGTTCACCATCCTTGTCACCTGCACCTAAGTTAATATCCCAAGTGTGGTTTGCTCTAAACTTCATATGACCATCTTTAAGATCTACGATGATTGACCATGATGCTGTCGCTGGATCAAGCGTCATCTTTGTTTCATCATCCCATCCTAAAGGTGTAGCATCACCGATAATACCCCACTCGATTGGAACTAGTTCATAAGTGAGTTCATCAATATTTACTTTCACATCATATAAGTTAGGGTCACCTACAGGAATATCTCCGCCTGTATCTGATAAAGTACCTTCTTCATCACCAAGACCATAGTTAGTGGCACCCCATCCTTTTTCAGTAGAAATCTTAAAGTTACCTCCGATAACTTGTCCTTCTTCTTCAGCTGACATCCATAATCTATTATTATAGTTACCTTGATTTTCTTCATCATGGCTGATTACGTCGGCATCGTTGTGTCCCCATCCATTGAAATTACCCGCTAACCAAAGCGTTGGTTGGTACCCTAAATAAGGAAACAGATCAAAAGAAGTGAAAGATGATGATAATTTAGGACTATCTTCTCCTCCTTCACCAATATAAGATTCAACTCTTAAAGAAACTCTTACTTCCTCTACTTTAGCGGGGTCAGTAACACCCGTAATTAAGTTGATAGTTTTGCTCACTTCTTTTTCTAATAAGGTGCTTGATGTTGAACTAGCTGTCGCAACAGTTAGAATCTCCTCATTTTCAAAACCTTCAACAGAAGCAATCAAGTTGTACTTGTACTCTGTATTTTTACCATAGTCCGCACTCGACCACTCAAGCGTTGTAAATTCTTCATTCTGCGTCTCTGCAGTAAATTCATACAATTTGTCTTCAGGAGCATTTGTGATTTCGGGTCCTACCCAAGTGTCATCTTCTCCAATTTGAGTAAGATCTTTATCATTGTTACAAGAGAACAAACTTGCTGTTAGAACTGCTAATGCTAAAATTCTTTTCATAACTATATATTTTTAAGGAACATTATTTTTTATAATGTATACCTATTAATAACCAGGGTTTTGATTCAGATTAGGGTTGGCACCTGTTTCCGATGATGGAATAGGATACAATTCATATTTAACATCAACATTATTGATACCGTTTGGCGTTGAAGTGTTTGTTCCTTTATAAGGCCAAGCAGTAACATGTTCACTACTTGTAAATGAATTGAATCTTCTTAGGTCCTGACGTCTGTGGCCTTCCCAGTATAACTCTCTTGCTCTTTCTGCAAGAATATTTGTTAAGTTCATTGCTGGAATTTGTCCTTGACGGTTAGCTCTAGCCCAAAGTCTTGTAAATACTCCTTGATCATGAGTACCATACTTTCTTACTTTAATCTCTGCTTGCATCAACATTGCATCTGCTACTCTAAAAACAGGGTAGTTTACTTCGGCAAAAGATGCATCCCCTTTATTTTCATTTGAATCAACATTTCTGAACTTCATTACTGGAACACCTTCACTGAATTCATAGAAGTTTGAAATTTCAGGAGTATGGCTGTTATCATAGAAAAGTAAGTTTCTATCATCTGAAACATTCTCAAAATATTTACCTAATGAAGTCATCGAGCGGTTACCTCCCCATCCTGGAAGTCCCATGTGATCTCTGTCCATTCCTCCACCTGTAGCTGCATTGATAAGGTAGGTCATACCACCCCAAGTACGTGTTTGGTTACCAAAATAGTTGATAGAGAAAATCACTTCATTACCTTCCTCATAGTTATCCATTAAGAACAACGATTGGTATGCACTTACTTTGTTTTTAGAGTCCAAAGACAAAGCATATCTATTTAACACTTGCTCAACATACGTTTCAGCTTTATCTAAATAGTCACTTGGTAAGACACTAGCATTTAAATAAACAGGAGCGTTTAAGTACAATTTTGTCAGTACCATGTAGGCTACACCGATGTTCGCTTGACCAAACAAACTTTCATTTGTTTCCACAAGGTGTTGCTCATTGTCAGTATCAATAATAGCTTCTAATTCAGAACTAATATAATTGAATAGCTCATCTCCATCATGGCGTTGTCCCCATGGCATTGGTAATTCAGCACCTACAGCATTCTCTTCAGTAACCATTGGTACACCATTACCATATAAATCAAGTGCATGCCAGTAAGAATACGCTCTTAAGAAACGTGCCTCTGCAATTTGGCTTGATAAATCAAAGTCTGATGCATTACAATCTCTGATAAATTGGTTAGCTAGTGAAATTTGATAAATCACTCTGTAGTAAAGTGCTTCATTCAAAGTATTTGTAGGAGACCAAGTCATTGTAGACATATCTGGCTGACCTGGGTCACCCCAACAGTTGATCGCTTCATCTGTTGGCAACTCTTGAGCTTCCCAATATCTACGTAGATATTGAGAGGCTCCTTCGTCTATACCACCAAGATCACCGTTGCCATCAGGACCTTGCTGACCTGTAACAGCATAACCTGCGTATAACTTAGCAAGACCTTGGTTATAATCTTCAATAGTTTGATACACCTTATCTTTAGTATCCACATTTGGATCTACAGGCACTGTATCTAATTGGTGCAAGCATGATGTAAAAGCAGTTGTTGCTACAATCAATGCTGGTGCAATATATTTTTTTAATGAATTTAAGTTCATCTTAGTATCTAATTAATTGGTTATTAAAAGTTCACGTTGAAACCGACCATATATGTAGTTGGTCTAGGATACATATTGTTATCAATACCTCCTTGGATTTCTGGATCAACACCTTTATAACTAGAGAATACAAATGGGTTATTCACTGTACCAAATACTCTCACACTTGAGTTACTACCCCATAAGTTATTGAAGTTATAACCGACCATGATATTGTCAATTCTTAAGAAGTTCGCATCTTGGATGTAGTAATCCGAGTGCAACTGTCTTGTTTGGAACCCAGTGTTGTAAATATCAGTAGTTACGTTGTTTGTATTGCTGTTGGCTGATACATATAATTGATCATAAGCAGAGTTATTAGAGTCAACATTGTTGTATACTTGTGCTCCAAATTGAGCACGACCTGCCATACTGAACTCCCAGTTTTTATACATTAAACGAGTTGTGAAACCGAAGTATAAATTAGCCATAGGATCACCAGCGATATACTTGTCTTTTTCATCGATAACACCATCTCCGTTTCTATCTACATAAGCTCCTTCAATTGGCTTTCCATTTGCATCATAAATTTGCTCATAAACTAAGAATGAATATGGAGTATGACCTACCCTATGAATTTGTATCGTTTCACCAGTACCACCAGAAATACCACCTACTTTCACACCTTCATAATTAGGATCATCTACAGTCGTTAATTTCGTGATCTTAGAATCGTTCCAAGTCATGTTCACACCAAAATCCCAGTGAAAATCTTGCTTTTGGATCACCTTGTAATTTAATGACACTTCAAAACCAGTGTTCTCCATTGAACCTACGTTTGTCAACAACATGTTTGTTAAGTTCGAACCACCCGGTACAGGAATCATGTTGATTAGATCGTTTGTGATTCTGTGATAAGCTTCAGCAGAACCTGTTAATCTGTCATTGAAGAAACCGAAGTCTAAACCAATATTGTAAGTAGTTGTTTCTTCCCACTTGATATTTTCATCATAACCTTCTGGACGAACAGTATTGATGTACTCCCATCTTCCTGTATAAGGATTGTAGAAACCATACATAGAGTTGTTGTCACCTACAGTATAAGTAGGCATATAAGGGTAGTTATCATCAGTAATGTTTTGTTGACCTGTAACACCTACACCCGTTCTTAATTTCAAACTAGAAACAAAGTCTACAGATTGCATCCAAGGCTCTTCCTTGATCTTCCAAGCTAATGCTAATGAAGGGAAAGTACCCCATCTATTATTAGGAGAGAAACGAGATGTACCATCTTGACGAACCGTAACTGTAGCCATATACTTGTTATTAAAAGTATAGTTTGCTCTACCAAAGAACGATACTAAGTAATATTCAGTAGCATATAATCTTTCTGGGTTGTCAACGTTACCATAAACGTTATTTTCATAGTTACTACCTTCCTCGTAGAAGTGTTGCCATGAATAACCACCCATTACATCGAATCTATGTTTACCTAATTCTTTGTTGTACTGTGCATAAACATCTAATAACTCATTTCTTTTTACTTGAGAGAAGTTCGAAACAAAACCACCAATATCATCAGTACCTGATGGACCATTATTTTCGTTCCATGATGTTTCTATGCCTTCATATACACCACCTTTAGAGCTAGAGTAATCATAACCTGCATTTACTTTTAAAGTAAGGTCCTCAAAACCATGAATTTTGTAATCAATTTGAGCATTACCAATACTTCTATTTACAGTTGAAGTATTTGAATTTTGATTGATCATTGCCATTGGGTTAGAAGGAGCATTCACTGATCTTCCAGATAAAGGATCATTAGGATCAGTTACCCATGTATGGTATCCGCCATATTGAGGGTATCTATCATCATAAACCGGCTGTGTAGGATCATAAGCCACTGCACTACCAATAGCACCAGTATTACCAAAATTGTTATTGACAAACATACCTTTCACTGATGCATTTACCTTTAAGTGATCATCCAAAAATGTTGGAGACAAGTTTAAGTTTAGCGTGGTACGATCCATCGAAGATCCTTCTAAAGTACCATTATCTAATGTATAACCTACTGAGGCACGGTAAGGTAAAAATCCTTTTACATTACCAGAAACACCTACGTTATGGTCAGTAGAAACTGATGTTTTAAATACTTCATCTTGCCAATCTGTGTTTGCATCTCCTAGTAAGTGTTCCCCTGGTCTACCTGACATAATATTTCTGTATTGATCAGCAGATAAAACATCTACTTGATTGTTTAGCGTGTTGACAGAAACTGAACCATTATAGTTCACATTGATAGAAGAATCATTAGAAGAACCTTTTTTGGTTGTAATGATAATTACACCGTTTGATGCTCTTGAACCGTAAATTGCCGTCGCTGATGCATCCTTTAATACCGTCATTGACTCAATATCAGCAGGGTTGATGGCGTTTAATGGGTTTCTCATACCAGAAATACCCTTAGAATCAACAGGTACACCATCGATCACAATCAATGGATCATTTGATGCAGAAAGCGATGATCCTCCACGAATACGGATTGTTGATCCAGAACCAGGAGCACCGCCACCAGTAGTAATCTGAACACCAGCAACTTTACCTTGTAATAAACCTTGAGGTGAATTAATTGCACCTTTGTTGAATCCGTCAGCATTAATAGCCTCTACTGAACCTGTAGCATCTTTCTTAGTAGTACTACCATAACCGATAACTACTACTTCTTCTAATTGTTCAGCATCTACTTCCATAGGGACATCAATTACAAACTCAGAACCCAATGAAATATCTTTTGTTAAGTATCCGATATAACTAAAAGATAAAACCTTATCCGCCGCCCCTACACTCAATGTGTATTGACCATCGAAATTTGTTGTTGTTCCTAGTGTTGTCCCTTTTATTACAACAGCAACACCTGGAAGTGGTGCACCGTTTTCATCTACAACAGTACCTTTGATTGATTTTTCTTGTGCAAATACTAAGCTACTTCCTAGAGTAAAGAGCATACACAAGAGGGTACAAACAAAACTTTTGCTTGTAATACGTAATTTTACATTCATAACTTTGTAGTTAAAATTGACTGGTTTTTAACACTCTGCAAAAACAACTTTCCACTACTTCTTTTAATGTATTATGAATAAGACCTATAAAGACGTTAAATAGGCTATAGTACATACTTTTTCAGCATATTACTCACAATTAATCATCAAGAATTAATGCAAAACTATTTTTGACTTAGTGCTTAATTATTTAAACATAAAGTGTAAGGTAAGCCGTACAGAAATATCACTTTTCTGACAAGCTCCAAAATAAATTAGGTTTGATTTTTATTGTTTATTTAATAATAAGTTTAACAGACTTCTTTTTATTTCATTTTCAATTTAGTGCTTCAAAAAATACAAGTGCAAGATAAACACTTTTAGTATGACAATATGATTAATTTATTATAAATGTACGTGTTAAATTTAACCTCATAACATTATATACATGGTAATAATATTTGATATTATTTAAATTAACGTATCATTGATTTAAAATTTAATAAACAAACGGTTTCTATTCGAGTTAATTTTAACGAAAATGAAACCTTATTTTTTAACGTTTAGATTATAAAATTTAGATATAAATGAAAAAAATAATCAAGTTTTTGAAATTGAAATATCTTGAAATTCTCCTAAACCGGTTGCTATAAAAACGAGCTATTTTTTACTGTTTAATGAAAATAAAAAAGCCTTTAACAAAAGATCTATTATGTAATCTTTTATTAAAGGCTTTAAATTAAAATATAACTTTTCTAAGCAGCTACACCATCTAATTATTAAATATAATGGTAGAGCACTTAGCACACCGTAAACTGAGTTTTCGTTAATTAAAGCAATTCCTTTTATGAAGGATAAAGGGTAGTGTATTGTGATTCGCGAGGACGTTGCAATGCAACGTCCCTACAGAACTGCATTTTAGAAGGTTATTACAAAACCTTTGTATTTTGACATGTAATCAAACAATCATTTAGTAGTATCTTCCTCGGCCTTGAAGGGAAAAGCGTTAAGAATTCCATGTATTGAGCCGTTAAAAATGATTTTGCTGTTTGAGCAAAGCGAGTTTAAAATCATTTAGGCGAGAGAAATGGAATTTAGCTTTTGAATTCAAAGCCTTGACTTTTTTGCTTCGTTTTTGTGTTAAGACAAAAATGAAGAAGAAGGAGGTTTGAAAGTAGATACTATAAATGCTTGTATAAAGGCCGATTGTAAGTTGACGATAATTTAGTTTACAGAATATTTAAAGGGTATAACCATAGATTTTGTCTACCATCTCATCACCATCAAAATACCCTGCTGCTAATTCAGTCATTTCTCCATCTCCTTTATCAAATAATAATGATGGGAAGCCATTGGCCAACTGTCTTGCTCTATTGATTTCACCGATCGTGGCTTTTTGATCTTCTTCACTACCCCATGAATCCATGAATAATTTCACATCCAATTCCAGTTTTTGAAGAATAGACAAATAGGTTTTGAAATCATCAAAGCGCTGACCAAAATAAAATTGAGCCTTTTGAAGCTCCGAAATAAAAGCAAGCATTTTGGAAGGTGCATTCTTTTTTACCCAAGTCATAGCCAAAGCAGGCTCAAAACTCGAAAAAGTATACGTCTCATCTTGTGCTAATTCATAAAATTCTGTACTTACTAATGCTCCCGTTCTCTCTTCCATCACTGGTGAATGCTGTTTCATGAACTGATACGTTTGTGCACCGCCTTTAGGTGCTTGTTCTCCAATCCACATTCCTCCAACTAAAAATTCAAACTGAATTTCATCTTTATAAGCTTCATATACTTTTTGTATACTTTCGCTATTACCATAGCACCACCCACATTGAGGGTCCATTATATATATTAGTTTCATTTTATTTATTGTTTGAACAAATATTCATCATTTTATCAGGATAAAAAAATAGTTCACCTTATACTAAAGTGAACTATGAAAAAATATGGGTCAATTACCTTTATTTTTTGAATTTATATTTTGCTAGTGCTCAGTAATGTAAATCAATAATTTATTACAATATAGTGGTATTCAACCCTATAATAAAATTTAAACTCATTATGTTTTTTTCACTTCTGAAAATTAAAATACTGCTATCTATTAAAATTGACAGAAGTGGTCACTTCAATCAGCGCTTTATCCCCAATACATTTAATCTGATATTTTCCCCCTAGCTTTATGGGGGTATTTGGATAATCATGTCCTGCTGTAACATCCGTAATCACTGGAACATTGACTTTTTCCTTTACCATTCTATTAATACTCAGTGGGAAAAAGGGTTCTTCTTCGTCTGGTATACCTGAAAATTGTCCTAGAATAATTGCTTTCACATTTTTGAATGCACCACTACGCTTTAAATGTGTCAAATAGCGATCTATCTGATAAGGTTTTTCTCCAACTTCTTCTATGAACAATATCTTATTTTCAGTATTCAACTCTGAATAAGTAGCTATTTGATCCGCTAAGAGACATAAATTACCCCCAACTATTTCACCTTCTATCACTTGATCACTAAACTTTTCATTTACTTCTCCTTTAATACTCGGATATTCATCATAGAAGAGAATTCCTTTCAATTGACTAAGACTTACTTCTAATTCCTTTTTTGAAAACTGCCCGACCATTGGAGCATGGATCGAGGGAAAACCAAGGTTATTGACACAAATATGTAATGCTGTCACATCAGAGAATCCGATGATGTATTTTGGGTGATCTATAAATTTTGACCAATCGATTCTATCAATAATTCTTGTAAGACCGTATCCACCTCTTGCCATAAAAATGGCTTTAATGTCAGGATCATCTAAGGCCATTTGTAATTTTCCTATTCTTCTGCTATCTGCCCCTGCAAGGCTTCCCCATTCTGCTGCCCATTCTTGATCATTGGGCACAATCAGACCCCACTCTCTCAATACCTCAATTCCTTGTAATGTTGCTTCTACATCTACTTTACCTGAACTAGCCACAACGGCAACTTTATCTCCTCTCTTTAAAGTATTCATATATTTTGTCCCTTCGTTGATTCAATTAAAAATAATCAATACGGTTTATATTCAATCAGATTCTACCTCAAACTTTACTTTAAGTATCATATTATCTTCTAAAAGCAAAAAAGGCTGACTCAAAAAACGAGTCAGCCCTAAAATAATAAGTTTGAGCAATGGAGCGTTAAGCAAAAAAATCTATAGCAAACAAACAGTTACCTTATATATTAAAACATTGTAATTCGATCAGAGTAGATTACATCATTCTCAACTACATTCAAGATGAATTGAGTAACGCCTAAAGATCTTAAATCTATACTTGTGATTGCATTTTCACCTGGTAGAAATGATGTTTCGTACAATAATTCATCATCACCACTTGGAGACTTAAATACAAGATTTACATTTTCTGTTAAAACAGAAGTTGTTTCTACTTTCATTACCGTTCCCTGCATTTTCACAACAAAACCTCTGTTTTTCGTATGCATTGTGTAGTCTCTCATTGAGACTCTTTTAGACTTTGACAACTTAAATTCCCTTGTTACAACTTTGTCTTCAAAAGTCATTTTAAAAACATAAGTTCCTTTTTCTAAAGATGACATGTCAATCTCTTCAAGAGTGCTTGCATTCACCTTTAAATTTTCTTCTAAAAATTGATGTCCTTCATCGTCTAAGACTTTAATTTTTACATCTTTATTATCATTAATAAGAGAGGAGAAGGAGAAGTTAATAGCTACAACTGATTTTTTAACAGAGATTGCATAAGAGATGTCATTCGCAAACGATGCAAATGATAGAACATTTAATAGTAATGTGACGATTAGTATTGTTAATTTCTTCATATTTAGTAAAAAGTTTAAATATTGTTTCAGTTCTAAAGTTCTTAAGGCTAATTTAAAGGAGAGTTTTAAGCAATTTCCTGTCAAATTACAGTTTTCGTAAAAAAACAGTACTTTTATTACATTAATTGTAAAATAGACTATTATTAAATTGTATTATACAAATAAATTAAGTGACTATTCCTAGATAAAGAGCTTCAAATAGTAAAGATTCTATCATTACTAAAGTATTCAAATTCAATTTTTTAAGAGATAAGAATATAAAGAGTAAAAGTCATAGGTTTTTAGAAAACATATTTTAAATTATATAGCAACTCGTTCATAAATAATTATAGCTCCAACTTTCCTAGCTAATGAAATGTATAAGCTTAATCTTCCTTATAATGATGATTTCATTATCAGTGACAGCCCAAAAAAAAGTCTATTTTGATGAAGATTTAAATGAAGTGCCTACTACGTCAAGTGAAAAAAGATATTACAGTGAATATGATTTCTTGGAAGTAAATCAAGACGGTTTTTATCAGCATAACCTCTATGATCTTAAAGGAAACTTATTACAACGTTTTCTAACTGAAGGCTCCTCCATACGAAGTAAAAAGTTTGGTGACTTTACCTCTTATTTTCCTAATGGTCAAATCAAAATGGAAGGTCAATTTTCAACAGGTGAAAAAACAGGACTATGGAAATTGTTTTACGAAAGTGGGAAAATCAAAGAAGAAGGTGAGTTTGAAAATAACCTTAAGATTGGAGTATGGAAAAGGTATTATGAAAATGGACAATTAGAATATACTTTCATTGAGCTTTACAGTATGGAAGGGCAATATATTGAAAGAATTTTTGAAAATGCCTGGGATAAAACAGGAAAACAAACACTTACTGATCAGACAGGGTGGGTTAAGTTCTTTAATGAAGAAGAAAAATACTCTGAAGAAGGAAAACTCAAAATTGGGCAAAAGGAAGGTACTTGGATTGGTACTTATGAAAATGGTCAGAAATTCTACGAGGAAGAATATGAGGCTGATTCTTTAATAAGAGGGGTAAGCTGGGACAAAGACAATAAAAGCTATAAATACACAGATTTGAAAATAGAAGCCTACCCAGAAATGGGATACAAGAAATTTTACAAAAAGTTTTATAACCGTTTCCAATCTAAATATCTTACGAAAAACATATTCAATAACAGTTACACGTATGCAGAAACCCTGTACGTGGCTTTTGATATTGGTTTGGATGGTACGATCAGTAATATTACAGTTTTGAATCCTCAACTTCCAAGTATCAATAATGCTGCTGTAAATACATTACAAGAACTAGAAAATTGGGTTCCTCCTATCATAAGAGGACAAACAGTTGCTTCTACTCACATATTTCCTGTTGAACTTTACTCAAGCGATGAGTATTAAAAAAAACCAACTCTTATAATTAAAAGTTGGCTTTTTTAGGAATTGAACTAGAAGTAAGTAGCTTCCATTCTTTTCTTGATAATATCGTTACCCAAGTTACCAATACTACCTTCATGACTGTGGTTAACTGTTCTCTCAGGATTATACTCTCCTTTTTCGATTCCTTCACCTACAATCACATAAGCCTCTCTGAATGGAATGCCTTGAAGAACAAGTTTGTTTACTTCCTCTACAGAGAACAGGTAACCATAAATTGGAGCTTCTAACAAGCCTTTCGTTGGTTCCATTTTCTCAAACATCAACTTCGTCATTTCCAGGCAGTCATTCAACATCTCAATAGCTGGAAGTAAGATTTCCTTGATCTGCTGTAAATCTCTATGGTAACCAACAGGAAGGTTGCTTAAAATAGACATGATTTGTGTAGGCAATGATGTAATTTGATTACACTTCGCTCTTGTCAATTCTAATACATCTGGATTTTTCTTATGAGGCATGATGCTTGACCCTGTTGTAAATTCATTCGGGAATTTGATAAAACCAAAGTTACCACCTGCATACATACAGCCGTCCATTGACAATTTAGCCACCGTAGCCGCAACAGATGCCATTGCATTAGCAACATGGTACTCTGTCTTACCTCTGCCCATTTGAGCATAAACTACATTAACAGCCATAGACTGAAACTCCATCAGCTCTGTAGTTCTAGTTCTGTTAAGTGGGAAAGATGAACCATACCCTGCCGCTGAACCTAGTGGATTTCTATCCGTAATATCGAAAGCCGCTTTCAGCATCACCATATCATCTACTAATGATTCAGCATAAGCACCTAACCAAAGACCAAAAGAAGAAGGCATCGCTACTTGCATATGCGTATAACCTGGCATTAAGTAATCCTTAAACTCTTCTGACTTTTCAATTAATGTATCAAATAGTGCTTTTGTATTTTTAGATACCTCTTTTAAAGCATCTCTTAAGTACAATTTAAGATCTAATAAAACTTGGTCATTTCTTGATCTACCCGAATGAAGTCTCTTACCTACATCTCCGTAACGTTGTGTCAACAACATTTCTACTTGAGAGTGAACATCTTCAACACCATCTTCAATTACAAAGTCACCTTTTTCAATCTCTTCATAGATTTCTTGAAGACCTTTCAATAAAATATCTCTATCTTCTTCAGTCAACAAACCAACTTCTGCCAACATTGTAGCATGAGCCATTGATCCTTTAACGTCATAGGGCGCCAATAAAATATCTAATTCTCTATCTTTTCCTACCGTAAATTTGTCTACTTTCTCATTTACAGTATATGTAGATTTTTGCCAAAGTTTCATTTTTTCTTTTTTTATTTTAATCAGGTAAACACATCGATTTACCCTACAAATATTCTTTTTAAAATCGCTGAAGCAATAGTAAAAGTTTGACCTTATGCCTCTTGCCCCATTATTATAAATGCACCTTCTAAAATGCGAATATAATCATTAATTCCGTCTGCTATTTCATCCAATAAAATATACTCATTGGCGGTATGTGATCTCGCTGAATCTCCTGGTCCTAATTTCAAACTTGGAATTGGCATCAAGGCTTGATCAGACAATGTTGGGGAACCATACGTCTCTTTTTGATACTGTAAGCCTGCTTTTACTACAGGATGATTTAATGGTGCACCTGAAGGATTTAATCTCGTAGAACGAGGTGTCACTTTACAGCTCACATGCTCTCGAATATGCTCCAGTGTTTCTACATTAGAATAAGCATCTGTAGTCCTCACATCTACCACAAATTTACACTCTGATGGTACCACATTATGTTGTGTCCCTGCCTCAATGCAAGTCACTGACATTTTGATGGGGCCTAACGTTTTCGATTCTTTAGGAAAGTGATAATTTCTAAACCAATCAATATCTTTGATGGCCTTATAAATCGCATTCACTCCTTCATCCCTTGCGGCATGACCCGACTCTCCTTCTGCTACACAATCCAATACCATCAATCCTTTTTCTGCTACTGCTAATTGCATTTGAGTAGGTTCTCCAACGATCGCAAAATCAATCTTTGGCAATTGATCCCATACATCTGCAATTCCTTCTCTCCCTGAAATTTCCTCTTCTGCAGAAGCACACATTACAAGGTTATAAGGCATATTCTCCTTTTCATAGAAATAAAGAAATGTAGCAATTAAACTCACTAATGGTCCACCAGCGTCATTACTTCCTAATCCATATAATACCCCATCCTCAACTGTAGGTTTGAATGGATCACGAGTCCAGTCTTTGTTCGGTTTTACAGTATCTATATGTGAATTTAAAAGGATTGTTTCCTTAGATGGATCGAAGTGAACATTTTTAGCCCAAAGGTTATTTTTATATTGATGAATCTCAATGTTGTTTTCAATAAAAAAACGAGCTACGACTTCTGCTACATCATCCTCTTCTCTGCTCAAAGACTCCGTTGCTATCATTTGTTTTAGTAGCTCAATGGCTTTCTCTACTAATTCTTGATGTTTCATCTTTATTTATTTTTCAGCTAAAAACGTAAATATGGAATTCAGATTTCTTTCTTGTTTTATACAAAATCTGATTGCTTGTAATGTAAATTATGAAAACATCTTCACATATAAGCAGTTATACAATCAAAATCGGAAGTTTTAGTTCTTCTTTTTTTGACTACTCGCCGTTAGAATTTCATCACGTAGCTAAGCACCTTGACTAGTCAAAAAAATAATAATCTAACTTTTCCCAATTTTAAATATTTAACTGCTTAAACAATCAGATTAAAAGTAATCTACATTAAATTATTCTCCAATAATCTTAGTCCCTTTTGGAGTATTGGCTAGTAAACCTTCAACTTTCCCTAGCCATACTTCTTTTACAGAAGCTTCAATTGCATCAAAAGCATTTTTCAATTTAGGCAACATTCCATCAGCTACTACTCCTTCCGCTTTGAACTGCTCAAATTTCTGAGGATCTAATTCTTCTACTAAAGAATTGTCATCATTGATGTCCAATAATACACCCGCTTTTTCAAAACAATATCTTAAAGAAACTTCATGCCCTGCCTGACCTAACGCTACAGCGACTGCTTGTGCCATTGTATCTGCATTGGTATTCAATAATTGACCTTTTTTGTCGTGAGTTAAAGGTGCAATCACAGGTGTAATTCCTTCTTTTGCTAAATTGGCAATTGGACCGGCATTGGCTTTTCGAACATCACCCACAAAACCAAAGTCAATTTCCCATCCTGTTCTTTTATCCGCTTCAATGATATTCGCATCAGCACCTGTCAATCCAATAGCATTCGTACCTTTTGCTTGAAGTTGAGCCACAATCCTCTTGTTGACTAAACCTCCATAAACCATCGTTACCACTTCCAATGTATCAGCGTCTGTAATACGTCTTCCATCCACCATTTTAGGTTCAATGCCTAAACGTTGTGCCATAGCTGTCGCTAATTTACCACCACCATGCACTAATACTTTTGCACCTTCTAACTGAGAAAATTGTTCTAAAAAAGAGGATAATGCAGTCTCGTCATTGATTACATTTCCTCCTACTTTGATTACTGATATTTTCATTTTTGTATTTTCAAAACAGGGACATAGCATTGCTACGTCCCTTGTTATTATATATGTGGGATGTGAGACATTTATTATACTTTGTCTCAAAAGTAATATTGTTTATTCTGTTTCTAGTATAGCTTTTAAAACTGCTGCTGCTGCAAAAGTTCTGTTATTCGCTTCTTCAATGATCAGAGAGTTATCACTATCCAACACACCATCTGAAGCAACAACGTTTCTTCTTATTGGAAGACAGTGCATAAACTTACCATTCTTGGTCAAAGCCATTTTCTCTTCCGTCACTTGCCAAGAATTGTCTTTACAAACTACCTTACCGTATTCTGTAGTTGAAGACCAGTTTTTAGCATAAACAAAATCAGCATCTTTTAATGCTTCATCTTGATCCGTTGTAAAGGTAGCATCACCTACAAATTCAGGATCTAATTCATATCCTTCAGGAGCAGTGATAACTAATTCAACATCATCAGCAGCATTCATCCACTCTGCAAAAGAGTTTGGAACTGCTTGAGGTAATGCTCTTGGGTGAGGAGCCCAAGTCAATACCACTTTTTTCTTTGGTTTATCTGAATTCTCACGAATTGTTACTAAATCAGCTAAAGATTGAAGTGGGTGTCTTGTTGCAGATTCTAAACTTACGATCGGCACATGAGCGTACTTCACAAAGTCTTTCATGATACTGTCTGCATAATCCTCTTCTTTATCTTGAAGGTTTGGAAACGAACGAACTCCAATAATATCACAATACTGACTGATAACAGCTGCTGCATCTTTTAAATGCTCTGCCTTATCACTATCCATTACAACACCATCTTCCGTTTCGATTTTCCAACCGTCTTTATCTATATTCATTACCATCACGTCCATTCCTAAGTGACGTGCGGCACGTTGAGTACTAAGTCTTGTTCTTAAACTAGGATTGAAAAAAAGTAATCCTAGCATTTTATTTTTTCCTACATCACCATAAGCTTCAGGATTGGCTTTAATTGACAATGCACTTTTTACGATTTCATTTAAGTCCTGAACATCGTTTACTGATAAAAACTTTTCCATTTCTAATTCTATGTCTTTGATTGTTTATGTACTAAGCCCAAAATAGATATTGACTAATAATTATTTTTTGTGAGTACGACGCTGAAAAACGTATCAATAGTGATTCTATTTAAAGTTTTTTAAAGGAAGTAATCGCAAAACAATAAACAGAATTAGTATTATATAATTTTGTCTTAGTACTTAAGTAAGGACATTGTAATACAACATCCTTACACATTATTTATGCTATTTCTTTTGTTACATCATTAAAGGCATCTACAAATAATTGTGCTTGCTCTTTTGTCAATGTCAATGGAGGTAACAATCTGATTGTATTTTTATTCGATGATGCACCGGTGAAAATCTTATGCTTCATCAAAATTTCTTTTCTCAAAGGAGCTACAGCTTCATTCAGTTCAATACCCAACATCAGACCTTTTCCTCTGATTTCTTTAATGGCTGGGTTCTGCTTCAATTGCTCCACGATCCACTCTCCTACTTCAACTGATTTTTCAATCAAGTTCTCTCCTTCCAACACATCTAATACTGCAATACCTGCCGCACAAGCTAAGTGGTTTCCTCCGAAAGTTGTCCCCAACATTCCGAATGAAGCTTCAAATTTTGGAGCGATGAAAACACCACCGATTGGGAAACCATTACCCATACCTTTGGCCATTGTCACAACATCAGGAGTAACATTGTACCATTGGTGAGCAAAGAAACGACCGCTTCTACCATAACCCGACTGAATTTCATCTGCGATAAATACTGCATCCTGATCATCACATAATGTTCTAATCGCTTGCATAAATTCTTCAGTTGGCTCATAGATACCGCCAATTCCTTGGATACCTTCTACGATTACCGCACAGATTTCATTTTCCGCAAATGCTTGTTTCAAAGCATCCACATCATTGAAAGGTAAAATCAAAGTATCGTGCACTGCATTCACAGGAGCAACAATATTTTTATTATCCGTTGTTGCTACCGACAATGAAGTTCTACCGTGAAAACCTTTTGTGAATGAAATAATTTTTGTCTTTTTATTATAGAAAGACGCCAATTTGAATGCATTTTCATTCGCCTCAGCTCCAGAGTTACATAAGAAAAGGTTCCAATCGTGATAACATGAAGCTTCACCTAGCTTAGACGCCAATTCTTTCTGTAGTGGGTTCTGAATACTGTTCGAGTAAAAAACTAAGTTTTCTAATTGAGTACTTAGTTTTTCTTTATAATAAGGATGGGTATGACCAATAGAAATTACCGCATGACCACCGTATAAATCTAAATATTTTTGTCCCTCTTTATCATAGATCCAAACATCTTCACCTTTAACAGGCTCAATGTCAAAAAGAGGATATACATCAAATAAATTTGCCATTTTTCGAAACGTTGAATGTGAAAAGTGAGATTAAAATGCCATCGGCTTAAGGTTCAAACCAAGCTTCTCGTCTAACCCGAAGATTAAGTTCATGTTTTGAACAGCTTGTCCTACTGCACCTTTTAATAAGTTATCAATTGCTGAAGTGACTAATAATGTATCGTCATGCTTCTCGACACTGATAAATCCACGGTTAGTATTGACTACTTGCTTCAAATCCAATGGACCATCAATGACATGAGTAAATGCCGCATCTGCATAGTAATCTTTGAATAACTTCACCGCCTCTTCTTGAGAAAGATCCGATTTCAAATAGCATGAAGCTAAAATTCCTCTTGTAAAGTTACCTCTATAAGGGATGAAATTGATTTTGTGATTAAATCCATCTTGTAATTGATTTAATGACTGACCAATTTCTAATAAGTGTTGATGATTAAATGCTTTGTAATGCGAAATATTACTTGTTCTCCAAGTAAAAGCAGTACTTGCCATTAATTTCACACCTGCACCCGTAGAACCCGTAATAGCACTGATATGTACCTCATCATTCAGTTTTTGAGCTGAAGCCAATGGTAATAATGCTATTTGAATAGCAGTCGCAAAACAACCTGGGTTTGCAATATTCTTTGCAGATTGGATCGCTTCTTTATTTAATTCAGGTAAACCATAGATAAACTCACGGTCACCTAATTGCATTGATCTATTTTCAACGATTCCTTCTCCTAATCTAAAATCTTGACTTAAGTCGATGATAATAGTTTCAGGAGCAAATGTATTTTCTTCTAAAAACTTAACAGACTCACCGTGCCCTAAACATAAGAAAATCACTTCCGAATCTTTTACCTCACCAGTAAACTCTAATTCTGTTTCACCAAATAAATCTTTGTGTTGAGCATACAAAGGTTTTCCTACTTGACTACGGCTATGTACATAATCAATTTCTACTTCAGGATGATTAATTAATACTCTTAGTAATTCGCCGCCAGTCATTCCAGCTCCACCTATAATTCCAACTTTCATCTTCTTATGTTTTTAATATTTGTGAGTTTGTATTGTTTGTTTAATCTCTTTTCTTTGGTCCTATCAAACTAAATTGATTTAAAAAAGGATGCAGAATTATTTCCGCACCCTTAGTTTTCTTTACCAATTCAAGTTATCAGGTTTAAAAAACTTTATTCAGAAATACTTTCTTCAGCAGCTTCTTTTACTTTACCGAAGATCATATTTTGATTTGCTAAAATAGTCGCAAAACCACGAGCGTCTTCACCTGTCCATGCATTGTTCATTTCACCGTAAGCTCCGAATGTACTGTTCATCAAGTCATATTTTGACTCAATGCCTTCTAATTCGAATCTGTAAGGGTACAATGTCACGAATACCTCACCTGATACGTGATCTTGTGTATCTTGAAGGAACTTCTCGATGTTACGCATTACTGGATCGATCCATTGTCCTTCGTGCGTCAACATACCATAGTAGTTACCTAATTGTTCTTTCCAATATAATTGCCACTTTGTAAGCGTGTGCTTCTCTAATAAGTGGTGCGCTTTAATAGTGACCACTGGAGCAGCCGCCTCAAAACCAACACGTCCTTTAATACCGATGATTGTATCACCTACGTGAATATCTCTACCGATACCAAATGGAGAAGCGATTTTATTTAATTCTTGAATAGCTTGTACCGGCTTGTCAAAAATATGACCGTCAATACCTACTAATTCACCTTTCTCAAAAGTCAACGCTACTTTCTTAGGAATAGTTTCCGTCACTTGCGTAGGGAAAGCCTCTTCAGGTAAAGTATTTCTTGAACCTAAAGTCTCTTTACCACCTACTGAAGTACCCCATAAACCTTGGTTGATAGAGTAAAGTGATTTTTCCCAATTTCCTTCTACACCTTTAGCAATCAAGTAATCGATTTCGTCTTGTCTTGACAATTGATTATCTCTGATTGGTGTAATGATTTCAGCTCCTGGGCAGATAATTTTGAAAGCCATATCGAAACGGATTTGGTCGTTACCAGCACCAGTAGATCCATGAGCAATACTATCTGCACCAATTTTCTTAGCATATTCAGCAATTGCTAACGCTTGGAATACACGCTCTGCACTTACTGATAATGGATAAGTATTATATCTTAAAGCATTACCAAATACTAAGTACTTTACACATTGATCGTAAAACGTTTCCGTTTGATCTAAAGTAATGTGAGACTTAACACCTAAAGTATATGCTTTCTCTTCAATTTCTTTTAACTCCTCGTCCGAGAAACCTCCCGTCTGAACGATAGCGGTATGCACTTCTAACCCTCTTTCTTCTGAAAGATACTTTACACAGTATGTTGTATCTAATCCACCACTAAAGGCTAAAACCACTTTCTTACTCATTGTCTCTATTTCTTTTTTTGTTTGTTAAATCTTTTTCGGTCTCTACTCTACAGTAGATTTGTATCTAGGATCATTCGGATCGAAGATCATTCCAGTACATAAACAGTGTTTTCTTTCTGTTCTTTGTAAAATGTCATAGTTCACACAACTTTGACATCCTTTCCAGAATTGCTCATCATCTGTTAATTCAGAAAATGTAACAGGACGATAACCCAACTCGCTGTTGATTCTCATGACAGGTAAACTTGTCGTCAAACCAAACAACTTTGCATCAGGGTATTTCTTTCTTGACAATTGGAAAGCTTTTTTCTTAATCGCTTTTGCCAAGCCAGTTCCTCTAAATTTAGGGTTTACAATTAATCCTGAGTTTGCAACATACTTGTTATGTCCCCAAGATTCAATATAGCAAAAACCTGCAAAGGTTCCGTCATCGGCAATTGCAATAACACCTTTCCCTTCCTCGAATTTCTTTTCGATATAATCCACGCTTCTCTTAGCAATACCAGTTCCTCTAGCTTTTGCTGATTCTTCAATTTGATGACAGATATCTTTTGCATACTCTTTATGCTCACTGATACTGGCTTCAATAATTGAAAAACTTGATATATGTTGCATCTCTTGAATTAGATTCTTAACTGTCATTTCCTTAAAAACTTTATAGAGCAAGCTGTTAGTTAGTTTTTATACTTCCTCTCGTAAAACTTTGTTTGAAACACTATAATCGCGAGCCGACCAACACAAGTAATCACATTGTATTTTATAGTCGACATAAAATAGAACTAACGTCGAAAAAAACATCCTTCAACGGACGGCTTTACCGAATTTTTTAAACCTGTTATATGTCCTATTTTCTTTGTCATTTTTCCTTATTTGATAATCAAAATTAGGAAATTAAATACGATATATTCAAGTAAACCAGTGAATTATTAATACTTTTTTAAAATATAATTTTTATAGATGAAATATTTTCAAGACACCGTGTTAAATTTTGAACATAGTGATTTAGGGTGTTAAATTTTGAACAAAATAAAAAAAGTTCAACAAATGATATTTCATCAAATGCTGAACTTTTAATGGTTAAATTGTTACTAAAAAACTACAGATTTTCCAGTATCTTATCACAAAATTCATCAAGATTTAAATTTGTATTGACCATTCTTTCTGAATCAATATGTAATGAATCTTCATAGAAAGTGTCTCCCCAATAGAATCCAAATAGATATGTTGAATCTAATTTAGGGACAGACATTGTGATTATTCCTTTATCAACATACCCCACAAAACCAAATTCACCATCCGCTTTCTTTCTATATAGGTTTACAGAAGGAGCAATCTTTTTATTATCACAATATCCTGCATATTCAACATATACCTCAACACTTGCATCTAACTTAGAAAGGTGATCATATAATGAAATAGAAATATTATTGTCACAACCATTGAACACCTCCGATCTATAAATATGCTCTGTCCATTTATAGGTATGTGACCAATGATTAATATATTCATAAAAAACTACCGAATCTGCATCTGGTAAAGCAGGCGAATGCCAATCATCTCTTCCTGAATAAGTCACTACTCTATCTCGAACAATCAATAGCTGCATATCCATATCAATAGAATTATTCAATGTAATCTCCTTTGTGTCTTTGGTAATATTGATGATTGCTCTGCCATTCCCCAAAGGTTGACTAGAATTAGGTGATACCAAATAAGCTTTTAATTCATAACTATTACCACTAGGTAATCGATGTGAATCTTCTATCTCAACAACCACACTTCCTGAAGAACATCTCCTATTATTTGTGAAAAAGTCTAGATTGTAAGAAGAAAGGTGAGTAGTTGTATACTTCACTTCTAAGCTTCCATCAACAGCAGGTGTGACCACTCCATCTCCATGAAATACCCATTGTCCATCATCATTACTGTAAGACCAAATTGGTACTATATCTCCAACTTTTATAGGTTCATTTGTTTCGGGATTATAAGTGTCATCATTTATTTTCATGACAACCTCGATAGGTTCAGAAAATTCCGTTACCTCTTCACCATCAACAAACATATCAATTGAAGCGAAACCTGCAGTAACAAAATTACCTGTTGTTACTTCTTCACCACTTTGGTCGATCACTGAATTAGGAGAAAAACCACCTGGAAAAGATTCTAAACTCGACGGTTCATTACTATCAAAATTTATGACTTGAACTTCTAATTCGTTTCCATGTAAAACTTCGCCCTCAGCATTTTTAAAAACAGTACCAGTATGAATACTAATTTCTGTTGAGGGACCTTCAACGTCTTCTGCATTTTCATCTGACGATGTTGAAACCACAATTTCTTCCGTAACTGACCCGTCACCCACAATTGTTGCTACTTCCTTTTCGACCTTTACTCCTACTGGAGGTGTTTCAATATTCACAACATTTGCATATAGCTGCATCAATTCGCTGGTTCCATCAATGACAACTGGAATAGTAGTCGTTAAATAGTTTTCTCCTGATACTTTTACTGTAAATCTCAATGGATCTACTATATCAGAATACTTTTTATTCACGGCTAAATTGATAATTCCATTTTTTGCAGAAAATGTCGATTCACCTGCATTATTCAAGATTTTATCAGCATCAGGTCCTAGTAATTCTACTTCCAAAGCACCCTCTTCTGATAAACTAGCAGGATTAGATACATCACTTACTTTTATGGCTACTTCATAGGTAGAAAGCTTTGGAGATACAGGAATTATAATATTTTCAAGAGGATTTTGACATGCATATACTATAAGTAAAGTTATAGATAAGGTCAATATAGAATAATATATCTTTTTCATATTTGTTTACTTGTTTAATTAATTCTGTAAGAGAGTCTGAGTTTCATAATCGGTAGCCAAGAATATCCTTCAAGGTTTTTTCTTAGCTGTTCCTGCTGTGATTCAAGTTGAGAAAACATCTCTGTACCTGAGAATGTCACATCAGGGCTACCCATGTAATAAGCTCCCAAATCAAAACCAAATCCTATTTTCCTCTTCGGCACCGCACGTCCAAAGCCTAAGCCAAAATAAGGAGCAAATTTTGCCCATTGACCATTAAAATAGATTTCTCCAATATCATCTGTTGTGAATTCAATCTCTCCAATTGTAATTGGTTTCGCATATTTACCTTTCACCTCTATTTGGTTCTCTGGAATATAAGCTACACCTGCAAAAAGTTTAAAACTACTTTTATTAAATGGGAGATACTCTGCACGTAAATCAAGACTAATCGAAGCCATTGATAGTTTTGTATCCATCAACTCGCCTTGTACTGTCACGCGTTGTTCCAAGTCCGATACTTTTAAGTAATTAAAACCTAAGGCGAAGTTGAATTTTGAATAATTTCTAGCGATATCAATACCTGCTCCGGTAGTTCCTCCGTAAATTCCAATTGCCATTTTTCCTTCATAAGCAGGAGAAGCAGGAGTCTCATCTTGAGCAACGGTAAGCAATGAAATACCTATTGTGAAATAGGTTATTAATAGTAATACTTTCATGTTAGTTCTTCTTCTGAATTTAAATTTGAATAGCAATTATCTTATCACCTTTTTTGTAAAAGATGCTTTATCTGTATTGAACTGAAATAATAATATTTCACCCTTTTTGGTAGGGATGAACAGTTCTCCTTGAGGAACCTCTAATACATCGATAACCTGACCAGAAGTATTGAAGATCGTTAAGTTAGCAGTAATAGCACTTATTACATTTACCCCATTATCTGTAGATCCAATGGCTATTTCATCTTCAAGAGTATTTTTAAGGCTTAATACTTCGCTGTTTTTAGGTTCAATACTCAGTGAGAAACGCTCTTCTTCTCCTTCTTCAGCTTCAAACTTATACCCATTTTGAGATAATATCCACGTAGTCCCTTTTTTATGATCAAGTAACTTTACCTCGTAATCATCAAACCCTTCGATATCGGAAATATTAATTTCACCTTCTCCAACATAATTTCTTAGGTAAAGAGGTATTAAATATTCTTCTTGAGTTGGAAGAGCTTGTATTGATAGAGGTTGATGTTCTTTATCAAGAGTTGCAAATAAGAAGTTATTTGACTTCGAGCTAAAATCCAATGCATCCCAACCTTGATCAAAACCTTCAGTAGCCCAATCCATTGATGCTATCAAAATCTCTCGTTGTTTCTGTTCTCCTTCAAACTTCAGCCAAAGTCTACCATTTAAGCTTCTCTTTCTCAATAAAGACTCTGTTATTGATTGACGTTGACTATTTAAAAAAGTAATCTCTTGATCTATTGTATCTACCTGTACAAAAAATCCTTGTCCTACAGATATATTCCTTAAACTAGATGAAAGATCATGACCACGTATATTTACTCCTGACAAATTCCAAGTCACATAATCATTACTACTGTAATCCTCACCCTCTGAATAGTCATCTAACCAAAAGTAAAGTGCTGATATTTTTGGATTATCTAATAAAAGCTGTTCACCACTGATTGGAGATGGATATGGATTACCTATTAAATTATTACCATCTTCATTCACATATTCTAATGGTACTACTATCTCCCCGCTATTAGGTTTACCTCTAAAAGATATATAACCTCCTTTCCAAATTGCAAAGCCTTGCCCTTGTTGCATGGTTAAAGTAGAATCTGTAACATGTTTCCAGTTATCAGCTTTTACTTCCAAAGAACTTCCGACATCATAAAAAAGGCTTCTAGAACTTGATGATAAACTAGGAAGTAATACATGGTTTTGAACTGGAGATGAAATAAATTTATAACCTGCCCCCCAGCCAGGATATACAAATTGATAAAAGGAGCCATTCCCTTCATAAGAATCATGTAGTAGAACAGAATTAATTCCTACTTGTATAACCCCATGATTCTTAATTTCACCATCAACCTCCACAAGGCTACGGTTTCTGTAAGAATAATAATAACCAACATCTAATTGAGCTTTTGATGTAACTACAAGACTTGAAGCTATTAAATTACCATTTATACTTGTACGATAAATTCCATCAATAATTGCAGGTTTATCAATAGTTGGCTTTCCATTTGACCATGCATCTCCATTCCAAATAGTAGTATCTGATGAATAATTAAACTGAAAACTACTGATATAACTTGTACCTTCCGTCCCATCCAATCCTAAAATAGAAGAAGATGTATTTAAAAGTCCTGTCAAATAATACCCATTATCAAGTTTCCTCTCATTTGCATAGTCAATACTAATCACATCAAGTTGTTCCTTTTTTAATATTGTACCTCTTCTAGTTGACACCTCTATCACAAAAGCACCAGGTTCCAGATTTACATCATCAATGGATACACTTCCATGAATTTCACCAAAAACATAAAGGTTACCATTTTGATTAACAGAGATTGAGTTAGCATAATTATCACCACTCGCTTCTATTCTTTTAAACCACGCCTGTCCACCATTAGAACCTTGAAATTTTGATACAAATATTTCCTTTGACGCATTATCATAAAATTGATCTACATTTATGGTATCTGCACCCAAGGATATATAAATTGTGTCAAGTTCATAATAACCTGAAAGGTAAACATCTCCTGTTTTGCTCACATCAATGGACTGTATACTTTCAGTATAATAATTAATGGCACCTGTCTTTGGTGAATGATAAAAGAAGGGTCTTTTCTTCCATTTTGATACACCTTGATCACTTAACTTCATTACATAACCAACAGTATCAGAATCTACAAAGGCAGTTCTAAACCATTCGTCTGTATCTCCACAAACAAAAACATCCCCTAGATTATCAGTGGCAATATCATTGACCGAAAACATCCCCCCATTTCCCGTATTAAATTGGTAAACCCAATCATAAGTCAAATCATTATTCAATCGCAAAATAAAATGATCACTTCCATCACCAAGTGGGTTCGTAGATTGAAGAGAATCAACTTCAGATTCATCAGGATTAAAGTCTAATCCACTCTGAAGATAGCCATCAAAGCTACCCGTAAGTACCACTTTTCCAGAAATATTCACAAATAATTTTTCACCCTTCTCAGCTCCTTTACCTCCAAAAGTAACTTGTGAAAGAAGTGTACCGGTACCATCTAATTTGACTAAGGCAATATCTCTATAATCGCCGTCGGCAGTTACTTCTATCGTTCCTGAATTTGGATCTAAATCAACGGTATTTTTGTAATCTCCTAGCAAATAAATGTTACCTGATGTATCAGCAGCTATATCTGAAACAAATAATGAAGTGGTACTGTCCCCGTAAAATTTAGACCAAAGAAAGTTTCCTTCTTTATCGTATTTCACTATTCCAGTTCCCTCTCCACTTGCTGTATTATTAGCATTAAAACTAATACCATCGTTAAAGTGTGTGAGTAAGATCAAATTATCATCGTGATCTATTGTCTGAGCAACTATACTTGCTTCTGAAGGGAGCAACTTTGCCCACTTCTTAGTTAAGTCTTGTGCCTTGCCTACCAGAGATAAAGAATATAGGTATAGCAATAGTAGTGTAGTTTTTTTTAGCATATAAATTTTGAACATTAAGTTTAAAAAGAAAGCAATGAGATCATATCCATCAAAAGTATAGCATGCTTTGGGTTTAGTCTTCTTGAGGAATGATCTAAGAAAATAATGACACCGAAAGGTACCACTGTTTTTTTTCAAAAAGTATACCCAAAATGGGGTATTTTTAAATTATTTCTCATTCATCAACAACTTACGATAGAAGAGCATTAGAAAAATTATTCAAAAATATTTCTATCCCGAAACCGGTAACAGCTATGTAGTTTGATTTTACTTATTGTTTATTACATAAAACCTAGACATTTTGAAGATAGGTTCTTATTGAAAGCAGTTTATAAGTTGATATTAGTTAACTTATATATACAGACAGAGAGGTATTTCTTTAATATAGAACCATTGTCAATTCAATTTTATAATACAAGAAAATTCATTTTAAATGAAAGGGTTATTCATACTATTTTCGACCATAATTCTATCAAGTATGCTATTTTCATCGTGTTCTTCCACTTCACCAGAAGGCCATAATGATTTTGATGTTTCCAACTTTGAAGCCTACCCTTACTATGAAGGAGATTTAGGTGTAAAATATTCAAAAAGTGCTACCACCTTCAAGCTTTGGTCACCAACAGCTAGTAAAGTCACTGTCCAACTTTATGAAAGCGGTTTAGGAGGAAGCCCTATTGAAAGTGTTCCGATGACGGCAACAGAAAAAGGAACTTGGACACTTAAAATTGATAAAGATTTATACGGTCAGTATTATACTTATCAAGTCCAAGTAGGAGAAAAAACACTAGCAGAAACACCGGGTATTTATGCAACAGCTGTAGGTGTTAATGGTAAAAGAGGTCAAATTATAGATTTAGCGAATACTAATCCTATCAATTGGGAAAATGACAAACGTCCTGAACTTAAAGAATTAACAGATGCCATTCTATATGAAATTCATGTAAGAGACATTACAATTGCTGAAAATTCAGGAGCCAAGAACAAAGGAAAATTTTTAGGTTTAACAGAGACAGGTACTGTAAGTGATAAAGGTTTAAAAACAGGTCTAGATCATATTGAAGAACTTGGTGTAACTCATGTACATTTACTTCCGTCCTTTGATTATCACAGCGTAGATGAAACAAAATTAGAAGAAGGTCAATATAATTGGGGGTACGATCCTGAGAATTATAATGTTCCAGAGGGATCTTATTCAACAGATCCTTATGATGCTACTGTAAGAATTAAGGAATTCAAGCAAATGGTACAAGCTCTTCATAAAAAAGGGATTCGAGTTGTATTAGATGTTGTATATAATCACACATTTTCTGGAGACGATTCTAATTTTTCATTGGAAGTACCTCAATACTATTATAGACAAAATGAAAAGGGTGGTTACTCTGATGCCTCAGCTTGTGGTAATGAAACTGCCTCGGAAAGAGCCATGGCTCGTAAATATATTGTCGAATCTGTTTTGTATTGGGCCAAAGAATATCACCTAGATGGATTTCGTTTTGACCTTATGGGAATTCATGACATTGAGACTATGAATATATTAGCCAAAAGGTTAAAGACTGAAGTAGATCCTAGTATCTTAATTTATGGTGAAGGTTGGAATGCTGCGGCTTCTCCACTTCCTGTCGAAGATCAAGCTATTAAAGCTAATACTCCAAAAATGCAGGGAGTTGCAGCCTTCTCTGATGATATTCGTGATGGTTTAAAAGGAAGTGTTTTCTATGATGATGAAATTGGTTTTATTCAAGGCAATAAAGAACTACACGAAACTATCAAGTTTGGTATTGTAGCTTCGACAAAACACCCTCAAATTGATTATAGCAAAATCAATTATTCAAAAGCACCTTGGGCTCCAACACCATCACAAACTGTAACTTATGTTTCTTGCCATGACAATCATACTTTGTTCGATAAATTGAGTATTTCTCAACCCAATGCAACTCCAGAAGAAATCAAGAAAATGCATAAGCTTACTAGTGCTGTCGTTCTTACTTCCCAAGGGATTCCTTTTATCCACTCCGGTGTTGAAATGTTAAGAACCAAAGGTGGAGAACATAATTCTTATAATAAGCCTGATGCAATCAATAAAATCGATTGGGATTGGAAATTCGAAAACAAAGAAATTTTTGAGTATTATCAAGGACTTATTGAGGTTAGAAAAGCACACCCTGCATTTAGAATGACGTCTACAGAGATGATTGCCAAAAACCTACAATTCATTGATTTCAATGACCCACTAATTGTTGGGTATACCATTTCAAATAATGCTAATGATGATAGTGCAAAAACAATAGCTGTCATTTTTAACGCCAATAAATCAGCAAAGAATATCAGTAAGTTTTTACCAAATGGTCAGTGGAAAGTACTAGTTGATGGCAATAAAGCATCAGCAAATGGTATAAAGACATTGAGTTCTGTAAAAATTGACGGTATCTCCGCATTAGTTTTAATTCAAGAGTAATAGAACTTGAACTCTACTTTGAGCATAAAAAAATACCTGCAGTGTCAAAATAAACATTGCAGGTATTTTTATTTCACCCTATTCTTCTCTTCTTTAACAATTGGACTTGAATTGAATATTAGATGATTTGTATGTACAGAATAAATAATTTCTCCACTCAGATCAAAGAACTGAAGTGTACATTCAAATTGCTGTTCATCCACGGCCTTATATTCAATTTGTAACCATCTAAATGGCCCCCTCAAAAAATTAAATCTCATTCTGTTACAATTACCTTTGATTGATTGAGATTGTAATTTCAAATCATAACCTTCTTTGTATTTCTCATCCTTTGACATGAATAGGATATAATCATTTTCTACTTCAATAGAATGAGCATATCTCAAAGCCATCAAATCAAGGTTTGGATCAAAATTCAATGTAGGATTTTTAATCACAAAATGAGGAAAGGCTAGAAGCTTACCTTGAGCATAAGAAGTAGTATTAAAGCTGACTAATAGAGTGATAATGAAGTAAAGAATATATTTCATAATGGATTAATCAGTTTATCATAAAAACGGGTAAAAAACTCTTATTGTTTTATTAAAAACGCATTATAAAGAATGGTTAACTACTTAAAACTTGAAGAGTATAAAAACAAAAAGGTCAAGCCTTTATAAGACTTGACCTCTTTAACATTGATAGCTATGTGATCTTAGAAATTACGTAATTTCTTGTTAGCAGCATAGTTCACTTTCAATGCGTTAGCCTCTCTTAGTTTCTGACGAACGTCAGAGATGATACCCATTTTAGCTTCTCTATCAATTTTAAGTGACATAGTGATTTTATCACCATCCTCACCTAATTTGTCTTTTTCCTGAATCACGTGCTGAACAATTTGTTCTGGATCGATCAATACATCGTTCACTTGAATACGTGCTTCTGTGCCAAATTTTCTTGTATCACTTGGTTCCCCAATATAGATATAAGAAACTAATGATTTCTTTTCAAGCTTTGTTAACTCAGATGCTTGAGGCAATGAGTTCTTCACTAATAACTCTGACTCACGGAAAGTCGTAGCAATCATGAAGAAGAACAAAAGCATGAAAATAATATCTGGCAAGGCTGAAGTAGGAATATCCTGCTTCGTTTTTGTTTTCTTCTTAAACGTTGCCATAAGGTCAATGTATTTAAATAAACGCCACCACGAATGATGGCGTTTGTTAGACCAATTATTTTATCTCAGAAGGTTCAGCATCCGATACTTTGTAAGGGATTGCTTTTCTTGCTCTATCAAGCTTTTCCTTCTGATCTGGATTTTCCTTATCCAAATTTTGATAATCTTCTAAAGGCATTTTCAAGAACATGGCACGCATTTCAGCATAAGCAAGTTTTAACTCGTCAATTACGCCAATGTACATTTCGTAAGATGTACCACGGTCTGTTTTCAATGAAATAATTGCCTTAGCTGCAGACTCTGATTGGTTAGGGTCCTTACCGTTGTTAAGAACAAACTCTTTAACCATCGTACGAAGTTTTGGTAAGTCTACCATCTCTTCTTGTGCTAACATGTCATCGTTTGAGTTAACAAGAATGTTAAACACGTTACGAGTTTTCACCTTAACATCTACGTCTTCAGCTTTTGGAGGTAACATTACTGTTACACCTTTATCAGATGCAATTGTTGTTGCCACCAAGAAGAAGATTAGCAATAGGAAGGCGATATCCGCCATTGCTCCACCATTAATTTCTGGTGCGTCTTTTTTCTTCTTCTTTAACATAACTATCCAATAGATTTAACTACTCTTTGAACAACATCTAATACTACCGCAACACCTGCGATAATGAATAAGTAATAAGTCATGTTTAGGATACCACCGATCTTTTGTGATAATGGCTCATCCACACCGAACTCATTTAACTCTCTTGCTGTCACAGAGCTATCTGCTACCGAATAACCGATAAAGAATAATACTACCAAGCCTACGATTGTAATCAATACTGTGATCGCTGATTTAGGATCTGTAATGATTGACATCAAGAAGCCGATTACTGTAGCTACTAATGCAATAATGATTAATAGTCCAGTGAAAGGTAGCAAGTATTCTGTAAATATAGCTTCACCGTTCATAACTATGTGTAATTTCTTAAATTCTACAATTACTATTTACAATTTGTAAATAGGTACTACTACTTAGCAGTCAATTCGTTCTTAACCAAGATATCGATTAAAGATACAGAAGCTTCTTCCATTTCTAATACGATACCGTCGATTGTAGAAACACAATAGTTGTAGAATACTTGAAGGATTACACCAACGATAAGACCTGCTACTGTAGTAAGAAGGGCTACTTTAATACCACCTGCTACTAGTGAAGGAGAGATATCACCTGCTGCCTCGATCGCATCGAAGGCACCGATCATACCAATTACCGTACCCATGAAACCTAACATTGGTGCCATAGCGATAAATAATGAGATCCATGGTAAACCTTTTTCTAATTTACCCATTTCTACTGAACCGTAAGAAACAACTGATTTTTCAACCATGTCAATACCTTCAGAAGCTCTCATTAAACCTTGTGTAAAGATAGAAGCAACTGGACCTCTTGTAGCTTTAGCTACTTCTAATGCTGCATCAGCACCACCTGACTGTAAAGCTTCGTCGATTTTCGTTAAAAGCTTTTTAGTGTTTGTAGTTGAAAGTGATAACGTGATAACACGCTCGATAGCGATTGCTAAACCAAGGATTAATGTAAGCAATACAGCTCCCATAAATTCCCAACCACCTTCGATGAATTTTTGCTTCACTGCTTGAGTGAAAGATAATTCTTCTACTTGTGCCAATTCATCAGAAGATACTTCTTGAACTGTAACTTCTTCTTCGACTGCCGCAGATGTCTCTTCAACTGCTGCTACTTCTTCAGTAGCAACTTCTTCTGTTGTTTCATCTTGCGCATACGACTGTGCGATACCTAAAGTAAGTGCACAGAAAAACATCAATAACGCGAATACTTTTTTCATAACTCTCTAACGTTCAGATTGCGATTAAAAAACTAAAATCACAGAACTGATACTGTAATAATAAATTTGTTTTGACTATCATCCGTAATCGTCGAGCAATTTAGTACTAATCTTTCGAATTAGTACTTTTTTTGATAGTTTTTAACGACTACTGACTCGCAAAGAAATATATAATTATAATTATAAACAAATTGATTATTCATTTATAAATGGCAAAATCACACTAATTAGCCTAATAAATGTTACATTTCGTTAATTTACTGAGTCAATTCCCCCTTTAACGGTATGCCTACAAGCTCTTTGACCCTGTTCACGTCTTTATACTTTGTTAACAAACACATTAGTTTAGTAACACTTGCTTCTGTGGTCATATCCTTCCCTGAAAGAACTCCTACCTCATTGAGTTTAGTGCTCGTAGCATAGTGCCCTTGCATTACCATACCTCCTGTACATTGAGAAATGTTGACTACAACTACCCCTCTTTTGATCGTTTCTTGAAGCAGCTCAATGAACCAATCGGATGTAGGTACATTACCTGATCCATAGGTTTCTAGCACCACCCCCTGTAATTTTCGATTTTTTAGCATTTGTATTATGAAATCTTTAGGCATTCCTGGGAAGATTTTTAACACAATCACATTAGCATCGATCTTCTTCATAGAGCGTACAGGGTCTGTTATTGGATCTTTCCAAAACATTTCTTTTTTATATTCTATAAAAATTCCTGCCTCGGCTAAAGAAGGGTAATTATAAGATCTGAAGGCTGTAAAATTAAAGTTCTGTGATTTTTTAGCTCTGTTACCTCTCAAAAGTTTGCTATTAAAACAGATACAAACTTCTTGTATCAACATTTCACCATTAGCATCACGAGCAGAACACATTTCTAATGCTGACATCAGGTTTTCACGAGCATCTGTCCTCTTTTCTCCTATTGGTAATTGTGAACCCGTGAGAATAATTGGCTTATGTACTCCATCCAACATGAAACTCAATGCGGAGGCGGTATAGGCCATTGTATCGGTACCATGCAAAATCACAAAACCATCAAAATCTTCATAGAAATACTCCATTAGATTCCCTAATTGAATCCAATGGTCTGGTGTTATATCCGATGAATCAATTAATGGATCCAAGGAAATTACCGTTAATTCAAAGTCGAACCCTTTTAATTCAGGTACCGCGTCAATTATTTTCTCAAAGTCAAATGGCGTCAGACTCCCATTTACGGGGTGTCTGTCCATTCCAATTGTTCCTCCTGTATATAATATAAGTATGGATGTATCTGAAGTTTTTGGGCCTGTGGAATTAATGTTTACAGTTTTATAGTATTCTCTCATCTTTTCATTTCTTTAGATATTCATCTATTTTAAATAGATCATATGCATTCTTATCTGTTATTTCTTCTATTTCTTGACCGCTTTTTCCTGTCAAATCAGCTACTCTATCACAAACATAAGTAGTGTATAAAGGTTGGTTTCGTTTTCCTCTAAAAGGCTTCGGTGCTAAATAAGGACTATCTGTTTCTAATACTATTTGAGATAAATCTATGTGTGGAATAACTTTATCTAACCCTCCGTTTTTAAAAGTCACTACACCGCCGATTCCAATTTTAAAGTTGACAGCTTCAAGTCTTTTTACATCTTCTACAGTTCCCGTGAAGCAATGAAGAACACCAAACAATTCATCTGAAGCAATTTCCTCTAAAACATTCAATGTTTCTGCCATAGCATCTCTTGCATGAATCACTAATGGCAATTGATATTTCTTTGCTAATTCTGCTTGAATTTTGAATGCTTCAATTTGTTGTTCTTTGTAAGTTTTGTCCCAATATAAGTCCAATCCCATTTCGCCTACTGCCACAAACTTTCTTTTAGAAAGCCAATCTTCTACAATGTAAAGTTCTTTCTCAAAGTTTTGGTCTACATGACAAGGGTGTAGCCCCATCATTGAAAGGCATTTGCCTGGGTATTTCTCTTCTAGTTCCAACATGCCCTCTATTGAAGTATGATCAATATTAGGCATTAAAATGTGTTTGAGTCCTGCGTTGAAAGCGTCACCTAAAATTTTGTCAATATCTGCACTAAATTTGTCTGAGTATATATGTGCGTGAGTATCTATCATAATTTTAATTATTTGGTATTTCGCACAAACATAACAGCTTAGGTTTAAATCTATAAAAAATACAAATCGAATTTTTTTAATAGGTTGACCTTATTTCCATAATTATGACTAATATTGAAATTAATTATTAAGTAATTCATATAATTCTATGAGACTGAATAAAAAAAACATAATAATAACTTGCTCTTGTATATTTTTTGGAATAGCCGCTTTTGGCTTTAAAACACAACAAGATCTTCCTAAAGACACATCTATTACTTTCGAACAAGGTGAAACACTAACGTATATCGCAGGCTATTCAGTCTTTGAAGCAGGCCAAGCTGTTGTTCATTTAGATAAAAAATTTCACGAAGTAAATGGTAAAAATTGTTATAAAGTAGATGTTCATGGAAAAAGTATAGGCATGTTTGGAATGGGTATGAAGATCCGTGACCTATGGCAAAGTTACTTTGATCCTGAAACTATATTACCTGTTCAATTCAATCGTGATATTCTTGAGGGTGGCTATACTTTAGAAGAAAAAATAGACTTTGACCAAGTAAATGGAAAAGCGAAGGTCAAGTGGAAAAAGAAAGACAAACCTGAAATTCATAATGAAGAACATGAAATGTCTCCAGGTTCCTTTGATGTCATTTCTGGATATTACTTGCTAAGAACTCTGGATTATGAACAATACGCAAAGGGTGATACTATTAATATGAATACCTTTTGGGAAAACAAAGGATATGACTTTGATATTGTCTATTTAGGTGTTGAGAAATGCCACACTAAATTTGGTAGAATAGAATCGCATGTTTTATCACCAATAATGCCAGAAAATCAGCTTTTCTCTGGTACTCATCCCATTAAGTTTTGGGTATCGAAAGACGTCAATAGAATCCCATTAAAAATTCAGGCAGAACTGATTGTTGGAGCTGTCAATGTTGACCTTGTAAGATATAAAGGGCTAAAACAGAAATTGAAAAAAGCTAAATCTTAAACACGGTTAGCTTATCATAAAAAGAGCATGTTTGGTTCACAAACATGCTCTTTTTTTATTTCTTCAAGACATTCTTAATTTCCAAAGCTAACTCGGCAGGTGTTTTAGTTCCCGCTTCAATTACAAATTCGGCTTTAGAATAAAAAGGCAATCGATTTTCTCTTTTTTCTTTTATAGCATTATAAACTGCTTCTTTTTCATTTTGAGCTAATAAGGGGCGGGTTCCTTGTTGCTGCCATACTCTTTCAACTAATTCATCTTCGTGAACATCTACAAATACGGTGACTCCATTTTTCAACATCACTTCCATATTATCATAAAAACATGGAGCTCCTCCACCTGTTGCTAAAATTGCATTATCGGGAACAAATGTATTCACCACTTCTTTTTCTACCGCTCTAAAGTAATCCTCTCCCTTTTCAGTAAAAATCTCAGGAATAGATTTCTTCTCTCTTTCTTCTATCTCTGTATCCATATCAAAATAAGGCAGTGATAGCAAAGATGATAATTCTTTGGCCAATGTAGATTTTCCACTACCTGGCATTCCAATTAAATAAATTCGCATTGTTTGTTAGTGTAATCTTACTTTTGGATCAACGACAGCATAAAGAATATCCACAAAAATATTCACCACCACAAAACCAAAAGCTATCAATATAGTTGACCCCATTACGACGGGTAGATCTAGATATTCTACGGCTTGAATTGTTTTAAAACCAAGTCCCTTCCATTTAAAAATATATTCAATAAAGAAGGCTCCTGCCATCATTGTAGCCAACCATCCAGAAACCGCTGTAATTACAGGGTTCAATGCATTCCTTAGTGTATGCATAAAAATAACCCTTAGAAAACCTGCTCCTTTTGCTTTTGCCGTTCTGATATAATCTTGTGACATAATGTCCAGCATTGAACTTCTTGTCAGCTGAATAATAATGGCCAAGGGGCGAGTCGCTAAAGTGAACGCCGGTAAGATTAAGTTTTCTAAATGTAGAACTCGTCCTCTTAATGGATCATTCATCCACAATGAACCTGTCATATTGAGATGGGTAAAATCAGCCAGATAATAACCAAACGTAATAGCCATTACAATCGCTAAAACAAATGAAGGCATTGAAATAAATACCACTGATCCACCTACAATAAAGTGATCTATTTTTGAACCAAAATTCACCGCCGCAGTAACTCCTAATAGGATCCCAAATGTTGTGGCAATAATAATTGCTGCAAGTGATAACCAAAAAGTCCCCGGTATACTTTCTATTAAAATTTCATCCACTCTTTTATTGGTCTGAAATGACTTCCGTAAATAGGGATACTTTAATACCAAAGCACTTCCCCCTAGAGGAATCAACTTCAGATAATCATATTTTTTTTGCGCTTCAGGTGTATTCTTTTCTATAGAAATAGGAAGTAAATCCCCAATATACCTACCATACTGCACTATTAAAGGATCATCCAAACCTAATTCATGACGAATCAATTCCCTTGTCTCTAAATCAGCGTGCTGTCCAGACATTAAATCGACAGGATCTCCGGGCAATGCATGAAAAAGCATAAACACAACGGTGATCACTCCCCATATTACTAAGAGGCCATATAAAAATCGATTAATAATAAACTGTAGCACTTCGTATAATTAATTTAAGAGTTGAGAAATTTCGTCATCAGTGGGAATATCGTTGTGGTGCCATTTACCTAGTATTGTTCCATTGTCAATAAGCAAGATACCTGGGTTTGCTCTCACCATTGCCAATAAAACGGTTGCATCTGCATAATAAAAAGGAACATTCCATTTTGAATCATGCATAAACTGCTCAAAGTTATTGGCATCACTAGTAATTACCATTGTTTCAATAGTTCCTTCCATTGATCTAAGCATCTGTCTCACTGACTCTACTTCTTCTTTTTCAATTTCAGAAACATTTTGAACAATCACTAACAAACGTTTTGCATTTGTAGTTAAAGCGGTAAAATCTTCCCCTTCTGCATTCGAAATATAATAATCAGGAATTAAAGATTTACACTCTTCCTCATTTGTTATTTCCATTCTTACAAATTTCCATGATGGATCTGTAGGATAATTGGTAAACATCTTCTCTTCTCCATCCTTTTCCATATAGTATACACTTTCACATGGAACTTCAGGTGACATCATTTTCTGAATATTAGCACCTATTTTATAAGGACGAAAGTCAACTGGAGGTAAATGATTTAACGCATAATAACATGTTCCTAATGCAAAGGCAGAAGCGATAATCATGATCATCGACTTCCAAGCAGGAGCTGCTTTCTTTACAGTGTAAGAGCCACCATACATTCCATATTGAGTGATTGTCTTTTTAGGCTTGAAAGCCATTGCTCCTAGAAGTAAAACTAAAAGAACAAGATCTTTTGTGAAACTTCCCCATGGTGTAAACTTGATGGCATCTCCAAAACAGCCACAATCTGTCACTTTATTGAACCACGCTGAATAAAACGTTAATAAACCAAAGAATAACAATAAAGCTAAAGTCGCTCTCAAAGAAAACTTTTCTTTGAATCCAATGACTAAAGCAACACCCAATACCAATTCGAAAGAGGAGAATAATATAGACATTGGCATGGACCAATCAGCAAGGAATAAGAAAAACGATTCAAGAAAACCTATGGTACCTGAAACATCATCTGCAAAAACATGAAAATACTCTTCAAACTTAATTGCTGTTCCGGTGGGGTCATCTACTTTTACTAATCCCGAAGCAATAAATACCAGCCCTACGATTATTGCTAAAAATCTATATAAATTCTTCATAGAATTATTTGTGTATTGTTATGTTGTTAGTTACTCTTTGTTCAAAAAATTATTTATTTACAAAATCGGATAATATTAAAGCGAAAATTGAATAATTAATCATATCCTGATAGTTTGCGTCTACCCCTTCAGACACTAATGTTTGTCCATCATTACCCTCGATCTGTTTCACTCTCAATAATTTCATAAGGATGATATCTGTAATGCTTGAGACTCTCATCATTCTCCAAGCTTCACCATAATCGTGGTTTTTATCAAACATTAAATGCATTGTATTAGTTGCGTGTTTATCATAATGTGACATTACTTCCTCTGGAGACAATTCCATTCGGTCATCATTATGTAAATCTATTTGTGTTAAGGCCATTAGACAGTAATTTATAATAGCAATAAACTCGCCTAAAATGTCCTCATCAATTTTTTGCTCTCCTTTTTCTTGAATTGAGCGAATTCTCATCGCCTTTATATATATCTGATCTGTAATAGAAGGTAATCTCAAAATCCTCCAAGCAGTACCATAATCTACTGTTTTCTTCTCAAATAAAGTTCTACACTTTTCAATTACCGCCTTGAATTCCTGTTCTGTTTTTTCCGCTTGTGTCATATTCATCTATCTTTCTTAACTGACTTTTTTCAGCTAACTTTGCACAAAGTTAGAGTAAACCTATACAACCTCAAACTAAATGATAAAATCACAGCATCTTTCCATCAAAATTAGGCAAAAAATCTTAGCGTTTGATACTCCCAAAGTAATGGGGATCATTAATGCCACTCCTGATTCATTTTATAATAACAGCAGAAAAATATATGTAGATGATGCACTCATTCAGGTGGATCAAATGCTTGCTGATGGTGCCAACATTTTAGATATAGGAGGTTATTCTTCTAGACCTGGAGCAGAGCACATTAAGGTACAGGAAGAGCTTAATAGGGTTTTGCCAATTATAGAAAATATCAAAGAAAAATATCCCGACACCATCATTTCCATTGATACCTTTAGAAGTGAGGTGGCGAGAGAGGCCGTATTAAAAGGAGCAGACATTATTAACGATATCTCAGGAGGAAGCTTGGATGATAAAATGTATGACATCGTCAACCAATTAGGTGTTCCTTATATCATGATGCACATGAGAGGAAATCCTCAAACAATGAGTGATTTAACGGACTACCCTAATGGGGTGACACACGAGGTAATCAAATATTTTTCAGAAAAGAAAGCTGAATTTATTAGTAGTGGAGATAATGACTTAATTATTGACCCAGGTTTTGGTTTTGCCAAGACGTTGGAACAGAATTATGAATTATTAAACAACTTGGAATTATTGCAATCATTGCAGCTTCCTATTCTTGTAGGAGTTTCACGAAAATCAATGATTAACAAGGTATTAAACATCACTCCTCAGGAAGCACTAAATGGTACTACTGTTATAAATACAATTGCTTTAAGTAAGAAAGCAAATATTTTGAGAGTACACGATGTAAAACCTGCTGTAGAATGTGTAAAACTTATGCAGCAAACCGTTTCATTTTAAAAGAAAGACTCTATTTTTGTATTGAGAAGTAGGAATTACTTCTTAATACAAATTTTTCTTCTTATTATAGAAGAGGGTAATATAGAAATTTGGAATTCGACTTACTTTTGGAACTACTTTACTTCACTAAATTTTTATTTTCAGTTCCTGAAGTAACACTTAAATCTATAAATGCTCAAAGCAATTCACATCTCGAATAATAGTTAAATGTTTTTATTTACCGTAGGTTTTTTAGATATTAATTTTGTTGATGTACTCGATATTCTTTTAGTATCGGTATTGCTTTTTCATTTATACAAACTCATCAAAGGGAGTGTTGCTTTAAAAATCTTTGTTGGAGGGTTATCTATTTATCTCACTTACTTGGTTGTGAAAGCCACTGACATGGAGTTGCTTTCGGAGATTCTAAGTCAGTTTATAGATGTAGGGGTAATTGCCGCTATTATACTTTTTCAACAAGAAATTCGTAAATTCCTTTTAATCATTGGTAAATCTACTGATTTCAAAAATTTCCCCCTTTTCCAATTGTTTAGAGGAAAAGGAAAACAAGAAGAAATCAACCTCGACATTCTAGCGATTATTGATGCTATGAAAGACATGTCAGGGACAAATACGGGGGCTCTAATTGTTATTTCAAAAGATAGTGATTTACAATTTTACGCCGATACAGGAGATTATGTAGATGCAAAAATCTCCAAAAGGCTTATACTCTCTATTTTTTTTAAGAACTCCCCTATGCATGACGGTGCTTGCCTGATTTATAATAATAGGATTCAAGCAGCAAGATGTATTTTACCTGTTTCCGAAAATCCCAACATACCAGCTACAATGGGATTAAGACACAGAGCAGGAATAGGCATGACAGAAGACACAAATGCAATTGTATTGATTGTATCTGAGGAAACCGGACAAATGTCATTTATTAAGAGTGGTAAAATTGACCACAACTTATCCGCAATGGAATTGAGAACCAAAATTCGTACATATATGAATGATGGTCAAGAAGAGCAAGCTCAGAAAACAGCTTAGCTCTATACAAACAAGTTAGTATTAAGACGAAATGAATTGAAGTACTTAATCGAAACTATTTACATTACTTATCGTCATTATTTTTGATTTTTGCCATTTTTAAACATTTAACCAGAACAACCTTAAAGGCATTTTTCATTGTACAATTCATGTAATAAATAGGATTTTCGAAACAGTATTTCCACTGTAATTAACTTCTTCAATCTTAAGATTACGACCTCAAAAAAATGTAAATAGTCGTACTATTCCTACATCAAATTGGTTTTGTGATCAAAAAAGTAAAAAGAGAACTCATTGTTTACTACCTTTATCTTGATACATAACAAACACATAATCAATTTTTTAATAAATCAAACTTTCTTTTTCATTTTGACGTTAAGAAAGTGTAAACCTATTTTACTTTTTATTTAATATGAATACATCAAAGAAAATATTGCTCACTTTTGCTTTACTAGGACTCTTCTCTTTCACCTTCAACAACGACCCTAACACATTCCTAAACAAAGGTCTGAATAGTATAGCAAAAGAAGACTACTTACAAGCCATTAGTAACTTTACAATGGCCATTAGCATTCAAAATGATTTAGCAGAAGCTTATTACCATAGAGCCGTCAGTAAAAACTTATTTGGAGTCAAAGAAGGCTTCCACAATTCAGATTTCTGTCTCGACTTTATTGACGCTATGAAATACGGATATACACCAGCCGTTGAAAAGCTTTACGAACTAGGAAGGTCAGAATGCTTTCTATTAAAATCAGCCTCTTTAATGCCGGAAAAAGCTTTTTGTATAGATATCTCCTCACAGAACATTGATCTCATTTCGAATCAGTTTAGTGAGTTCAGCAATTTGGTGTCACTTAATGCCTCCAATAATAATATACAAGACCTTGGTACTCTTTATAATTCATGCCCTTACATCATCGCTTTAGATTTGGGAGACAATAATATTTCTTATATGTCTTCTGATTTATCGAAATTGAAGTATCTGTATGAATTAAACCTTAGTAATAATGAAATCAAGAATATGCCTAATGAAATTACAGAATTGGAAGCCATGGCATTTTTAAACCTACGAGGTAATCAATTAACCGCTTTACCTAAAGGTTTGGGTGCAATGAAGTCTTTAAAGCTTTTAGATCTTTCATTGAATAAAATTGAGAAGCTTCCAAAAAGTATTTCTGAATTAGAAAACTTGGAAACTCTAGTACTTTCTGGGAATCCAATTGCTAAGTCAGAAATCAAAAGGTTACATACTGAATTACCGAATACAGAAATTATTTTTGATGTGCAATAAACTGTACAAGCTTATCATTAAAAAAGGATCACGCTAACGAATAACGTGATCCTTTTTTTATGCTCTACTCAACATTTGAGATCGATGACTATCTAATTTTATAAAGGTAAACAACAGCAATGTAAAGGCCCATAAGGAGGATCCTCCGTAACTGAAAAACGGCAGTGGAATACCAATTACAGGAAAAATCCCGATGGTCATTCCCATATTAATCATAAAGTGAATGAAAAATATACTTGCCGCACTATATCCATATACTCTTGCAAAACGTGATTTCTGCCGTTCTGCTAAAATAATTAATCGAATAATTAGTGCTGTAAATAAACCTATGGTAACCATACTTCCTATCCAACCATGCTCTTCACCAATAGTACAGAAAATAAAGTCAGTACTTTGCTCTGGCACGAAGTTGAATTTTGTTTGTGTACCTTCTAAGAAACCCTTTCCTACCAATCCACCTGAACCAATTGCAATTTTTGATTGCGTTACTTGATATCCTACGCCCAATGGATCAATATTAGGATTGACTAAAACTTCAATTCTTTTTCTCTGGTGAGGTCTCATAATATCGTATAAGATATAATCAATACCTTCCGTAAATAAGAATGAAATTCCACCGAAAACACAAATCATAAAGATGAGAGACTTATTTTTCTTAGTGTAAATCACAAAAATAATAGCCAATATACCTAGCGTAAGAAGAAAGAGACCTGCCACTAATGAATCTGTCACTAATGCAGTCACAAATAAAAACACAAACCAAAGCCCGATTAACATGATATATTGTGGCATTCCTTCTCTGTAAAGCATTAAGAAAAATGCACTAAATACCATTGCTGAACCTGTATCTTTCTGCAAAAGGACTAAAACAGTCGGCATTCCTATAATAGCAAATGCTTGCAATAAGCCACCGGTCCACTTATCAATCCTGACGGTTGGGTTATCGATATATTTAGCTAAAGCCAAGGCTAAAGCGTACTTAGCAAATTCTGAGGGTTGTATTCGGATAAAACCTAACTTAAACCAAGAAGTATTACCACCTGCTGAGTGACCAATAACTAATACACCTATCAGTGCAATCAACGTCACCCCAAAAATTGGATATGCGAACGTACTGAAAAATTTAAAATCAATCAGCATAATAGAAAAAGCGATGATGAGTGCTCCGCCTATCCACATTAATTGTTTCCCAGAATTGAGACTTAAAGAAAATATACTTGTCGGTGCATCGGGTTGATAAACGGCTGCATAAATATTAAGCCATCCCACTAACACCATTATTATGTATAAAAATATGGTTAACCAATCTATATTCCGTTTGCCGGTACTTTCTCGCATAGGTTGTAATTCAAAATGGTTAAGTCTTTAACCTTGTAAAAAATATTGGTAACTAGACCCGCTCTATTTTACAAAAAAAAGTCCTCAGAATTTAGAAAACAATTCTGAGGACTTGAATATTTCATTTATTGACAAATTAGTTCTGAATCATCTTCAAGAACGTTGTCAATTTTCTTTTCAGTTCTCTTCTGTTCACGATCATATCCACAAAACCATGCTCCTGTAAGAACTCAGCACTTTGGAAACCTTTAGGTAAATCTTTACCGATGGTCTCACGGATAACACGAGGTCCAGCGAAACCAATCAAAGCTCCTGGCTCAGCGATATTGATATCACCCAACATAGCATATGATGCCGTAACACCACCAGTAGTTGGATCAGTCAATAAACTGATATAAGGTAAACCTGCTTCGTCTAACAATGCTAGTTTAGCAGAAGTTTTAGCCATTTGCATTAATGAGAAACCAGCCTCCATCATACGAGCACCTCCAGATTTAGAGATCATCATAAAAGGAATTTTGTTTTCCAATGCATGGTCAATACCTCTTGCAATTTTTTCACCAACTACAGAACCCATTGAACCACCAATAAAGCTAAAGTCCATACAACTTACTACTAAGTCAAGACCATTTACTTTACCAACTACCGTTCTACAAGCGTCTTTCAGCTCTGTTTTCTTTTGGCTTGCGGCAATTCTATCTTCATAAGTTTTGCTATCCTTGAAAGATAAAGGATTGCCAGAAACCATGTTTTCATCTAGTTCAGTGAATGTATTGTCATCAAAAATGATTTCAAAATATTCTTTAGAACCAATTCTAACATGAAATTCATCATCAGGACAAACGTAAGCATTTTCACGTAGTTCCTGCATATGTATAATTTTTCCTTGGTTTGTTTTATACCAAAGACCATCAGGTGAATCTTTCTTTTCACTAGTAGGAGTTTGAATCCCCTGTTCTTTTCTTTTGAACCAAGCCATAAGAAACTATATATTCTGTATAGAGATAATATTCTTTTATACTAAGTGTATAAGAGTTGTAAAGATATTCATAAAGAACACAATGCAAAAACTTAAATGTATGTTCATCTACTTTTTTTAGTTTTTTTTTCTAAAAAGGAGATTCAAATCACCGAAACACCCCGTTTTACAACCCTTCAGTGGATATGTAAATATTTATAAATTTTCCATTTATGTGTCAATTTTACACACTGGAAATCAGACAAAATTGACCGAAATACTTCAATTAAGCATACTAAAATCACCAAAATCATTCTATAAAAAACGATTTTACCTTTGTATCTTTGTGAGGCAAATTTGCATAAAGTGTTTTATGCATAGTATCACAAATTATTCAAAATAATATTATGTCTTTTAATATCAACGACATCAAACCAGGTGTAATCACTGGTGAGGACGTAGAAAAAGTATATCAGTACGCGCTAGAAAAAGGTTTTGCTCTTCCAGCTGTTAACTGTGTAGGTACTAACTCAGTGAACGCGGTAATGGAAACTGCAGCTAAATTAAAAGCTCCAGTAATTATTCAATTCTCAAATGGTGGTGCTTCTTTCTACGCTGGTAAAGGCATTAAAGGTGAAGGTCAAGCTGCTGCTATCGCTGGTGCAATCGCTGGTGCAAAGCACGTTCATGAATTAGCTGCAAAATATGGTGCTCGTGTTATCTTGAATACTGACCACTGTGCGAAAAAATTATTACCTTGGATCGACGGTTTATTAGACGCTTCTGAAAAATTCATGGCAGAAACTGGTAAGCCTTTATTCTCATCTCACATGATTGACCTTTCTGAAGAGTCTATCGAGGAGAACATGGAAATCTCAGGTAAGTACTTCGAGCGTATGGCTAAAATGGGTCAAACTCTTGAAATCGAATTAGGTATCACAGGTGGTGAAGAAGATGGTGTTGACAACTCTGATGTTGATCCTTCACGTCTTTACACTCAACCTTCAGAAGTTGATTACGCTTACGAAAAATTAGGTGCTATCGACCATAAATTCTTAGTTGCTGCATCTTTCGGTAACGTTCACGGTGTATATAAGCCAGGTAACGTGAAGTTGACTCCAACTATCCTTGATGACTCACAAAAATTCATCGTTGAGAAGCACGGAACTGACACTAAAAAGCCAGTTAAATTCGTATTCCACGGTGGTTCAGGATCATCATTAGAAGAAATTCGTGAAGGTATCTCTTACGGTGTAATCAAAATGAACATCGATACAGATACTCAGTGGGCAACTTGGGACGGTATCCGTGGTTACGATGCTAAATACCATGACTACTTACAAGGTCAAATCGGTAACCCAGAAGGTGCTGATGAGCCAAACAAAAAATACTACGATCCTCGTAAATGGTTACGTGTATCTGAAGAGTCTATGATCACTCGTTTAGAAAAAACGTTTGAAGACTTGAATGACGTAAACATCTTCGAAGACTAAGAATAATTAGTTATTCATAAAAAATCCCCTTTTCTTACGAGAAGGGGATTTTTTTTATATTTCGTATTCTGGCATTTTCCACTTTCCAAACAACTTTCTGAAGTTCTTTGGGAAAAAGCTCAACTGCATGTATTCCGCTTTTGGTCGATGTAAAACTGTTGGATCAATCCTATCGATATTCGGTAAAATGAGAGCATGAGAAGAGTATTTTTCAAAAAACTCCTTCATTACTCCTCTGAACTCCTTAAAATTCCAATAATGGAAAATTTCCGGCTTTACAATCTCAAGGTGCCTTTCTCCTTGATGAGAGAAGATTACTGAAAAAGAAAGTTGTTCAGAAATATGTTGTGGATACTCATCGTAAATCTCATCTGTAAGCTGCAAGACCTGATCTAACAGTGGAAGGTCGGTATTTTTAAAACCTAAAACGCCAGCATTATACATCACTTGACTAGGTTTTACTTCCACCCTGGCTCCTTTTCTTTTTCTTAAGAATTTAGCCAGGCGCTTAAAGATCAAATTACCTTTTACTTTATCAATCACACCTTCATTGTCATGCATCAATAGAATGTTATTCTCTATTTTTTGAAATAAAGTATTTGGTGATTGTATAAAAGTAGTATCAGTATCTAAATATAAAAGATTTACTGTAGAGGATTCGTTAGATAATCCATTAATAATATAATCCTGAAGTAATTTGATTTTTACTCTGTGTACAAATGAATGTTTGCCTTTCCATTCTTTAATCAATGAATCATTAAGTTCTTTGAATTGATACTGGAATTGAGGAGGAAGTTTTTCTTTTAAATAAGAAACATTGTCAGTATAGATGACAATGCATTCAATCTCAACATCAAACTTTGTCAATGTTGAGATTGAATAAATACATTCATTTAATATATCTTCTATTCCGTAAGCCTGATATATTAAAATATTTTTCATAAATAATAGGTTTATTTAAGTTGATCCAATCTATTTGAATTCGCTCGGATCATCATGTCCGCAATCACTAAAGCTGACATTGCTTCAACGATAGGCACTGCTCTTGGAACAACACACGGATCGTGACGACCTTTGCCCGATACAGTAGCCTCATTACCTTCTTTATCAATCGAATCCTGATCTACCATAATCGTAGCGACAGGTTTGAAGGCTGTTTTAAAATAAATATCTTCCCCGTTAGAAATACCCCCTTGGATACCTCCTGAAAGGTTTGTTTTTGTTCTTACCTTACCGTCTTCTTCTGTATAAAAAGCATCATTGTGTTGAGAGCCTCTTAACTTAGTACCAGCAAAACCGCTTCCGTATTCAAAACCTTTACAAGCATTAATACTCAGCATTGCTTTCCCTAATTCTGCATTTAGACGATCAAAAACGGGCTCGCCCAATCCTGCAGGAACTCCGCTGATCACACAAGAAACAATACCTCCAATGGTGTCTCTATCCTTTCTCACCTGATCAATCAACTCGATCATTTGCGCTGCTTTTTCAGCATCAGGACATCTAACAATATTTTTTTCGATCTCTGAAAAATCTAAAGTAGAATAGTCTTCACTTACCTTGATATCACCCACTTCAGAAACGTAAGCATGGAAAGAAACGCCCATTGCTTCTAAAAACTGCTTCGCTACAGCTCCTGCTGCTACTCTTGCTGCCGTCTCTCTTGCAGAACTTCTACCTCCTCCTCTATAATCACGCACACCATATTTAGCATGGTAAGTATAATCTGCATGTGATGGTCTGAAGACATCTTTAATATGAGAATAATCTTTACTTCTTTGATCTTGATTCCAAATCAATAAAGCTATAGGTGTTCCTGTTGTTACATCTTCGAAAACACCTGATAAAACTTCTACAGAATCTGCTTCTTTTCTTTGAGTTGTAATTTTAGATTGTCCCGGCTTTCTTCTATCCAATTCTTCTTGAATTTTTTCCAAGCTAAATGGAACGCCTGCTGGACATCCGTCTATTGTAACTCCAATCGCTCTACCATGAGATTCACCGAAAGTGGTAATCCTAAATTGTTTTCCAAATGTATTCATTACCTTTTTTGTTAGTTATAAGCTGCAAATATCTATTTTTTTTCTTATTAATTTTAAAGAATTGCACTTAAATGCGATAAGTTAGAATAAAATTATAATTAGTTACAGTTTCCTAACTATCTACAAGTTATATTTGTGAGGTTTTTCACGAAAATCAAAAAAGACACATGGAATACAGCTTCTTTATTTACGACGGAATCATTTGTATAAAGCTAAAAGGTGATTTTTTAGGTTTGCCAAAAGAAAAGATTTTGATCAGAGATGCAAAGGCTTTTACTAAATCAGGAAATACTGATTTTGTAATTGACGCCAGAGAAGTAAACCATATGAATAGTGGAGGACTTAGTATGTTGGTACGTTTATATACTGACATTTCTACTCATAATGGAAGGATGTTATTGATCTCTCCACCCGAACAATTGGCAAAATTACTTCGCATCACAAAACTTGATAAGGTATTTCAAACGAGTGAAAGACGAGGTGAAGCAATGCAAAAATTACGACTGAGTAGAGCGTAATACTACTTTTTGAAAATTAATACAGATCTATAATAAATTCTATTAAGAATGGATATTCTTTTAGGTATGCAATGGGGAGATGAAGGAAAAGGCAAAGTTGTCGACGTCCTTGCTCCAAAATATGATGTGGTTGCTCGTTTCCAAGGCGGACCTAACGCTGGGCACACACTAGAGTTTGATGGTAAAAAATTCGTACTACACCAAATCCCTTCAGGTGTTTTCCAAGAGGGCACTTCTAATATTATTGGCAACGGTGTTGTTCTTGATATTCGTATTTTCCGTGAAGAGATTGAAAAGTTAGAAGCTGCTGGTTTCTCTGACATCAAAAGTAAAATCCTTCTTTCTAAGAAAACGCACCTGATTATCCCTACGCATAGATTGCTTGACGCAGCTTATGAGAAAAGTAAAGGTGATCAAAAAATTGGATCTACATTAAAAGGTATCGGCCCTACTTACCAAGACAAGTCTGCTCGTGTTGGTTTAAGAACAGGTGATTTATTTGCTGAAGATTTCTCTGCAAAATATGATGCATTGAAAGCAAAGCATATCGAAATCTTGAAATTCTATGATTTCGATTACACTGAGCAACTTCCTGATATGGAAAAAGAATTCTTCTCTGCAGTTGATTTCTTAAAAACAATGTCATTTGTCAATAGCGAATACTTTGTAAATGATGCTCTAAAAGCGGGTAAAAAAGTTTTAGCAGAAGGTGCTCAAGGTACGTTATTGGATGTTGACTTCGGTTCTTATCCTTTCGTAACTTCTTCAAATACTTTTGCAGCTGGTGCTTCAACTGGTTTGGGTGTTGCTCCAAACTCTCAAAAGAACATTTACGGTATTTTCAAAGCTTACTGTACGCGTGTGGGTTCTGGTCCATTCCCTACAGAATTATTTGATAAAACTGGTGAAGAGTTACAAAACTTAGGTCACGAGTTTGGTGCAACTACAGGTCGTAGACGTAGATGTGGATGGTTAGACCTTCCTATCTTGAAGTACGCTGTTATGATCAACGGTGCTACAGAATTATTTATGATGAAAGCTGACGTAATGAACACGTTTGAAGAAATCAAAATCTGTACAGAGTACTTGTTGAAAGACGGAACGAAGACAAAAGAAGTTCCTTACGATTTAGAAGACATCAAAGAACCTATTTATACTACATTAAAAGGATGGAATCAAGAAGTTGATCCTAAGCTTTCTTTCGAGGAACTTCCTCAAGAATTAATGGAGTACATTAAGTTCATTGAAGATTACATTGAAGTACCTATTACTATGGTTTCTCTTGGTCCTGACCGTGAGGAAACGATTATGAAATAGTATTTCAAGGTAACGATATATTAATGGCCAATATTTACTATAAATATTGGCCATTTTTTTATTTCATCTCATTCTTTTCCATTGATAAAAAATCTAAAACATATTGATTAAACTTCTCATGATCATCACTTGGAGCATAATTAGTTTGCATTTGAGTTTATGTCGAAATTTATGTATCGAATATACCATTAATAAGTAATTTCTCATACGAAATAGTTCTCATTACGTTCACTTATTAACTTCTTCTATAATTATAGGTTAAGCATAAGTGAAATTTGATTCTGATAATGATGATAGTAATCGTTTTGGCTGAATACTTGTTACTATTAAAAGGAACAAAATAGCGTTTTACAACGTTATATACATTACCCTAATTTATTTTTTCACTTAAAACACTAAAATCATGGAGTTTGAAAAAATAAAGGAACAAGCCATTGAGTGTTTCAAGACGTTCAAGGATTCTAAAGTAATTTTCTCATCTCAAGATGGAAAATTGATTGTTCCTCAAACTGAACAAGAGGCAATTTCCCTAAATGAACAAGGTTACATTGCTATTTTCAAAGAAGACCTAAAAAAAGACCTTGGAACGGATGGTCTAGGCCTTTTCTACTAATGTTGAACGTGCCCTACACGAAAGTATAGGGCTTTATTTTTACAATTTTATTCCTACTACTAATACATCATCGGTTTGCTTCCCTTCACCTTTCCATAAATGAAAAGCTTTATCCAATTCTTCCTTTTGATTTCGCAACGCTAAATGACTTTGATTTATTAAACTACTCTTATATCGTTTACGTAAGTATTTTTTATCTTTCTTCCCTCCAAATTGATCTTGAAATCCATCGGACTGAAGGTAGAGTAGATCTCCTTTTTGATACTCAAAGGATTGCTTTATAAAACGTTTATTTTGTATTGCATGTCCACCAACGCTGAACTTATCACCTTTGTACTCTAGAAGTTCACCTTCCGAAATTCTGTAAAGTATTTGTTTAGCCCCTGCAAACTCTACTTCCTTTTCCTGCTCATTGACTCTTATAATCGAAATATCCATACCATCTTCCACATAACCTTTTTCCCTTTTACTGGTCAGGCGTTGGATATTTTGATCCAAGAAAATAATCAGGTGTCTTGGGTCTGACATTTTGAGATAATGAGCTGCTTCATTTAAAATATCATTGGCCATAATCGTTAAGAACGATCCAGGTACTCCATGTCCCGTACAATCGATGCAAGCTAAAACTTTTACTCCATTCCCATAATTACACATCCAATAAAAATCTCCACCTACAACATCTTTCGGTTTCCAATAGACAAAAGCATCAGAAAAATATTTCTTCAGTTCCTCCTCCTTAGACATTATACTCTCTTGAATCCTGCTTGCATATTGAATACTGCCACTCAGTTTACTATTTACCTCTTCTAAACTTTGAGACCTTTCATCCAACAACTCTCTTTGGGCTACAATTTCTTCTGTTTGCTGATATAATTCCTCATGATTAGAGAGTAGTTCTTGATGTTGTACATTCATTTTAATCAGTGCTCTACGCTTCCAGTTTTCGTAAGTAATAATCACTACAAAATAATACACCATAATCCCCATCACCATCACTCCTGCATAAAAGGAATACGCTTCTTCTGGCATTTGGTTTTCGGGTAAAATATCTAATGCGTCTGTGATAAAAATAAAGAGGACTACTAATGCCGTGATCACAAACCATATAATACCTGACAGTCGATTGGCATACCAAAAAGCACTTACTATAACGCATAAAAACCAAGTAATCACTGGTGCTTCTACCCCTCCCGAATAGATGGCGATCACACTCAGACCCGATAGGATTAAAAACGAAAAAGCATTACCGATAATATAAAATTGAACTCTTATTTTTAATAAAATGAAAAGAACAAAATGCACTGCAATAAAGTAAAGGCACACCAATTCGCCTACCCGAAAAAGCATCACATATTTTGATAAGAAGTAATAAACTACACTGATAAATAATGTGGTAATTAAAGATACTTTTAGAAACCTAATTTTATCCTGAGCACTTTCTTGCAAAGACGAAAAAGCAGTAGGTTGAAGTACGTTTTCATTCATATTTAGTACACTAACTGGAAGGGTTTTTATTAGCTTTGATTGTTCCGAGGGCCTAAATTAGAAAAATTAATTTACATCCTTATCATAAAAAAATAGAAGAGGAAATGTAACAATTCACACATTTACACATTAATTTTTTAAGGATTTACAATTGAACACGACTAACTATTACCTATTTGATGTATAATCAGCTTAATTCAATAAGTGTAAAACAAAGTCTACCCTTTTAGGGTTATTAGTACCGATTATTATTCAAATAAATATCATTGCAAAAAATTTCAATTTCTAAATTATGAAAACCCTTTTACCAGTATTACTCTTAATGTCAATTGTTTTTTTCACGTCTTGCGAAAGCGATAGTGTAGACCCTAATACGACCACACCTCCTACAACATTACCCTCTGCGGGAACCGATGAAGTCTCTTTTACAAAAGCAGCCAATGCTGATCCAAATGATGAAGCAAATCAAGACCGAATTACGGATAACGTTTGGATTACTAGAGGAAATGATGGTGGTCAGATTTTTAATATTAAGTCTAATTCTGATGCCAGTAAAAGTAGCAGTCCTGTAGGAACAGAATGGGCACTTGGTACTGTAGCCAATAAAGACAACCTTACTTTTGCACCGTTTAGAACTACCATCAAACCAAAGGATGTAGTCGGTGAAAGCCTTGTGGTCCATTTAATTGATGATGATATTTACTTGAATGTGAGATTCACTTCTTGGTCTACCAATAAAGGTGGTGGTTTTGCTTATATCAGAGATGCAGTTCCTGAATAAATCATGAAAACTGTAATTAAAATAGTAGCATTACTACTTTTTCTCTCTGGAACTTCTGTTGCTGTAGCACAATCTTATTTGATCGATAAAAAAGGAACAACCACGTTTTTTTCTGATGCATTAATCGAAGATATTACAGCGACAAGCAATGCCTCTATGGGAATTATTGATACTGCCACACACAAAGTGGCCGTATCAATTCTTATGACTTCTTTTGAGTTTAAGCTTTCTCTGATGGAAGAACATTTTAATGAAAATTATGTAGAATCAGAGAAATACCCTAAAGCTACTTTTTCCGGGAAGTTAACCTCTCCACCTGATTTGACTCAGAACGGACAACAGGAGTTAATCGTGAAAGGCAAACTCAGCATTCATGGTAAAACAAAGCCGCTTGAAGCCAAAATACTATTTAATATTTCTGACCATCAAATAGAAGCCAAAACGACTTTTGATGTAGCATTAGAGGATTTTGATATTGAAATCCCTCAAATTATGTTCAATAAAATTGCTGAAGTAGTCAAAGTCACTTCTACTTTTTCTTTTAAAAAATGAAAGCACTCTATCTATTCTCTATTTTTTTATGGATTTCTTCTATCACATTTGCTCAAGATGACCTCTTGGATGTATTAGAGCAAGAAACGGAAGATGAACCTGCATTTGTTTATGCCACTTTCAAAGGTTCAAGACTTATCAATGGGCATACTATTGAAACAAGAGGTACAAATGAACTTGAATTTTTAATTTCCCATCGCTTTGGTCCTGTAAGTGGTGGTGGTTATGAACTTTTTGGATTGGACCAAGCCAATATCCGCTTAGGATTGAGCTACGGTATTAATGATCGATTAACGGTAGGGTTAGGTAGAAGTTCTTTTGAAAAAACTTACGATGGTTACTTAAAATACAGACTTCTTCGTCAATCAAGTAGCGGTAAAAATACGCCACTGTCTATCACACTTTTTGGTTCCGCCACCTATATTACATTAAGAGATCAGATTTATGAAACGGCATCCAACCGCATGACTTATACTACACAAGCTTTAATAGCTCGAAAGTTCAGTCCTGCATTTTCACTTCAATTGATGCCTACCTATATTCACTTTAACCTTACTACTACCACTCAATTGGACCAAGACCTCTTTGCTTTGGGAATTGGGGGCCGTTTAAAACTAACGAGACGAGTTTCCATCAATGCTGAATATTACCCTCGACTCAATGCAACAAGCACACTTTATTACGATGCATTTGCTGTAGGTTTTGATATAGAAACAGGGGGGCACGTCTTCCAATTTCATTTAACGAACAGTAGGCCAATGATTGAAAAAGGATTTATTGCTGAGACTACAGAAGACTTCTTTGCTGGTGATATGCGACTTGGATTTAATATTTCAAGAAGTTTCAATTTAGGAAAGAAGAAGAAAAAGCAATGGGATTAATTTGAGGGAAGAGGTGTGAATATTCACCTCTTAATCAGTAATTTACAAAAAAAACACTCTTTCTCATTCAGGCATTCGCTCTTGGATGAAACTCTGTAATGACCTGTTGTAGATATTCCTTATTTAAATGGGTGTAGATTTCAGTGGTCGTAATAGACTCATGTCCTAACATCTCTTGAACTGCTCTTAGATCTGCCCCGCCTTCAACCATATGTGAAGCAAAAGAGTGTCTAAATGTATGTGGGCTGATATTTTTCCCCAACTGAATTGCTTCCGCTAGTCGCTTGATAATTGTAAAAATCATCACTCTTGTGAGTTTTGCCCCTCTCCTATTTAAGAAAATAATATTCTCAGATCCTTTTTTAGGTGTTTTCATACAGCGGTCATTTTCAATATAAAGTGTCATTTGAGCGGCTGCTTCCTCACCAATTGGCACAAAACGTTCTTTATCTCCTTTTCCTACTACCTTTATAAAACCTTCTGCCAAAAAGAGATCTTCTAAACTCAGATTGATCAATTCCGAAACCCTCAAACCACACCCATATAAAACCTCCAAAATAGCATGGTTTCTTCGTCCCTCGTAAGTCGTATGATCAATGGCGTCAATCAATAAATCAATCTCTTCAACTTCTAAAGTGTCCGGTAACTTCTGTGTCAGTCGTGGTGTCTCAATCAGTTCAACAGGGTTATTTTCTGTCTGATCTGATTCATTGAGATAGGTATAAAACGATTTTAAACCGGAAAGAATCCTTGCCTGACTTCGAGTAGAAAGGTGCATCTCTTGCTCCAAATACATCAAAAAAGCTACTATATTTTCTCTTTTCACGATTTGAGGTTTGAGACTGTTATCCATCAATTCTACATAATCCACAAATTTGGAGACATCTCTCAAGTAAGCTTCAATTGTATTTTTGGACATGCCTCTTTCCAATCGCAAATAAAGAGCATAATCCTTTACTGTTACTTTCCAGTTCATTCTACTTATAAATTAGACCATTTTTCACGCATCTTATACTTTTCCCACTCCCTTCTCAAGGCCAATCTTGCTAAAGCATCCGCAATATCTTCAATACTCCCCAAAGCAAAAGCTTCCTTGACCAACTCTTCCTTCACATCAATTCGATATAATCCGTTCATCAACTTACTAGAATCATTGCGTAACAAATGCTCAAAATATTGAGACAACTTATCTGCTGCATCTCCAAAAGTAGGCGGATTGTACTCCTCTTCTATCTCAAAACGGTCTCTTAATTTATTCCATGTTTCTAAATACATAGCGAAAGATAATTATAAGTAAAGGATTATTGAAATTTGATGTAATTGAATTGTGAATACTTTTGAATTTTAAACCTATACATTTCAATACCTCACAGGTTGCTGTTGAATGAAGTAATACGGTATTGGGAATGGTATAAAAATGATGTTTCAATACCTCATAGGTTGCTGTTGAATACAGCTCAAACTTTACGATCATATTTAATTGCACAATTTCAATACCTCATAAGTTGCTGTTGAATCAAGATTATCATAGGCGTTTGCCTCTAAGTATAAGGATTTCAATACCTCATAGGTTGCTGTTGAATGTTTTTGATATGGAACTAGCAGGACTAGGTAACATATTTCAATACCTCATAGGTTGCTGTTGAATTTTTATAATTTAAATGCAAGACAATCATGTGATTTGATTTCAATACCTCATAGGTTGCTGTTGAATTCATCAATGGGGTCTGAAGGATTATTACTGAATAAATTTCAATACCTCATAGGTTGCTGTTGAATATGAGTTTCCTTAAAGCTTTTTTTTGTATTTCCCTATTTCAATACCTCATAGGTTGCTGTTGAATCAGTATCAAAGAACACAACGCATTATTTGCGTATCAAATTTCAATACCTCATAGGTTGCTGTTGAATAAATTAAAGATAAACGGCTAAAACTCCCCTGCTTAGATTTCAATACCTCATAGGTTGCTGTTGAATAATGATCAATTATAATCTCTTAAAAAAACTATAAATTTCAATACCTCATAGGTTGCTGTTGAATTTTAGAAAGGTCATAGTGTTATTAGAAACCTCACTAATTTCAATACCTCATAGGTTGCTGTTGAATTGACTTTTGAAGATGACTGTCAATTGATTTATCATTATTTCAATACCTCATAGGTTGCTGTTGAATAAGTTTCTTCTCCTCTAAATACTCACGCAGAGAGAAATTTCAATACCTCATAGGTTGCTGTTGAATTGTAGTGTCCTCGATCTCCATAATACTGTGTGTGAGATTTCAATACCTCATAGGTTGCTGTTGAATGCTCCAATGGATTCTCCTGTTCTTCCTTCTCTCCAATTTCAATACCTCATAGGTTGCTGTTGAATACGTTAATCTATGAGTCCATAAGATGTTACCGGTATTATTTCAATACCTCATAGGTTGCTGTTGAATCTAGGATCATAAGCTAAAGAATCATCTTTATCAATATTTCAATACCTCATAGGTTGCTGTTGAATATACGCAACCTTTCGGATTATGGAAAGATAAACCAAATTTCAATACCTCATAGGTTGCTGTTGAATGATGTTACGAACTCATTTTTTACCGGTACTCAATTATTTCAATACCTCATAGGTTGCTGTTGAATTTTAATTGTTAACTCTCCCATTTTGCCGGAAGGAAATTTCAATACCTCATAGGTTGCTGTTGAATATATCCATCCATCACTGTAACATCAATTGAGCAATTATTTCAATACCTCATAGGTTGCTGTTGAATAAGTGTTCTAAAATGAAAATAAAGTATTATGCCGAATTTCAATACCTCATAGGTTGCTGTTGAATTTGTAAAAGAAGCTCTACTCCTTAACTTGTCTGTATTTCAATACCTCATAGGTTGCTGTTGAATCTTGCAGAGAGCAGAGGGCACGATCCCCAATCGCTCATTTCAATACCTCATAGGTTGCTGTTGAATTTGTAAAAGAAGCTCTACTCCTTAACTTGTCTGTATTTCAATACCTC
>NZ_JACVVP010000033.1 GCF_014534745.1 Flammeovirga sp. EKP202
GGAAGTTTGAAAGTTGATCCTATAAATGCTGGCAGAAAGGCTGATTGAAAGTTGACGATAATTTAGTTTACAGCGTAGTACTAAGACAAAAATAAATCATAGTTAATTCTTATTTATTTTTTGTGAGTACAACGCTAAAAAACGAATAAATAGTGGTTCTATTGAAAGTTTTTTGAAGGAAGTAATCGCAAAACAATAAATGGAATTAGTGGTATATAATTTTGTCTTGGTACTTAGTACTTAAAAATACAAATAAGGCATCAATAACTTTTAGCGTATGAAATTTTTTACTTTTTCATTGTGTATTCTAATACTAACTTGTTGTAAACCCGTAGCTCAACAACAAGAGGGCAATGGTCTAATGAACGAAACAAGCCCTTACTTACTACAGCATGCTCACAATCCCGTGAATTGGAACCCATGGAGTGACCAAGTATTAGAGCAAGCTGTTCAGGAAGGTAAATTAATAATTATTAGTATTGGTTATGCTGCATGTCATTGGTGTCATGTGATGGAGGAAGAATCGTTTGAAGATTCTTTAGTGGCTTTAAAAATGAATAAGTCATTTATTTCTATTAAAGTAGATCGTGAAGAACGTCCTGATATTGATCAAATCTATATGAATGCGGCTTATCTTTTAACCGGAAAGGGAGGTTGGCCTCTTAATGTTATTGCACTTCCAAATGGTCAACCTGTCTATGCAGGGACTTATTTTCCAAAAGAACAATGGGAAAAGGTACTAGATTATTTTTCGAATTTATATCAAAATGATCCTGCTAGACTTACTGAACAAGCTGAAAAATTAACACAAGGAATTAAAGAAGTTGATCAACCAACCTTTTCTCAAAAAGGGGCATTTAATGATTCTATAGTACATCAAATTAATGCTTCACTAATGAATGGAATAGATTTAAAGAATGGAGGAAAAAAAGGATCTCCAAAATTTCCAATGCCTTCAGTTTTTGAATACTTATTAACTCAAGATTTTTATCATCCAGATCCACAGTTTGAAGAGGTCGTAAAAACAACTTTAAACGCGATGGCTTTTGGTGGAATATACGATCATTTAGGTGGTGGATTTGCAAGGTACTCAGTGGATGATACTTGGACTGTACCTCATTTTGAAAAAATGCTTTATGATAATGCACAATTAGTGAGTTTATACAGTCATGCTTACCAAAAGTACAAAGACCCTAATTATGCTCAAGTGGTAAAAGAAACAATAGATTTTTGTAATCGTGAACTCAGAGCTCCAAATGGTGCTTACTTCTCATCTATTGATGCAGATAGTGAAGGGGAAGAAGGGAAGTACTATTTATGGTCTGAAAAAGAAATTGATAATTTACTTCAAGATCAATCAGCAGTATTTAAATCTTATTATGGAGTGAGTAAAGGAGGTAATTTTGAATCAAAGAATATCCTTGAAAAGAAGATGACGTTTTTTGAACTCTCTCAGAAGTATAATAGAAGTTTAGTGGAATTAGAGCAATCACTTGAACAGTCAAAAAAAAGATTAATGACCAACAGGGAACAACGAGTGAAACCCAATATTGATGATAAATCTTTAACCTCTTGGAATGCACTCATGATCATTGGTCTTTTGGATGCTTATGCAGCATTTGGAAAACAGGATTACCTAAAAGATGCACTTCTAACGGCTGGTTATATTGAAGGTAATCAGCTGCAAGAAGATGGGATGCTCTTTCGAAATTATGAGGCAGGAAAGTCTACAATTCATGCCTTTTTGGATGACTATGCTATTACGGCACTTGCATTTATAAAGCTCTATGAAAGTACATTTGATGAGGAATGGCTTTATAAAGCTGAGAAAATAAAGACTTATGTAAATGCTCACTTTTTGGACAATCAAACTCAAATGTATTATTATACTTCGGCTTTGAATCAAAAACTGATTGCGAGAAAAATGGAACTTTCGGATAATGTTATTCCTTCATCCAACTCGATGATGGCAAATGTGTTGATCCTTTTAGGACAATATTTATTCAATGAAGAAGATTTAAATCATGCTGAACAAATGATAGCTAATAGCCTAAATAACGTTGTAGAATACCCTGATTTTTATAGTAATTGGGCTAGAATTTATAGTATATCAGGACAAACTCACTACGAAGTAGCAATTGTAGGAAGTGATTTCGAAGCAAAAAGAAAGGCCATTGCTAAACTTTATTTACCTAATAAAATAATCTTAGGAGGGCATTACGAAGGAACTTTGAAGTTGCTAAACGGAAAATACAATGAAAGTTCTACTTTAATTTACGTATGTCATAATAAATCTTGTCAACTGCCAGTTACAGAAGTTGAGCAGACGCTTCAACAGATGAAGCCTTAATACCTTGTCAACTTCTAATCGATCTTTCTGCAAGCATTTATAGGATTTGCTTTCAAACAAATAAGGTATAAAAATAACTGGTGTGAATGTTAAGCGTCAGTGCTATTTGTGTCCTACAGAATTGCAGTTTAGAAGATTATTATAAAACCTTTGTTTTTTGACATGTAATCAGACAATCATTTATTAATATCTCCCTCGGCCTTCTAAGCCTTGACTTTTTTGCTTCGTTTTTGTGTTAAGACAAAAATGAAGAAGAAGGAAGCTTGAAAGTAGACCCTATAAAATCATGTAGAAAGGTTGATTAAAAGTTGATCCACTGCCAGAATGTTAAGCGATAGCGTCATTCGTGTCCTACAGGTCAGCAGAAATCTCCTGATTTCTAAATACCATAAATATTCGAAAACTTAGTTTATACTATAGTATTTATCGGATTAAAATAAAAGAGTAGTATAGAGAAACTCTATACTACTCAGTTGACGATGGTTAACCTTAAAATAATGAAAATTACTAAACTGTTAATAGTTTTTATATCGCCGTTTTTGTACAGTTCTATCAAATTATTTGATGAATTGTCAACCTCCTAAGTCACACAAATTTTAAAAACACACTAGTTATTACTTACTAAAATTTTCTTTGATATTACCTTATTATTATTGCTGATTATAATGATATATATACCAGGTGTAAAGCCTTCGGTATCTATATTTTCCTTATTGCTATTGATATCTTTTTTATAAAATTGTTTACCATTGATATCACTAATAGTCAACTGACCATTGATGAAGTGTTCAGGAATATGGATGTTAAATTCACCATCTGTAACGGGATTAGGATATACCACAACTTCAACGGAGTTGGTCTCAGAAAGCTCACTTTGTCTTACCCTTGCAGAAGAATTTTGCACTTCAACAAATGACCAACTTTGGTTATCTCCTCCATTATCACTCCATTGAATGTTCCATGCCCCATCATGGGTTCCTGCACCCGCAATGTCCAGAAGAAGTTGACTATTTACATTTTGGATTTGGTAATCACCTTCCCCTTGACTAAGAATATTCCATTTTTGATTATTTCCACCATTACTACTCCAAAGTATATTACTTGCACCGGCAGTGGTCGATTGACCATTAATGTCTGCATACAAACCGGATTCAGCGTGAACTATGGTATAAATTCCTGAACCAATATCAGTAATAATCCATTCCTGATTGGAGTCGTTATTATCAATGGTTTTTTGAACAACTTGAGCACCATTTGTAGGTGATGCATTGGAAGTCGTCAAACATTTTCCACTATTTTTATTGATGATTCTATAAGTACCGTTGGTCAATGTTTCATCAACAGTGATGATAAAATCCAATGTACTTTGAGTTCCACATACGTTCGTATAAGTAGCAGTAACGGTACAACTACTAGTTGGATATAAAATTAATTCTCTAGCTGATACATTACTAGAGATGCCACAGACAGTCCATTCCCAAGATCCACCCGAATTGGGATATGGCCCGAATTTCACATAACTACCTGATTCAACCGTAAAGCTCGTTTGTTGAGACCAGCTTCCATCGAAATACACATTAGGTGAAATAGTAGTTGATGGGCATGATACGCTATTGACCGTGATATTGAAATCAATAACACTTGTCTCTCCACAATGATTCGTAAAAGAGGCAGTAGCAGTACCTGAATTTACTGGTGTGATGGTTTGTTCTCTATCTGATCCCATTAAACCCATTCCAGACCAAGACCATGATCCGCCAGCAGTTTGTTGAGGGCCAAATGTTATTGTTGTTCCTGCATCAATTGTAATATTAGTACCAGATGCCCATCCATTTCCTGCGTTATAATAAGGAGAAAGTGAAGTGGCTGTACATTGTGAAGTTGTACTTCCTGAGCCAATAGGTACCACAAATGTTGCAATAGTTTCTGCACCCATAGTAATATTTAATTGGCCAGCTGCATTTAAAGAAATATTACTTTGTTGGGTGTGATTATTTGAATTTTTGTCTGTGAGCCAGTATTCAACTGAAGCATTGCTCGTAGCATTAAAGTCACTCAAATCCACTTCAAAAGCTTGAGAGGTTGCATTAGTATTGACGATCACAATGGAAAGTTGTGTTTGATCTTGAGACCTATATGCCGTTACTGATCCTACATCTGTGCTACTAAACATTTCATCATCACCAATATTAAAGTGTTTAGTGAAATGTTGCATCATGTAAAACCTTTTGTTTGGGATTAAATTACCATTGTTCATGTATTCATAATAATCAATGGCTGTCCATGATGCATCAGTGTCCATTACTTGCCAATCGACCCATCTTTTAGGCCTAAGGTATTTAAGATCCTCGCTGATTCTTTGCATAAATCCTAATTGAAAACTATAAGCATTTCCAGGCCATTGAATTCCAATTAATCCACCTTCTGATACCCAAAGATCTTTACCTAAGGTTTCTGCCATACTCTTGAGGTTTGCTCTATCTGCTGTTGACCCTTGATAATCATGAAAATTAAGCCTTCCGATTTTACCGATTAATCCATATTGCTCATACCATTCTATCACATATGGATCCATCTTGAAATTATCGTTAGCAGCAATAAATGCAGTACTACCTTGTGCGTTCATTTCCTCGTAAAGAGCATTGATCATTTTATACTGGTTTTCAAGACTAAATGAACAACCTTCCTGTTTTCCTGGATTATTGTTGGTATGGAAACGCCACCAATTTGCTAAAGGCTCATTAAAAGGTTCAATAGATTCCACATCAAAACCGTATGGAGCAAGATCATCATTGATATAGCCTGTAGCTGTTACTAAATACTTCGCAAAAGCTTCATACTGATCATCTTTTAAGTTGTTTTGACCATTGTATCCACCAGTGGGAGAACCCGATTTGAGCATCCAATAGGGGGGTGAATTTGAAAACGTTTCAAATTTCATTGGTAAGCTGTTGGCTTGTCCAATTTTAGCGATAGACTTCAACATTCTTCGTTGGTTTAGACCTCGGTCAGCTGCACCCATGTTAGGGATTAAGCGTTGTGGGTTTACACCTTGATTAATCGTAGGGCAGTTGCTTTCCTTGTCCTCATCACAAGATCCCCCAATGTTGTACCTAAATGTTGTGAAATTTAAGTCTTCGATGAGCATTTTTGAAAGAGAATCGATTTTGGCTTCATCGTTCTTATGATAATCACCGGCATCTTCAGCCCACCATGCCATTGAAGTTCCCCAACCTTCAAAATCATCAAGTAGTACCTGATTGGGATTGACATACACGGATGTCTGGGCTATAAGTGATTGCTGATTGAAGAGTAACAACACAAAACCCAAGTAAATGAGTTTAGTGTAGAGACGCTTCATTTTTTTGTTTGAATAAAAAAATTTCATTTCAATACTAGATTTATGTTAAGTGTAATAAAAAGCTGGTAACACAAACATCTTTATATTAATATTCATTATGGGGGTGTTCACTAAGCATTAATAGGGGGTGGATCGGTAGGGGATTATTATGTGTTGAATATTAATAATTTAGATAGTTTAGTAGTGGCTTTTTTTTGTTTTAACATTGAGTAAAATGAATTGTTGTCTTTGAAATGCTGATCTTTAAATTAACTTTGATAGAGATTTTTTTAATAGTTTACATAAGCAAATTAGCACACATGGAATATCAACATTGTAATTTAAATATATGGTATCACCTACCTGAAGAAGTTTGGGATAAAGTACCTTTAGTCTATGAGAAAATGGACGGCTGGCTTGGGTTTGGTACCGAGGAAAGAGGAGAAGAAGGGATTCCTTATTGGTATAATTTTGATGAATCAAAGAAGTCAATTTCTGTATCAGTAGAACCTAGTGGTCTTCAGTTTACAGCTTTGATGGAGTCAAATGAATGGGAAGAATGGATCACCGATTTTAAAAAACAAGCCACAATAATTTTAGGGTTCAAAGTTGGTGATATAGAGGTAGGTGAAGTTGGTTCTGAGATAGAATGGAACGAATAAAATAAGCTTTATTTAAGAAAGTACTAAAACGTTTATCGTTCTAGTACTAACTAACCTAACTAAACTGTCTACCAAATCAACTTTGTTTTCACTTCTAACTTCTACTTATAAAACACTATTTAAATGTCATTGATTTTAGCTTTGTAATTCGTGGTTTGTCAGTTTAGTAATTATTTAATCTATCATAAATGAGTACTGCTCACTACATTATTAAAATAACTAAATATCGTTTCTACTTCGCCTCAGTGCTGAAAATGCTATTGGATTACTTTAGCTCAGTGATGGCAAACTTATCCATGTCGTCATAGTCTAAGTTTTCACCGGCCATACCCCAGATAAAAGTATAGTTACTTGTACCTGCTCCCGAGTGCATTGACCAAACTGGTGAAATCACCGCTTGCTCATTATGCATCCATATATGTCTTGATTCTTCTTTTTGGCCCATGAAATGACAAACTGCTTGCTCTTCAGGAACTTCAAAGTAGAAATAAACTTCCATTCTTCTGTCGTGTACATGACCCGGCATAGTATTCCAAACACTACCAGATTTCAACTCTGTCATTCCCATCTGTAATTGACAAGTCTCTACTACTGAGTTTACTAATAGCTTATTGATAACTCTGTGGTTGGACGTCTCAGGAGAACCCAAAACTACTTTATCCGCTTCCTCTCTTGTTACTTTTTTAGTAGGATATGTTTTGTGAGCTGGAGTGGAGTTCAAATAAAAAGATGCAGGTTGAGAAGGGTTTACACTTTTGAAAGAAACATCTTTTACACCTCTGCCTACATACAATGCCTCCTTAAAATTGAGCGTATACACATCACCATCAACCATTACAATTCCTTGTCCTCCCACATTGATAATACCTAATTCTCTTCTTTCAAGAAAATAATCTGCTTTTAAAGGATCAATAGGTTGAAGCTCTAAAGTGGTATTGACAGGTTTTGCTCCTCCGAGAATGTATCTGTCTTCGTGAGAGTAAGTTAAATTAATTTCATCCTCTTCAAATACTTTCTCAATCAAGAAATGTTCTCTTAATTCTTGTGTGTCATATTTTTTAGCATCTGTCGGATGGACAGAATATCTACTTTCATATTTCATACCTTTGATATTTAAAAATACAATCGATTGTACAATGATTCAAAAATATAAAACTATCCTTTTGGTTTCTTTTCTATCGTAATATTACAAATGTTTGTTTCATAATTCCAAATTACACCCTTAAAAATACAATCGATTGTATTTTTAAGGGTGTAATTTGGAATTTCTAGCAGTTATTTATTGTTCTTAATACTTATGTAAGTACTAAGACAAAATTATATATCACTAATTCATATTATTTTTCCCGATTACTGCCTTTCAAAAACTTTAAATAGAACCACTATTTATACGTTTTTGAGTGTTGTACTCACAAAAAATAACTAAGAATTAATTATCATTTATTTTTGGCTTAGTACTTACACTCTTTTTATTAGTATACTTGCACAGAGTTTAAGTCAATAATTGATGAAAAATCAATAGACAACAGGTATGTAAAAATGAGTCACATTTTTTTAAGTACAAGTATTTAAAAAATGTGGGATAGGCAATTATGGAGAATAAGAAATCGGTTACTATACACGACATCGCAAGAGCGTTAAAAATAGATAGTTCAACAGTATCAAGAGCATTGAATGATAATCCAAGGGTATCTGCAAAGACTAAAAAAATAGTGCAGGCCAAAGCAAAAGAAATGCACTATCGACCGAATACATTGGCCTCCAACTTAAGAACGCAGAAGTCGAATACCATAGGAATTATTGTTCCTCATATCACAAAATACTTCTTTTCTACAGCCATCAGCGGTATTGAAGAAGAGGCTCACAAAGCGGGATATAATGTAATTATATGTCAGTCAAAGGATTCTGAAGGTTTAGAAACTGAGAATATCAATACATTGATTTCCAGTAGAGTAGATGGTATTTTGTTATCTCCGGCAATCAAAACATCGAAGATTAGTCATATTCAAAAAGCGATGGAGAGTAATGTTCCCATTTTCTTTTTTGACCGTTATATCAAAGAAGTGTCCACTACTAAAGTAATTACAGATGATCGTAACACTTCAAAAGCATTGACAATGCATTTGCTTTCTCAAGGTATCCATAAATTAGCTATTTTGACAGGAGATACCAAAGTGAGTATTTATGACAATAGGGTCAAAGGAATTTATGATGCTTTTAAGGAATCAGGTCTTAATGCTGAAAGCAAATTGATCATGCAACAAATTAACCTTTCTATGGACGAAGCGTACAATTTGATTCATAGTTGGGTTGATAAAAAGGTAGATTTCGATGCTGTATTTGCCATGAATGATATGGCGGCAATTGGAGCACAAAGAGCTTTACAGGAAAGAGGATATAAAATACCGGATGACGTTTTGGTGGCAGGTTTTAGTAATGAACCGATTGCCAACTTGGTGAGCCCACCCATTACTACTGTGCATCAGCCTGCCGCAGAAATTGGGAAATTAGCAGCCAAAAAGATCATTAATCATATCGAAGAGAGAGATAAAAGTATTCTTGCTTCTGAAACTACAGTTTTGGATAGTAAACTAATCATTAGAGCATCTACTTTAAGAAAAGGGAATGCTGAATAAGTAATAAAAACACTTCATTTTCACTCTTCAATAACTACGATGACTACAAGAAAACAACACAATTTTTAAAATCATGGAAATTTGTACAGTCCTAAAATAATGATACACTAGGACAAGGTAAAAAGTGGAGTGGGCTTCCTTATGGTTGAGGAGGTTCCATATTAGAATAACATTTTAACATTTCAGTATAAAGCGTGTAATACAATATTTTGATGTGTAATTTTATCTTTTTTGATTATATAATAATATATGAAATAAAAAATTGTGTATGTTTATGGTGTAATACATCATTTATATATAATTAAAAACACATAAAATGACGGGACTAGCATTTACTGACTTAAAAGATAAAGTAGTTGTTGTGACTGGAGGGGCAGGTGTTTTGGGGTTAAGCATTTGTAAAGCATTTGCGACGCATGGAGCGAAGTTGGCTATTGTAGACCTCAATCAAGAGAAAGCAGAAAAAATGGCTGCAGAGATGAGAGAAGAGTTTGGCAACGTTAATATTGGTTTATCAGCCAATGTATTAAACAAACCATCTTTGCTTGATGCAAAAGATATTATCAATAATGAACTGGGAAGCATTGACATTTTAGTGAATGGTGCAGGAGGAAATCACCCAAAAGCGACAACGCAAGTAGAGCAAATGGTGGAAGATGATGAAGAAGGTGCTTTCTATGATCTTGATTTAGAGGGGTTTGACTTTGTGTTTGACTTAAACTTCAAAGGTACATTACTTCCTTCTATGGTATTTACCAAAGATATGATTGGGAAAGGAAACAAAGGTGTAGTATTGAACATCTCTTCAATGAACGCTTACAAGCCTTTGACAAAGATCCCTGCTTACTCAGCAGCAAAATCATCGATTAATAATTTTACGGAATGGTTGGCAATGCATTTAGCACCTCAAGAAATTAGAGTAAATGCCATTGCTCCAGGATTTTTTATCACAGATCAGAATAGATTTTTAGTGACCAATGAAGACGGTTCTTACACTGCCAGAGGTCAAAAAATTGTAAATGGAACACCAATGGCAAAGTTTGGGGAACCAGAAGATGTTCAAGGAGCAGTCCTTTATTTATGCTCTGATATTTCTTCTTTCGTGACCGGAATTTGCATTCCAATTGATGGTGGTTATAACGCATATAGTGGAGTATAATGAAAAATTTAGGATTAGAACAAACATGGAGATGGTACGGGCCAAATGATCCTGTATCGTTATTGGACATTAAGCAAGCAGGCGCTACGGGTATCGTTTCAGCATTGCATCACATCCCTAACGGAGAGGTTTGGACAGTAGAGGAAATCACAAAGAGAAAGGAAGTGATTGAAGCAGTGGGGCTGACTTGGTCAGTGGTTGAAAGTATACCGGTGCATGAAGACATTAAGAAGCAGACGGGAGATTACAAACTTTATATCGAAAACTATAAACAGTCGATCAAGAACTTATCGGCTTGTGGTATCGATACGGTTTGCTACAACTTTATGCCAGTTTTAGACTGGACAAGAACAGATTTGTCTTATAAAGTAGAAGATGGTTCAGAAGCATTGCGTTTTGATGTGTATGAATTTGCTGCTTTTGAGTTATTCTTATTAAAAAGAGAAGGGGCAGAAAAAGTATATTCAGTAGAGGATCAAAAGAAAGCCAAAGCTGTTTTTGATCAAATGTCAGAAGAGAAGAAAGCAGAGTTGGTGAAAAACATCATTGCAGGTCTTCCAGGTGCTGAAGAAGGGTATACCTTGGAGCAATTCCAATCTGTATTGGACAGTTATAACGGCATTGATGCTCAGAAATTAAGAGAGAATTTAAAAGATTTCTTGTCAGAGATTGTCCCTGTAGCCGAAGAACAAGGCGTGTATTTAACCATTCATCCAGATGACCCTCCTTATCAGATTTTGGGATTGCCAAGAGTGGTAAGCACTGCACAAGATGTAGCATGGTTATTTGAGCAAGTGCCTTCATTACATAATGGCTTGACTTTCTGTACAGGTTCTTTTGGGGTAAGATCAGATAATGATTTAGTGGAAATGGTGAAACAATTTGCTGATAGAATCAATTTTATCCATCTTAGAAGCACAAAAAGAGATGATATCGGTAACTTCTACGAAGCCAATCACTTAGAAGGAGATGTGGATATGTTTGGTGTGATGAAAGCACTTTTAGAAGAACAGTCCAGAAGAATCAATGAGGGGAAAGGAGAGGTAAGGATGCCAATGCGCCCTGATCATGGACATAAAATGTTGGATGATTTGGTGAAAAAGACAAACCCAGGTTATTCTGGTATTGGTAGACTGAGAGGATTGGCAGAGTTGAGAGGACTGATGCATGGAATAATTTTATCTGAACAAAAAGAAGTATTGTGCATAGAAGAAAGTCTATAAGAATTCAAGAGATCGCAGAAAAGGCAGGTGTTTCAGTAGGTACGGTAGACCGTGCTCTTCATGACAGAGGGAGAGTAGCGCAAAAAACCAAAGATACTGTAATGAAAATTGCTGCTGAACTAGGCTACGCAGTCCCCAAAACCATTGACCGAAAAATCGAAATAGGTGTTTTACTTCCTGATCCGAGTACAAATTCATATTGGGAAAAACCATTGGAAGGGATAGTACAGGCCGCAGATCTTTTGAATGATACAGGCTTATCCATCCACCTTCAGCTTTTTGATTACAACAACGAAAACGATTACCTACAAAATGGGCATCAGTTGTTGGATGCAAAGCTGGAGGGGATGATTGTTCACCCCAAATACAAGGAGGTTACTTTTGAGCTGATCCGAAGAGCAGAACAGGATGAAATGAAATTGGCATTTATTGATATGAATGTCATGGAAATTGAACCTGATTATTTCATCGGTCAAAACATTGATGCTTGCGGAGCTTTAGTGGGAAGATTAATTGAGATTTCTACTAGAGCAAAAGAAGATATTTGGGTGGTCAATCCTTATCACGATGAACGCTTACCTATCTCTTTTCAAAGGGAAAGAGCAGTGGTGAATTTCTTAACAAAAAGAGGGCAGGATCGATCTAATATTGTCATTATCGATCTTCCTTTAAAAGATAAAAATGCATCTTCTTTTTTTGAAGGTAAGGATAGTCCAAAAGCAATCTATGTTACCAACTCTAGAGTAGCAGAAACTTATGCTTTGATGAAAGAAGTTCAACATTTTGAAGACAAAGAAACGGTCTTTATAGGACATGATTTGTTGGAAGACAATAAAGAGCTTTTAAAATCAGAGAAAATTGATTTTCTAATCACCCAAGATTCTACAAGACAGGGTAGAGAGGTGTTGGAAAATCTTTACAAAATAGTAAAAAGTAAACAACACAAGAAAATAGAAACACTATTGCCTCCATCATTGGTAACAAAGGAGAATAGCTAACTCTTCATCATCAGCCCACGACTTAAGTCGTGGGCTGATGATGAAGCATAGAGCGTACTTACATAATGGTGTTGTGCGGTGTATTCTATTTTCAGATACTAATCTTTTTTTGAGTGAAGAGTTAAGGTGGTTCGTATAGACTTTGCAATACAACTTCTGAATCACAACACGATCCACTCTCTTCATTCTTCATTCTAAACTCTTCACTCAAAAAATGATCGTGTCGTATAAGAAAATACTAACATGAAAGCATTTATACACGAAGATTTCATTCTTGAAAATAAATACGCTAAACAACTTTTCCACAATTTTGCGAAGGATATGCCCATCATAGACTACCATAATCATCTTTCAACGAAGGACATTGCGGAGGATAGACAATATCAGAACATCACGCAAGCGTGGTTAGAAGGAGATCACTACAAGTGGAGAGCGATGAGAGCGAATGGTGTCAGCGAAGAATACATAACGGGAAATAAATCTGAAAAGGAGAAATTTTTGAAATGGGCAGCAACTGTCCCACATACGCTAAGAAACCCGTTATTTCACTGGACGCATTTAGAGCTGAAGACTTATTTCAATCTTGATACTTTACTTTCTTCATCTTCAGCGAATGAAGTGTATGATCAAACTTCCAATTTATTACAACTCCCGGAAAACAGTTGTAGAAATCTATTAGCTCAAAAGAATGTAAAGTTAGTAGGGACTACAGATGATCCTTTAGATACTTTAGAGGACCACCAGAAAAATAACAATGAAAACAAAGTGACCATGGTATGCCCGACATGGAGACCTGATAATATATTAGGAATTGAAAAAGGGAAAGACTTTCTAAACTATGTGAATCGCTTGGAAGAAGTGGCAGGCAAAGAGATTACTTCATATGAAATCTTATTGGAAGTTTTGAAAGATAGAATGGCTCACTTCAATGCGGTGGGTTGTAAAATGTCTGATCATAGTTTATCAGAAGTACCCACGGGTGAGGCTGAAATTGAAGAGGTGGAAGGTATTTTTAAGAAGTCATTAAAAGGAATAACGTTGACCAAAGAAGATCAAAATGCATACAAAAAGCATTTATTGATCGAAATGGGTAAAGAGTACCATCGTTTAGGTTGGGTGATGCAGTTACACGTTGGAGCATTAAGAAATAATTCTGAACGACAATTTAAAAAATTAGGTCCAGATACAGGTTTCGATTCCATTTCTGATAGCAATCATGTGATTCCACTTTCAAAGATTTTGAGTGATATGGATTTAAAAGGACAATTGCCGAAAACAATTATTTATAATCTTAACCCAGCTGACAACTATCCAATGGGTACATTGGTGGGGAATTTCCAAGATGGGATCACTCCAGGTAAAATTCAATTGGGTTCTGGTTGGTGGTTTTTAGATCAGAAGGAAGCCATGGAATGGCAAATCAACACGCTTTCTAACATTGGTTTACTAAGCAAATTCGTAGGAATGCTTACTGATTCAAGAAGTTTCCTTTCTTTCCCAAGGCATGAGTATTTCAGAAGAACACTCTGCAACCTATTAGGGAATGATATTGAGAAAGGATTGGTCCCTAATGACATCAATTGGGTAGGAAGCTTGGTGCAAGACATTTGCTATAATAATATCAAGCAATATGCTTTCTCAGACTTAAAATTATAATAGAAGGAGTGTTTTAGGTGAGAGGTAACAGGTAAGAGGTAACAGGTAAGAGGTATGAGAGGGTAGTTTTTTTTCAATATGGTAATTCATCAAATTGAAAGTTTACCCTCTGCATTGCGTCTTACGAACCACCTAAAAATCATTTTCATACCTATAGTAAAAGGTGTTTTTATTCCCTAATCCTTGATTTATATAAAACAATAAAAGATTGAATGCAAGGGCTAATCTCTGTCTTGTTTTGTATGTGTTTGACGGAGAGAAGCCCTTTACAATAAAGACATAAAAGCAGTAACAAATGGCAAAGTTTTCAAGAATTGAAGTAATACAGAAAATGGGTGAAATTGGTATGGTTCCCGTTTTCTTTCATAAAGATATAGAGGTAGCAAAACAAGTTTTGAAGGCTACATATGAAGGTGGATGTAGAGTTTTTGAATTCACCAATAGAGGAGACGGAGCACACGTCATCTTTCAAGCCTTATTGGATTATGTTAGAGAAGAACTTCCCGAAATGATGTTGGGAATTGGCTCTATTGTAGACCCAACCACTGCAAGCTTATACATTCAAATGGGTGCAGATTTTATCGTTTGTCCTTTTTTAAATGAAGAAGTAATTAAGATTTGTAACCGCAGAAAAGTGGCAGTAAGCCCAGGTTGTGGATCGGTATCAGAGATAGGTAGAGCAGAAGAGTTAGGTGTAGAGTTAGTGAAAGTATTCCCAGCAGCACAGGTAGGCGGTCCAGGTTTTATAAAAGGAGTGAAAGCACCATGCCCTTGGTCCACCATCATGCCTACAGGAGGTGTGACTACTGAGAAAGAAAATATTGCTTCTTGGTTGAAAGCCGGAGCACATTGTGTGGGAATCGGATCAAATCTTATTGTTAAGGATGCTTCAGGCAATATAGATTTTGAAGGCATCAAAGCATTGACCACTCAAGTTGTGAACGATATCATTGATATCAGATCTGTATCACCAAAAGAAACTCCCGTTTTAGCGAACTAGAGTAATTTGCTAAACAATACGGTTTTCTATTTAATAACCTCAACGATTAAATTGTTTGAATAAAATGATTTAGCCGTTGAGGTTTTATTATTAATACATAGTGAGCTGAACACCATTGCTGTCATTTTAATGTATGCAAAATGTTATAGCAATTAATAATTAGTATTACATTTTTATAATCAAAAAAAGTATTTAAATTGAAAGAGATTAAACAGCAAATGACAAGCTAATTTTCATTGTATGTTTAACAACCCTATGTATGCTACTTCAATTTACTTCTACCAAAGTCTTATATTGACTAAAACAAATTAACTATGAGACCAGCTTTTTCTAATCAAAACACTTCCACAAATCCACTATTTTAACCTCTTTAAAATGAGTTTAGAACGGTATGTTTTTACCGTTGTTTATTCTTTGATGACTGGGTTTGTAGGTGTATATAATTAGTATAGTAGACTTCGAAGTAACTCGACTAAATAGGGAAATTGTACCAAAATATTTTTCATTTAACAACATTAGATCCATGGATTTAAAATCAATTTTGCCATCAACCTTAAAGGTGTTTAGTGACGAAACATTGTTAGACAAAAAGGAATTTTCTTTAGAAGACATTTCTTTTGATGACACACAACAATTTCCACTAACTGTTTTTAATAATGCAGTAAATTTAGAACTGACTACAGATGCTGGTTTAAAAATCAATGTTTACAATGATAAGGATGATTTTGATGAGAAGGGTGAAAAATCTTTAAGTTTGAAAAACGTTGGGTGTGGAGAAGATATCAGTTCATTGTTGAATTCATCTTCAATGATAGAATATCAATTGGCAGCCAACTTGAAGGGTAAAGGTTCTACTTCGATTAAAGATATTTTTACATTAAAGGCAAACACTTCTGCAAGTGCAAAGTTATCCTTTTTAAAATGGCACGGCCTAAATGTAACAACCAAGGAGGCTGTAAGTAATGATTTGGCTAATTTTAAACACATTCTAACGAATGATTACATTCAAAATTTAGATGTAAATGAAGGGGTTCGTTTTGCTTTTGATGCTGGTGTAGGGCTAAACTTTAGTGTTGATGTCGTTGAATTGATGTCAACAATTCTCAATCCTTCTACAACGCTTATAGATAACAATTTTCTTTTTAAGGTAAATACAGACTTAAAGCTTTCTTTTGAAATGAAGAGGCTTGGAGATTATGAAACGTGTTTAAGAGTTAAACCTGATGGGAAAGTAATCGTTCAAATCTCTAAATTAAAGGAAAAAGTTGTCGAAGGGAAATTAGCTGGAAAACTGTCCTTTAGTTTGACATCTGATAGTAAGAATGCCGTAGAAAAATTAATTAACGAGTACTATGAAGGTTATTTGGGAGATACTTTTGACAACATAGATCAATATGTTAATGATGATAATATTGAGAAACTTAAAAAATTAGGTGAGCGATTATTCGGTACAGATGACATTGAGTACCTCGATGAGATCAAGGATAAATATGAAGAAATTAAAAAGACAGTTTCTGATCATAAGGAAAGTATATCTGAAACACTGAACGAAACTTTAGTAGCAGAAATGTCCTACGCAATTAGAAAGTTAAAATCTTCTCAATCACTTATTACTTTTGAAACGGATAAAGCCACGATTTCTAATAATTTAAAACAGTTGTTGACCTTTAAAATTGATCATTTTCAGCATTCAGATTTAGAAGACGTTGTGAATGTGAAAGAGTTCTTGGGAATAGAAAGAGAAAATAAACTTCATCAATTTAATTTCTCTCTTAGACTAGGAAAGTGGGGAGTTGGAAGAAGTCGTTCAACTGAAATTGATGTTAAAGAAACAATATATAAGGGAGATAAAGACCTTAGGGAAATTGACTTTGGCGTTACCAAGAATTTTACGCAAGAGAAATATCATAAGGACTACTCAAGAAGCGTTATTTTTGATTATGATGTTATCACTACTGAACCCCAAGAAGTACTAAAGTATTCTGATCTAGAACATTCAATCACCATTAAAATGAAATCGACTTTCGGAAGTAAATTCAAGAAGGCCAAAAAGCATTTAAGATGGGATTTTAATAGTGCTTCAATTTTTGAATTACTCAAAGATGAGAAATACGAAAAAACACTTGATGAGGCATGTACTAAGATTAATGATTTTGAGGGAGTGACTTCTGAATTAGTACTCCGTTTTCCTGACAAACTACTTCGATTGATAGTACCAAAAATTAGTGCAAATTATGCTAAAGATAATTATTGGAGGTTGTTGGGTATAGCAGAGGAGCCTTTTGAGGATATTCCAGAATCTTATATTGCCAATGTAAGAGGTGCATTTTATGAAGCATTTTTTAGTAGGTTAAACCCATATAAAAAGGTAGAATTAATCTTTCAGACAGACACTTTTAGCCAGTATGACTCTAAATGGAAACTGAAAATGAAGAATAGATTTAAACCTGTAGGCAATAACAATAAAATTCTAAAATTTTTAAACTGGCATCGTTTCAGAGATGATAAGCTCGAAAAGGCAATTTCTTCTTTAAAGACAATATTCAACGCAGATAATCAAGTTGTAAACGGTAAAAAAGACAATCATTTCTATGATCTTTTCGGAAAAAAAGGCAAAACAGCTTTCATCCATGAAATGCACGGTGACGATCATGAAATTCTGGGTAGATTACTACTTGAATTTGTAAAACAAAATGATCTATCAAGCGAGATTCAAAAATCATTTGTAATTAAAAAAGGAGATGAAAATATAATCAATCTATAAATTAGTGCTAAGAGGCTGTCTCATAATACAATGAGGCAGCCTTTAATTTTTTTCAAAAAGTCTATCGTTACGGATAAAAGTCAGAAGCAAAAATACCTTTTATTATAATTGTCATTCGAAAATAAAATTGTAACTTCATTTTTATTTCTAAATCAACCAATTGAATTAAACTTTCAAATGAAAAACTATTGTATTGTAACACTACTATTCTCTCTTTTTGTATCAAAAGTGATGGCACAAGAAAGCTATTCTGACCTAACGAGTGAAGCTATTCATATCATTAATGTAGAAGAGGAAACGAAATATCAGAAAGCATATCAAATGATAGAAAATGCATTTGAAGCCTTTCCAGATAGCATTGATGGAACAGGTCTTTATTATGCTTCAACTTTAAATGCAATGATGAAAAACTATGATAAAGCATTTGAGTACTTGATACCATTGGCAGAAATGGAAAAAGATGAAGATGGCTATCCTGGGTGGAGTTATGTATTAGACGATTATGCAGAGGATGATTATAAAAACCTGATGAGTGATCCGCGTTGGAAAACATTGAAACAGCAAGCTCAAAAAGACAGTCTTGTTTTTTTTCAAACCCTAAAACAAAGTGAGGATGAATTTTTTAAGACTTCAGGTGAAACATTAACTCCAAAAAATAAAGGGCTCTACAAGGCAATTCAAACCTACAATCCATATATAACAAAAAAGCAAAGTGATTATTCAATTGCCTTAAATATTAATGATTCTACATCAACTTCATACCACGTACACTTACCTGAAAATTATGATCCAAATCAAAAATATTCAATGTTATTTTTCCTGCATGGTGCCGTAGGATATGGCAAATTGGATAAGTATCAGATACCGGAAGTGAACTTAAGTGGTTGGAATAGATACTACAAAAAGTATGGAGATTTAAATAATGTGGTTTTGATTTTCACAAGTGCCAACAAACAGTACAATTGGATGATGTCAGACGATGGCTTTTTTATGATACCGGAGATTGTGAAGTCCGTAAAAAAAGCCATCAATATAGATGACAATAAGATCTTTATTACGGGACATTCGAATGGGGCAACGGGTTCTTTTTCATACCTGATGAAAGCACCTACAGATTTTGCAGGTTGCTATGGCTTCAATACTTATCCAAAAGTTTTTACAGGAGGGACCTTTGTTGAAAATATGACGAACCGATCTTTTATTAATTTCTCAACGAATCAAGATTATTATTATCCACCTAACGCCAATGATCAAATGGATAGTGTAATGCTTTCATTGAATATGGATTATAAAGACTATAGGTACGAGGGCTTTCCTCATTGGTTTCCAAAGTTTGATGAATCAGAACCGGCTTATCAACTACTTTTTGAAGATTTAAATAAGAGAACAAGAAATCCATTCCCGACTTCAATATCCTGGGAACTTGACGACAATAATTACGCGAATATTGATTGGTTATCAGCAATAAAATTGGATACTTTACAAGCCCAAGAAAGCTGGCAAAAAGAAATCAATTTCACCATAGATCAGTGGCAAGAATACAATAAAGAGGATAGCTTAATTACAATTGATGTTCATAAAGATGCATTTAGTTTTCCTAGAAAATCAGGAAAGGTGATTGCAAAATACGAAGACAATACATTTGAAATTAAAACTTCACGTATCTCATCTTTGGCTATTAATATTTCTCCAGAAATGGTGGACCTTCATAAAAAGGTGAAGGTATTCATCAATCAAAAGTTATATTTTAATGGAAAAGTGAAATATGATAAAGAGTTTATGCATTTGAGTTTTGAACAAAATAGAGATAGATCTCAGGTCTGGGTCAATCAAATAAAATTAGAGCTGTAATTTAATGGGAATGTCAGTTGAACACTGTCTCGTTTTTCTTCTGAACTCTTAAATTAGTTATTATTTGTCAAATTAAATATTGCTTTAATAGAGTTGTCAATACATCACCTTCCCCTGTAAGGATTGAATAGATAGAAGTTATTGAAGTGCCAAGTCACGTATTTGCTTAAACTCAGCACTTTCTTTTGAGGATTGATTTGCCACAGTTTTCAATAAGTACTTCTATAAATTTTTAAAAAAAACGGGTAACGTTTATTTTATACTCTCTCCCAAATAGTCAAGGTACAAAAAGCCCACAAGCGAACTAGTGGGCCTTTAATATTCTATTCTATATATAATTACACTTCTACATTGCTGCAATCTTTATTAAGCTATTACCTAAGCGAATATTAAGCGTTAGCAACATTCGTATCTCGTAAATCATCAGAAATCGCCCGATTTCTAACAGTGATAAAGGTAAAACATCTTGTCACTATGGAATCTTGTCCGCTTCAATCTCTTTTGCGTATTGAGAAGGAAGTACACCGAATTCTTTCTTAAAGCAATTTCTGAAATACTTAAGGTCATTGAAACCTACTTCATAAGTAACGCCACTGACACTAAATCGACCTAATTTCAGCATTTGAGCCGCACGTTTCAGTCTTATATTTCGGATAAATCCTTTTGCAGTTTGACCTGTTAAGGCTTTTAGTTTTTGATTTAATCGGAGTGGTGTAGCTCCATATTCCAAGGCTAGTTTTTCAACTGTAAACTCAGAGTCTGAAATATTTTCCTCTACGATTTCAACCAATCGGTTCAAGAATTTCTCATCAATCGTTGTAAACGTGATTTCACTAGGTTGAATGTCTACATCTACTCTAAAGCGTTTTTGTTGGTTGCGTCTGTTTTCAATGATTGTGAAGATTCTAGCTAGTAAAACATCAGAGTTAAATGGTTTGGTGACATAAGCGTCCACGCCGTATTCGTACCCTTTCAGTTTACTCTCTTCCGATTTCTTGGCCGTCAGTAAGATAATCGGAAGGTGACAAATCTGATTGTCTTCACGTACTTTTTTAGTCAGTTCATAGCCGTCCATTACAGGCATCATGATATCCGAAAGAATTAGGTTAGGCATTACTTCTTTAGCAAGTTCTAATCCCTTCGCACCATTCTCAGCCAAGAATACATCATACGTATCTTTCAAGAGGTCTTTTAATAATTCTCTGATCGAAAGGTTGTCATCGATCACCACAATTTTAGCCTTTGTTGAAGTTTCTAAATATTCTTCATCTTCAATTAAAGATTTTGTCTCTTCTTGAGGTGTTTCTTCAATAAATTCTCCATCATAAGCTTCGTCATTGATTGGGAAAGATAAGAAGAATGTAGTGCCTTTATTTTGTTCACTTTCTAAAGTGATTTCACCATGGTGAAGGTCCACAAGACTTTTCGTAAAGGCCAAACCAATACCGGTACCTCTATGACGTGCTCTTTTTAAGTTATCCACTTGATAGAAACGTTCAAAAAGATGTTGTTGTCTTTCTTTTGGAATTCCAATACCAGTATCCTGAAGTGTGATCAAAATGCGGTCATTTTCTTGTTTGATGCTTAAATTGATTTCACCATCAGTAGTGAATTTGAAAGCATTGGAAAGTAGGTTATAAAGTATTTTTTCTACTTTATCCGTATCAATCAAGCCATGAATATTATCATCTGTCTTTTGGAACGTATAATTGATATTCGTTTGTTCAGAAAACTCCTTGAAAGAAAAATAGATTTGTTCAATGAATGTGTTCCAATTTCCTCTCGTTAAGTTGAGTTTCATTTTGCCTTGCTCCACTTTTCTGAAGTCCAATAATTGATTTACTAGACGCATTAAGTGTTGGATATTTTTATGAATCAACTGATAAGATTTCTCTCTATCATATTCTGATAATTCTCTACCTTTCTTGATGAGTTGTTCTATTGGCGTATTGATCAAGGTTAATGGTGTGCGTAACTCGTGAGAGATATTTGTGAAAAATTGCATTTTCAACTGACTCAAATCTTCCAATTTCTCGTTCTCGAATTTCACCATTTCCAATTGAGATTTTCTTCTTGCTGTAATGATCGTAAAGCGAGAGAAGAAATACACAAGTCCAACGAAGATCACGAAATACATTAATTTTGCCCACCAAGTCATCCACCAAGGGGGAAGAATTGTGATTTTAAGGTCAATCGGGTCAGATTTCCAAATATTATCACCATTCGAAGCTTTCACCAATAGGGTGTATTCACCTGGATATAAATTCGTATACTTTGCTTCTCTTTGCATCGCATCTGCTGTTACCCAATTTTTATCCAAACCTACTAATTTATATTTGTAGCTGTTTTTGTTTGGAGAAGCATAATGCAAATAGGCAAACTTCACTGAGAAGCTATTTTGGTTTGCATCAATTGTGATCGACTTAGTGTAGCGAATTGATTTATTCAAAATATCGTTATCCTCATCGGCAGGGCTAATGACATTGTTTAAAATCTTTAATTCCGTAAATACTAAATCTGCATTTGTGATGTCATCAACGATTTCATGAGGGTTGAAAACATTAATACCGTTTACACCACCAAATACTAATTCACCATTTTTACGCTTACAGGCCGTGAGTTCTCCAAACTCATCGTCTTGCAGTCCATCGCTTACATCAAAGTTTTTGATCGTTCTATTTTTGATGGAAATCTTACTAATACCTTTATTGCTTGATACCCAAACATTGCCGTAGTTATCTTCAAGAATAGCTTTGATGGCATTATTCGGAAGGCCATCATTGACAGTGATACGGTCAAACTTGATGGAGTTGATATCATAATCGGCCGTAACGACATTAAGACCGCCGCCCATTGTACCTACCCAAATTTCGCCATTGCTCGTCTCATACATAGGCAGAACGTAATTGTAGCTCAATGAAGTGTTGTCATCATCATCACTGATAAATAATTTGAAATCGGGTCTATCCTTCAGTTTCTCTTCTTTTGGAATGATAATCAAACCTTGATTGCTACCTACCCATAAGTTGCCTTTACTATCTACTAAAAGGCTTCTGATCACTTCAAATGGATCTTTGTACTCTTCAGTTTGTTGGATGTCAATTTTTTTCCAAAGAATAGAATTGTTCTTTTGTAAAATTCCTCTTGTCAACCCACCACCATAAGAGGCCAACCAAATTGTAGAATCACCATCTGTTTCAATTGAGAAAACAGAATTTTTCAAATTAGCAGGGTGAAAGAAAGAACTTTTCCATAATTGCTTTTCCAATAAGTGTGCTTTTTCAATAGGGATGGCAAGAGAACGAAGAGGGTAACCCACTCCAAATATCAACTGTCCGTTCCACTCTTCAATATCGTAGACCATATTTTGACCTCTGATACCAGTAGCCACATTCATTTTTTTGAATTCAGTAGCGTTAGGCTCTAAGTAATTCAGCCCACCACCTTCAGTACCTACCCAAAGTCTACCATACGAGTCTTCAAAAACAGATCTCACTTTATTGTAAGACAAGCTTTTTTGGTCTCTCTCTTTTTTGATGTGTTGGAATTTCTTTCTCTTAGGGTTGTATTTTTTAATTCCTCCACCATTAGTACCGATCCAAACAATGCCCGTTTTGTCTTCGTAGATCATATGAATGATGTTGGTGTTGAGGTATTCATCTTTATCATAATGTTCCAATACCACAAGCTTATCTTTTTGTGGACCGAATTTCAATCTGAAAAGTCCAGCCTTCGTTCCCGCCCATACATTATTTTGATTATCGCATAACACATAATCACTACGCAGGTCAGATAATTTTTTAAACTTGAAGTCTTCCGGTTTATCACCTTCTTTAGTCACTTCATAAATACCATTGTAATAAGCAATGATCAGTGCCTTATCACTTTCAGTAATCCCTAAGATGCCATTGTTTTTACTAGCGGTATTAGGGTAACTTTTAAAAGTACCATAATCTTTATTGCCTGTGGGCGGGATAAATTTTTGTAACCCTTTTAAAGTACCAATCCATAGGTTGCCATCTGCATCAATATAGATGTCACGGACATGATCTTGTAAAAGACTTTCTTGATTATGTGGATTAGCCTGATATTTATTGACCTCAATTTGATCTTTATTCAAATATTTCTTTTTGACACAATTCAAACCCTTTGAATTACCAAACCATAGGTTGCCTTCAGCATCAAGGATCATTCGTGAAGCATTATTTTTGGTAAATAACTTAGGCGTTTCTTTTGAATTCATGAATGCTGTGAATTCTTCCGTTTCAAGGTTGAATCTACAAATACCAGCATCTGCTGTGCCTAACCATAGGTTGCCGAAGTGATCTTCTACAATACGATTGATAATGTTTGTAGGGATATTGTGTGTGTTTTTTCTATAGTCTTTGAACTCGTAACCATCAAAGCTACTGAAACCATCGTTAGTACCAATCCACAATAACCCTTGACTGTCTTGATAGAGACAGTTGATGTCATTTTGTGACAAGCCATGACGAGTGGTGTAATGATTAAAAATTAAATCTTTAGTATTGGCGTAACAGGTTGTACTCAGTAAGAGTAAAGCGAATAGTATATGGTGTAGTAATAATTTCATCCTATAATTCAATTTCATTAAAAAAGTATCTCCACCATTAGAGACGTGTCGTTTCGTGAGTACAATTAGGGGACTTTCTTAGTTTTTCCCCCTAGAGGGAGTGTCAAATAAGCTACTTAAACTGTTTTTTGCAAAAATACCCCACCTTATTTGTTGCATAACCCACCTTTTTTTGAAATATAAAAACACCCCGCTTTCAAAAAACTAAGTTCAATGAAAGGGGGTGTTTTGAATTTGTTGGAACAAATGTCAATTTATTGACAATTATTGTCCTTCTATTTTATAAGCTTTCGTCCAATTTTAACTTGTAATCATGAGCACCTTCAGCAAAGTTACTTTTGTAAACATCTGTACCAGTACCCCACTTTTTCCAGTTTACTTCCACTCGGTTATCCCCAATTACGATATTGACTAATTTCTCTTTCATTTGCTCAGCAACTTTCTGATATTTTTTAGAGAATGCCAGATTGTTCAATTCGTTAGGGTCTTTTTGTAAATCATAAAGACAAGGGTCCAAATCTTTATAACTAGCCGTAGTAGCCCATTCCATATCTTTACCTCTTACTTTATTTGGTCTTGATTGAATAGAAAACATGAAACGCTCTGTTCTAATGAATGCTCTAGGACCCGTCACTGCATGACTTTCTCCAATGATATAATCTCTTTTTGGTGCTTCTTCAGCTACTACCTTTGCCATATCCAAACCATCTAAGTAAGCAAAGTCATCACTTTGAATATCTGCACCACCAGCTGCTAGAATAGTAGGAGCGATGTCTACAAACTCAGTGAAATCTCTTACAACTTTACCCTTAGGGAATTTTTTCTTATCTGAAGAAACCACAATAATTGGATTGTGTACGTCTACATCCCAAGGAGAGAATTTAGAAACAGAACCGTGTTCATTTAATTTCCAACCATGATCACCACATACATAAACAATCAACCATTCTTGGTTTTTACTTTCACTGTATTTAATAAAAGCATCTACCGTTTCACCGATTAAACGGTCGCCATAAGCACAGAATGCATAGTAATCCTGTACCATTTTTTGCTTTTCCTCATCCGTAAAATGATCTGAATACCCTCTTTTTACCTGATTCTTAAGTTGTTTAGGCATTTTGTTCATTTCATTCGCATCCAATTCAGGAACATTGTACGTGTATTTTTGGAAACGTTTTCTGTAATCAGCAGGAGGAAGGACAGGCGTGTGCGGGAAATCAAAACCTACATGACAGAAAAGTGGTTTAGAGTCGTCAATACCCTTGTAGGTTTTACTGCCAATTTTAAAGGTAGAAGCATCATTTTCTAGATAATCCACTAGCGCTTGTGCATACACGCCATCACGTGTTTTACCGGCAGGTTGTGAACTTACCCCAGATAAAATACCCCCTGAAAACGGTGTTTGAGGCCCTTTTTTATCATTATAATGTCTGAGTAGGTCGTATTTATCGTAGGCTTTTTGTGCAGAACCTTTGTATTCAGGCTTCATTTCTTCCAAATCCTTGGAGATATAAATGACCTCACCATTTTCTTGTACAACATATTCAAGGTTTTTAATAGGTTTCTCTAATTTCTCACCTTCCACTTGAGAAGCCCAGTCTTTCCCCCAGTCTGTCAATCGATCCTTATGAAGGGATTTAAAATCAATATCAGTTTCATAGATCTTATGGCCTTTTGTTTTGCCATTTTTCTGTAACTCTTTGATTCTGACCCCTAGTTTACCAATATGCAATGTTTGATAACCCAAAGCCTGCATTTGTTCCGGTAGCGTAGGCTTAAAGTGAGGTAAGCTATTATTATAGTATTCAAACTCATAAACGCCAGAACGGAATGGGTACCTTCCTAAGTGCATAGAAGTTCTAGAAGGAGCACATCCTGCAGCTTGACAGTAGGTATTAATAAAGGTAGTTCCCATTGAAGCCAAGCGGTCTACATTGGGGGATTCAACATAGCCTAGTTTACTGTTTTTCTCACCTGTTAGCATTTTATTGAATGCTCGGATAGAATCATGTCTTTGATCATCAGTTAGAAGCCATAGGACATTAGGCTTGCTTTGTGCCATTAAGTAGTTATTAAGGCACATGAAGAAGATCAAACAAGAGTAAAAAGTTGTCTTTCTCATTTCATTCTTAAGATTTAGAAAAAAAAGTTTAAAGTACATTTCAAAAAATTAGGAAGTAGTCACCATCTAAGATAAGCTTGTTTTAAATTCCTGATGAAGTAATTATACCTTATTATATAATATATGAATTTCAACATCTCATTTGCAACATGCTCAAGTACATTGATTAAGATGTACAAAGTTATTCAATTATGGTTGGCCCATTCGTTGAAATGCTTAAAATATGTAGTTGTAATTTTACAGAAGGCAAGTTAGACTACTAAAATCAGATCCTTAGCCAAAAATAAGGCCTAAGTAGTGGGGGATTTTTAATTTGAAAACTCAAATGTTAGAGAATCTTAAAAAAAATCATTGAAAAATAAATGTTTTTTTTACAAATAATGTAGTATTTTTGGTAACGCTGCAGGGGGGCTTCTTTTTTTCAATTTACCATTTTTTAATTATACAATCTATCCCCCTATATTTTAAACGTAAAATAGTCACTTTTATATGAAAAACATTACTATCTGTCCAAAAATGAAGAATATCCATGTTCGTAATCTGTTGTTTAGGTATTTTTTTCAAAAAGGGGATGTTTTGAAATGATCCTTCCCTCATAGCTCCATATTTCTTCAAAACAGTGCTCATTTATCCCCCTATTTATGCACAATTTGTTTTAAAGAATTTTAAAAGTCCAAGCTAATTTTGAAGTATGAAATGAATGTTCAACTTATTACACAAAAGCGAACTATGTGGAAATGTGTTAAACTGTCGTATAGTCTCCATAAGGTATTGATATTATTTCTTATGGTTGGTGCTATGCTTTCAGTAGAGGCCTATGGCCAGAAAAAGAAAAATGTTATTACAGGTAAAGTAGTCGATGAAAATGGTTACCCATTGCCTGGAGTAAATGTCGTGATTGAGGGAACAACGCAAGGTAGCGTAACTAATTTTGAGGGTATTTATAAACTGATAGTCCCAAATAAACAAACAGTTTTAAAATTCTCTTCAATTGGTTATAGAGACCAAACAACAAAAGTAGGTGATCGTATTGTGATCAACATCAACATGGAATTGGATGTGAAAGCATTGGATGAAATTGTGGTGATTGGTTATGGCGAGCAGAAGAAGAAAGAAGTAACCGGTGCCGTTGGTAGAATGGACGGAGAGGAATTACTTAAAAATGCTACTTCTGATATGGCCAGTGCATTACAAGGTCAGATTGCAGGTGTAAACGTGCAAGCCTCTTCAGGTCAGCCAGGTGCGGCGGCCAACATTATGATCCGTGGTCTGAGTTCAGTAACGGGTTCTAGTACTCCTTTATATGTAGTGGATGGTGTCCCGTTTGACGGCGATCCGGGATTATCTCCAAATGAAATTGCAACAGTTGACGTATTAAAGGATGCCGCTTCTGCAGCAGTTTATGGTACAAGAGGTGCCGCAGGTGTCATCTTGATTACTACGAAGCAAGGTGATGAGGGTCAGATGAAAATCAACTTCGATGGTTACTATGGTATCCAAAAAATTACATCTGGTGTTCACACAATGAATTTTGAAGAGTATATGTATGCTGAGAACATCAGAATCAGAAACTTGAATGATGTAAACAATAAAGAGAATTTCTGGACTCCAATTCAGGAAAATGCAGCAGCGTTTACGCGTGATACTGAAATGACGAGTGTAATCATGAGAGATAACGCTCCAGTTCAAAACTACAGTTTAACAGCTTCAGGTGGTCAAAAAGGTTTTAGATATAGCCTTACTGGTAACTACTTCTCACAAGATGGTTCAGTGATCAACTCAGGTTTTGAGCGTATGAGTCTTCGTTCAAACTCAGTATACAAGAAAAAGAAGTTTACTTTTTCTACAAACTTAGCCTTAAAAAGAGAAGAAAGAGCTTACACTCCTGTCACATTATTAACAGATGCCTATAGACACAAACCTTACCAACAAGCGGTTGATCCAAATTCAACTATAACATTAATTGACGATGAAAACACGAACAACGTTCAGAACCTTGCTTTCATCCAAACAAAATTACACCGTGATGATCAAAGTATCTTAAATCAAGCAAACTACAACTTCAAGTTGGATTATGCAGTGATGAAAGGCTTGAAATTGTCAACACGTTTTGGTGGTAGTGTAACAGAAGATACTCGTACGTTGATTGAACCAATTATTGAATCTTACAATAACCAAGGTGAATTGGTATCTATTAATGGTTACAGATCTGGTGTGAGACAAACTAGTGGTAGCAGAGATAACTGGTCTTGGGAAAGTATGGTGAATTACACTAAGAAATTCGAAGGTCATGAGTTCAGAGTGTTGGGTGTATTCTCTTTAGAAAACTATAATTACAATTCATTCTTTGGTTCAAGAAGAGATTTAGTTAGTAATGATATCACTGTAATTAACGGTGCTACTTCAGATAACTTAGCAGGTAACCAAACTGGTTTCTTACAAAATAAAACAACACACTTAGTAGGTGTGTTGGGTAGATTACAATACAACTACAAAGGTCGTTATCTATTCAGTGCTAGTGTAAGACGAGATGGTTCATCTAGATTTGCTGAAGGAAAACGTTGGGGGATTTTCCCATCAGTTTCAGTAGGTTGGAACGTAGCAGAAGAGAACTTCTGGAAAAACAGTGTAGGTGAAACGGTAAATACATTTAAGTTTAGAGGTAGCCACGGTACTACTGGTAACCAAAACTTCTTAGACTATAGTTATGCAGCAAGTGTTGATCTTTATAAGGATGCTGTATTTGGTACTGGTGGATCTGAAAGTTTAAGTTCTGGTGCGGCTCAAGGAAGTTATGCTAACGCTAATGTACAGTGGGAAACTACAATTCAAACTAACCTTGGTTTAGATTTAGGTTTCTTCAATAATAAACTAACATTGACAGCTGATGTTTATAACACTGACAAAGAGGATATGTTATTCCCTGTTCTAATTCCTTCTTCTACGGGTGGTGGTATGACACCTCAAGTAGTATTGAACGTAGGTAACATGAATAACAGAGGTATGGAATTCTCAGCGAATTATAAGCATGTTGGCAAGAAAGATTTCAGCTGGAACGTTGGAGCAACATTCTCTAAAAATGAGAATAAGATCACTAAAATGGCGGGTACTAACAAAGAATCTTACATGAGAGGTAGTGAAGCTGTAACAATTGGTGGTAATGCACAAGATAAACTGTCTGTGTTGAAAGAAGGATATGAAGCAGGTGCTTTCTTCTTGATCGAATCAGATGGTATCTTAAGAACACAACAAGAAGTAGACGAGTACAATGAAATCTTCAACGTTGGTGCAAGAATTGGTGATTTAAGATTAGTAGATCAACCAACTGTAGATACAACAGGCGATGGTATTCCTGATTCAGGTGACGGTATCATTGATGATCAAGATAGAGTATATATGGGTAGTGGTATGCCTGACTACGAAGTAGGTCTTAACTTAGGTGGATCTTACAAAGGATTTGATTTAACGGTACAATTCTATGCAGCCATTGGTGGTGAAGTAATCAATGGTAATAAGGCTTATGCTTACCAACAAGGTGTTCATAGAGATATGGTTTATCAGTGGACTGAAGCAAACTTTGATTCTGAGATTCCTGCCAACAGAGGTGGTGGTCACGAAAACTATAGAGGTCGAAATGATATCTATATCGAAGATGGCTCATTTATTCGTTTACGTAACGTAACATTGGGTTACCAATTACCAAACACATTAACGAAGAAAATGGGAATCAGTAAATTAAGATTCTACGCAACAGCAATCAATCCATTGACATTTACAAATTACTCAGGTTTTGATCCTGAGGTTGGAAACAATGGATTAAGTACAAGAGGTATTGATAAGGGTACTTACCCTGTAACAGCATCATACCGTTTTGGTTTACAGTTTGGCTTCTAATCAGTATTAAAACAATGAAAAAGAAATTATATAAAGTTATATTAGGTACCTTATTGGCCTCATCAATGTGGTCATGCCAGAGTTTTTTGGAAGAGACAAACCCTAATGCTCTTAACTCAGATGATTTTGGTAGTACACCTGAGCAGTTAAATTCAAGTTTAACAGCGGTATACAGTACTTTCAAAGAAAAATCTTTATTGAATATCGTCAATGAGGTAAGACGTGATGACATTTGTTTTGTAGGTACTCAAAGTTTTCCATTGGTAGGCGATCAGCTATACCATAAAACTTATAACTCTGCAACGGCTACAATTGCCGATAAGTGGTCACGTATTTATAAAGGAATTTTCAGAGCAAACCAAACTATAGCAAATTACTATAAGGTTTATCCTGAAGAGTTTGAGTTGGATGAAAACGGAGAGGAGATTCCAATAACAGAAGATAATCTTCACCGTGTAGTATTAGGTCAAGCTCGTTTCTTTAGAGGTTTATTCCATTTTTATGCTTACAATACTTTCAATAATGGTAGAGTAGTAAAGTATGATTTTGTACCGACGGCTGAAGAAGACTTCTATCAAGCTCCACTAGAGCCTGAGAAGATGAGAGAGTTCATTCGCGAAGATCTTGAATTTGCTATGAAAAACTTACCTATTTCTTGGGCAGAAAGTCAAGCAGGTAGAGTGACAGCAGGTGCAGCTTCTGCCGTATTAGGAAAGACTTACCTTTATGAAGGTGACTATGAAAATGCGGCTTTATATTTTAAAGATGTAATTGATAATTATGGTTATGCTCTGACTACCAATTATATTGAAAATTTCAGAGAGGAATCAGAGTTTAATACTGAATCAATTTTAGAAGTTAATTACTCAAGTAATTTCAATACGGAGTTTAATATCAACGACGATGCTTCAACATCAAATGATATTGTAAGAGGTTTTGTCACAAGAACTTTCGGTGGTTGGGGTACACTACAACCTTCTTTCTGGTTAGCTTTACTTTACAAAAATGAGCCTATTGATCCTACAGATCCTAGAAACTATTATGTAAATGATGACGGAGAAACAGCATTAAGACCTTATTCACTTAGAGCTTCTAATTCTGTTGTGATGATTGATGATATTGTACCTTATTATCAAAGCTTACCTTATGAGTATGGAAATAAGTTGTTTAACCAAAAGCAAGCTTACTTTAGAAAGTACTCTCGTTGGGAAACTCGTACTACCGAACTAGGAGATGATAATGTTGCTCGTTCAGGAATGAATGTAACTGTAATTCGTTTGGCGGATGTTTATTTAATGTATGCAGAAGCTTTAATTAAAGGTGGTTCTGATGCAGCAGGTGTAAACGAAGCATTAAGATATATCAATAAAGTGCGTTACCGTTCAGCTTTAGAATTAATTGGTCCTTCTTCAGTAAGTGATTACACGGGATCTCAGCATAATGAGAAAACGTACTCAGCACAAGAATTAATGGAGCACTTAATGTACATTGAGCGTCCATTGGAATTAGCTGTTGAAGGGCACGCAATTCGTTGGTTAGACCTTAGAAGATGGGGTGTTATTGGTGATCGTTTCAAAGATCTAGCAGAACGTAAATATCATGTAGATAAGTACGTGACTCCAGATAATAAGAATATTTGGGCATCGGTACTTTATGAAGGAGAGGATCCTGCAGGAAGAACTCACTTAAATAGAGTGGAGTTTGAAACTTCCGCTCAAAATTATGTACCACAATTACATGATTACTTCCCTATCCCAAGTGTGGAAAGTGCAGCTAATCCTTACTTTAACTAATAGCAATAAGTACACAGACATGACCATAGCATAGTACTGTCTGTGTACTCATTCACTATCAAATTTTGAAATAAATGAAAACATTACAATATATATTTAGTGCACTTACTTTATTATTATGCTTGAATGCATGTAATAATAAAGAATATGATGTGCCGAATGAGTTCTCGGATGCCATGTGGTATACGAGTAAGTCAAATACAAACTTCAATTTTGCAGATACAATGAGAGTAGGTCTGAATAGTTTTATCGCTTTTTCAGATTTATCAAGAGGTACAGTTGATCACGGTTGGACTATTCCAACTAGTGCTAAATTCTTGGCTGGTGAAATTGAAAATACGGTAAAAGATTATACACCTTATATTGTAAACGAAGGGGAGACTTATTCAGAAGAAAAATCAATCAGTGTTCTTTTCACTGAAGCATCTGGTAAAAATGAAGCTGGTGAGGATTCTGCTTTTGTCGTAAATCTTTACAATACATTTAGAGATTCTGTTTCTTTTGCAGGACTTGATACAATGGAGTCTGTATTTGAAAATGGACTTTGGACAATGAACACTGATTTCTATGTGAAAGTATATGATACAATTACAGTAGAAATTGAAATCTATAAAGAAAATGGAGAGAAGTTAGAGAACATTATGGACTCTACAGTAACTCATGATATTGAATTTGGTGAGAAGATTAGATTTGTTGATGTAACTACTAAAGGTGAGCCTGACGCTCGTTTATGGAAAATTGGCGGTGTAGAATTTAAGGATCAGGAAGTGTTATACACTACAAATGCTATGGGAAGACTAAGTGTAAGCATTACTTCGAAAAGAGAAGATCAAAACTTACCAAACGAATCAAAATTCTTAAACTTACCTTCTAAAATCAACATTGTAAAATCTACAAAACCATTTGAATTATCAGGTGAGGTAGTAGAAATGGAAGATCAAACAATCAAAGTGGCTTATAATGGTCTTTTTGAAACATTTACTAGTGCTGTAGGTATGGATGCATTTACTGTAAAAGTAAATGGTTCGGATGCTGCAATTTCTTCAGTGATGAGAAACGAGGATAATAATGCTCAAATTGACATCAAATTAGCAGAAACTATTTATAGCAATGATGTGGTCACTGTCACTTATACTGGTGGTTTAGAAGCTACAGATGGTAGAGTAAGTGGAGGTTTCACGGATGAGGTTGTAAAAATGCACCAAGTAATTCTTCATGCTCCACACGTACCTACAATGGAAGGTGATATGTATACTCCAGAAGGAACGACTGAAAGTAATGCAAATGCAACTTACGAATTAAGAGACGCTCCTGATGGTTCGGGTGAAAAAGTATTCTACATGGTGAAAACTTCTGGCCCACTTCAAATGAACGGTAAAGGTAGCCGATTCGAAATGAAGAAAGGTAAGAAATATAAAATTAGCTTTAACCTATGGTCTGAAGTAAATGCTAAAGGATTTAAGATCGCTTTATTTGATCACCAATGGTGGACAGGTGTAAGTATCTTTAATACTAACCAATTTGAAGGTAGACAATTAAATCAGTGGGAACACTATGAGTTTGTTTACGATAAAACTTCAGATGATCAATTAGCATCTTATTTCATTCTTCAATTAGGTAATAATGGTCCATACCATTTGAAAGACCTAAGTATTGAAGAATATGACGATAGACCTGTTGTTGAATAGGCAAATCAAATCGTATTTTTTATCAAAAATGGACAATTGACTCTAGGGTCGGTTGTCCATTTTTTTATACATCCTTTTTAAAGAATTATTTCCAAAAAGAGTGCTTCTCTTTAAAAACAGCTTAGAATCCTATAAAATGATATAATAACTCAATGAATTGAAAGAATTGAGATAACATATTTGTGACCTGATGTCTAGTTTTGTGACATAGATTAATGAAAAGAAATGAAATATATGTCTTACTACTTATAAGGCATTCATAAACGAAAATAGATCATCTATTATTTTTTAATATAAATATTCAATAGATGAAAAATAGGAAAATATGGAAAGTACTGTAGCCGAAAATATTGATTTGAAACCATCAGTGGATGAAGGGAAAAATGATAAAGTAATTGATAAGAAATATCTGTTGCCTTTTGCTTTAATATCATCATTATTTGCCTTGTGGGGATTTGCCAATGATATCACGAACCCTATGGTATCCGCCTTCCAAACGGTGATGGAAATTTCTACCTTCAAAGCATCATTAGTTCAGTTTGCCTTTTATAGTGGCTATTTTACAATGGCACTTCCAGCGGCCATTTTGATCAAAAAATATTCATATAAATCGGTGATTTTAGTAGGGTTAGGACTGTATGCTACAGGATGTTTGTTATTTATTCCTGCAGCACAATATCAGATCTTTGGCTTCTTTTTAATATCGCTTTACATCATCACATTTGGCTTAGCGTTTTTAGAAACAACAGCAAATCCTCTTATATTATCATTAGGTTCACCTGCAACAGCAACAAGAAGACTTAACTTTGCTCAATCATTCAATCCAATAGGATCAATTACAGGAATGTTTGTAGCTCAGCAGTTCATTCTTTCGAACCTTGATTCAGCTGAGAAAGCGGCAGACGGATCGTTGATTTATACCACATTATCAGCGGTTGAAAAAGAAGGAATTCGCTTACATGACCTTATGGTAATCAGAGATCCATATGCTCTTTTAGGTGTAGTAGTAATTGCAATGTTTATTGTCATTGCTCTTACAAAAATTCCTCAAGAGAAGCAGCCAGGCAAAGAATTTAGTGTTATGGATACGATCAAGAAATTAGCAAAAAACATCGACTATAGAGAAGGTGTGATTGCTCAGATCTTTTATGTAGGTGCTCAGATTATGTGTTGGACATTTATAATCCAATATGCAGAAAATATTGGCTACACTAAGGCTGAGGCACAAAGCTTAAATATTATTGCAATGTTCATTTTCTTAGGATGCCGTTTTGTAGCTACATTCCTGATGAAATACATCAACTCCGCATTATTACTAGCTCTATTTGCAATAGGAGGGGTGTCAACAATTAGTATTACGATTTTTGTTGGAGGTGATACAGGTTTATATGCATTAGTAGCCACATCCGCATTTATGTCATTAATGTTCCCAACAATTTATGGGATAGCATTAGACAAAGTAGGAGAAGACAGTGAGTTTGGAGCAGCGGGATTAGTAATGGCTATTGTAGGTGGAGCATTGATGCCACCTTTACAAGGAAAGATGATTGATCAAGATGTTATTTTTGGAATTGATGGAGTTAATTTCTCCTTTATTTTACCACTTATATGTTTTGTGATCATTGCAATATTTGGATTTAGAAGATACGACAAAGGATAAAAATTCACTTAATTATTAGACTACTTATAATATTTAAAGGTTAAACAAAGGCTCTCTTTTGAGGGTCTTTTTTTTATTTGTAAAATACAATTAAATAATTGATATACAGAATATTAAATATTTAAATTTGATTGATATTATTCACTTTTTTAGTTGATAAATGTCTGCTTTTGTTAATATTTAAACTGTCATATTTATCATGTGAAAGAAAGGCCAATTACCTTCTTTAACCTTTATTTTTTGTGTGATTATTTATTAAAATATTTGATGAGTTATGTTGGAAAGCAGACGTATTTATTTACCCCCATTAAGTTTAGTTGGCCCAGATTCTTTAAAAGAATTAGTGGAAGAATTAAAAGGTCTTCCTTATAAAAAAGCATTATTAGTGACTGATAAAGCACTGAATGAATTAGGAATGGCAAAAACAATTGCTGATATGATTGTGGAGGCAGGGTTAGAATATGTTATTTATGATAACGTACAGCCTAATCCTACCACGGAGAATGTGCATACTGGTTTGAAAAAATTACAAGACGAACAATGTGATGTAATTATTTCATTAGGTGGAGGTTCTCCTCAAGACGCAGCAAAAGCAATTGGTATTTTAGCAACTAATGGCGGTAATATAGCTGATTATGAAGGGGTACATATTTCAAAATTACCTTCAACGCCTATTGTGGCCATTAATACTACAGCAGGTACTGCTAGTGAGGTTACTATTAATTACGTTATCACTGATGAAAAAAGAAATGTGAAAATGGTAATGGTAGATAAAAACTGCCTAGTTTCCATTGCCGTCAACGATCCGAAGTTAATGATCGGAATGCCTAAATCTTTAACTGCAGCCACTGGTCTAGATGCATTAACTCATGCCATAGAAGCTTATATTACAGTTGGTGCATTCCATTGGTCAGATGATTTAGCACTTTATGCCATCAAGTTAGTATCACAATCATTAGTGAAAGCAGTAGAGAATGGACAAGACCTAGAAGCAAGAAGTAAAATGGCTTGGGCTCAGTTTATTGCAGGACAATCTTTCTCCAATGCAGGACTTGGTTTTGTTCACTCCATGGCACATCAATTAGGTGGTCAATACGACATTCCTCACGGTGTTGCGAATGCAGTGCTTTTACCTCATGTAATGCGTTATAATGCTAAAGTATGTGCAGCTAAATTGAAAAATGTTGCAGAAGCAATGGGTGTTGATGTTACAGGAATGACCAACGAACAAGGGGCCGAAGCAGCGATTGACGCGATTACTAAAATGGCGGAAAGAGTAAATATTCCATCAGGAATCGGTGCTTTAGGTGCCAAAGAAGAGGATATTGAGTTAATGGCCGAAAATGCATTAAAAGATATTTGTGCTCCTGGTAATCCAAGAGAAGTAACTTTTGAGGATGCGGTAGAGTTGTTTAAAGTTGCAATGTAATTACTGAGGTCAAACGCATTGAAAACTGAATTTTGGGGTATTTGTGATTTTTATAAATCAGGAGGTTTCTCGTGATCTTTTGGGCACAAATGACGCTGTCGCTTAACATATGTGATTACATGCCAAAAAGTGTTATTTAATTCAATTGATTTTATTAATCTTTTGGAGAAAATCTTTTATGGTTTTATTTTATTCTTATCTTTCGTACAACAAAAGGCTCCTCATTGGGAGCCTTTTGTTTTTGTAGACGGTTCCATTTTTTCAGACCATTACAAAGTTGTATTACTCTCAATTAAGAGATTACCAAAAGCAGTCCCAAGTTTCTCTTGCCCCAATGTATTGTAATGCACGTTGTCCTCTCGCTTCGGAAAATCTTTCCAATCAGCTTGCATTGAGGTGGGAATCATGTAAATATTATCTTCACTATTGGAAACATTGGCCATTTGTTGTCGTAGTATTGCTGTACCTTTTGGAAACTTTGTTCGAGGTGGACAGTTGATTTGACCAAATACAAAAGGTAAGTCCTCGACATCAAAAGTATGTCTGTAGCTCTGAATTAACAATTGAAGGTTTTGACCATATTCAGTGGCTGTCACTTCTAACCTAGAATCTTTTTCTCCCTGCATCCAACACATTCCCATAAATTTGATCGCAGTATTTTTTTGGGCTTTGAGTTGCTCTATGACCGTTTTGATCGCTTGAGTGTGTTTAGCATACAGCTTCATTTTTTGTCTCTTATCATCTCTTTCTCCGATTAAAGCTCTTTCTTGGGTCCATTGAGGATGCCATGCTCCATAAAGTGAGGTGCCTCCCTGAGCTTCTTTGATAAGGATAAATTTCCGATCGGGGTAATGCTCATGAAGACGTATACCAATAAATAATTCAGGTCCAAAATTGACCTGACGTTTGCCTGAAGCAGTATAGGATAAGGGAGCTAATTTTGCTGATCCACTTGCAATGGAAACGTATTGAGAGGCTTCATTAGCCCTATCTTTATTACTGGAACTAAGTTCTTGAAATTGCCCTCTTCCTGCCATATTGGATTGTCCTCCCAGTAATACAACATAAACTTCGTTGTTCTGGGAAAAGCTCAAGAGGGGAAGAAGTACTAACAGTTGTAATAGTAGTTTTCTTTTCATTTTAAAAATCCACATTAGTACTAGAATATTTGATAATGAAATTGCTCCTATCAAAAAGGGGCTGTCACAAAACCCATCTTTGTGATGAAAAATCATCATGTTTCAAGTGCTGGCTATCGACTTAACACTTGAGCTTAAAAATGGAAAAGGTTTTTCGACAACCCCTATAATATTATTTTATTGGGTAGGCAATCGCTTCCTCTGTATTGATTATTTCACCTTTTTCGTGAAAAGTGGAAATACTTCAGATTCAGTTCTAGCCTCTTTCATTATTTCTCTAATTTCCTTTACGATATCAGGATGATCTTCACTTACATCAATAGATTCCTCAGGATCATTGACGATATCGTATAGCTCTAGGTGTGAATTTCCATTATTCACTTTGTATAAAACACCTTTCCAATCTCCCAATCTAACAGCCTGTCTACCTCCTCTAAGGTTTAATTCCCAATAGAGGTAAGGATGTTCTTCTTGTTGGCCTTTGCCCATCATAGTAGGGTAAAAAGAAATACCATCTGTATCAAAGTGGTCGCCTTTACCTACAATATCAGCGAAAGTAGGGAAGATATCCCAAAAGGCAGAAACGTGTTCACTTGTAGAACCGGCTTCAACTTTTCCAGGCCATTTAATGATAAAAGGAGTACGTACACCACCTTCGTATAAATCTCTTTTGATACCTTTTAGGTTACCTCCACTATTGAAAAATTCAGGGTCTGCACCTCCTGCAGCATGAGGACCATTGTCACTGGCAAACATAATGATTGTTTCATCTGCAATACCAAGTTCTTCAACTTTGGCCACAATTTGTCCAACGTAGGTATCTAAACGGTGGATCATTGATGCAAAAGCAGCATGAGGAATTTCTTGTGAACAATACATTTGCTTCTGAATATTTGGACCATAATCAGACGTATACTTGTTATCTTCTGTAAAGGCAGTTTCTGGAAATTTACCTTTATATTTAGATAGGATGGAGTCTTCTGGAGAAATTAATTCAGCATGAGGAAGAATAAAAGGAACGTAGGCAAAGAAGGTGTTATCCTTATTGTTTTCAATAAACTTTAAAGTTGCATCTTGAATTACATCAGGTGCATAAGTCACTGTATTGGTCCAGTCATTTCCTTCAAGGAATACTTTTTGATCATTGTGCCAAATGTACTCTGGGTAGTAACGATGTGCTGCAGCTTGGCATACATAGCCAAAGAATTCATCAAACCCTTGTTTATTAGGGTCTCCTTCGTGATTTACAAATCCTAACCCCCATTTGCCAAAGGCTCCAGTGGTATAACCTTCTTCCTTTAATAATTCAGCAACGGTAAACGCTTCAGCAGGAAGTGAAACTTGACCTTCACCTTCAATTTCTTTGTTGCCTCTAATAGGTGTATGCCCCGTATGCTGTCCAGTCATCAATGAAGAGCGGGAAGGAGCACAAACCGCCGAACCACAATAATGCTGTGTGAATTTCATCCCAGACTCTGCTAAAGCATCAATGTTGGGAGTTGTAAACTTTGTTTGTCCATAACTACTTAAATCACCATACCCTAAATCATCTGCCAATATATATATGATGTTTGGTTTCTTCGTTTGATGAGCTGTTGATTGACTTTTGGAGGAGGATACACATCCACCACTAAGTAATAACAGTGTAATTAAATAAAAGTAATACCTTATGTTTTTCATTTCTGTATGTATTGAAATTTGAAAATAATCTGTGTGAAAGAATTATGGTAAAGAAAAGCGTAAAAACTTTAAAAGCTGTCTGTAATAGTTTGTGATGTGTATTTGGTAGTTTATTGGGATTGAAAGATACAAGTCTTAGGAGACTAAGAAACAAAAAACACCCGATTTTTCTGTTTTTTAATCGCTAATTCCAGATCGGTAAGGCAGGGGGTAATAATTGTATCTATCAGTACCCCATTCTGTATTTTTAAGTATTTTTATTAACCTTAAGCGGTTGAATAACAGTGGTTAGTACTGAAGGATACAACGTAAATATTGATAGATACAAACGAGTGGACTACTCTTAGGATATTGCCAAAACAAACGAAGAAAACGATCTAAGATTTTTTATAGTATGAAAATTATTACTGAAATAAATAAGATGAAAAGTATAGCCTTTTGTCTATTATTACTTACTTTTTCGGCTTGCCAAAGCACTAAAAAAGACGTTGTGACGGAGGTAGAGAAAAGACCAAATATATTACTCTTTGTGTCAGATGATCACGGTAAAGATGCGTTAGGTTGTTATGGAAATCCTGTAATTAAAACGCCAAATTTGGATCATCTTGCAAGTGAAGGAACGGTTTTTAATAATGCATACTGTACAAGTGCAAGTTGTGCAGCAAGTAGGTCGGTAATCCTTACAGGAAAATTTGGCCACGCAACAGGCTCTTATGGTCATACTCACGATTACCATCACTTTAGTACTTATGATACCGTTAGCTCATTACCAATGATAATGGAAGCGAATGGTTATTATACTGCTAGAATTGGGAAATATCATTTGGCACCGGAAAAAGTATTTCATTTTCAAAATGTAATCAAAGCCAATCAAAGAAATACCGTTGAAATGGCGAACAAGTGTAAAGAGGTTTTTGAAAAAGAAGAACCATTCTTCTTGTACTTCTGTACAGGTGACCCACATAGAGGACAGCCTACGGGCCCAAATTGGAATGATCCCAATAGTTTCGGCAATAGAAAAAAAGGCTACGAAGGGGTGGAAGAAGTAACTTATTCTCCAGATGAGGTATTGGTTCCAAGTTTTATTTCTGATACCAAAGAAGCAAGGGAAGAGTTAGCACAATACTACCAAAGTGTTTCACGAATCGATACGGGTTTTGGTCAACTAATGAAACACTTAAAAGCTTCAGGGAAAATGGAGAATACGATAGTAATTTATATTTCAGATAACGGAATTGCATTTCCAGGAGCTAAAACCACATTGTATGAACCGGGTATGAATTTACCTTGTATCATTAAAAATCCTTTGGTGAAAAATCAAGATAAAATAAATGATGCGTTGATCTCTTGGGTAGATCTTACCCCGACAATTTTAGACTGGGCCAATATTAATTATCAGGAAAACCAGTTTCATGGAAAATCTTTTACAGGAGTACTTACCGGAACTGAAGATAAAGAGAGAGATGAAATCTATGCTTCTCATACTTTCCATGAAATCACAATGTATTACCCTATGAGGGTAGTAAGACATAAGAACTATAAGCTAATTTTAAATATCGCTTCAGGTTTAGAATATCCATTTGCATCTGATTTATGGGTTTCATCAACATGGCAAGAACGTTACCGATCAGGTGCTAAATATTATGGTAAACGTACGGTGGAAGATTATCTGCATCATGCGGAATTAGAATTATACGACCTTGACAAAGACCCCGATGAAATTAACAACTTAGTGAATAGTAAAGAACATCAGGAGGTATTTGAAATGATGAAAAAGAAATTGAAAAAGTTCCAGCAGGATACACAAGATCCGTGGAAAATCTACTGGGAGAAAGACTATAGTTTACAAGGGACCGGTTTGAATTTATAAACCTATTTAACGAGCAGCATTTTTACTCTGCAACAAAGTGACTACGAACTAACTTGATGTGTGACTACTTAATACTAACATAGAATGCCCTTATTTTTTTAAAATTGACTAAGTTTACAGAAATATAAGGGCATTCTTCTTTAATTTTTTTTAGGGATACTATTATTAGATGAATTGTTGATGAAAAGAATTATTACACAGATAGTATTATTACTTTGGGTAGGCCTACTGCCCTTATTATGTAGTGCACAAGATGAATATTTTGAAAGAGGAATTTTAAATGCCTATTCCATGCCTCAGGGGTTGTCACATTATGGTGTAACCTCACTTTTAGAGGATCATAATGGTTTACTTTGGGTGGGAACATTTGATGGCCTGAACAGTTATGATGGCTTTGAATTTAAGACTTTCAGAAACGTCAAAAACCTGAATAGCAATAGAATTAGGTCGCTATTTCAAGATGAAGATCATAAAATATGGATTGGTACGGATCAGGGTTTAAGCAATTTCGATTACAGCACCCAACATTTTGAAAACGTCTATCTATCTCAAACTAGAAAAGGTGTAAGAACGGGACCGGTCATTCGACAGGTATCCAAATTCAAACAGTATATTTTCTGTACCACCGAAAAGCAAGGGTTGTTATTTTTTGATCCTAAAACCAATAAATTAAAGAATAGTATCACTCTCAGTGAGAATGTGATTGCCTATAAGGCTTTACCACTAGACAACAATAACCTCTTGGTGGCGACATCAAAAGGACTGTATAAAGTCAACTATCCAAACAGAACTAAAACGCTGATTGAAGGAGCCAAAATTGATAAATATCTTGATATCGTAAAGTATGATGATCGTCGCTATTATTGCGTTGTTAATAATGGTCTGATAGTGATGGATTATAGTAAAGATACCATCCATTTGACACATACTTTGGTTCATCAAAAATTTCAGACGGTTCATATTGATGCCTCAAAAAATATATGGTTGGGACATAAAGAACTTGGGATCTACAAAACGACAAAAGAGGAACTTGAACAGATGGGAAAAAATGAGGTATTAAAAAAAGAGATTTATCCCATTTATAGAGTCAGTACTATGATTTCTAATGCAAAAGGAAATTTTTGGGCAGGTTCCTTTCGAAAAGGATTGTATCATTTACCTACAAAGAAGTACAATTTTAAATATTCAAACTTAAGATCCAATAACCAACCTGGGGAATGGTCTAATCACGTGTTGAATCTTCATAAATGGACTGATACCAATGTCTTAATCAATGTTCATTTTAGGGGGATTTTGAACTTCAATACACATACTAATAGTTTTGAAAGCCTGCCGGCACATCTTCAAGATCTAGACGGAAAAGCAAATTCTTCATTGATAATAGACAACAAAGGGGGACAGTTTTTGAAAAAGCAAGGGAAGTTATCAAAGATATTTTATTACAGTGAAACATTACAAAAATGGGTGCCTTTGGTAAGCAAACTTCATCCTGAGTTTTCAAATATCAAAATAAAAGGGGTAACGTTAGATAAATATGGTTACCACTGGATTGCATGCGGTAGAGGATTGTATCGCTTGAAATTGACAAAAAAAGGAGTGATTCAAGACATTCAATTGATGGATGTTTACAAAGGCTTTTTGAGTAAAGAAATTAAAGATATAAAGTATATTTATGAAGACCCCAAATACAACTTTATTTGGGTAGGAACAAGGCAAGATGGTTTAATTCGAATTAATAATACGCCAAAAAGAGGACTCAATAAAATGCGTAAGGTACAGTTTGTACACAACCCCGAAAACAAATATTCGATCTCCAATAATTATGTTTCAAACATTCAAAGACTAGAAAATGGAGAGTTATGGATTGGCACTGAAGAGGGAGGTATTTGTTTGGTCGAGAACTCTCAATTGGCGTGTGTTTTTAAATCGTTTAAAGAGAAAGATGGATTGGATAATAACATTGTGAAAAGTATCCTCCCAGATAAGCAAAATAGGTTATGGATCACGACCAATAAGGGTTTGAATGCTTTTGACCTCAAGACGCGTAAGTTTAGAAATTATACCATTGGAGATGGTGTGCCGATATCGCCTTTCGAACCTTCATCTGCTATTTTGAAAAATGATGAATTGATTTTTTCCGGTGGAAATGGCTTGCTGTATTTTGATCCCAATCAAATTCATGAGGAAGATGAAATGCCTAATTTACTTTTAGGCGATTTCAGATTATTCAATACCAAAGTGAATGTTTTGGATACTTTGGACGATCAAGTTGTGCTTCAAAAAGGATTGAATGAAACGGAAAAAATAGAACTGAATTACGATCAGAATGTCTTTTCTTTTGAAATTATCTCATTGCATTATTCCAATAAAAAAGGAAATTTGATTCGCTATAGATTATTACCTCAGGAAGAAGAGTGGGTGACTACTGCATCAGAGGTGAAATGGGCGAGTTTTAATGGTCTTCCTCCAGGGAAGTATGTTTTTGAAGTAGCCGTTTCCAATTCTAAAAAAGAATGGTCGCCTTCTAAGAAAATTGAGATTGTGATTCATCCTCCGTATTGGAAAACGCCTTTGGCTTACCTTATTTACATCGTACTTATTGCACTAATTCTGATAGTAGTGATTCGTGTTATTTTGAAGATGAATAAGATTGAACATGATCTTCAAATCGAACAAATGGATAAGGAACGTATTGATGAGCTGAATAAAACAAGGACGAGAATGTTCATGAATATTGCACATGAATTTAGAACACCTTTGACATTAATTTCGGGTCCGTTACAGGTTTTAATTAAGATATTCGAATCCAATAATGATGCATACAAGCATTTAAGCCTAATTGAGAGCCAATCAAAGAAAATGTTCCAATTGGTCAATCAAGTGCAGGATTTCCAGAAAGCAGAACAAAGCTTACTGAAATTGAAAATCACTTCTTTTGATTTTACAGCATTGATTAACGAAGTGAAAAAAGGGTTTGACCAAATGGCTGAACATACAGAGAGGAAGTTTGAAGTGATCGGTGAGGCCAATCAGTTATTTGTTTTGGCAGATCGTCAGAAATTGGAAATTGTATTGAACAACCTTCTGAACAATGCATTTAAGTTTACCAAGACGGGGGATAAAATTACACTCGCTTACGGAATTGAAAAGGATCAATTGGTCTTCTCTGTCAGTGATACTGGGGCAGGGATCAAACCCAAAGATCTTCCTTATGTTTTTGAACGCTATTATCAGTCAGAAGATGTCAATACAGCTACAGTAGGTTCGGGTATTGGTTTGGCTTTTTCGAAGAGGATTGTTGAACTGCATTATGGTTCCATCTCGGTGGATAGCAAAGTAAAAGAGTCAACTACGTTTAAAGTAATATTGCCGGTAGAAGTAAGTTTGGAAGATACTTTCAATGAAGAACGATTGCAAGAGATTCTGACCTTAGAAACGGATGATGAGAAACAAAGAACTTTACCAAAAGGTATCGAACTTCCAGAGAGCTTGAAAGATGAGACACTAAAAGAATTAAATGTGTATTACGTTGAAGATAATAAAGACCTTAGAGACTTTGTTCATTCTTCGCTTTCAGAGTATTTTAATGTAACGTCTTTTGTCAATGGTCGACAATGCAAAGAAGCGGTAGAGGAAGAGTGGCCTGACTTGATTATCAGTGATATATTAATGCCGGAATTAAACGGTTTAGAACTTTGTAAAGGAATCAAAGCCGACATCAGAACCAGTCACATTCCGGTGATTCTTCTTACGTCAAGATCATCTGTTGATGATCAGGTATCTGGCTTTGAAAGTGGTGCGGATGCATATATCAGCAAGCCTTTTGACCTAAAACATCTGATTGCAACAGCACAAATGTTATTGAAGAACCGCCGACAGTTGAGAGAGCGTTTTAGAATTGACTTCCCTGTAGAAGTAGAGAAGAAAAACAATAATAAAAGCGAAAGGGTATTTATGGAAAAATTATATGCCCTGATGGAAAAACACCTTGATGATGAAGAGTTGGATATTAATATTTTCATCAAAGAGTTGCACCTCAACCGTACTCATTTTTACCAAAAAGTGAAGTCGATTACCAATTATACCCCTTATGAATTATTGAAGCTCTATAGGCTTAAGAAAGCGGCAGAAATGTTGGTCAATGAAAAGCTAACCGTTTCCGAAGTATACTTGAGAACTGGCTTTAAAAGCAGAACACACTTCAGCCGAATGTTCAAAGAACACTACGGAATTACTCCAGGAAAATACGGTAAGGAACATCATGCGGAAGTGGAATGATTCCAAAAACCCATAATTTGAATTATGGGTCCACGACACCTGCTTACGTTATCAACCTTCAAGACTTCAGTCTTGATAAGGTTGCTCTATCACCTACCCATAGTTTTAACTATGGTGTACGAAACATCTCATTTCTCTTTTTTGATGCGGGCGGTCTCATAAGATCGCCCGTTTTACTTCACCAAAATACAATTTGCAACCACCAATTCATTAATGTATAACCCTTGAAATTCAGTGAATTGTATGCTATGACACACTAGATTTACTGCCACATACTGTTGTTTTTAGGGTTTACATCACATTTGTATTGTGAAAGAATTATTACAGATCTCAATCGTAACAACCTTCAAAGAAATACGTATTGCGGTCAATTAAATTATGGAGACTACTAAAACATAGCAGATGAAAACATTAAAGAAATTAATAGTAATCGTTTCTCTTCTGATTTCGGTATCTGGATTTTGTGCAAAACCAAAACAGATCATTCAGGTTAAAAATTCACCGTTAATTACTGAGGATGCAACACCTTATGTATTACAACAGTTGAAGGAAAACAAAGGAGCAAATGCCATACAATTTGAAAAGGGAACGTATCATTTTTATCCTGATAAAGGACAAAATAAGTTTGTATACATTTCCAATCACAAAGACGTATTTGTAAGCTTAGCGTTTCCAATTGATAGCTTCAAAGACTTTACGATTGATGGGCAAGGTTCAACATTTATTTTTCATGGAAAGATGATTCCATTTTTAGTAGATGATTCTGAAAATATTACAATTAAAAATGTGAAAATAGATTGGGCAATGGCATTCCATAGTGAAGGAGAGGTCATTGCTCACCATAAAGAGGAACATGCTTTTGATGTGCGTTTTAGTGATGATTACCCTTATGATATTCGAAATGAACAAATCTTTTTTATCAAAGAATACTATGAACATGATCTAGGACAGACTATTTTATATGATAAAAAAAGACATGCAATCTCTTACAATAATAAGAAAACAAGTCCTATCTCTACATCCCAAAAATCAACAACTCAACATGGCGTTGATCAGGTGAAATACAAATACAAGGTGGATAAAAGTGACCTTACACTTCGAAAAGTGGGTGTGGAAAGTAGATTGAAGGTAAAGGAAATTGAGCCAGGTGTAGTACGTTTTTACAATCACAAAAAAGGCTTGCCACCTATTGGAGATATTTTGTCGACGAAAGGTCAGCAAGGCGAAAATAGAGTAGCACCAGGTATTAGAGTGAACAATACGAAGCAGTTCAATCTTGATAATGTTACAATTCACCATGCTGGTGGAATGGGCTTTTTGGTGGAGAATTCTGAAGATATTTTTATCGACCGATTGACGATTTCTCCTTCAGGCAATAGAATGGTATCGACCACTGCCGATGCCACTCACTTTGTGGGGTGTAGAGGAATGATTAAAATGACCAATTCATTATTAGAAAATCAGTTGGATGATTGTATCAATATTCACGGAGCGTACCAAGAAGTGGTGGAAAACTTAGGTGCTAAAAAACTGGGTATCAGAATGGGACATCATCAACAAGAAGGTTTTGTGATCGGAAGAAAAGGCGATAAAATTGGTTTTGTTAGAATAGAAGATTCATTTGCTCCTTTTGCAGAATTGACAATTGAATCTATTGAAGTGATCAATCAACGTTATCAAGTGATTACTTTTAAAGAGAAAGTGCCTGCTGAAGTGGAACAAGGAGATTACATTGAAAACTTGACCGCTTATCCTGAAGTGGTACTTATCAATAATAAATTCCAAGGGAATAGAGCAAGAGGTGTGTTATTATCAACCCCTAAAAAAGCGTTGGTGAAAGACAACTATTTTCATTCAGAAATGGATGCCATTTTCTTACCAGTGGAAAGTTCAAAATGGTATGAGTCGGGTGCTCAAGCTAATCTAATTATTGAAGGCAATACCTTTGACAACTGTAATTTTGGAGGCACAAGCAGGGGAATTATTCGTTTGGTGACGGATGAAGAAAATGAAAACATCGCTTTCCATAATATTACAATCAGAAATAATACATTTAAGATGTTTGATAATCTGGTACTTGAAGTGAGCAATACGGACCAACTTCTTTTTGAAAATAATAAGATTTTGTCTAGTAATGTATTTCCTCAATTGTATCCTGAAAACCCTGCATTTATTATCAAATCTTCCAAAAATGTAGTGTTCAAGAACAACGATTTTCAAGGGAAAGCAACTAAAATGATGGAGTGTGACGAAAGTACTGTTAACGTTGATTTTCAATAAGAAATGAAAAAAATAATAGTACAGCTATTGGGTATGTGTATGTTCATATCCAATAGCATCTTAGCACAAGACCGTCCGAATATATTGTTGGTCATGGCCGAAGATATCAGTAACGATTTGGCTTGCTATGGAATGCCAGCGGTAAAAACACCAACATTTAATTTATTGGCAAAAGAAGGAATCCGTTATACCAATTGCATAGGCACCAATTCGATTTGCTCTCCCAGTAGATCAGCTTTGATGCTGGGTGTACATCAGAACATCACCAACACACACAATCATAGAAGTAACCGAAAAGTAACTTTAGATGAGCCATATACGCCTATTACAAAATTACTTTCTGAAGCAGGTTACCGTACCATTGTAGGTAGTCAATTGGTGATGAAAAAGGGTGAGAAAATCGACTGTAATTTCAAACATCAAACTACGGGTGATTATGATGGAACGACAAGTTTTGGCCTTTTTGACGCAAGGTCTGTCGCTTTAAAAAGTGATGGAAAGCCCTTCTTCGCACAAGTGCAATTAAAAGTGACGCATAGAGGGAGTTGGTGGAATGATATCAGGGCTAAATCGACACATCCCGTTGATCCTGCAAAGGTGGTTTTACCACCATTTTTAGCAGATACCCCAGAGATCAGGTTGGATTGGGCGACGTACCTTGATCAAATTGAATACGCGGATCAAGAAATGAAAATGTTGATGGATCAATTAAAGGAAAATGGAGTAGATAAGAATACTGTCATCATTTTTATGGGTGATAATGGCAGGGCTAATATCAGAGGAAAAGGGTATGTCTATGATTCAGGTTTGAGAATTCCATTAATCATTCATTATCCAAAGGCTTTCAAAAAAGGAAAAGTGGATCAACAGTTATGTACGTTCACGGATATATCCGCCACTATTCTTGATATCGCACAAGTTGCATTACCGGATTATTGCACGGGTTCATCATTGTTTGATGAAAATGAAAGAACGTATGTGTATTCGGCAAGGGATATTTGGGATGAAGTAAAAGACCGTTCAAGAGCCATCACTACGCAACGTTTCAAATACATTAAAAACTATATGCCAGAAGTGCCTTATGACGCTCATCAAGCGTATTTGGAATACAACCGACCAGCCGTTCATGTAATGCGACGTTTAAATTCTGAAGGTCAATTGAACAATGTTCAAGCTTATTTTTTCAATCCAAAAAAAGAGGTGGAAGAACTGTATGATTTAAAAAATGATCCAGATGAATTGGTCAATCTAGCCCAGAACCCAAAGTATAAAAAAGAGTTGCAAAAACTCAGAGGGTACATGGAAGAGTGGCAGTCAAAGCATCAAGACAGAGGTTTTGAAGAGGTAAAACCTGATGGGACGAAAGGTGTTGCTTTTGTGAAATACCTAAAGGAGCATCAGCCTGAAGTATGGTCTCAATTGGAAGAGGGAAAGCTCTTGGATTTATCAGCGGAGCAAATTGATTTCTCTAAAAATTTTTACAAAAAGAAAACGAAATAATGAAGTTAAGAATCTTACTGTTGTTAGGGGCTGTCATTGCTTACGGATGCAGTACAACAAAACCTGAAAAGGAAAAAAGCACTCCTGACAAGCCAAATATTTTATTGATTTACCTGGATGATTTAGGTTATGGAGATATGGGAGCGTATGGAGCTTCCAAAAATTTGAAAACACCTAACATGGATTTCCTTGCTCATAATGGAGTACAGTTTACAAATGGTTATGCCACTTCAGCTACTTGTACACCTAGTAGATACGGTTTGTTGACGGGAACTTATCCATGGAAAAATACAAATGCCAAAATTCTACCGGGAACAGCTCCATTAATTATTGGAACGGAACAATTAACGCTTCCAAAAATGCTCAAATCACAAGGTTATGCTACAGGAATTGTAGGTAAATGGCACTTAGGTTTGGGTAATGGTAATGTGAACTGGAATGCAACAATTTCTCCAGGCCCCAATGAGGTAGGTTTTGATGAAAGTTACATCATGGCGGCCACACAAGACAGAGTACCTACCGTTTATATTGAAAACAAAAGAGTGGTTGGTTTAGATCCGAATGATCCAATAGAAGTAGATTACAAAGAAAACTTTGAAGGAGAACCCACGGCAAAAACAAACCCTGAAATGTTGGACATGAAATGGCATCACGGTCATAATAATAGTATTGTCAACGGAATTCCAAGAATTGGATTTATGAAAGGCGGTGCTTCTGCTAAATGGGACGACTACAAAATGGCAGATCATTTCCTTGACAAAGCGAAACAATACATTCAGAGCCACAAAAGTGAGCCATTCTTCTTGTATTACGCATTACAACAGCCTCACGTGCCTAGAACTCCTCACCCGAGATTTAAAGGTAAATCAGGAATGGGACCAAGAGGAGATGCTATCATTGAAGCGGATTGGTGTATTGGTGAAATCATCAACACATTGAAAAAGGAAGGGCTTTTAGAAAATACATTGGTGATTTTGTCAAGTGATAATGGCCCTGTATTAAACGATGGCTATTATGATGATGCGGAGGAAAAACTGGGTGATCATCAACCTGCCGGTGTATTGAGAGGTGGAAAATACAGTTTGTTTGAGGCAGGAGCACGAGTTCCTTTCTTAACGTATTGGAAAGGGAAAATCAAGCCTCTAAAATCAGATGCCATTGTTTGTCAAATGGATTTGTTGGCCTCTATTGCTTCGTTAGTCGGAAGTGAACAAAGAACAGAAGACAGTCAAGATCTATTAAATGCTTTCTTAGGTCAAACAACAACAGGAAGGGAGGAATTGGTATTAGAAGCCACTTCAAGAACGGCCTTCAGAAAAAATGATTGGATGTTGATCCCTCCTTATAAAGGGCCTGCTTCTTTGAAAAAAGTAAAAATCGAAATTGGAAACGACAACGAAATGCAATTGTACAATTTGAAAGAAGACCCTTCCCAAACAAACAATCTAGCAAAAGTTCATCCCGATAAAGTAAAACAAATGCTAGAAGCGTTCAAAGCCATAAGGGGAGAGGATTACAACAAATCTACCAAAGTGTATAAGCTTAGATAATTATACAATTCACTTACGAGTATTACCCAAAATGACAAAGGGCACCTCATGATTTGGGGTGTCTTTTTTTTGCTTCAGCTTTAATATCCTAAATAATTACAATAGTGATATTCTTAATTTTTATTGATTATATCGCTAACTTTTTCAAGATATCTCTCTTTGTTATAATTTGGATTGTAAAAAGAAGGAGCTTGTTGAATGAGATATAAACCGATTATTTCTTCTTCGTTTAACTCTTTTAGGACCTTATTGAAAAAGTAGTGTGAGGCGGATTCAATACCATAAATATTAGATCCAAACGATGAAATGTTCATACTGTATGTAAAGCAATCTTTTTGTGTGATTTTTTTCTCCAGAAAGAGTTTAATAATCAGGTCTTGTTGATTGAAAGGCACCCATTTAACTTTTGATTTTCTATTTCCATGGATAAAAGGTAAATAGAGATCATTACATTGGCAGGGTTGATCAAAACCTAATAAATACATCATCTTATTCTCCCAACTATTTGTTATATAAAAGCTGGGATAATATTTACCCATTGTATCATAAATCTTATCGGGCAGTTGAGGTGTATTTTGAATCTCATTTATTAACCAACCTTGCTGTTCAGAAGATAAAACTCGATCTATAGAATTATGAAACCAAACATAAATGAAAGCATATAATGCCATCATGAAGGTGACTACTACAATTAAAATTATCTTTAGAAGTTTCATTTATTCATCTTATAAGAAATCGTAATCAATTGATGACCTTATTTTATCTCAATACTTTTCCCCAAGAATTTAGGTTGTATTCCCAACAACACATCTAAATAGGCTTTTGTTCTTGCAAAGTATTCTCTAATGCGTGTTTTTATACCGTATTTTCCCGTTAAGTCTTTGGCATTAAAACCTACAGCTGATATGCCATTTTTCTCAGCGAGGTAGATGGCTCTTTCATTATGGAATTTCTGAGAAATGATAGTTATTTCAAGTTGCCCGAAAATTTCCTTTGCTCTCACTACGGAGTCTAAAGTACGAAACCCAGCATAATCAAGAAAAATTTTGTGAGCTGGAATTCCTTTCTTAATCAAGGCCTCTTTAAAATCAGTGGGTTCATCATAATTTTCGTTTCCATTGTCCCCACTCACCAAAATGAAGTCAATTTTACCGTTTTGAAAGAGTTCAACAGTAGCATTAATTCTATAAGTAAAGTACAAGTTGATCCTCCCATTTTTGAGTACTTTTGATGTCCCTAAAACCAATCCTACTTTGTTTTTCTCAATTTTAGATGAATTGGAGAAGGTCTTGTTTTCAGCATTCTTTTCAATAGCATAGTTTGATCCAAGTACCACCAAGATAGTGGTTAGAATCAATAGCAGTATTCCTATTCCTGTCTTTTTCATAATCTATTTATGCACTTCTTAGTGAGTACTGGATTGATATGTATTAATGATTTCTGTAATTTGTTCAGCTTGATCTACAATCATAAAATGATGACCATTTTCAATATAAAAATCAGATTGTTTAGAAGCTAAAATTAGATCTGAAGTTCCATTAATTTTTAAACTGTTGTTGATGGTTGTATGATTCCTCCATTTCAAGAGGGAGGAGATAGCCCATTTCGTAAATTGGTGGTCAGAATCTTTAAGAATTTGCTTTAAAAGTTGATTTCGAGTTCCAAATAAAAGAGAAGCAATTGGATAAGGGATATTAAAAAATGAAGCAGGTAGCATTTCTACCCATTTCACTTTTCTAAAAAGTTTATAATGCCATGGAAGTTCAGAAGATTGTTCAATAGTAGATATCAAAACCGTCAATTTTGGAGTAAGCACTTTTGAGATTTCTACAGCTACAATCCCTCCAAAGCTCACACCAATAATGATATAATCCTCATTGGTATCAATCCTCGAAGATAATCTTAAAGAATAATCTTTTATAGATTCATTCTTCAACGGCTCAATCCATTTTAAATCAACCTTTTCATATTTAACATTCAGACTTTCATAAACTCTATGGTCTGCACCTAAGCCACTTATACAATATGCTTTCATTTACTTCATTTTTGTAGGGTCGTTGCATTGCAACGACCGCACGAACCACCTCGAACCACAATCAGTTCCATGTTATTCACTCCGTAGAGTGATATTACTTGAAGAAACGATCTTTATTCCAATTCTCAATATTATTGTCAATATAATTTTCAATTCTAACAAAGTCTTTACCATCTCTGATAATATGGTCATAAAACTTAGGTTGCCATTCAAATGAATATCCTAATCGTCTAGCATGTTTCGTTACAGCAGATTTATATGATCGCACGATTGCTGATATACTTCCTTCTTTTGGAGATGCAGTTGAATAGGATCTATTGTAGGATTGTATTTGAGGAGAGATCAAACTTTGAGCATCTTTTTTATTTGAGAAATCTCGAACCTGTAAGATTCCATGTAAATGATTAGGCATAATAACATAAGTACCTAAAGAAATATTTGTTTTAAAAGTTGGAATCTGGTACCAGAAGAGTTCAGCGATGATACCTACAGGTGAAAGAGTCATTTTACCATTTTCAATTTTTCCGAACTTCGACTTGAAATCTTTTGTACATATTGTGATGAAATAGTCCGCTTCCCATCGGTAATCCCACTCTGTTAAACGGAGTGTTTGTCTATTTTTCATAGTGATGAATCGTTAGTTTGAGTTTGAAAAGTTCAATAATAATGCCGTTTTGTGGAGCTGATTGTGGTTCGTAATGGTTCGTGCGGTCGTTGCAATGCAACGACCCTACATAGTAATTTGTATGGTTATATTTCCTTCATAATCGCTTTTGACTTTGATTCAAATCCTTAAAAAAAGATGAAAGTATCACTCAGCATACATTGATAATGTGATGCATGAATCAATAGTTTACTATTGCAATTTAGTCTTTCAATTCTATTATTTCATTAATAATCAATTTAAAACCATCAACCCAACTCAGTCGTTTTCGTTTACTATAGGTTTGAATTTGATGAGGCCATCCACAAGCTTTTTTTTCAATGTTATATTTTGATTCTAACAGTTCAGATATAGTTTGTGTTAGATCATTCTGTTTTTTGCCAGACTCATAACCATGTATAAAAGATATAATATTATCTTTAGTAACTGATGGAATATACATATTAAGTCGATGAACAAAGAGTTCTAAAAAAATAATATCAATTTCTCGTTGCATGGTAATGTGATAATAAAAAGTCTTTAACTGTCATTAATAAAGGTAATCATGAAATATAAAGTAAAGAAGTAGAATACAAATAGTTTCATCATTTCTTAAAATTCAAAATCTTTAATAGGAGAAGAAATATTTACTAATGTTCCGTTTCTCAAGGTTTGTAAATCTTAATTACTTATAATTTTTATACGTTTCCTTGTAGTTTTTCATATCCACAATATTGCCAGTTTCAATAAAGTATTTCATTCCAAAAAGGTGCTTCCCTACTGACTTCCTTAATTGTCCTTTCATCAAATGAATCATAAAACTAGGAGATGCAGAGTTTTTTGAAACCATTCTAAGTTCAGTTTTATTTTTGTCCAATGCTTTAAGTTCATAAGTAGCCGATAGGTGTTTAAGCATAGGTAAATTGTGTTTGATTACTTCAACCTTTACACTTTCATACTCCTCATAGGCTGTAATTTTCTCATCCACAAAGAGCTTATCATCAAACATACAGTGGCGTACCACATCTAATGCTCCTTTTTGAGAATTGTTCAAGTAGTTAGAAGATTGCATTGTTGGATTGTGGATATGTATATCTCCATATTGATTGAATAAAACATCCCATACTTGTTCTTTGGAAGCGTTGACGGTGAGGATTTGTTCTGATGTATTCATGTTTTGAGTTTTATTATTTTTAATAAATGAGTAATTTTACTTTCAATTCGGAAGTAAATATAAATCACTTTCATTATGAAAGCAAAAAAGAAAAAAGAAAATTTTAGATCAGACTGCCCCATTAGTTCTGCATTAGATCTTTTTGGAGATAAGTGGTCGTTATTGGTTATCCGAGATTTGGTCTATTTTGGAGAGAGAACGTTTAAGGATTTTTCGAATGCAGATGAAAAAATATCTTCTGCAAGATTATCCGACAGGTTATGTAAATTAGAGGTATTAGATTTAATCATTAAGTCAAATCACCCTACTAATAAAAAGGTGTTTGTTTATCGATTAACCGAGAAGGGGATGGATTTATTTCCTGTAATTGCAGAGTATGTTCGTTGGAGTAATAAATACCTCAATGATCATATTAACGAGCCTGCAAAACAGTTTTCCAAGCAACTAGAAGAAGATAGAGAGGGAACTTTATTGAAGTTTATGCAAAAGAGTTCTTAGTACTTAAACTAAAGAATCGAATATTTTTGCTTCAAGACAAAAAATAAGAAGAAGGAACTTTGACAGTAGTGTATAGTAAAGGGTGCAAAACTATCGATTAATAGTTGAAGGTAATTTAATACATTGTAAACTAAATTTTAGTGACTTAATATAGTTCCTTTTATGCTAGATAAATGGTAGTGTATTGTGGTTCTTGAGGACGTTGCAATGTAACGTCCCTACAGCACTGCATTTTATAAAACCTTTGTCTTTTAACATATAATTAGACAATCATTTAGTAGTATCTTCCTCGGCCTTGAAGAGAAAAGCGTGAAGAAATTTCATGTATAGAGCCGTTAAAAATGATTTTGCTGTCTGAGCATCTCAAAACGATGAAGTTTTGATCGAGTTATCCTTTCAATAGGCGAGAGAAATGGAATTTAGCTTTTGATTTCTAAGCCTTGAATTTTTTGCTTCTTTTTGTTTCAAGACAAAACGAAGAGGAAAGAAGTTTGAAAGCAGAACATAAAAAGCTTGTAGAAAGGTCGATTGAAAGTTGACGATAATTTAGTTTACAATCCGTTTAACTTCAAAACACTTGAAGTTAGTGGAGTGTTTTTTTATTTAAACTCTTTAATCGGAGAAGAAATATCTACTAATGCTCCACTGGGGTCTTTTAACAATAATCTCCTTTGTCCATAAAAAGTGTCAGTAGGTTCACTTACGATTTTGAAATTTTCTGACTTTGCAATTGCGAAAAAATCATCGGCATTTTCCACTACAAAAGTGAGGTAGAAACCTTGTGGATGATTTTGAAAACCTTTGGGTACGATCTCATTTGATCGGTCAATAATCCCAAGTTCCAGTTTTCCATCTTTTGTAGTAAGATGAATAAACCAATCACTCTCATATTCAACTTTAAAGTCGAATAATGCGGTGTAGAAATTCAGGCTTTCAGCCAAATTATCAGAGCAGATATTGGTCATTAATCGATGAATTGATTTCATAGTGCTTTTTAGTTTTGGGTGTCTATTTTTAGGAAAGTTACTATGTCTTTTTCTTTTTTACAATGCTTTAGTTGGGAGGAGTAGAATTTATATAGTCTTGAAAATTTGAAAAAAGGTGAAAACACCACCCAGCATACCAAAATACACTGAGTGGTCAGGGGTACTATGAATAATTGGCAGGGGAAACGACTTGATTCCAGACACCAGTTTTGACAGTTTCTTCCGCGAATGCTGAAAATGATTTAGCTTTTCTTCCTAACACCTTTTCGATATCACGACTCACAATTTGATTCTTGGGGTTGGTCAGTACATGACTAAATAAGTACTCGATCAACCAAATCACATCATTTGGTAATTGTATTTGTTTCATTCCCCCTACGTATTGTTCAAGTGTGATTTCATGGAAAATCAAATCTCTATTACTCACCTTTCCAATGGTTTGAACAATGTCTTTAAAAGTAAGTAATTCAGGTCCTGTTACTTCTATGATTTGCCCATTATAATGTTCATCTAATAAAGCAGTGGTGGCTACTTCGGCTATATCTTCCGCATCAACGAAGGGAATGAGAACGTCCGACATTGGTAATGCAATGACGCCGGAAAGAATGGGGTCTAAAAAGAAACTTTCGCTCCAGTTTTGATTAAACCATGATGCTCTTACAATGGTATAATCTAACCCCGAATGCATCACGATTTGTTCACAAGCTTCTGCTTCGGTTTCCCCTTTGCCTGACATTAAAACCATCTTTTGAACACCCGTTTCCTTTGCAATTTTCGTTAAAGTTTCAATGGCTTCTTTTGCACTTGGAACGGCCAAGTCGGGATAATAAGTGACATACATTTTTTCAATGCCAGAGAGGACTTCTGTCCAGTTACTTGGGTTGGACCACTCAAAAGGAATAGGGGCAGTTCTAGAGCCAATTCTTGGGGTGATGCCTTTGTTTTCTAATTGCGTTACAACTCGACGGCCTGTCTTGCCAGTACCGCCAATGACTAAAATGTTTGAGTTCATAATGATAAATATTTAAAGTGATGTTTGGATAAATGTTACGATGAGTAAAAAGATAAATGAAAGCATTGATGCTACAGTTCTGATGGTATGGTATTGGTTCCAATGCGTTTCATAATAGGTTCTGAAGTTTTTGAGTTCACTTGGAGTGAGCTGAATTAGGTTTATAGCCTCTAATTCATTGTTTAATGGAACATTCCCAAAAGCTGTAATTCCAAAAGTACCGACCAAATAAAGTAGCGTAGAAGCGATGATCCACCAGAAAGAGGGTCGGTGATGAAATTCTAAAACAGACGTTGAGATTAGGGTAATTAAACTTCCAAAAAAGACGAGAAAGAATACAGGGTTTAAGATTTCTCGATTAATGCTTTGCATGGTTTCGAGGTAAGTGAAGTCTCCAACTTTTTTTGTACCTAAAATCACCGAAACAGACCATGTAAAAAATATTCCCGCCGAAAGGGCTGTTAATAGAACTGTAATAAATAGAAGTCCTGTTTTCATAATGCTTTTCTTTTGGTGAGGTGCTTCCCGAAATAGAATACGATAAAGTAGAATTCTACGGCAATGGTGTAAAACATGGTATTTTGGAAAAATTCGGAATAACTTCCGCCCGCTGGAATAATAAAAACGGGAACAGTAATCAATAAGTCCATCAATACGGCGACAACAACAAATAAAAGGGCCAAATGTGAAGGATTCATTTTTCCTTTTCGATAGAACAAGTAAGTACCCAAAGTGGCACTAGGGATGATTCCTAACGCTAACACTATATCAGCTTGTCGTTCTGCATTTTCTAACACTGGAACATAAAAAGAACTGAGGAATAGGCTTACACCTAATGCCCATACCAAAAGGGCATATACGATGCTTGAGATGATATTTTTCATTATTGTAGGGAATCAATCCAATTTTGTAAAGTAGAATATTCAGCTTCTGTCAAGGGTGTGCCATCTTCTTTGGGCATGCGACCAAGTTCAAAGACTTGTTTCTTGATTTTAGAGGCACGTTTGTTCATGTTCTTCTGAGAGAAAATCATAAATGGATTCCTCTTTCGATGACAGGTATTGCATTTGTTTTGAAGTATAGAAAGGGCTTTCATTTGGAGTTCATGATCTCCATTGATTGAGGGAATAATAATCGTTTTTTGAACTGAAAGATTAGAAGGATAACTCCATACTTTTGCAGTGAGGAAAATGATAAGAGCAATCCAGATGACTCCTTTTAGCGTATTAAATTCAGTTGTCATAATTTTTTGATTTGATTATGACACAAATGTATAATAGCCGACTTAGAGGGGCTTATTCGAAAAGGAGAGGGATTTATTTGAAAGGAATTTTAAACTTGACTAGGGCGAAAACCGAATTTTTTTTCGAAGGCATTAGAGAAGGAACCTAAGCTATCGTAGCCCACATTCCAAGCGGCTTCTTGAATGGTCTTTTGTTCGTTTTTAATTAAGTTATACGCTTTTTTTAGACGTTCCTCTTGAAGGTATTTAAACACCGGAACACCAAATTGAGCTTTAAACTCTTTCTTCAGTTTATTGGTATTGGTTCCAATTTTGGAAGCAAGTTCAGTTAAAGAAGGCGGATTTTCTAAATTAGATAATAGAATCTCTTGTGCTAAGTTGATCTTTTCAAGTGCATCGGTATTGACTTTCAATACATTTTGACTGGCCAACTGTCCAAAATAATGAGATAATAACGCCGACATATGACTTCGGTAAAACATCATTTTCACTTGCCCTTCGTATTGATTTTTGAAAAATAACCCTACTAATTGAAAAAGTTCTGGTGTCATATTAAACACTGGGCCTTCAACGTAGTGATCTTTGGGGTGGACCAATTCATTTAAAAACGTTTCTAATAATTGTCCTTCATCATTAGGTAATTGATTGATATTTCTAAGTGCAGTGGCAATTACTACACATTGCAAAGGTTTATCAGCGGAGACATGATGTTCAAAGGAAACGTTTTCGTCTGCATAAAACGATAGGACCATACCTTTTGTATACTGAAATGCTTTGGATTTGTCTTTATATTTTATGTTCAAGCCTACATTACCCGCACCATAAAACGCAATGCCAATCACAGGTTCATCAAACGAACAAACATCAACAAGCGAACTCTCGGTGGTTGTTGCTTCTTCTAATAAAATAGTACAATCGTTGATATCAATTATGTCTCGGTTCATTGCTTTATTATTTCAGTTGTGGTTCACAGTATCGACAACTATCAGATACTATTTAAATAGGTTTTACTATGTTCTATTCCTTAAATAAACGAAGTAGAAAGAGCTTTATCTCATGATTTCCACAACTAGAGTTATCCGATAATTTAATTCAGAATGTACAAACATCAAAATAATGGTTTGTGTTTCATATTTTTAATTACACTGTAAACTAAATAACAAAAATTCCCCATTCCTCAGTTTGATGAAGTAGAGGAATGGGGATTTATGACAAGGAATTTGTGTTCAACGAAATTCCATTTTATTAGCTATCTTTTTAGGTACTAATTTGGTCTTTTACCTTTATTGATTGAGCATTTAGCCAAGATAGTAAGCGATCCAAACAGCTGTTTTACATGCAACATCAAGTCCTGAGAAGTACCCTCCACATTCGTTAAGTAAAGCACTTCGGATTTCTTCTCTTGTAGGTGCTTTTTTAGCATTGGAAGGAATTTCAAATTGAGCTATTTTTTCCAGCGTTAAATTATAGAAATAAAGAAGTTCCTCTTCAGTAATATTTCTTACTTGATTATTTTCCTCGATTTTGAAAGTGCTAAAATGACTAATAAATGCTTCCATTCCACTTTTGGAATCCAGAGGTGATGTTAATTCAAAGCTATCTTGTAAAGTTTTGTTGTGAACTTCTGCGTCAATTATTTTTTCTTCATTCGTTGTTGAACATGAAGCAATAAACAGAAGTAATGAGAGTGATAGTACACTTAAGAGTTTCATTAGTTTAAGAATTTAATGATTGAATAAAAAATTTTCTTGTTAAAGGCCACTTGACAAATCCAGACAAATATCAATAACATAGGATGTATCATGGCTAAAACAATAGATACCAATAAGGTGAGAATTATTATCTTATGTAGTTTCATGAATAATTAATTTAGTTAGCTGTTTTTGAGAGATGTATCAATTATCATCTATATTTTATTGTATTACATAAAATTCAATCAATAATTGATGAGAAAATGAATTAGCCAAGTAAATAAGCGATGTCTACAGCAGCTTTACACCACCAATCTAGTCCAAGCATGTATCCTCCGCATTCAGCACGCATTGCGTCTCTAATTTGTTCTCTTGTAGGCGCTTTTTTGGCATTGGAAGGAGTAGCGAATAGCGCTATTTTTTCCAGCGTTAGGTCATAGAGTAAAGTGAGTTCCTCTTGCGTAATACTTCTCATTTCACCGTCTAAAACGATTTTCTGTGATTTAAAATGAGCAAAAAATGCTTCCATTCCGCTTTTAGAATCCAAAGGAGCTGTTAGTTCGAAGCTTTGTTGCAAGGATTTGTTGTAGGCTTCTGCATCAACAACAGTTTCTTCGTTAGTTGTGGAACAAGAAAAAAGAAATAGAAATAGGGATAATACATTTAAGTATTTCATTTAGTTGAAATTTAAAAGGTTAAAAATAATAATTTACTTTACCTTCTTTAGATCTTAATTTCCCCCATATGCCACCATCTTGATAGAATTAAATCTGTTAACGATTGTTATTATGGTTTTCCGTTTTTAGCGATTCAATCCATGAAATTACGTATGAAAATAACAGTTGTTGGATGGGTATTGAGCATCTCAAAATGAACTTTACTTTGGACTTAATATCCGTTTGGAGTTTACTTAAATAGCCATTTATCCCCTATTTCTTATTTTTTTGACCACCTTTAGATAGAAAATGAAGGATTGATAAGTTATTGTAAGGTGTCAATCACTAGTTTGATAAGTTTTTGTAAAGTCTAACCGATTGGAATAGGACAATATTAAGATAAAATTGATCATCATAATTTAATTATAAAGAGACGAAGGGAAGTTCCCTAAGTTTCCTTAACCTTTAAATCATCCAATTCGTATGATTCGATTTTTTATTCTTGCAGCAATGTTAAGCATTGCTACACAAACTTTTTCTGCGACAGGTTACGGTTATAATAACAACCGAATAGCTATTAGTGCAGACGGTAACAATCAGGCTGATCCCAATACATGGGGAGGTAGTGTTACAGCTACGGCACCTTCTGCTGATGCTGGCAAAACTTTCAACTATAATTCCAATTGGCAAAGAGGAGATGAAGACGATTGGAGTGCGACACCTGCAGCTTTGGCAATGTTGGCAAATGCCGGGTTGGAGGGACAGTTAGTACATTATTCTTATAATAATTTTATAGGATCGCCACCACACACAACAGCTGCCAACATTATGAAAGAAGGTGTAGATGGAGCATTACAACGTTTTACGAATTTTGATACTTCGGTCTTTTATGATGTATCTGCTAATAATACAGCTGCCATCCATCATTTAGCCGATCAAATTAAAATATCTACCGCTGAAGATCCTCTGTATTTTGTATCAATGGGCTCTACTGAATTCCTTTATCAAGCTTTGGAAAAAGTAAAAGCAGACGGTAAAGAAGCCGCCATTCAACATCTGTACATTATTTCGCATAGTAATTATAATGACAATAATATTCGAAGAGCCGAGCACAGAAGAATTGAACATGTATTGGAGAATTTCCCGGTAACGGAAGGAGTAAATTTTAAGCGTATCAAAGATCAAAACCAATCGACAAACCTTACACAAGGATGGAGTACAAACAATGTAAATGGTTCAAATGATTATTCTCAATGGAATTGGTTGAGAGATCATACAGACGCTGATGTTAATTTTTTATGGGAAAGAATGAATATCGACAGTAAGAGCAAGGCAGACATTTCAGATGCAGGCATGGTTTGGTTCTTATTATACGGTGATCAAGATGGTAATCCAAGCAAATTAAAAGCACAATTTGAGAATGGAATAGCACAAATAGAAACACCCAAAATAGAGAATTGTCCTGTTCTAGAATCTTTTGAAATGGGTGGAATTATGGTTTTTGAAGCGGAACGAATCGCATTGAGAGGAGCTTGGAAGTTAGGTACAGATGAAGAATATGCTTCAGGAGGTCAATATATTTATTACGATGGACCGAATAACTATAAAAATCAAAACCCAGCCAATACGCTAACTTATAGCTTTAAAATCAACACTCCTGGAACTTACACTCTCAAATGGTTTGTGCGTCAAAATGAAGAAGAAAGGGGAAAAGTGGATGGAAAACAAGGTACTGACTTAAGTAATGATGCTTGGGTAAGGTTTTTAGATGATGTGGTCCATATTGCAGGAACTTCCACATCAGAGTTTTTTAAATTTTATGGAAGAAGTGATCCCGGGTTTTGGCTACATGGCGTAGCCGAATTTCATCATGAACATAATTGGGTGAATTTAAAATTTCCAGAGGCAGGGACTTATACCATGGAAATTTGTGGACGTTCACATGGTTATCAGATTGATAAAATTTTGATGGCAAAAAGTGGTACAGTGGCTTTTGGAGACTATCAGAAAAAAACAGAAGCACAGGCAGGTAGATATTGGGCGGAGACAGGAACTCCTGATCCAAATTGTGGTAAAGAAGATCCCGATGCTGAGAATCCTATTACTTCTATTGATGACGTTAATGTTAATATAGCGCCAAAAATTTTCCCGAATCCAAGTGAGGGCTTCATTCAAATTGATTGGGGTACTGCCTCCGAAGCAGGAAATGTTGAAGTTTTCAATTTACAAGGTCAGAAAGTTTTTCAATCCTCAGGAACATCTACTATTGATTTAAACCAAAAAGAAGCAGGGATTTATATTATTCGTCTAGTTGTAGATGACGCTTATTATATCGAAAAACTAGTGATCAAATAACCAAACATTACTTTTAGGTAATTAAAAAGCATAACTATTCTATGTGGAGTTGTTAAATGTGGACATTGTGATTATTTCATTCTTACAATTGCCTATTGATCTTTGATTTAAAATATTCAAAAGAGTAAATGATGAAATGGAATGAGCTGAATAAAAGATATATGAAGTAAGAATCTTACAAAACAATATTCCCCTTTAAATCAAAGCATTAAAATTACTTGAGTAGGAACTACATTGTAAACTAAGTTTTCATTAATAATTACTCATCTGTAATCAGACAATCATTTAATAGTAACTCCCTTTAATGCAGGGGGAATTACTATCAAACTAAAATGGTAGAAAGCTCACTGGCGCGAATGTTAAGCCTTAGTGTCATTCGTGTCCTTTAGATCATCAGAAATCTCCTGATTTCTAAATATAATAAATAACGAAAACTTAGTTTACAATGTAGTCAACTTACCATTCATCCCCTTTATTCTATTTTTTTACCCCACCTTTACTTTTGTAAATGGTTGATTGATAAGTTATTGTTATGCATTTATCATTGATTTGATAAGTTAATGTAAAGTCTAGCCGATTGGAATAGGACAATATTAAGATAAAATTGTGATCCGTAATTTCATCATAAGAACAAAGGGAAAATTCCCTGAGTTTCATAACCCTAAAATCCAATAAAAATGATTAGACTTTTTTTCATGGCAGTAATGTTATGCATTGCTACACAGACTTTTTCTGCTACAGGCTACGGTTATAGTAATAACCGTATTGCCGTAAGTGCAGATGGCAACAATCAAGCGGATCCCAACACATGGGGAGGTACCGTAACCGCCACGGCTCCTGCTGCTGACGCAGGGAGAACTTTCACCTATAATGCTAATTGGCAAAGAGGTGACGAAGACGATTGGAGCGCGACTCCAGCTGCGTTGGCTATGTTGGCCAATGCTGGGTTAGAAGGGAAGTTGGTGCATTATTCTTATAATAACTTTATAGGATCACCGGCACATACTTCTGCTGTAAATGTAATGAAAGAAGGAGTTGATGGAGCTTTGCAACGTTTCACAAATTTTGATCCTTCTGTTTTCTACGACGTTTCTGCTAATAATACAGCAGCGATCAATCATTTGGCCGAGCAAATCAAAATTTCTACAGCCAATGATCCTTTGTATTTTGTTTCGATGGGACCAACTGAGTTTCTCTACAGGGCTTTAGAAAAGGTAAAAGCAGATGGTAAATCATCGGCGATAAATCACCTTTATATCGTCTCTCATAGTAACTACAATGACAATAACATCCGAAGAGTCAATCACAGAAGAATTGAACATGTATTACAAAATTTTCCTGTAAGTGAGGGGGTGAATTTTATACGCATTAAAGATCAAAACCAATCGAGCAATTTGACAAAAGGATGGAGTACAAATAACATCAATGGATCAAACGATTACTCACAGTGGACTTGGATGAGAGATCATGCTGATACGGATGTGAATTTTTTATGGGACAGAATGAATGTCAATAGCAAAAGTAAGGCAGATATTTCGGACGCAGGCATGATATGGTTTTTGTTGTATGGAGATCAAGATGGTAATCCAAGCAAGCTACAGACGCAATTCGTAAATGGTATTACTGAAAGTGATGCTCCCGATAGTGATTATTGTCCTGCAATTGAATCGTATGAAACAGGAGGTTTGATGGTGTTTGAAGCGGAAAGAATTCCATTAAAAGGAGCATGGAAACTGGGTACAGATGAGCAATATGCATCCGGTGGAAAATACATTTATTATGATGGTCCAAATAGTTATAACACCCAAAATCCAGCAAATACAATAACGTATAGCTTTAAAATTAATACACCTGGAACATACACTTTTAAATGGTTTGTTCGTCAAAACGAGGAAGAAAGAGGCAAAGTTGATGGACAGCAAGGTACTGATTTGAGTAATGATGCTTGGTTGAGATTTTTAGGCGACGTTGCGATTATTGGGGGTAAAACCACTTCAGATTTCTTCAAGTTTTATGGACGAAGTGATCCTGGTTTTTGGCTTCATGGAGTAGCAGAGTTTGATCACGATCATAATTGGGTAAATGTAAAATTCCCAACTGCTGGTACTTACACAATGGAGATTTGCGGGCGTTCACATGGTTATCAAATTGATAAAATTGTAATGGCACAAAGTTCAGTTGTTGTTTTAGGGAATTACCAGAAAAAGACAGAAGCTCAAGCGCAGAAATATTGGTCTGAAACGGGTACTCCTGATCCTAATTGTGGTAATGATGGTACTGACCCAACGAATACTGTAGCATTTGTCAATCCACCTTCCTCAGTCGTGACAGGCGAGAGCTTTGATGTGACGTTAGCTTACACTTCTGCTACTCAAAATGATGTAATGGCCATTGTTAACGGACCAGATGGCACTTGGCTAACTAATGCAGTACAAACCGTTCAAGCAGGCCAAGGAAATGTAACTTTAACGATCACTCCACCAACAGCTTGGGAGGTAGCATCAGATTATAATTTGAAAATTGCTATACGACCAGTAGGTGGGGCTTGGGACACCAATTATGATGAGAAAAACACTAAGTTTGAAGTCAAATCGGCCATTGAAAATGCGATAAGTCTAGTGAATTGCCCAGCACCTATCAATACAGGCAATAACTTGGCAGTGTCAGTGAATTATGCTTCTGAAACGGAAAACGACATATTGGCCATTGTACATCAACCTGATGGAACTTGGTTAGCGAACTCCATCCAAACAGTACAGGCAGGAACAGGAACATTGACACTAACCGTAAATCAAGATACAGATTGGCCAGTGGGAACAGCTTATCAATTGAAAGTAGCACTTCGTCCTGTTGGGGGTGCGTGGGATTCTAACTTAAAAGAAGATAATTGTACATTTGATGTTATTCCTTCAAGCCTCATTGTTTCGATTCAAAATCAAGGAAGTTTTAGCTATATCAGTGCTTCAGATGAGGAAAAATTGACCATTGTGAGTACAGTTGGAGCAACAGAGCAATTTGAAATGATTGAAAATACTGATGGAACGGTTTCCTTCAAAGGAAGTAATGGAAAGTATGTAAGTTCAGAAAATGGTAACAAAGAACTGACATGTACCCGCACTGAAATTGGTACTTGGGAGAAGTTTACGTTAGAGGATTTTGGAAATGATATTTATGCAATCAAAGGGAGTAATGCATTGTATCTCCGTAATAACATGCTATGCACAAGTGATGGAGTTTCAGAATGGCAGCAGTTCAAGATCCAATCTTCTTCAAGTGGAACAAGAAGGCGTAATGTCGAGTTAGAAACGACAACATCACTGAATATAAAAATCTTCCCTAACCCAAGTCAAGGCTTCATACACATTGATTGGGGTACTTCATCTGAAGCTGGAAGTGTTGAAGTATTCAATTTACAAGGTCAGAAAATTTACCAGTCTTTTGCTACTTCTTCGGTTGATTTAAGCCAAGCAGGAGTGGGAGTTTATATTATCCGATTGCTTGCAGATGGTGTTTATCAAACTGAAAAAATAATTATAGAATAATAATTTTAGAGATTGATAAAAAAATAAAACCACTCGGTCATCATGTGATGATTGGGTGGTTTTGTCTCACTTTCAAGATTCCTTCTTTTTCATTTTTCCATTGATAAAAAACGAATCAAAAAATCTAGGCTTAGAAGTCAAAAGCTAAATTTTACTCCTTTCACTTAAATGATTTTAAGATTGCTTAATACACTGTAAACGAGGCTTTCGTAATTAATGTAATTCCTCTTATGAAAGATAAATGGTAATGTATTGTGGTTCGCGAGGACGTTGCAATGCAACGACCCTACATAACTGCATTTTAGAAGGTTATTATAAAACCTTTGTCTTTTGACATGTAATCAGACCATCATTTAGTAGTATCTAAATCGGCCTTGAAGGGAAAAGCGTTAAGAATTTCATGTATTGAGCCGTTAAGAATGATTTTGCTGTTTGAGCATCTCAAAACGATGAAGTTTTGATCGAGTTAGCCTTTTAATAGGCTCAAGGAATGAAATTTAGCTTTTGACTTCAAAGCCTTGACTTTTTTGCTTCGTTTTTGTGTTAAGACAAAAATGAAGAAGAAGGAAGTTTGAAAGTTGATCCTATAAATGCTGGCAGAAAGGCTGATTGAAAGTTGATGATAATTTAGTTTACAACGTGCTTGATCTGCAAGAAGTTAAAAAAGGTAGCCCAAGGATTTCTCCTCAAGCCACCTTCAAACACTTTTATGGTGGGGTAGATTTTTATCTTGTTTTTAGACCTCTCATCGATACATTGTCGATGTAGAAATGTACATTTCCTGAACTGCTTACTTCACTGTCGAATTGAAGTACGAGTTTTGTGGCACTATTACTAGGCCCGAATGTATTTCTGATTTTGATGGTCGTCCATTCTCCTTTTGGTAAAGCATTGTAGTCTATTTTGTAACTCAATGTAGTTGTACCTGTCAGTTTAATTTCAAAATTTTCATTGAGTGGAGAAGTGATTGCCCCGTCTTCAGCGTAGATATCTAATGATACTTCATAAACGCCTTCTGGAACATCTAGGATATGACCTTCACTGACTGAAGTTTCTACTTTTTTATCCTTTGCAATAGTCGCTAAATCATAATCCGCAAAGAACATCATACTATGGTCTCCCTCTGAAGCCTTGGAATCTGTTCTTTGGTAATAAAAGTAGCGTGTATCTTTTGGAGCGCCATCATGTGAAGAAATCCAACCTTTGGCAGCGCCACCTGTAGCTTTTCCTTTGTACTCTTCAAAGCTTTTGAATGCTTCATCTAAAACCTCTACGGCATTATTGATACCGATAACCGGTAGGCCAAATGTATTTAATGGAATGTCTGCTCTTGATTTGATGGCTGTTCCTGTATAAGCCAATTGAAGATTGTCAGAGTTGTAGATGTCATTGTCAACTGTGATCACCACTTCTTTTTTATTATCAGGATTCAGAACTACTGAGGTAATATTAATACTAAGTGGAGCACCATTCACATCGGTTCCTATCACACTAAAATCATTGATTACGGTAGTCTCAAAATCTTTTAATTCTTCATTACTAGTAAAAAGAATAGTGTTACTGATTTCATCTGTTGTGGTAATATCACCCAATACTTCTGTATCACCATCTTGTGTTAATGTAACATTAAGGAGTAGTGGAATGATTTTCGTTGAAGTTTGTTCTTCATTATTGATGGTTCTTGAGACGGTAAAGCTGCCAACTTTTGCTGCATTTACAATATCAGAATACGTATTCGTCTCTGTCTGTGCTGTACCTGTAGTACCGGACTTCGCACCACTTACAAAATTCCATTCTCTTGTTAAAGCAGTAATTTCAGGAGTAAGATCTTCAAATATCAATTCATCATCTAAAGCAATGTCCAGTGTGATCCATGTAGAGACATCATCACTAGGGACATTATCTCCATCAATATGTAAAACTTCTACCCCTCTATGGTAGACTTTGAAATCAGCTTTTAAAGCAGGAGGAATGACATTGAAAGTAAAAGGTAAATTTAATTTTACTTTACTAGCGACTACTTCTGCAGAACGTTCTATTTCTAGGCTACCTGCTCCACTTTTCTCAAAAGAATCGAAGATTAAATCTACCGATACAGCATTTTCAGGATCAAGATTACTATCTCCACCATTGTCATAACCGTTGACAGAAGTATTAGAAGGGAAAGTCCATGCTCTGCTATCCGGTCGGCCTGCTGAAGTAACATCTCTGTAGGTGATCACTTCACCCCACTCAACATCAAAAGTTGGGAACTCAATATTTTCATCCTGATCTGTAATGATTTTTTGTTCTCCATTTTCAATATAAATAATTGAATCCGTTTTTATGTGAACCAGCATTTCACCATCTTTTTCAATAATTACTTCTGGCTCTAAAACACCGTATACGTCCACATAAAAAGTGGTATCAATGACCCACATTCCTTCTTCATCCATGTAAGACGTTAGTGTATCGGCTTCTTCATGACTAGTACCATTGTAACCGATATATTCTACAGGATGGTAAAACTTGTTGTAAAGCCTTACACCTTGAAGGCCTTCTTCCATAAACAGGACATTTACGTTGTAAGCATCCGAAGAAAGGCCACTGTTAGGAACGATAAATTGTGTAAGATCATCTCCTTTTTGGAAATCTCCTTCAATAAAAAAGTTGCCACTATCCAGTACCCACTCGTGAGAGTAGATACCTTGAGATAAGTCCATAAAGGAAATGGATTGCCCCACTTCTCTGGCTAAGTTGATGTGTGCGAAACCTCCCGCTTCGGTATACCATGAGATATCCGAATAGGCAGGGATTTCATTTTCATTGTCTTTGTTACAGCCTAAAACTAACAAAGCAAGAATACTGATATAGATAAATTTTAATTTTCTCATTGTACTTATTGACCTAAGTTAGGATTAGAAATAATCTCTTCAAGCGGAAGAGGGTAGTAGTCGTGTAGCTCAGGGATGTAGTTGTTGTAAGCGTCAACACAATCGATGATATCAATACTTTTGTTGTTAGGGTCTGAACCTACTTGTAAGTCCGCTCTGTTTCTTTTGACCTTATTTCCAGTTGTAGGGTCTATAAATTGGAATTGAATAGCATGGTACACTTCATTTGAGGCTCTTTGGAAAGCTTCACTAATTTTACCCCATCTTCTCAAATCGATCCAGCGAATTGAATGCCCTTCTACAGAAAGCTCAAGAGGTTTTTCAGTAAACATTAAGTGCTCCATTAAAGCATCCACTGTGTAATCCAATTCATCATAAGTTCTGTCAGAGTGTTCTCCCACTGATGAAGAACCGAGGAGTACCAGTCCCCATTTTGCTCTTACATCGTTGATGTATTTTAGAGCAGAAGTGACATCTCCCTTTTGTAAATAACACTCTGCTACGTTAAGGTATACTTCAGACAGTCGGTGAATGGTAATGTTTTTTCCAGAATACCAAGCCCCTTTCGGCAAGTTGCCTTCTGAAGTGACGATATCATGGTTGGTGTATTTCTTGAAATAAGAAAATTCATATTTACCGAAAGTAGCAGAAACAGGCGTAATTCCTGATCTATAGTATTCAGTATAAAGATCATTGACTAAAGCGACACTTGCTGATGCTCTTAAAGAAATATCTCTGATCACTTCAATTTCTTCTTTAGTAGTCAGGTCAATCACTGTTCCTGTATTTCTTTTATCTAAAGGATCAATACGTTCTGTTTTGTATTTATAAGCCAACCAAGCGGTAGGTGTCATTGATCTTGCCCCCCCTTTAATACCAGGAGCATTGTATCTTGCCAATCGGTTACTTGGTGATTGCTCATCAAATTTATCCAATTCGGGTCTTAAGTTGTCGTCATAAATCACCTCAAAAATGGCTTCGCTATTGAACTCACCAGCTCTAGTAAACATCATTTCAGGATCGCCTACCAATGCAAAATTGTAGTTATTCATGATTTCTTGATAGTAAGCAAGGGCCTTTTCGTAATCAGGCTCTATGGCATCCCCATCAACAGTGGCAGGGGCTTCAAAGAAATAAAGATTGGCTAAAAATATTGTGGCAATCGCTTTATTCATTCTTCCCGCTGAAAGCTCATCTTGTGCAGCCGAACCCCATGTCGCCGGTAGGTTTTCATAGGCGTATTCAAAATCACTTAAGATAAACGCTCTAACTTCTTCTTTGGAAGAAACAGGAATATTGAATTCGTCTAATTCAACAGGAACTTTATCTCTGATAATAATTCGGCCATTGTTGAAGGTCTGATAAGCCCAAAAGTGAAAAATACCTCTTAGTAATCGAGCTTGTGCCATTTGAAGTATCCAAATCTCATTATCCTTTTGATCAGCTAAACGGCCTTCAAGTCCTTCAATCAACTGATTGGCTCTGAATGCACCAATATAAAGTGCTTCCCATTTTTTATTGATTTCCTTTTGAGAATTGGTATATGATTTAAAATACCACGCTTCACCAACGCTACTCAAGGCTGGTCTGCCGCTAGAAAAGGAAGGATACCCTAAATCAGAACGCCAAGCTTCTTCCATTATATTGAGATTATAATGATTCAATAAAGCAGAATAAGTGGCAGTAAGTACTTTGTCTGATTCAGAAAGTGATGTAAAGTAGTCTTTTTTCGGTTTGGCATTGGGGTTATCTTCATTCAAGACATCTGAACAGCCTATCAATGAAGTAAACAATACTGCATACCAACCGTGTTTTAATAATTCTTTTATATTCAGTTTCATTGTTTTCAATGGTCTAGAAGTTCAACTTAAAGCCTGTAAGGTAAAGAGCAGAGATCGGGTAGTTTCCTTTATCCAATCCTCTTGAAGAAACACCATTACCGGCAGCTTCAGGATCATAACCTTCGTAGTTTGTAAATGTGATAGGGTTTTGTGCTGAAACATAAAATCTACAATTGGTCATACCCAAGCGCTTCGTTACTCTTTTTGGTAGTGTGTAGCCTATCTGAATGTTTTTCAAGCGTAAATATGAACCATCTTCTAACCAAAGGTCAGTGTATGCTCTGAAGTTATCGTGTTCTTTTGTAGTTCCTCTCCACGCAGGAGTATCTGAGTTAGGATTAGCTCTGTTCCAAGTGTTCACTTGATCTTGGTGTCTTCCTTCTGAGTAAGCCATTGCTTTAGAACCGTTCATTACTTTATGACCGATAGCAGCGTACCAATGCATCATAAAATCAAAACCTTTCCAACCAATATTGACAATAAAACCACTTTCCCAGTTCGAGAAACCGGAGCCCATGTATACTCTATCTTCATCAGTGATAGTCCCATCATTATTAGTATCACGATAAACCAAGTCGCCCATTCGAGCATCAGGCTTGATTGCCTGATAAGCTCTTAACTGTTCCTCCGTTTTGATAACACCGTCTGTTTCGTATAAGAAAAAGGCACCTGCTTCATAACCTTCTGAAAATACTGTTACTTTCGAAGATGCACCTGCACCATTAATCAAACCAGGGTCAGTAGTATAAATAAATTGATCAGCATTTAGACTTGTGATTTCATTTTGGTTTTTAGTAAAAGTACCCGTCATGCTCCAATTAAAATCTTTCTTTCTACCCTTTACCGTAGCGGCTAATTCAAAACCTTTATTGACCATGTTACCGATGTTCATTGTCAGTTTAGAATCTGCTCCCGTTACACCAGAAGAAGGCGGTAACTGAATTGGGAATAACATATCAGACTTTTGAGTATGATAGATATCAGAAGTAATTATGATTTTATTATCAAGTAACCCTAAGTCAATACCGATGTTGTTTTGAATAGAAGTTTCCCATTGGATGTTCCCATTGGCGTAGTTTTGTTGTGCAGAACCAAAGTAAAGCGTTGGGAAACCACCCGCTCCGAAGAGGTAATCAAAACCGTTTTGAATCGTAGCTTGATCGGAATAAGGCAAGAAGCTTTGTCCCCCTACTTGACCATGGGAACCACGGATTTTAAAGTTATTGGCGACTGATCTCATCCCTTCCCAGAACTGTTCTTCAGATACATTCCAAGCAGCTGAAGCTGAAGGGAAAAATTTCCATTTTTTATCACTTGCAAATTTGGAGTTACCGTTGTAATTACCACTTACAGAGATCATATATTTACTCTTATAATCATATGTAATACGTCCTAAAGTACCGATGATATTGTATGTGTAATTATAACCGTTTGTAGCTGATGCAGCAAGTGCAGCACCGTCCAGTACTCGAATAGAATTATCGACTATACCATTTTTTCGAGCTGAAAAACTAGTGCGGCCATGTGTTTCATAAGATGATCCAATAACGGCTGAAATTTTATGATTACCCAGTTTTTTAAGATATGACAAACGTATATCAGCTGATGTTGAAGTTCTTCTCGATGATTCGTTACTGACATAAGAAGTGGCAGGGTCTGATTGGAGAATACCATCTTCATCATAATTTTCAATAAAAGGTTTGAATCTATATCTGAACTCACTCACGTTACTTACCCCTAAGTTGGAATTAAGCTTTAAGCCATCAATAATTTCAAAAGCGGCACTGATATTTCCTTGCATACGATCTCTGTCTGCAACATCTTCCATTCGCATAGTTTCCAATACACTATTCGTAACAGAAGCACCTCCACCTATATCAATCAATGCTTGATTACTATTAGGATCTAATACCGGCTTGTAAGGGTCGTATCTGATTGTTTGCGTCAATAACCCCGAACTTGTTCTTTCAATCTTTTCTGAACCGATGGCAATAGAAGAAGAGATATTCCATTTTCCTCTATCGTATCTTACACCAGCTCTACCGTTGTATCTTGAAAAGCCGGAGTTGATTAGAGGACCTCTATCGTCAAAAAATCCACCCGTTAAATTGTATGTCAATCCTTTTGAACCACCATTGATACCAATATTGTAGTTTTGAGTAGGCTGATTGTCTATGATCACTACCTTGGATAAATCTGTATTATTTTGGAAAATACTTGGGGTTCTAGGAATAGGGAGGTTTGTAGAGTTATCAAAATCATTTGCACCTCTATTTCTTTCCTTAATCATATCAAAATAAACCTGTTCAGGAGTATTCATTAATGCAATACTTGAGGTAATATTCTTGATACCATATGATGCGTCTAAAGAAACATTTAATTTACCTGCTTCTCCTTTTTTGGTAGTGATAAGAATTACACCATTAGCCCCTCTAGTACCATAGATAGCACATGAAGCAAGGTCTTTCAGAATATCCATCGATTCAATTTCTGAAGGAGCTAAACGAGGGTTTTCATTTTGAGGAATACCATCTACAACATATAGAGGTTCGGTTGCACCGGCTACATCGGAGACTGTACTTACACCACGAATTTGTACGACGGCATCAGCCCCTGGAGAACCAGAAGTAGTAACATTCACACCTGCAATTTGTCCTTGTAAAGCTTGTGTAGCATCACCAGAAATATAGGCTTCTAATGCTTCACTTTTTACGTGAGCTACGGCACCCGAAACCTCTTTCTTTTTCTGCTCACCATAACCAATCTTCACAATTTCATCGAGTATTTTAACATCAGCCTTAAGGGATACATTAATTTTGCTTTGATTACTTACAAGAATAAATTGAGTAATCATCCCGATAAAACTAAATTCCAATACTTCACCCTCTTCTACCAAGAGAGAGTACTCACCATCAAAATTAGAAACTGTTCCTTGTGTAGTACCTTTAATTCTGACATTTACGCCAGGTAAAGGGAAATTGTCATCTGCACTTATGATCTTACCCGAAATCTGTCTCGATTGAGCATTTGAGTCTACATTAATAAAGAGAAGTAGCAAGCTCATCAGAAAGAAAAGGCGATAGTCTAGCAGTTTAAATACTGTAAAATTACTTTTCATTTGTTTCATTATTCATTTCAATAAACCAATTGTTAGAGCATTTTGGGTATCTTTCTTTTCGTAAGGGCCAACATCTGTAGTGTATGAATCTATTGTTTTGTTAATACTTAAAAGTTCATTTTTTATCACTTAAATGAAGGACTTTTACGGTAAAGTTTAGCTCCCAAATATGTTCTGAATAGGAGTTTTTGTAAAAATTGTGTGTGATAAACTCGGCCTTAAAAAATCACCTTCTAAAGGTAATGTGCGTATCTTCGCTTCACTGTGCCTAATGATTTATTCGGTGTATCTACGCTTCCATAAAATGTAAATTGTACGTATAAGGCGAGTATTCAGCGGTTTATTTTAAAAAACGTGCTTTTTAATACTGATTTGGCCCTGTAAATACCTTTTGTATCTCAATGTATAATAAGTGTATTTGTCTATACATTTAAGCTATAGATAATTTTGAACAGGTACTTATGTCATTTGAATAAGAAGAAGAATAGGTAGAATACCTTGCAATTATCAATTGTAGGAGTCTAAAAAGTCAATATTAATCTATATGAGGTTGATGATTTAAAGGTTTAAAAAATTCTATCTATTACAAATGTAATCATCGAAACGCAGACCTCTAAATTCAAGTAGGTTTAGAGCACGAATACCTTTAAACATTTGTTCAAGTAGATTTTCACTTCGTTTTTTCATCAATGGAAAATGAAGAGAAGGAAACTTAAAAATAGACGCTTTGAATGGCAACATACATATTCTATGGCTCTTCATATGAATTTCAATCACTTCCATATTTAAAGAGACAAACTAATTATTCACACTCACATCCCTTTTATAGAAACTATGAATATTTGTATTGAGACTAGGACAAAAAATTATGAAGGTGATAAAGGTGAAGTGAAAGATGTAGAATGTATGAATTAGAAGTTTAGTTTAAACTATCAAAACATGCAGGGTGAATGCTTCTACCTCGCTGATATGCCTTGAACTATTTTAAGCATAATGAAATGAAAAGAAGAGATTTTTTTAAACAAACAACATTAGCAACAATAGCTGCAGGAACTGGAATTTCAGCAGTGGAAGCAAAAGAAAGAAAGGAAATCAATAGTATCTCAACCGCAAGAGAAAAAGATAATTGGTATCAAGTCGGTGAAGGAAAGAAAGGAGTTCCATCAAGAAGTAAAAAGGTAAGTTATGATGTGGTAGTAGTTGGAGCTGGAATTGCGGGAATTTGTGCAGCAGTTGCTTCGGCAAGATCTGGTGCGAAAACAGTTTTGATCAATGATAGACCGGTATTGGGTGGAAACGCCTCTTCAGAAATAAGGGTGACTGTTAATGGTGTGATGCACCTTAAGAATAAGCATAAGATAGAAAGGGAGACGGGAATTGTTGAAGAACTTTTGATAGAAAATTGGCATTATAACCCTCAAGAATCTTACCCTGTTTGGGATCATGTGGTATATGATTTTGTGACTAGGGAAGAAAATCTAGATGTAATGCTTAACACTCAAGCATTGGATGCCAATACCAAAAATGACAAGATTACAGATATATTATGTTGGCAGGCAAGCACTGAAACTTATTTTACAGTAGAAGGGAAGATGTTTTGTGATTGCTCAGGGGATGGGCTGATGGCAGCTCAAGCGGGTGCTGAATACAGAACCGGACGTGAAGGAAAAGACGAATTCAATGAATCATTTGCTCCTGATAAAGCAGACGGCTGGCAGATGGGTGCCTCGGTGATGATGATTACCAAAGATATGGGCAGACCTGTCAAGTATTACCCACCTAAATTTATGATTCCGTATGAAGCGGAAAAAATGAATAAAAGAAAGATCAAACATTTGAAAGAAGGTTTTTGGTGGGTTGAATTAGGAAGTGAATATGATATCATTGCAGACTATGAAGAAAATCGTCATAAGTTGTTGGGGTATATGCATGGTGTCTGGGATTATATTAAAAACTCCGGTGAATTTCCTGAGTCGGCGAACATTGTTTTAGATTGGGTAGGTTCTGTTCCGGGAAGAAGAGAATCGAGACGATTTATGGGGGATCATATTCTTTGTCAACCCGAAATGGAAAACAACAAACAGTTTGAAGACGCAGTGGCTTACGGTGGTTGGTCTTTTGATGAGCACTGTCCTGGCGGAATTGAAAATCCAAGTGAACCGCCATCCTACTTCCATGCACGATTTGAGGAGGTATACCAAGTACCCTTCCGATCTTTATATTCAAAAAATATCGACAACTTAATGTTTGCCGGAAGAAATGTTTCGGTGACTCACGTTGCATTATCTTCCACACGAATTCAAGCAACTTGTGGTCTGATGGGGCAGGCTATTGGTACCGCTGCAAAGATGTGTATTGACAAAAAATGGTCACCAAGACAATTAGCTCAAAAAGATATTCAATCCTTACAAGAACAATTACTCAGAGATGATGTCTACATTCCCAACAGGCCAGCCAATGATAAAAATGATTTGGCAAAAAGAGCAGACAGCATAACAGCTTCGTCTACTTCTTCGGGCAATTGTAAATTGTTAGTGGATGGCATTGGAAGAGATAAAGTAGATGAGGTACATCATTGGGAATCTGATGGAAAGAATGCTTCATTACAATTGGAATGGAATGAAAGTGTATCCATATCCAAGGTAGAATTGAAAGCCGATACCAATGTAAATCGAAATATGATGATGCATAAAAATCCTGCAAAAAATGCGAAACAAGTCACTGCCGTTCCACCCGAATTATTAAAATCTTTTGTCCTGGAAGCAAGAGTAAAAGGACAATGGAAAAGGGTAGCAGCAGTCGAAGATAATTTAACAAGGTTGATAAAACTTTCATTTGATAAAGTTTCCACTACCGCAATTCGATTGAAACTGAAAGATACTTGGGGAGCGAAAAATATTCGTTTGTATGAAATACGTTCTTATTCATAAATGATATCAGGTTCTCTTTTCAGAAGAATACATTTAAATAAAAAAGAGGGGATAATTACACATCAGTACTTCATTTTGATATTGGGTTGTATTAATGTTACTTTTGTCCCCCTAGTTAATCTATTGAAATGGTTTTTCTCCATTTAATGATGACAGATTTATCCGTGATCCCTTTTATATTTGTATCTAACATGGCAAACGAAAAGCACTCACAATTATGGCATTCAAACTATACATTATTTTATCGTTTATTTTTTGTGGAATTATATCTCCTTTTATAAAAGAGGAAGACAATACGACGACTTTCGAAAAAACATTGAATCATCCCGGATTAAAAAAAGGGGAAGACCAAACATTGACTTTTACTGTAGAGAAAACAACAGGTAAAGTTTCTTCAAAGGTTGCTTCTGTAATGTGTTATACAAATGAATGCAAGATTATCACGGTGACTTTGGAATGGGATCAATTTGGTAACTTTTTAGCCCTTAATATCCCAGAGAACCAATCTTTGGAAAAGCATTTAGATGGAAAAACAATGTCTTTTTCTCCAAAGGATTATAATAAGTTGGACCGAATTCTAAATGATAACGTGTCTATTTTGTCTGATTTAACAAAGGATGATATTTATGTTGAAGATGATGAAGAGGTAGATGGTTATTCTGGAGCTACAAAAGCCATAGTAGGAAAAAAAGATGTAGTGAAAGGGGCAACTTTAACTTGCTTTACACTTTGGCATTGGGCCAATCATCCAGAAATTCAAAAAACGATTCGCCAAAGAAGCTTAAAAGAACAAACGGAGGAAAGTCTTCAAAAAATACTTTTGAAAAATCATCCAAGTGTACCTCTATTTGCTTTACAAACAATTACGGAAAAGGATTATGAGATTGAACAATATTGGTCTTACTACCGTCGAGTTGCCAATGATTTGACAGGTAGAGAAATGAGGTCGCTTTTAAAGTTATCTGATGCAGAGCAGAAGTTGGACCTTTTTCAGCATCTAACCAATATGTCGTTGAGACGAATAGTCATTATTTCAACTTTTAGAGAAGATCATTTTACCCCACAACTATTGGATTATATCAAATTTGATAATTACCAAGAGGTCAATCTACTAATAGATTTTCTTACAGAATATAAGATCGAAAGTGAGATAATTAATCAAAAACTTATACCTCAACTTAGTAATGAAAACTTATTGATTAGTAGGGGAGTATATTGGTATTTAAGTGATTGCGAAAACTTGAATAAAAAGCAATTGAAGTTGATGAAGAAGTTTGAAAGAAAACATAAGAAGAATTTATAATCTTATTTCAACTAAGTTATCTAATAAAGTTTATCACTTCCTCATTAACCCATGACTTAATGAGGAAGTAAAGATTTCTAGTTCTTTGAAGGGTACAAATCTAAAATGCTGAACACTAAGCTATCATTAAGTTGTAAAAACTCCGTCGAAGATCACCAATCCACTATTCTAAATATTCAATTGAAAATAGCTTGCCTTATCCAATCCTAAACCCATCAAATCTGACTCCCTAAAAAGATGAAATATATTGTTTTATAAAAAATAATAAGTTTTAAAATTCAGTTGGTCAGTTGTTTATGTCTGTTTTATTCTCGGAGACAGATTGTGTACACATCGACACAAAGAAGAAAATCATTTCACTCAATTTTGATATTACCGAAAGCAAATTGCAAACGAATTTTTTCGTGTGAAATGAATTTTTAAACATAAATAGAGCAACGAAATGAACTTATTTAGACTACGATTTTTTATTCTCTCGTGCCTTCTATTATTTTTTGGCTGTACAGAAAAACAGCAAGAGCAAATAGAAGACCTCATTCCAGAATTATCACCAGTATATGAAGTGTACCAAGGGAGTGAGAAGGTCATGACAGTGACGTTGGATGAAATCATAAACCCTTCTGCTCAAGAGGATTGGGAAGTATTGAATCTTACTTTTGGGGAGACACTGACTTTCAAAGATGTGTCGACAGAAGGAGAACCAACAGGAAGGACTTGGGTTTTGAATGGTAATCAGGAAGAGATCAACACCTCAGAAGCGGTGGTCACCGTTACTTATAATGTAGAAGGAGAGCATTTGGCCGGTGAAGTTACTTTTATTAGAGAAGGAACTGATCACCCCGATGCTACAATCCAAACTGAAATTCCACTCAAAGTAAATGTTGCCGTACCAGAATTATTACCTGCTTTTAAAATAATGTACGGTGATGTTGTCCTCTATGAATTAAAAGAAGGAGAAACAGTACCTGAGGACAAACAAGGTTGGGTGGATGTAGAACTTTTAGAGGGAGAGTCACTCTCTTTTATGAATACATCGAATGTAGATTTATATACATCTACTTATTGGTTGATTGATGGAATAACGGAAGATTCTGTAAAAGGGGATAATGTAACGGTCACTTTTGAAACTGCGGGTGATTACAGTACTCATCAACTCGTGATTGAAAGAAAGGATGCACAATATCCTGATCTTAAAACAACTCTAGAAATCCCCGTGAATGTGCAGGTAATTGAAGACATTCCAGATCCATTAACCGCCGGTGTCAAGGTTTATTTATCGACTGATCTTACTACTCCTTTATATGAGATTGAAGACGGACAAGAAGGAGAAATCCAAAATTTAGAATTAGAGGAAGGAACAAGCTTAGTATTTGAAGCCTTAGCAACTGAAGGTTCAACTTTAGAGTGGTCAATTGATAACGGTGAAGCTCAAAAAGGTTCTACTTCAAGTTTTGAAGTATTATTTGATACCCCACAAGATGCCTTAACCTCTCATAGCTTAACATTAACGAAAGAAGGACATGAGAACGTGGAGATTGACATTCCATTGACAATCACTGTAAATGAGGAGATCCCAGATCCATTAACCGCCGGTATCAAGGTTTATTTATCGACTGATCTTACTACTCCTTTATATGAGATTGAAGACGGACAAGAAGGAGAAAATGAAAACTTAGAGTTGGAAGAGGGAACATCTTTGGTGTTTGAAGCCGTAGCGACTGAAGGTTCAACTTTAGAGTGGTCAATTGACAACGGTGAAGCTCAAACAGGTTCTACTTCAAGTTTTGAAGTATTATTTGATACTCCACAAGAAGCGTTAACCTCTCATAGCTTAACATTAACGAAAGAGGGACATGAGACCGTGGAGATAGAGATTCCATTGACAATTACAGTCAATCAAATTGTGCCAGAACTATTGCCGGCTTTTACAGTAATGTATGCGGATCAATTAGTGTATGAATTGAAGGAGGGAGAAGAGATTCCTGAGAATCAAGAGCAATGGGTAACAGTTGAACTGAAAGAAGGAGAGGTTTTAACGTTAACCAATAACACAAATACAGAATTGTATACAGATACTTATTGGATGTTAGACGGTGTTGAAGAAGAAACTTTGGAAGGTAAAACGGTAGAGGCAGTGTTTAAAACGGAAGGTGAATATTCTGTACATGAGTTAGTGATTGAAAGAAAAGATTCAAATTATCCTGATTTAACAGAGAAGGTGGTTATTCCAGTGAAAGTGAATGTAATCAAAGCAGAACAACCTCCAAAACCATCGGCCATACAAGTATTTTTAGCGGAGGATTTAGAAACTCCTATCTACGAAATTGAGGCAGATAAAGTGGGGGAAAGTAAGTCGATTGCAGTGGAAAATGGTACGTCTTTGGTTTTCAAAACGATGGCATCTGAAGGAGTGGAGTTGGCATGGTCAGTCAACAATGGAGCACCACAAACTGCAACAACAGCCTCATTTGAAGTATTATTTGAGCAGGATAATCCATCACTTTCAGGTCACAAGCTTACTTTATCCAAAGAAGGTTTTGAAGACGTGATAGTTCAGATTCCTTTAGCCATAGAGGTATTTACTTCGGAAGAATTGCAAGTAGCTTTTAGTATCTATAAAAATGATGATTTATCGACACCAATCCATACCCTTAATGTTGGTGAGGAAGAGGTTTCAAAAGTAATAGAAATTTCTGAGGGTGATCGATTAACGTTTGTAGATCAATCTACAGGTCAGTCAACAGGAAGAACTTGGAAAATCAATAATGGTGTAACAGAAGTGACATCAAATGAAGCTTCTTTTGAGGTGATGTATGCTACTACGGGATCAGATTTAAGCATTGCACTGATGGTGGAAAGAAAAGAGCATGAAAAATTTAAAGATGCCTCATTGGATTATAGCTCAAAAGCAACTGTTGATGTAAAACAAGTTCAAAATGAAGCAACTGTTAAAGTAGGTAAGGTGATGGACAGTGGCAGTGGCGTCATATATTTTGAGACATCGCATGATATTGCTTCATTCACGTCTGCTGATGTGTTAAATGATTTTACGGTAGGCATTCAAAATATTGAGGCTAATTATTCAACGGATAATGCAACAATTTCAGAAGTTAAGGTGGCAGAAGGGAATAACAAAAGAATAGAAATCTACCTTGTAGAAAACTACTTTAACTCAGATGATATTACTGTAGGGTATGCAGGTGACAAAATTCAATCTGCTTTAGGAGTTCCATTATCAAATTTCATTGCCGAAAATGTAGCAATGAATGGTGTAGTTTCTTATATGGATGTACCAATGTCTGGTTTTGAAACGGCAGCAGCTGAAGAAACACCGAACGAGGCCTTAGGATGGTATGTAAGTTTAAAGAATCCAAAGGAAACAGAAAAAATCGAAAGAGTAACAACAACCGCTTCTACAGGAAACGCAAGTATGCACTTTTCATTTGATCTGAACGGGTCTGGAACAAGGTCCCATAAATTCAATACTTCGAAAGCCAATAACTCATTTGCATTAGAAGAAGGTGAATATGAGATGTCCATTGATGTTTTCATTCCTCAAGCATCAAGTACAATTGATATCATCAGAACAAACATCTCTACTAATGATGATACAGTAGATCAAGATGTATTTGTCAATGTACCTTGGGATTTCAGTGAGTTCCCTAATATGAAATATGGTGAGTGGGTAACACTAAGACAGAGAATCTCTTTGAAGACAATTGCATACGGAGCAATAAAAATGAACTTCAAAGAAAATGATATGAAGTTAGACGGTTTACATGACTTCTACTTGGATAATATCCAATTGAGAAAAGTAGAAGCAAGACAGTAACTTGGTTTTATAAGTAGATTAAACCCCATCGCTTTTTAGTGGTGGGGTTTTGTTGTAGGTGTAACGTCTTAAAACAGGTTGAATAAATTATCAAAATAGCGTTCCAATCCTCTAATTGATGATCAGAACGCTATTATTTAACTATGTAAAATCAATATACTGTCTTAGAAATTGTATTGAATTATCCCTTTCAAGTAGAAAGGATTACCCGGCGTGAAATGTATTTCTTCTACAGGAGCTGTTTCATGTTGTAATCTAGATTCAGTGGCAAATTGTGTTTCATTCCACTCAACATCAAACAGGTTCTGAATCTGAATTCCGAAGCTCATTTTCTTCATTTTGTACCCCAAGTTCATATCGGTTACTGTATATCCGTGAGCTGTAATTGAATTGTCCTCATTAGCAGGGCGATCATTGATATGACGAATATTAATACCACCATATATTCCTGATTTAAACTGAAAATTCAGACCAGTGATAAATGTGAAATCAGGTGCTAAAGGAATATAATTGGCTCCTTCTGGCTCATCAATGGCACGGGCATGTGTATAGTTGACATCCACATTCCAAAACAACCATGACAAAGGTTGATAACGGTAACTTAATTCCACACCTTGACGCTTTGTTTTTCCGCTAGGTTCAACAACACCTGCATCACCTACATATACAAATTCCTGTTCCATGTACAAATACCAATAGGCCATGCTCAACAGCATTTTAGGAGTGGGCTTCCAGATATATCCTAAATCAAAACCATATGCGGCAGGCAAAATCTCTGAACCTTGTTCGGCGACAACAACTCTACTATCGTTGGAGTGAAACCCTTTACCTGATTTTAGATATAGTTGAAGCTCGTTGGTTGCATTATAAAATACATTCAAATTTGGACTGACAATGGCCTTTTTCTCTGATAATGTTTGGTAAGCCGTTACGAGTTTATCATTGTATTGGAAATTGAAATAATCAACTCTCACCGAAGGATTGAAAGTCCATTTATTGATGTCAATAAATGTCCCCACATAGGCACCAACATTGGTTTCGTTGATGTCCCCAAGTTTCATATATTCTAACGTTTCCTTTCTGTTGGCAGTGTGTGAAAGCTCGTTGTCAATACTCTGATCATTACGCAATGTAATGCCTGCTTGCCAGCTTCCGCTGAATGAGTTGGTAGTAAAAGATTTATTGTATTCACTGCTTACTCCAAAAATATTTCTACTTTCTTTTTGCTTGATTTGGTCTCCATTGACAGGGTCATCAAGGAAGAAAGTAAAGTTAGAGTACAGCTCAAAATCATATTTACTGAAATAAACTTTACTTGTTATGGATGAATTTTCATCAATGATTTTGGTATGATCTACAAGAATATTGCTTCTTGAAGTGGCTCCACCTTCTGTATCATCTATGGCCCCAAAACGAGAAATCAAACCAGAATCTACAGCACGTTGAGGTACCTGCCCTGAGGCATCCCATTTACTGTCAAAATAAGAAAATGTGACTCCTAAAAGGTCGTTGCTTGTAGGTTGACTGGTATATTTCCCTAATAGATTGACTCTATTGAAATTCTGAGGGCTCTCAAAAAATCCATCAGTAGAAAGAAATTCTGTAGCGACATAAGCATTTTGTTTTTCGCTTTCCATCAGATTAAACATCCCTAATAGCCTGTACGTCTCAAACTGTCCAGCTTCTACCTTCAAAGTGCTGTTGTCCAATCGCTGTTTAGTTCTGAAGTCTACATAACCTGCCGTAGTGAAATTCCCTCTATTTTGGTAATAAGGACCTTTTCCGAAATCGATTTTTTCTACAGTTTCCGGGATCACAAAATGAAGATCAGCATACCCTTGACCATGTGCGTGAGAGACCATATTAACGGGCATACCATCAACAGTGATATTAATATCTGTACCATGATCGAGGTCGAAACCCCTCAAAAAGATTTGCTCAGCTTTACCACCTCCTGCGTGCTGTCCAATGATAATTCCTGGGACTTTTCTTAATATATCTTGAGAGGAATTAACAGGAGTTGTTTGAATATCCACATCAGTTAAGATATGGTGAGCATCAACTTTAGATGAAATACTAACCTCTTCTAAACTCAATACTTGTTCTTTTAAAAGGATTGTAAGTGATTGATTCAAGTCCTCCAAAACTACTTGACGTGTGTAGTAACCCACCATAGATATTTGAAGTGTATCGCCAAGTGTGCAATCTTTGGATTGGAATTCCCCGTTTTGATCCGAGTGGGAATGATAACCAGTACTTTTATTGACAATATTAGCACCTGAAATACCATTTTTTTTGGCTCCGATAATTTTACCCATAATGGTTTGTGCACTTAGAGCACTACTGAATAGCAATAAAATGCAAGTCAAATAATGTATTTTCATTTGATTTTTCGTTGAAGTTTTTTGTAGTAGAATAATGTCAACGACCTATGACTTAGTTGTAGTGAAATATCGTATGACACTTTACTTATGTTTGTATATTTAGTAGATCAACAAATTGGTTACAAAAAATAAGCTCATCGAACTCTTTCGCTTAAAAAAGAGGAATATTACAAACCAATTTTCATTAAGTAATGAAATAAATATTAATGTATTGCAATTTTTTCTTTCGAAGAGAGATGATAAAACTTTGTTTGTTGTAGTTTCTTGTTGATGTGCTTTCATGAAATACCTCCTATTTGCGAAAGCTGTTTTTAAAAAGTATAGTTTTTATTGACTGATTTGATTTTGGAACATATAATTTTTTAATTTAAATAGATGAAAAGAAGTTTTAAGTTAGATACAATCAGTGCAGTTGATAGGGTATAAAAATACGCATCGAATACACTGTTATTAGTTTGGTGGCGAAAATAGTGATTTCTTTGAGAACAGAAAATGATGTTCGTAATACATTCTAAATATAAATTTGCTTTTTAATACAGTTCGTCCCTACAGAACTGAATTTTAGAAGATGATTATAAAAACCTTTGTCTTTTGATCTGTAATCAGAGAATAATTTAGCTTTTGACTTCAAAGCCATGAGTTTTTTGTTTCAAGACAAAAGCGAAGAAGAAAGAAGCTTGAAAGTAAATCCTAAAAAGGATTAGAATTAAAGTCTTTGGTTTGATGGATACATATTGGGTAGAAATGATATCTTAAAAATTTTTGTAAATACACCTATAGATACACTATTTACATGCTGATACACATCTAAAACAACAGTTTGCCCTCAATTTTGTAAGGAAATAATAAACTGAAATGGTAATGAAAAAAATCAAATTAATTTTCCTTCTATGTATGGGAGTGATATCGCCAGTAATGGCACAAGAGAAACCTAATATTGTTTTGTTGTTTGTGGATGATTATGGATGGTCAGATGTGGGCTATAGAAATGAATCATTCGTAACACCTCATTTAGATCAATTCAAAAAAGAAAGCTTAGAGTTTACTAGAGCTTATATTCCTACTCCAACATGTAGTCCGAGTAGAGCATCTTTATTGACAGGAAAGGAAGCGGCACGTTTACAGATGCCTCGTCATATTGGACATGAAATGCCTGATGGTAGTAATACAAAAGAGTTTGGATTATGGTCGATTGATCCAGCCAAAAGAGGATCAAGAAACTGGCTGCCATTGGAAGAGGTAACTTATGCAGAAAAGCTGAAAGAGTATGGCTACTATAATGCCTTTTTAGGAAAATGGCATTTGGGACATGAAACTTTTCACCCTATTCACCAAGGATTTGATGAGCAAATAGGCGTCAGCAATTTTGGTCACCCCAAAAGCTATTATGCACCATTCTTTAAAGACAAAAATGCTTACCAAGAATTCAACGATCAGCCGGACGTTTACCTTACGGAAGTCATGACCGATACAGCAGTGCATTTCTTGGAAAATTATAATAAACCGCAACCTTTTATGATGACCCTTTGGTACTATACCGTACACGGACCTCATATTGGTAAAAAAGAATTGGTGCAGAAATATATTGATCAAGGCATGTCACCAAAATATGCGGAATATCACGCCATGGTAGAAAGTATGGATAAATCTGTAGGAACTATTTTAAAGACCTTAAAACGTTTGAAGATGGACGAAAATACCGTAGTCATCATCACTTCAGACCAAGGGAGTTTCTTTGAAAATACACCACTAGCAGGTGGAAAAAGACAGAATACTTTAGGGGAAGGCGGAGCAAGAGTACCGATGATGATTAAATATCCATCCGTCACAAAAGCTGGAACAGAATACTCAAAACCAATTCAAACTATCGATATTTTCCCAACATTAATGGAAATCGCTTCAGGGCAAACTTACAAAGACAGCAATATTCAAGGAAAAAGCTTGATGCCTGCCTTAAAGGGTAAAAGCATGAAAAAGAGAAACCTTTATTTTATGAGAAGCTACGAAGATCAGTATGCGGCCATTATGCAAGAGGATTGGAAGTTGGTAAAATACCATTCTGGAAAATTTGAGCTATTCAATGTGGTAGAGGACATTTCTGAAGAGCACGATAAAATTGATGTAGAAACGAAAAGAGCATCAAAGATGAAGGCAGCGTTGTTGGAATGGGAAAATGAAGTGTACGCGGGATGGAAAGAAGTAACGTCAGAAAATAGCCACCTATTTAAGGTGAATAAAAAGAAAGCGAAGGACAAAGGAATTAAATAAAAAACGATTAGAAAATGTGGTTCTGTAGTGGTTCGTAAGCCACAAGGCATTGTGGCTCTACAGAGCAGTATCCTTTCAATTTTATCTACTCAATTCAATTGAAAGGCAACCAATGTAGGGGCTGTCGCAAAACTAAGATTTGAATAAATAATCATTATGTTTAACTTATAACATAATGATTATTTACTATGCT
>NZ_JACVVP010000034.1 GCF_014534745.1 Flammeovirga sp. EKP202
GACCCGATAAGTGGGGATGAAGAAGAGGACGACAGTGATGAAGATGATTCCGATTCCGACAATGACGCTAGTTCAGATGAAGATCCAATAAGTGGGGATGATGAAGAAGACGATACGGATGAGGGTGACTCTGATTCCGACGATGACGCTACTTCTGACGAAGACCCAATAAGTGGTGATGATGAAGAAGACGATACTGATGAAGGTGATTCTGATTCCGACGATGACGCTAGTTCAGATGAAGACCCAATAAGCGGAGACGATGAAGAGGACGATATTGATGAAGGTGATTCTGATTCCGATGATGACGCTAGTTCAGATGAAGACCCAATAAACGGCGGTGATGAAGAGGAGGATACTAATGAAGGCGACTCTGATCCCGACGATGACGCAACTTCTGATGAAGATCCAATAAGTGGCGACAATGAAGAGGACGATAGTGATGAGGGTGACTCTGATTCCGACGATGACGCTACTTCTGACGAAGACCCAATAAGTGGTGATGATGAAGAGGACGATACCGATGAAGGTGATTCTGATTCTGACGATGATGTAACTTCCGATGAAGACCCAATAAGCGGAGGTGATGAAGAGGATGATACCGATGAAGGTGATTCCGATTCTGACGATGATGCAACTTCCGATGAAGACCCAATAAACGGAGATGATGAAGAGGACGATACCGATGAAGGCGATTCCGATTCCGACGATGACACTACTTCTGATGAAGACCCGATAAGTGGGGATGATGAAGAGGACGATAACGATGAAGATGATGCGGATTCAGATCCAGATGGAGAAAATCAATCTGAACAAGACAGTGTAATAGTTCAAGCTCCATCTCAAATCAGTGCAACAATGGTTGATGATTATTTAAGAATATCATGGACGGATAATTCTCAAAATGAAGAAGGTTTCCATATTTGCTATTTTGATTCATCTTCTAATAAAAAAGTACTGATAGGTACCACGAATGAAAATACAAATGTATTCAGAGATCGAAGACAGTTTGCTGAAGGAAAACATACTTATTACATCAGTGCTTTCACGGCAGTAAAATCAAGTGATGAAGTCAAGTTTGAATACACGCATGAGTCCACTTCTATTTTGAGCACGTTTGTAGAACAATTGGACGTTAAAATTTACCCTAACCCAAGTAACGGTATCTTTGCGGTGGATTTAGATAATAATTGGTCACATGGAGTAGAGGTAAACGTATTCAGTTCAAGTGGTAGAAAAGTATACCAAGGTTCATTCAATAGTAATCATATACAATTGAACATCTCCCACCTTTATTCTGGACAGTATATTGTTCAGTTTTCAGACGGAGAAAAGAGCATAAGAAAATCGATAATAAAGCGATAGTAAGTAGTGATTTGAGGGTCAGGTGCTAGTCACTTGATCCTCTTTTTTTATGATCGAATATTAGATTTGATCAAGAATATGGTGGTAGTGCTCTTCCCAATTATGATTAACGACAGGAACTTTGACAACTGTAACTTTGAATGATTGAAGTAGCTCTTCCTTTTCTTTTGATATTGAGCTGTCAGTATAAAAATAGATGTTATTTTTAATGAGTTTTTTTCTGCCATTATACATTGTTCGAGCTCTCTTGTTCAGTACCCACCAAAGGTCTGTTTCACTGTAATCCATGGATAATCCCACGATATGAATATCAGTAGTAAAAAATAATTCTATCCATGAGTAGCCATCATATTTTTTTTCATTGACCTTTTTGAATAGCGATTGGACTCTAATTTTTTGTTTATGCTGAATGAACTCGTAAGTGCCTTTCAAATAACCATCCAATTTGCCAATAGTACCACAGTAGTGATCTAAACCCAACATGATTGAAGTGGGCTTGTTAATCTCACCATGAATATTCCAGATCTTGGTTACTTCTTTATTATTTTTTAAAATAGAAGTATTCCTTCTGATGTTGTAAGCTTCTTCAGTACTATTATTTTTGATTTCAAAAGTATCATCCAAGCACTTTATAAAAGCATAATCATAATTGGTAGTCATGTAGTTTTTACATCCTAATTCAAATAGTTTTTTGTAAAAAGGATTGGTAGGGATTTCTCTAAAATTGACGGCAATTTTATCCTTAATATTTTTTTCTGCTAAATGAGCACTTTTTAAGTCTACTTTGTCTTTTTCTAAAACAATTCTTTCAAAAATCAACGTGTTGGGTAAATTTCCATTTTCAAAAATTCGAGCTTCTTTCAGTTCTTCCAAAAGACTATTCCAGTTTAGAGCATTTTGAGAAAGAAGATTGATGCCGTTTCCGAATAAAATTGTTTTTTCCATGAAATTGAATTTGTTGTCGCTTCGTCTACTTTTAGTTGAAATAACTTCTAGACTCAAAGTTAAGTACTAGTGTAGATATAAATGGATTTTCTCTTTCCTTTTTTCGATCATTCTTTACGTTTAGTTAGAGATTGAATTTCGAAGAATGGATTTTAGGCTACCATCTCTATTTTTAGTAGTGTCTCTGTTCTAGGAAATTTGCTTAAATTATGAAGAAATTGACAAGCTGTTTGGTGATATGCAGTTACAGGCTTTTAATAACAACCTCTTCAATACTATTATGATGAACTTTAACAGAAACCATTTTTTTATTCCAAAGGAACTTCAACAAAAACTACTCAACACTACCGTTTTACTTTGTGGTGTAGGAATGGGTAGTGTCATTGCAGAAAACTTGGTGAGAACAGGTATAGGAAATATAATTATAGCAGATGGAGATACTATTGAAAATAGTAACCTAAACCGACAAAATTTCACGTTAGCTGAAGTAGGGGAGATGAAAGTTACTGCTTTAGAAGGGAGGTTGAAATCTATTAATCCCACTATTCATCTTGAGGTTATCTCTACTTTTTTGGATGAAAAAATGCTTGATGAATGGATACCGAATGCTGATTTTGTGATTAATTCTATTGATTTTGATTCTCCCGTCTTTTTGGCTTGCCATCAAATCGCCAAGAAGCATGAAAAAATTGAGTTGTTTCCAATTAACTTGGGATTTGGAGGTGGACTAATAGTTAACAATAAAAATACACCGGAATGGGGATCATTTTACAAAACAGAAAACGCTTTAGCTTTAAAAGGGTTGTTATTAAATCACATTTGCCAAAGTACTGAGCTAAGTAATTTTTCAATACAAAAGTTTGAAGAATACAAAACAGCTCCACCAGAACATGACCCTCAATTACATAATGCATCCATTGTTTGCTCTTCTTTGGTATTATCTTCTATCATTTCTCTTTTAAAAGGGGAAAAAGTAAAAGTTTTCCCAGAGACCATTGTCTTTGATCCTTTACTACTTATAGGCAATTAAGAGAAGAAATTATTCGAATTTACCATGGCACTTTTTATATTTTTTGCCACTCCCACATGGGCAGGGATCATTACGTCCAATTTCTTTTTCTTCCACCAAATTATTCAAATAGTTTCGTTCCTGTTCTGCCATATCTTGATTGAATATCTTTTCCAATGCATTATAAAGTTCAGGATGTTTCTTTTCTAAAAGTTGTGGTCTTTCGAAAAAATATTCTGATGTTACAGTGATAAACTCTTGTACTTTTGTAGCTCCATATTCATCAATACTCGATTCCTTATTAATGATCTTTTCGGTTTCCTCTTGCATCAGCTTCATCCAAGGAATCGTATAACTTTTTTGAAGTAAAACTTCAGGAATGCCATCTGTTTTACCGTCAGCCATATCGATCAGGTGAACAAATTCGTGAATACCCACATTCTTTTTATCATTATCATTTCGGAATCCTTCTCTTAAAGCACCTTTGGATAACAACATCTTATTTTTCAATTTACCTTCACCGACCATACCCAAAACATGACCATCAGTAAACTGTTGTCCAAATTCGGTGTCATTGAGATCGGACTCCAAAATAATGACTTCGTTGAGATTGGGGTACTCCCAATTGGGATAACCAAAAATTGGAATAATAGCACTACTCGCAACTAATAACCGATCAAGATCTTCAATTTCGGTAGCTATAGGAGTAATAGTGATGGTGTCGAGAAACCTTAAAATTCTTTGTTCAAATTCTTCTTTTTTTGAATCAGGGATTTCATTGTAGAAAGTAACACTCTCCCTTAAAATAGCCTTCCATTCATCACGGAAGGGTCTTTTTTTGAGGCGAAGTTTTTGGCTATTTTCTTTCTTTTTAGCATTCGAAATCAAAAGGTAAATAAGGACGCCGATGATACTGAAGCTTAGTAATGTTAGTATAATAGTTGTTGAACTCATAAGTGATAAAAATAAGCTCTATTATTTTAGCTTTGAAAAGTAGCTTTATTTTAGGTTAAAAACAAAAGGAGCTGAAAATGTCAAAATAGTACAAAAAAGTATCGTTCGTTGAAAAAAAGATACTGTTGGTTTAAAAAGTAATTGTTGATGAGTACTTTTTATCAATATCCCCTTTCTATTAGTATAAGCAAATGGATGCTTAAGATAATTCAAACAAAATTTCAACGTATTAAAAAATGAATTTAAAATTACCATTATCGATTATTTTAATGTTTCTTCTTTCTCAAGTATATGCTCAGGAAGAGCCACAAAGACAAAAATTGACAGCGGAAGAAAGGGCCGTAGAAATACTAGGAAAGCTAGAAGAGAAAATAGAATTGGATGATCAGCAAAGAAAAAGCGTTTATGATATTCATGTCGATTTTTTCAACGATGTCCATGAAGTCATGAAACAAAAAGATCGTGAAAAAATGGAAGGGCTGGTGGAAGCTCGAAATAAAAAAGTACAAGAAGTTTTAGAGAAGAAACAATACCGAAAATACCTTACTGTTATGCAGGAAAATAGACATCAAAGACAAGGAGGTCCTGGCGGAAGAGGCGGACAAGGTGGAATGAGAGGTGGAGGAAGAGGAGGCATGATGGGCGGTGGCCCAGGAATGTAATTTATAGTCAGAAATCAAACCCCATTTATCAAAGCAGTAATTACATTGTAAACTAAGTTTTCGTTGATTAATGTAGTTGCTTTTATGAAGGATAAATGGTAGCGTATTGTGGTTCGCGAGGACGTTGCAATGCAATTTTTCTACAGAACTGTATTTTTGAAGATTATTATAAAACCTTTGTCTTTTGACATGTAATCAGACCATCATTTAGTAGTATCTTCCTCGGCCTTGAAGGGAAAAGCGTTAAGAATTTCATGGAGTGAGCCGTTAAAAATGATTTTCTTATTCGAGCTTTAGCGAGTTTAAAATCATTTAGGCGAGTGAAATAGAAGTTAGCTTTTGATTTCTAAGCCTTGATTTTTTTGTTTCAAGACAAAAATGAAGAAGAAGGAAGTTTGAAAGTAGGCCCTATAAAATCTAGTAGAAATACAGACTGACAGTTAACGGTAATTTAGTTTACAATGTAGTAGTGATAAGTACTAAAGTAAAAGAAGTAGCGTGATTGTGTGACTTGCTTTATTCTAGTACTAAATAGAAGTATTTGAGCTTAAAAATTTAATCTGATTGAATAGTAAACCCACTTCTCCGATGAAAAGTGGGTTTCTTTTATTGAATTAAACAGTCATCGGCACTTCCATCAATAATAATTTGGTGCCTTTTTCCGCTTTAATGTTCAATTGATCCGTATTCCAAACACCAAAACCATCGCGTTTTTCAAGTTCTTGACCATCAACAGTAACATTGCCTTCTAGTACAAAAAGGTAAGCGCCGCTATCAGTGGAATTGAATGCATAAGATAGATCAGTGTCTTGATCAAAATCGCCTAAACTAAACCAAGCATCTTGATGAATCCATACTCCAGCATCCTCTTTATTGGGCGAAAGTACTTGATTCAGTTGATTTGGTTTTGAGATATCACCGATAGAGATTTGATCGTAACGTGGTGCTACAGACTTTTCATTAGGGAATACCCATATCTGTAAGAACTCTACATTTCTATCTTTATTTTTATTGTATTCACTATGATAGATTCCTGTTCCGGCACTCATCACTTGTATATCTCCTTGCTTAATTACAGCTTTATTTCCCATACTATCTTGATGTTCCAAATCACCAGAAAGCGGGATAGAGATTATTTCCATATTGTCATGAGGGTGAGTTCCAAAACCTTTACCTTCAGCAACAGTATCATCATTCAAAACTCTCAAAGCACCAAAATGTACTCTTTCAGGGTTATAATAATTTGCAAAACTAAAAGTATGGTGAGAGTTTAACCATCCGTGATTGGCGTGTCCTCTTGTATCGGATTTATGTAATACAGTATTCATAGTTTTATTTTCTTCGTTTGGTAAATGATTAAATCCAACTTGTTCCATCAATTTGTCATAATCAGAGTTTTTAAGTCTCACATTAGATGCTTTGACCATTGAAGGAATAACAGTGCTCGCAGCAGCAGCTTTTAAAGAAGTGGAAATAAACTTTTTTCTGTCCATGACTTTTTTTGATTTTGATGTATTACAAAGGACGGAAGAATAGCAAAGGCAGGGAATATGAGAAAAAGTGAAAAACTTATGAAAATCCGAGATTGAGTAAAATGATAAAAGTTTTGGGACTAGTGATATGGTATTTATTACATTGTAAACTAAATTTTCGTTAATTTATATAAGATTCTAGTACGAATAGTAAATAGTTATGTATGGTGGTTCGGCGGACGTTGCAATGCAACATCCCTACAACGCTGCATTTTAGTAGATGACTGCGAAACATTCCCAACAGTGGAACTCCAATCTTATTAGTTTGGTAGTATTTTCCCGGCATTGAAGGGAAAAGCGTTAAGAATTTCATGTATTGAGCCGTTAAAAATGATTTTCTTGTTTGAGCAGAGCGAGTTAAAAATCATTTAGGCGAAAGGAATGAAAGTTAGCTTTTGACTTCACAGCCTAGATTTTTTGCTTCGTTTTTCATCAATGGAAAAATGAAGAAGAAAGAAGGTTGAAAGTAGCTCATTAAAGCTTATTGAAATGTCATTTGAAAGTTGACGATACTTTCGTTTACAATTTATTAGGTACTATGATAAAAATAATGAGATGTTTCTTGCACCATAGTTAAAACTATGAGTAGGAGGTAAATCAACCTCATGGTGCACGGCAAAATGTATTTTTTCCAGATACCTAACCCATCTTTCTAAACTGCGAAGGAGAAACACCCACACACTTCTTAAAGAAAGCACTAAAATTTGCTGGTTCTGAAAAACCTAATTCATGTCCTATTTCTTTATTACTAAGCGAACTGAAATAGATCATTCTTTTAGCCGCAATGATAATTCTACTTTGAATATGTTCTTTGGCAGACTTTCCACTGTTTTGCTTTACTACTTTATTAAGGTGATCAGGGCTGATATGTAAAAGCTCAGCGTAGAAGTTGGTATGATGATCTGTTTTATAATGCTGATTGATTAATTGCTTGAATTTTCTGAAAATAGTATTTACCGTATTAATATCCTCTTGAGGAAGAGAACAAACATTATTACATAGAATTAGGACGAGTTTGAGCAGTGCTCCTATTGCTTCTTGTTTATAGGACATTTCAGAATGAAAAATAGTGTACATTTCACTTAAGTATTTCTGAATTGTTATAAAATCACTCTCGTTAGGTTCTAATGGAGGAGTTTCACTAAAATCATTGAAAAGGTTGAGGTCTTCTATAAATGTAAGGGGAATATTATTGAGTAGTAAAAAGTCGTATGAAAAGACGATAGCAAAACCAAAAGACTTCTCCTCTTCAATAATTTGATGAACTTGTCCGGGGGAGATAAAATAGATTTGCTGTCCTGATAAGGGGTAGGACCTAAAGTCAACTTTATGTTCTCCTTTTGCTTTTTCTGTAAAAACTAATGTGAAATAGTCATGGCGGTGTGGATCGTCTTTTTTCCCTTTTCGCTTATCATATATTTCTTCCATTTTTGAAATGCCAAAACTCAGCTTTTTATCCCTTTTATTGACGTTTTTATATGTTTTTACAGATTCCATTAGCGCTAAACTTTTACCTTTAACTGAAGTTATGATATTAATGTTTATAAAAAAACATTCGAGATCTATTGGTAGAGAGATTGACCTTTTTGTATATTGGAATTTACTTTTTACAATAAAATTACGTAGATTTACTTAAACTTAAACGGAAAAACTACTCACAAATGAATTCTAGCATCGACTGTAAAAGCTGTCATAATGAACAGTGCCTAATTAAAAAAAATTGTCTTACAGAAGAGGCGATTCCTTATTTAGAGCAGAAATTAATGGTGAGAGCCAAAAAAAACCAACCTTTTATTTTAGAAGGAGCTCCCGTGCATGGCTTATATTTTATCTATAAAGGTAAAGTGAAAGTAGCCAAAACAGGTATTAATGGAAAAGAACAAATTGTGAGGTTATGTCAGGATGGAGAAATCATTGGGCATAGAGGTTTTGGAGTGGGGCAATTTTATCATATCAGTGCTGTAGCGATTGAGGATATAATGCTATGTAATTTCTCGAATGAAGTTATTAATAGTATGTTGCAAAAAGTACCTCAGTTATCTTACAATATGATGCTTTTTTATGCTGAAGAACTAAACAGAAGTGAGAATAAAGTGCGTAAGATTGCCCAAATGACCGTACGTGAAAAAGTGATTGATGCAATTTTATATATGAATAGAAAGTTTGGTCAAACGAATTCACTTTTAAATATTCAATTGTCAAGAAAAGAAATTGCAGATTTTGCGGGTACAACTGATGAACAAGTGATTAGGGTGATTTCATCTCTTAAGAAAGAAGGCATTTTAATCGCTCAAGGCAAACGCTTAGGAATTGTAAAACTTGATAAATTAAAGAATGAAATCAAAGAACATAACTTCTTTCTAGATAGCTGAACTTTAGTATATTAGTTTGATTTTGGTTTTTATTTGACCTCAATTGTTGCTTTTTTATCTTAAAATGTGTTTACTTTAAAGTGTGTACAATCATTTTTTAGCATAACAAGTAAACATGTCAGTTATAACATATATACGCGTATCTACAGTTGCACAATCGAAATTTAAACAGCAGGCAAAGATCAAAGGTAAACCATATATTGATAAATGTCCTGTCACTTTACCGTTTATAGAGCGCCCTAGGGCACAAGAATTGTTGACAACGCTTACAGCAGAAGATACATTATATATCGAAGATATTGATAGATTAGGTGATAATCCTAAAGACATCTTGGATGGTTTAAAGGCCTTACTTGAAACCAATGCCAATGTAATCATTAATAAGTTTGATTTAGAGGACGGAAATTCGGCTGCAGCTTTGAAAGCGGTGATCTCAGCATTTGAAACGATGATTAATATGAAAGAGTATCAAATGCAGGAAAAAACAGTAGAAGGTATTGCTCGTGCTAAAGCAGAAGGAAAGTACAAAGGAGGTAAGAAGGGAAGAAAAATGAACATTGAACGCTGGATGGAAAGAAACAAAGAGGTAATTCAAGGTTTGAAAGACGGTTTAACGACCTATCAAATCTCAGATCTTACAGGAGTAGGAAAAACCCAAGTTTCAAGAGTAAGAAAGCGTTTACGTGAAATTGAAGCAGAGCAAATTGAAGAGAAAGAACAGGCTCAAGAAGGTGCAGTGAATGATAACACACTTTTAGAAGAAGCTTAAAAATATAATATGTTTTTACGTAATTATAGGACTACTTTATGGTGAAGTAGTCTTTTTTTATGGAAAAAATACGTAATGTTTTTGAAAAGTAAGTATAAATACGTAGTATTGCTGTGTAATTATTATATAGCAACGTGAAAATACTTAGTGGTATGAAGCCTAACATGACATCAAACGAAAAAGCAACAAGTATCAACTTGTTTGACTTTAGTAGCATACAAATGAGAACATTTCATTTGAGTTGGATCGCATTCTTTTTGTGTTTCTTCGGATGGTTCTCTCACGCACCTTTGATCAAGTCTACTATTGGACCGGATCTAAACTTAACAAAAGAACAAGCAACGCTTGCTTTTATTGCTTCAGTAGGTGTGACAATCTTTGCAAGATTGGGAATTGGTAACCTTTGTGATAAAATTGGACCAAGAAAAAGTTATGTATACCTTTTGGTATTTGGTGCATTTGCAGTAGCAGGGTCTTCTTTCGCTAATACTTGGGAAACTTACTTATTTTCTCGTTTAGCTATCGGTGTAATTGGTGCATCATTCGTAATTACTCAGTACCATACTTCAGTAATGTTCGCTCCAAACGTGATCGGTATTGCCAATGCAACAACTGCAGGTTGGGGTAATTTAGGTGGTGGTGTTACAAACGCTACAATGCCATTGATCGCATCAGGTGTAGCAGCATTTGGTTTAGCAGAAGCAGCAGAGTCATGGAGAATTGCAATGTGGGTACCAGCAGCAATCATGTTATTAGTAGCTTACTTATACTGGAAATATACAACGGACTGCCCTAAAGGAAACTATGATGATCTTCCTGAGGAAAGACCACAAGTAAAGAAAGGAGAAAAGAGCTTATTCTTAGCTGCTGCGTCAGACAAAAGAGTTTGGATCTTATTCTTAATGTATGCTGGATGTTTCGGAATGGAATTATTCGTAACAGGTAAAGCATCAACATATTACCAAGAGAAATTTAGTTTGAGCCAAGAAGCTGCAGGTTTTGTAGTATTATTCTTTGGAGCAATGAACTTATTTGCCCGTTCAACTGGTGGATGGATCGCTGATAGATTCGCGAAAAACTCAGGATTGAATGGTAGAGTAAAAATATTAGTATACGTAGTAATCGCAGAGGGTGTAGCATTATTACTATTCTCTCAGATGAACGTATTAGAATTCGCAATCTTAAGTATGGTATTCTTCTCACTATTTGTACAAATGGCAGAGGGAGCAACTTACTCAGTAGTACCATTTATCAATAGAAAAGCATTAGGAGCTGTTTCTGGTATTGTGGGTGCTGGTGGTAACGTAGGTGCAGTACTTTATGCTCAGTACTTATTAAGAACAGGAGCTTCATTACAAGATGCTTTCTTCACTTTCGGTTTCGTAGTATCTGCAGTAGGTTTCTTAGGACTGTTAATCAAGTTCTCAGCAGCAGACGAAGCAGCAGCCGTAGAAGAACAAAAGAAATTAGAAGCTTTTAATGCTTCATTAAAAGATCAAGCAGCGGGTGTACCTGCTGTATAACAAACGACTTCATACTAAAAAATATACCTATAAAATAGAAATATGTGATTTATAGTGTTCCGATATAAAAACTCTTATTTGCAGCAGTCTTCTTCTCTTGGAGGAAGACTGCTTTCTATTTATAAATACTTGATTTTTATGTTTTTATGAAGATTGATGAAAGGAGTGAGATATTTCGTGAAGAAGAAGGAAGTTTGAAAGTAGATCCGATAATTGTTTATAGTAAGGCGGATTGAATGTTTACGATAGTGATGAATTATGCTACAACGGGGAGTATGTAGTTGGAATTTCTTTTATCTGTTGAAAATGGATAAGATTTACCTATCGTTTTTACTTCTAAAAAAGTTTAGACAAAAAAAGAAGGGATCAGATAAAATCTAAACCCTTTCCCCATTACTTAAAGCAAACTATTGTTCTTTTTGTAAATCGAACGAAATATTAATTATTCCCTTCTATTACGAATTTCTTTTTTGTTACAACCTTTTCTTCGTTGCTTACACCCTTATAAACGTGAACTAGGGGGTAAAAAGTTTCATTAAAAACGTTAATGAATGAAAATAATTGTAATGAATTTTAAATTAGTACACGGTGTTATGTGAATCACTCACCATTACAATGCAAATTAAACGGTTTTTCTTGAATAATTATGTTAACAAGCAGAATTAGTTTCAAAGAAAAACAGAGTTGTTGCGTTTTTTAACAACAACTCTGCAAATATAATACCTTAAAGTCCTAATCCAATATATTCTTTCTCTCCATTTGGATACATACCTTCTAATAAGATACCTCCACTTTTACCTCTTAAAGCTGTACCAAGGTCATCAATAGAGAGTACTGCTTCTCTATCAACATACATAATGATGAATCCTTCTTGTATTCCTGCTTTCGCTAATTTACTATTAGGATCTAGTTTAGTAATTTCTAAACCGCCATTAATACCTAGTGCAGCTGCTTTTTTATCAGATAAAGGTTGAACTTCAGCATTTAGGGCTTCAATAGCTTCCGCTGAGTTTTTAGGAGCAGAGACAATATCAGTTGTATTTTCTTTATTTTTCAACTTTACATCAAATGATTTGTCTTTACCATTTCTGTTTACTGTTACTTTTACAACGTCACCAGGTCTTTTTCTAGCAATATATTCTTGTAACTCAGAAACCGTACTCATTTCTTCACCATTAATATCTGTAATGATATCACCTGTTTCAATTCCAGCTTCACTTGCAGCACCTTGAGGATTTACACCCATAACAGCAATACCTGAAATTTTTTCTAATCCAGCTTCATCAGCAATTTTTTGATCAATATCTTGAATTTGCACTCCAATCAATGCTCTTTGAACAGCGCCATACTCTTTCAAATCTTCCATTACTTTCTTCACAAGTTCAGAAGGAATCGCAAAAGAATAGCCCGTAAATGAACCTGTTCTTGATGCAATCGCCGAGTTAATTCCGATTAAGCTACCGTTTAAGTCCACTAATGCTCCACCAGAGTTACCAGGGTTTACAGCTGCATCAGTCTGAATAAAAGATTCAACAGCTAAATTAGTTTTCGATCTTAAGATATTAATGTTTCTTGCTTTTGCACTGACAATACCCGCAGTCACCGTAGATGTTAACTCGTAAGGGTTACCTACTGCTAATACCCATTCACCTACTTTTACATTGTCTGAGTCTCCAAACTTTAAGAAAGGTAAATTTTCATCTGTTTCTACTTTTAATAAGGCTAAGTCAGTAGTAGGGTCAGTACCTACCAATGTAGCAGTGAAAGTATGCTTATCTTCTAAAACAACTTCTATTTTTGATGATCCTTCTACTACGTGGTTATTGGTGGCAATATAACCATCCTCACTAATGATAACTCCAGAACCTGAACCTAACTGACCACCTTCCGCACGGGGATCGTTAAAAAAGTCATGGAAAAAGCGAGGTGTATTTCTTCTCATTGCAGTAGCATCTGCATAGGTTTTAATGTGAACTACAGTTGGTGTTGTTTTCTCAGCCGCACTTACAAAATTCAACCCATCAGGTACGCTATATTCAGGCCTTGCTGCTGTAGTTTCATATTTTGTAAACGTAACTGGTTGTTCGCTTTGTATTTTTTGACCATTAAGATCTTCTTGAATAAATGTTGTGTAAGTTCCTATTGAAATGATGCCACCTAACATCGAAGCAGCTACCATTGATATGAATTGTTTTTTCATAATTAGATAGTAAAAATTAAGTTTTGTAAGAGAACTATTGATGGAATAGCCTTTTTCCACTATTCCTATAATTCTTATTTGCACTAGTATTTCACTAATTAAATCAAACCCTGTGCGAAAAATAAGTTTATTCTACTTTTTTATAAAATAATAAGAGATGCATTTATTCTTTAATTTTTTTTAAAACAGTGAACTATCATAAAATCATGATGATAACAGTCAACTTTTCTTAAGAAAAGATTAAGCACCTTTGTAATGTCATAAGAGAAAAGGATACAAAATACTTCTAGTAAGTATCCTTTATAAAGTGATTCTAATGCTCTAATATAGAGTGTTTTAATATAAGAACTGAGAGTTTCTATCCTAAGGGATAGATCAATTTTCATAGTGTTTAAAGTTTGGGTGTAAATTGAAACGGGGCTCGTCCATGACGGGCCTTGTTTTTTGTATATACTTTTTTTGAGAATATGACAATATTTCATGACGTATGACAAACTGACCTTCTCATTCATAATAATATCGAAATATTTCTTTAACCCTCCACTTATTTTAACTTTGGATCTATATTTACGTAATATAGTGTAAAATCAAATTGATAGATAATCTATTTTATTGATTTTCATATTTCGATACCTAGTCAATCCTATTTCAATGGAACATATGATTATCAATTAATTCAGGCTTTGTATCAATCATTGTTGAACTCATCATAATAACAAGAAGTAATCTCAGAATGTTTACACTTCCAAATGACATTTTAGAAATTCAATCTAAAAGTGAATTAGATCACTTTATGAATACAACAGATAAATTAATCTTGAACTTTTCTACGGAATGGTGCCCACCTTGTCGTGTGATGGAGGGAACAATTTCGAACTTGTCATTTGAATTGAATGGAAAAGCAAAGGTCATCAAGATAAACCCTGAAAAACTTCCAGAAGTTGCAAAGGAATTCAATATGAAAACGATTCCTTATTACATTGGTTATGTTGATGGGAAATTTAATAAAAAGGCTCAGGGAGTGGTACCCATTAAAATGTTGAAAGAATTAGTCAATGAAGAGTAAGTTATTAAAAATGCTGAAAGCCTTGTACGAAAGTAAAAAGAAGGCAAATCAAGGTTGTTGTACAGCCTCCGTGAAGCGTTTTGAAAAAGATAAAAAAAAAGTCACTAACCAATGCAGGTTAGTGACTTTTTAGTTTCCACAAGATGTGAAAATTTATTTATACACGTTTTAATGCGATCTTAATGCTTCTGGAAATTTCTAGTTGAAATTAAATGGCCACAATCTGTTTTGTGATAATTCACTTTCGCTTTGTATTCCACTTTTCCAACGATCTCTGGATCTCTGTAGATCTTCAATACATGACCTTTTGGAAAAGTACCTACTTTAACCATTTTTCCTTCTACTAAAATATATTTTGGCGTTTTGCTCTTTGTTTTAACAATTACCTCATTGGCCATTGTCATAAGTGGCAAAACTAACATTGATAGTATAATTAATGCTTTCTTCATAGCCTCTCGTTTTAGTTTAGATGATATATAGCGAAAAAGTAGCAAGAAAGGTTCTTTCTCTTATATATTGTTAACTCAACGCAGTAAATATATTAAATAAAATAGTATAAATAATATTTTATACGTAAAAAGTACATTTATTAATTTACACTTCTCTTATTATGAGTGAATTAAATTTTGAGAGTTGTCCGAAATTTAATCTATATCATCTAAAGTTCATCTTGAGGCCATTTACTTACTTTCCATATAGCGGCCGTTTTCTGTAAGCTCAATATAATCTTGAACGGCACTTCTGAACTTTTTACCATTTTTCCAGAGGTTTCTACTATAGAATCGTTGGTAAGTCCAGTGTTTATTTTGCAACTCAATAGGAAAGTAGCCATGTGCTTCTTTTACTGAAATAAATTGATGATAGGCTTCATCATCGGTCATTAGCAGTCCTATTGGAGCTTCTTTGTCCATAATGGTTAAGGCTGCAAATGGAATCATTTCTTTGATTTCATGGCTGTTTTGTATGGCCTGTTTCAGTGTTTTACCAAATGACCAAGCATGATTCTGCTGTACTGAAGGTTGATATCCATTGTCTTGAATATCCTTGGCATAATAAAGGAACTTCTTCAGTAATTTGGGACCTTCATTTTTACTTTCCTCAGCATTGAGTTGATGCGAAAGAATACTACTCACAACATACATTTTCTTTCTCGCCCTTGTAATTGCTACATTCAGGCGTTTTTCACCGCCCTCTTGACTCAGCGTTCCGAATTGTAAGTTGATTTTACCTTTTACATTAGGAGCATAGGTTACAGAAAGTATAATATGATCTCTTTCATCACCTTGTATATTTTCAATGTTTTTAATAATTAATTCTTCAGGCCAATTGATCTCTAAGCGATCCATAATTTCTTGAATTAACTCTTGCTGTTTATGGTTGAAAGTAATGATGCCAATGCTCTTTTCTCCTCTTTCGACCAATCGCTTTGCCAATTTTACCACCTTGATGGCCTCTTCCTGATTAATACCTTTTTTCCATACGCCTTCGTCTACTTTTATAAACTCAATACCATTTTCTCTAGAATCGAGTTGGTCGAAATAAGGAATAAATCGAAGCTTATTTTTATAGAAGTGTTGGTTTGAGAAATCAATTAGATCAAAGGTTTGACTTCTATAATGTCCTAGAAGATAATGTTCGGATAAGTACTGCTTTCCTAGGTCCAAGAGAGAGTTGACTTCCAACGCGGGATCTAGATCGTATTCTTCATCTTCTTCCCATCGCGGTTTATAGAGGTCAAAAGGAGGAAGTTGCTGCGAATCCCCTAAGATTGCCACTTGTGTACCTCTATACATCGCCGGAATTCCCTTTTCTGCAAAACATTGAGAGGCTTCATCAAAAATCACCAAATCAAAAAACGGCACTAAAGGGAAAATAGCAGAAGCCGCCTCAGGTGAGGTTAGCCAGCAAGGAAGTAAGTCCAATACTTCATCTTGAAACTGATGGAAAGTTTTTCGAAGTGGCCAAACACTTCTTTTTTTATTGACCTGATGATATAGATCTCTATAAGTCACTCGATTGTTGAGACGGTTATATTCAACTTTGTCGTAAGTACGCTCTTTGAGCCTTACCAAAGTCATATCCGATGTGATTGACCTTTTTTCAAGAATAGCTTCCTGTAAATTTTTCTCTAATTGCTCAATCGCACCATTCGAAACAATCCTTAAGACGGGATGTTTCATTTCAATATGATACAGCCAGCTTATATTGAGACTGTTTTCGAGGTAGACCACTACTTCATCAATGGGGTGATTATGTACACCTTCTAAGTGTGTATCAATCATACGAAACGCCGCCCATTCATGTGGAGTAAATGATTCTTTTAACTTATCAAAGCGACAAATTTCATCAAAATCATCTTCTAGTACTTCTTTGAATTTTTCAAGATCAATTTTATTATTGATAATATCTTCAATTTCAAGAGGAGATAAATAGTCTTCCCACTTCACTCTTTCTTGAGGAATTTTATGAATGGTCTTGAAAAGGATATTAATTTTTGTCCAAAGTTCATCATAACTATAGTTTTGAAGTTCAATGAACTGCACACTTGATCGTAATGAAGTATATAGTTTACGGGCTTCAATTGCTTTTCTGCCTGCTGCAAACCATTCTTCCCAAACTTTACTTTCTAATTCTTCAGGAAATTCCACCAACCATTCATACTTCTTACTCATGTCATTTTTCTGATGTGTAAGATTCATCCTGTTTTCAAGGCGGTCTCGAAGGTCTTGAAGTCCTCTAGCAGTATTTGCAAGGTTGTTTTTTTGGAGAAGTTGATCAATAAATTTCTTTTTAGAAGAAAATTGCCACTTCATTAATGTGACAGGGTTGCTTCTGGCACCAATGGCCATTGTTACTGATTCAACAGCGTCTCCAAGCTCTTGATCTGCTAATTTTTTTTCAATCTCGGTTCCTCTATTATCAAAAGAACTCATGCAACCCCTTTTATGGTTTTGCCAGTCTTGAAGTGTAGGAACTCTACCTCTCTTTTTAATGATGGAATTGAACATTCTATAGACATCAGGGTCGCTGATGATTTCCATAAACTTTGTAACCTGTTCCTCTTGTCTTAAAATCCAAAGACATTCATCAAAAGAAAGTTCAACTTGAATATTGTCGGTTATTTCACTCAGAATTTTATTTTTGAATGGAATGATATTATCCAAAATCTCATGGATCGTCATAATAGCACTACTATCAAAATGAGTGAAAGGAATGCGGTCTTTCCATATGTAATCTTCATCATCCAATTTAGAAGCAAACTGAAGGTAGGTCTGTAAGCGATCTTTGTAATAGTTAACTTCTTTTAAATCAAATTGCTGATAACAACCTTTTAGATGAGTGTGAGGTAACTTTCGATCACATTTTAAATACAGTTCTTTGGCTGAAATTCCACATTCTGAAGTGTCATAAAGTGCTTCTCTAAATTCTTCTAATTGTGTGATTGCACTATCGATTTGCTTGGAAAGTAGAGCAAAGCTTCTTTCCAACTGCATGGCACCGAGACTATTATTATCTTCTTTAAACTTATCTAATGCATCAATCTGTTCATGCATTTTTTTGTAGATATAGTTCCTGTCATAGCGGTGATCATGTACCATAGCACAAAAAGTACCCAAAGAAATATCTTTCATTCTTTGGTAAACCACTTCTAGAGCGGCCCTTTTTTGAGAGATGACCAAAACATTTTTGCCTCTTGTCGTAAAATCGGCAATAAGGTTACAAATTAATTGTGACTTACCACTACCCGGAGGCCCTTGTACCACAACAGAGTGTCCTCCTTTTACTTTCTTAATTACTTTTTCTTGAGAGGCATCAATTGGATAGGGAGAAAGTAACTCTTCTTCTTGATTGGCTTTGCCAACATAGGTTTCTCTAAGACCTAAAACATCAAGATGTTCTTCAGCACTTCCAAAGAACCCTTCTAAATCTTTGATTTGATCACTTTCAATCAAGCGATCATAATCAGGCATTAGATAAGAGTCAGATTGAGGGAAAATCCCAATAAGTGCTTCAGAAAATAGTTTCATCTGCCCTTCTTCAAAATGCTCTAAGAAGTAGGCTTTGTTTTGTGGTTCAAATCTTTTAATCCACTCGCCAAATGTATCTTGATTAAAATTAAGTTCTAGATTAGAATCTTCTAAAGTGTGGTATAATTTTGTTAGAAAAGCAGTAGTATCTTTCGGGAAATCTTCAAAATTCATTTCCAAAAAGTCATCATCAAATAAGATTCCGTTATGATGTGATATGGCTAATAGGAGTGTTTTATTGAAAGTGACTTCAGTGTCTTCACGCAATTGTAAAACCCAATTGCCATTTTCCTGTTTTAATTCTATAGGAAAAAACAATAAAGGAGCTCTTAAATTACCACCATTAATAAATCGTCCTTGTACAAAAGGGTACCCTAAAAATAAATCATGACGACCACCTTCTTCCAAAACAAATTTTGCTGCTTTGGCCACTCTTCTGATCTGCGTGCTAATTTTATTGGCAGAAGCATCTCTGCTATCAGCGGTAGGACAGATCGGAATTGTTTTATAGCCTTTAATGACTTGACGGATAATGTCAAAAGCAGGAAGTTGCATTAGCTGATCCAGGTCTGCAATATCTATATATTGACCAGAATATGCTCTTGGTAAGTACAAAGATTTATTTCTTGCAGACAAATTAGCAAGCCTTTTTTGGTACGTCTTAAGGGTCTTTTGCACAGTTCACTTTTTTATTTTGGTTCTAACTCCAAAATCTTTCTAAAAAAATGCAAAACAAATAGGAGTAAATCGTTCTCTTACTCACCTTTGCAGGAAAAGATTCTGAATTATAGTATCAAGATACGCAACGAAAATTAAAATCGTAATGGATAACAGAAAGAAAAATATAATTTATTCATTTATTCTCATCACTCTTGTTGGTATTGTATGGGTTTATAGAAAGTATAATCCTGAATTACCAACCCATTTTCATGTGAGAGGCACCACTATGGGAGTCGTGCCTTATAATGTGAAATATATCGATTCAGAAGGTAGACCATTGGATGAGGAAATCAAAAAAGTACTCGTAGACTTCAATCAATCATTGTCTACTTATATTCCATCATCAGAAATCTCTCGTTTCAATTCTGGAACAGCATTTACGTATGAATCTTCTTTTTTCTATCCTGTACTTCAGGAAAGTAAAGATGTGTATGAAGCTACGGAAGGGTCTTTTGATCCTACTATTCAACCTTTGGTAAAAGCATGGGGGTTTGGACCGGGCAAGACACCAACAATTAAAGATGAAGAAGTAGACTCAATTAAGTCTTTTGTCAATTTTGCAGAATATATTTCATTCGACACCAAAGAAGTGAAAAAGTCGAAAGAAGGTGTTGAGTTAGACTTTAGTGCAATTGCTAAAGGATACGCCGTGGATGTAGTAGCGGATTTATTAAGAGAAAAGAACATTCATAACTTTATGGTTGAAATAGGAGGAGAGGTTGTTTGTGAAGGACACAACGAAAAAGAAAAAATATGGAAAATAGGGATCGATAACCCTCGTTATGGTGAGGGAGGACAAGAAGAACAGCTTTCATTGATTGTAGAATTACCAAACAAGGCTTTGGCTACTTCTGGTAACTATAGAAACTTCTATGTGAAAGATGGAAAAAAGTTTGCTCACACATTAGATCCCCGTTCTGGCTATCCAGTACAACATAGTCTGTTAAGTGCGTCTATATTTTCATCGAGTTGTATGCGTTCAGATGCCTATGCAACTGCTTTTATGGTAATGGGTGTAGAGAAAGCGATTGAGGTGATTGAAGCTCATGCCGATTTAGAAGCAATCTTGATTTATGATGATAATGGAGTAATGAAAAATTATATTTCAGAAGGGGCTGAGAAGTTTATTCAATAGCATCATCTTTCTAAAAATACCGGAAAACCGCAATTAGTATACTCTTTAACTAATTGCGGTTTTTTGGTATGTTTTAAAAATGATTGCTTAACTATAATTTCGGAGTTCTATCTAAAATATCTTGCTCTCTTTCGATATCAAGTGGGATTCGAACAATTTTGTTACCCATTTTTGAAAAGTCAATCTCGTCTATTTTGATTTCTTGAACTCTTCTATTGTCTTGTGTATGATAGTTCAATACTTTATTGGTTAAATCCCATGATGTAGTCCATACAGTAGCACTTCTCATTGTACTATGATCTTTACCAAATAACTCTCCACTTCCTTCAGCACGGTCAGCACCCAACGACAAGTTGAAGTTGTCCAAAATTCTGAACATTTCATATAAAGATTCACCACTGTTTTCCATTGGTCTTGTTGTCTGAGTCCATGCAACTGCTCTTACAAAACGAGAAGGTGGTGTCATATCTCCTGGTAAACCTAACATACCAGAGCCAAAACCTATTTGAGAGAAAGTTTCTCCGTTGATTGTTTTAGGTTTTGCCGCATCATATTCTAAGTTGATGTAATTTTTAAGGTTTGTAAGATGCCAATCGTATGATGGAGCATTAGTGATCACACCCAAAGGAGCATCATTAATAGTTACTGTACCATTAGTATATTCCACAACAATGGAAGCACCTGTAGAATCTGTGATCATCCAATGGGCATCAACTTGTATACCAAGAGCTTCTTCAACAACACCAACAACATTAATATGTTGAAGACCTTCTTTTACTTCTTCAATATTTGAAAATTGAGATAACACATAGTTCACTAAGTCTTGAGATGAAATAGTATTTTCAGCGTTAGAAGGTTTGTATTCGTTATATTTTGAATACCCAGGGAAATAAAAAAGTCCTGCAGTAAGTCCTTTTTCATTCATTCCATCCACAATAAGGTCTTTTCCGATTATATCTAATCCAATGATACCATATTTTGAATTGAAGCTTTTCCCTTTTGCCTGATCAGGAGTTAATCCTATAAAATTGAAATTTCTTGGTATAATGGTGACTTTTGAATGTAAGTCAAAAGCACCCCATTCCATAGTTCTACCATAACGAACCGTTCCATCTTCTGCGATAAGACGAATTCCGGTACAAGCAAAAAGGGTTGAGTTGGCTAGAAGTATCAGGCTTAAACCCAGTATAGATGTAATCTTAAGTGATGTCTTCATAATGTATCAATGATTAATAGATTTTTTACATCACAAAGATCACTGTATTTCAAAGAGATGATTTACACGGAAACAAAAGAGATTTGCATAAAAAAGGCAAAGATTTGGATGACGGGAATTATTTCAAGCTTATCAATAAGCACTTTTTTCCTTTTCGTTCATCATCAGTAAAAAGAGTTCCAATCGAAGATTTATTAGGAGAAGCTTGAAGAATCTTAATTATAAGGCGGATGTAATACCCTATTAAATCGGTTTATATAGAAAATAGGATATAAATATAAGATGTTTACTTCAATAATCTGCTTAGGCGAATGATTGAATATATTCAAAAATCCAAAATGTTGCTAACTATTTATTTTGGTTGGAGTATTTTTTTCTGAAATTTATGGAACAAATAAACTTATGCTTTAATCTATAAACTAAAAAGCAACATGGTATTACTCAACCTAATTCAAACAGACTCTTTATCACTTGTCTTAGACCTGTTACAAGAACAAAAGGAAATTAATAAGAAATTGGTTGAAATTATTGACCAAAAAAAAGAATTTGCTCCATCATTCTCTGATTGTGTTGCTATAGCTGGAGTTATTGTTAATGTTTTATTAGCATACAGCATTTATGTTTTAACCAAGAAAAGTAATATGGAATTAGAAAGGTTAAAATCTGAAAGAGAAAAAGAAAAGGAGGAAGCTATAGAAACAAAAAAAGAGTTAGAGAATAATGAACAGATGTATAGACAACTTCTTCAGGAGGAAAACAATATTTTTTCATATTTGAATTCTTTTGAAAATATTCTAAGAGTAAAAGATATTAATCTCATACAAATTTTTACAAGAAATGACATTCAACTTATATTTCATGCAAAACATGATAAAAAGCTCAAGGATGAAATATATGATTTAGAATATCTAGAAAATATATTAAATACGACTTTTATTAAAATTGATCAGTTTAGAGATTTCAATTCAAAGGTTCATAAGTTTAATTCTCTTATTAAATCTGAAATAATTCCAGAAAGTGATGCTAAAAAATATATTGAAGAGACATTGGAAAGTATTCAACAATTTAAGGAAGAATATGAAACACAATTGAAAAAATATAAGTCCTAATTTAACCTGCTATTAAATATTTTTTATGAGTAAAAGAAAGAAAGCAATACTTGATCGAATCAATATTTTTCATTCAACCTATAAAGAAGACTTACCATTGCCTTATGTCCACTATCCTGAGCATTACGGAACTTATATTGGTTATTCTGAAGAACGAGAAAGTCAGATTTATCTTTGTTCTTGTAGTGCAAGATCTATTGAAAATTACTTATTAATAAATAATAAGGAAAATGAGCTTGGTTTAAATGACAATCAATTCACCATTCATAAACTTAAACTCAAAGACAAAAAAATCGGAGACAAAATAACTAACAATTGGAAATTTAATTCAGACTTTCCTTTTTTTAACCTTAAAGAAGGTGTGGAATACAAATTAAGCAGTCTAATTAAATTTAAAGATGGTATCTGTCATAAATGTAATAATGCAACTCCATCTGTTACTTATTGTCATCCAATGTATGGAAGTAAATTTAAACAATCTTATGGGTGGTACATTAATCAACATGAATATCATATTGGTATCAAAGGTTCTTTTATTGTAGAAGATTATTGCCCAAAAGAATTTATAATAAATAAAAGGAAATCTCATATTATTAGTAATTTAGAAACTAAAGAAAGACTTTTCAGATTTAACTTACTTAATTCAGATTTTACTGAAATTGATGTAACAATTGAAGAAAGAAAATATATCGATAGTATCATCTTAAATGAGCAATCAAGTGATAAAGAAAAAGTATTACGTAAAGAACTTAGTAGATTGGAAAGATCTATTATTAATACAATTACTAATGAAGTAAGAACTGAATTTGGATTTAGAAAGATTGGAGAAGGCTGGATATCTGAATCAATTATGCATCAAATTATATGTAAAATATTTCCTAATGATGTAATACATTTTCATTTTAGACCTGATTGGTTACAAAAATTGGAAATAGATGTTTTTAATGAAACAAAGAAAATTGCTTTTGAATATCAAGGACAACAACATTATAAGCCAATAAAACTTTGGGGGGGAGAAAAAGCTTTAAAAAAGCAAAAAGAAAGGGATAAACTAAAGAAACAACTTTTGAAAAAATTAAATATTAGATTGATTGAAGTTCGATACGATGAACCATTAACAGATCATTTTTTACGAGAAAAAATAGAAAAGGTAATTTGAGAATATACATATATACCTTATTCTACCAAGGTAGAGTGAGTAATGGGGGTAAATCAATATAACATACTTTATGTAAAACAGTAATTACATCTTCAACATCTACCCACAGATACTGACTACAATAAATATTCGCATAAAAACAAAAGAGATCAAAATAAAAAAGAATGAATAATGAAGCAATCATAATCCTTCATTATTCATTCTTAACCATTCATTTCTTTACTCCAATTTTCCCCACCAGTTGTTGAATTCATCATTTTGTCCCATGACTACTATTTTACCAATAGGAGCGGTGAAAACTTTCACATTTTTCTTTTCAGCTTCTTTCACAAAACGTTCAATGGGTTCTTTCCATGGATGTAAAGCCAAAACAAAACCACCCCAATGCACAGGGAAGGCATTTTTTACTTTGGCATCAATGGCGGCCTGCACACTTTCTTCGGGAAACATATGGATAAGATGCCAATTTTCATTGTATTGACCATTTTCCATAAAGCCCCAATCAAAAGGCCCTAGTTTCTCACCAATTTCTTTGAAGTGATCGCCATAGCCGCCATCGCCACTCCAGTAAATAGAGTATTCGCTATTTTTAAATACCCAACCACCCCAAAGTGATTTCGCTCTATCCGTTAGACCTCTGCCCGAAAAATGCCTTGATGGAGTATAGGTGATTTCTAAATCATCAACATTAATACTATCCCACCAGTCCATCTCTTTAATTTTGCTTTCTTCCACTCCCCAAGAAACGAGGTGTCTTTTAATTCCTAAACCGACAATGAATTGATTAGTTTTTGGAATCAATTTCTCAATACTTGCTAAATCGAGGTGATCGTAATGATCGTGAGTCATCATTAATAAGTCGATTTTTGGTAACTGATCAATGATAGAAAGGCTATTTTCACTAAAACGTTTGGTGGTAATTGGTCCAATAGGTGAGGCATTCGGTCCTAGCATTGGGTCTATCAAAATGTTTTTATCTCCTAATTGTAGGAATAAGGCTGAGTGACCGTACCATGCACACTTTGGAATACCAGATGAACCGTTAGCGACTTCCTTATTAAAAGGTAAAATAGGAAGATTACTTTTGGGTGCTCTTTCAGCTCTATTGGTAAGTTGCTGTTTAAGTAAACCAGGAATATTTCTGATATTGATATTCATAGTGGTCAAAGCAAGGTTTTCAAACTTTCCTTCTTTCCACTGAGGAGATTTTTCTAATTTAGATTGTTCTTGAGGTGTTACCTTACCCCCAAATTGTCTTTTGAAATTACTGAGCATATAAAATTACTTATGTTGTATTATGAAGTTAGCGATGTTATTGTTTTCACCAAAAAATAACCTCACTTAATACGACTACATTACTGACAAGTAGTATTAAGTGAGGTTGAATTATAATTTTATATTAATTGTGTCTTGAAGCTCAGTCGAAAATTATTTCAAAGCTAATTGTTTTAATTTCTCAAAATGCTCTTTTTCAGTCCATAATACGATTCCACTAAGGATTTCTGTAAGCACTGCTAAGTAAAAAAGACTCCCTCCATCTCCATTAATTTCAATACCTAAAATGGTTAAATGCATAAATACAGCTCCACCAATTATCCCGAAAGTAAGAAGTGCTCCGATCCATGATGTTCTAGGAATTAAAATCAAGACCGCAGCTATTAATTCTAAAACTCCTATTCCAATTCTTCCAAAGGGCTCCAAACCTACAGTGGTAAAAATGTAAACACTATCGGGGTGAGCGGTAAATTTAAATCTTAACGTTTGAACTAATATAATGGCTATTGTAATCTTTAAAATAATTATAAGATACTTTTTCATAATGTTATTTTGTTTTTGGTTCAATACAAATATGAAGAGTTTTTGAGAATTAGAGTGTGATGTAGTTCACAGAGTCTGTAAAATGATGTAAAATATTCATTATGCTCTCTTTCAGTTGTATACAGCAGTGTTTATGTATCTTAATAAATACATCTTGAGTAAAAAAAGTTTCGTTAAAAAAACTACATCTTAACTCTTTATTTGATATGATATTGAAAACTGTACGACCCTATTTCCGAAAATTCTTCTTTTGGTTTAAGTTAACAGTGACACTAACTTCTAGTTCAATCATTGCTACCGCTGAAGAAGCAGATCATGAATTTTTCATTCTTTCACTAGTAGAGGATGTTGCAGTAATGATTATTGATTAAAAAAAGACACCCCTTTCAGAGTGCCTTCTTGTAACTACTGATATTAATATTATTGGACTATAAATTTCAAACTTCTTGCTTGATTGTTGTAAGAGAGTTTTAAAATATAAGTGCCATGACCAAGTGAAGGATGCTGAACAGGATAGTTGTAATTACCCAATTCTAGTTTTTCTATTGATTTATTGTAAACTATTTGTCCTTTCACATTGATAATCTCTATATCGAGCGAAGTATTGATTTCATTATTGATTTTTAATGTCACTTTCTCACCTGAGGTCATAGGTGATTTTAGTATGGAAACATCAATCATAGACGGGATATCAATAATAGAAGTCACAGTGTCAGCATTACCATCTCCACTGTTATTATCACCATCTCCATCACCGCCACCGTTGCCATCTCCATCGCCGCTTCCATTACCGTCACCATCTCCATTTGATAAATCATGAGTCCATGCACCTCTACCATGTGTTCCAGCAATCACTTGATCATCATAAATTTTAAGATCCCACACCGAAACTGCAGGGAAATTACCCGCCAAACGATTCCAGCTTCCACCTCCATCGGTAGTTTCAAATAGACCAATTTCAGTAGCAGCCCATAGTTTATTAGCATCCCCAGGGAATTCTAACACATCAAAAACAGCAACATCAGGGAATCCTGTATCACTTGTTCTAGTGTTTGAAGCTACCTCAAAACCTGTAATGTCGGTCCAAGTTTCACCAAAATCTGTTGTTTTGATAATTTTGGTCGATGCTAAATAAGAGAACGTGACATAAGCCGTTGCAGAGTCGTTAGGACTTGTCGCTAAACCTGAAATATAGCCAGGGTTTTGATTGATGAAATCGAAATTTGAAGTAGCGTTAAAAGACCTGCCTCCATCTTTGGACACGTAAATACGGTTGTCGTCATTCATTGCACCGCCTGCCCAGATTACAATAGGTGATTTTTCAGAGACTTCAACGTCTAAGAAACTAGTTACATTCCAGTTTTCAGTTATATTAACTCCTGTCCAACTTTGGCCAAAGTCAGGAGATTTCCAAATACCATTAAAGCCAACCGTATAAAGTGTGTCAGGAGCATTAGGGTGATTACCAAGCATAGTAATAAATGGAGCGTTTTCGTCACCTGTATCTGAAAGTCCTCTAGAGGCAACATCAATGTTTGTAAAAGTTGTTCCACCATCTACTGATACCTCGAAATTATTATTGTAATAAGAACCAATCAGAATATCAGGATCTTTTTTATACACTAAACTCGCAAATCCATCCCCACCGATCACAGCATGATATGCTGTAGAGGCTGTAGAAGCTTCATTTTTTGGAGATACCCAAGAACCGTTATCCTGCGTTCCGAAAAAATATCTATTTTCATTAGGGAATTTATCAATGGCATAAATTTGAGTAGTATTGACACCGTTGCCAATTTTTGTCCATGACCCCTCTCCTTCACCAGGGGAAGATACATCTTGAGTATGATAGATTCCCCCATCGTTAGTGACTATAATGGAAAAAGTTTCAGCGTTTTCATCAATAGAACCTAAAGTGAGAAAATGCTGGTCAGGGTGGAAGGTGTTAGCATCGTTAGGACCATCACCATTGTATTGTCCATAGGCATCTGTTAATTCGATAAAAGCACCATTATTTTGGTCATTAACAGTTACTTTGCATAAATCTACTCCTCCAATGTAAACCACATTTTCATCAAACGGATGTGCTAAAACGGTATGATCATACCAACCTTGTCCTCCTAAAAAATTGTAACTTTGATTGTCTAAAGTGACAAAATTCCATGTGTCTCCCTTGTCTCTAGAAATGTACAAATTGCCATCTTGACTACTATCTCCTTGTCCGGCAATAGAAGCAAAAATTACATTCGGGTCTTTTGGAGAGACTGCCAACTCCACTCTTCCGTCTTGAATAACATCAGTTGCCGATAATGTGGTCCAATTGTCTCCGCCATCTGTTGACTTAATAAATTCAGTCTGATTGACAGTAGCATACATTGTATCAAAATTACCTGGTTCAAATACAAGTGACTCCACAAAATAGCTGGCATTGTAAACCAAACTCCAATTGTCACCCCCATCTGTAGTTTTATAGATACCATAAAAACTGCTACTTATATTGTCTCTTGTTGATGCAGCAATTAATACTGTATTGGCATCATTAGGGTCAACGATGAGTTTGTATATTGTTTCATATTGCAGTTTACCTTCTAAAGCGGGTAAAAATGCCCAAGTTGCTCCTCCGTCAGTAGATTTTAATACACCATTTCCTACAATTGATCCAAAACCCGAAAAACCTTCACCAGTACCTGCGTACCATATTTGTGCATTTGAAGGGGCTACAGCCATGCATGAAATAGCAATACTTGAGGACGTAACACCTGATATATCAGTCCATGAAGCGCCTTTGTCAGTCGTTTTCCAAATACCACCACCAACAGCACCCAAAAGAATAGTATTGCCAGAGGCGTCATTAGGATCTACGACTGCTGCACGGGTTCTTCCTGGGGAGTTAGAAGGTCCTCTTTCTATCCAAGTATAAGAGGTTGTATTGTTTTTACGGAGGTTACTTTTTTGGATCGCTTTTTTTAATTCCTTTACCTTATAACCTGAAGTGTAGTTTTCTCCAGACGTTCTATACTTCATTTTATTGAGTATTTCCAGGTATTTCTTGGGTTGATTTGACTTTTTATACCCGTTCTTTCTCTTCCATTTTTTTAAAGCGTGTTCATAAGCAATGACATCTTCCGAAGTATGTGTTTTGGGTAAAACAGGCTTTTGGGAAGTATTGAAAGAGAAATAAATGATAGGGCAGAACAATGCCATTAGAAAAGTAGCAAAGAGTAGCTTTTTAGTCATAATGTTTTGTTTTTGATGATTATAATTTTGTCGACTGACCAGTAGTGACGTCAATGGAATAAAGGAGAACATTTGATTCACCTTTTTTAGCAATACCCATTTTTTGTGAAGTTTTGATGTGCTTTTCATCTAACCAAGAGACTTTGCCATCAATCAGCACTTTTAAGGGGTAAATAATATTTTCTTTAGGGTCCAATACCACAAAACTTAATTTCTGCTTAATAGTATTATCCGATTTTGAGAAGCATAAATAATAAGTATTTTTTTCATTCGGAATGACCTCAATATTTTCACTTTTTAGAACACTTTGTGCTTTTGATATCATTTTTTTATTGATTTCGGACGAGTCTGTTTTTGGAGACTGACAGCCCATTGATAAGAGCATTAAAAAAGATAAAAAAATAGATGTTGTTAACTGCATAATAGTAAAGAAAATCTTCTTGATGATTAAACTAAGCTTAAAGATAAGTGATGTCTAATAATAGCATAAGTACTAAGCTAAAAATAGATCATATTTAGTGTTTTTTGAAGGAAGTAATCGCAAAACAATAAATTGAATTAGTATTAAATAATTTTGTCTTGGTACTTCATAATCATTATAAAGTTAAAGATTTGTCAAATCTAACCATCAATAATAGGGGTACTTAGCTTTTATTCAATTTTATGTGAGCATGAAAATAGTTGTCATTTTTCATAGTACGCTCATTAAAAGTAGAGTGCACCTCGCTGAGTATCTAAATAGTAGGTTAAATATGATAATAAATATTCATATTAAAAATGAAATAACGTGCATTTTACGCTTTACTGAAATAATTTTTTCCTCTGATTTTAGTCATTTTTTTAGAAGAATTATAGGTCTATGTTGCGGGTGCAATTTTTAAAATTCACAAAATTCTTAAAAACGTAGTTTATTAATATGAAAACTATCGATTCTTATAATTTCGCAGGTAAGAAAGCGGTTGTACGTGTAGATTTGAACGTACCTTTAAACCCAGATTTTTCAGTTCGTGACTTTACTCGTATCAATGCAGTAATTGCTACAGTTAAGAAAATCGTTGCTGACGGTGGTTCTGCTATCTTGATGTCTCACATGGGTCGTCCAAAAGATGGTTTTGAGGATAAGTTCTCATTAAAGCACGTAGTTGCTCCATTATCTGAAAAATTAGGTCTTGAAGTTAAATTCGGTGGTGATCCAATCGGTGCTGAAGCAGACGAGATGGCTGCTAACTTACAGCCAGGTGAAGTAATGTTATTGGATAACTTACGTTTCTACAAAGAAGAGAAAAAAGGTGACGAAGAGTTTGCTAAGAAATTAGCTTCTCGTGGTGATGTTTGGGTAATGGACGCATTCGGTACTGCTCACAGAGCTCACGCTTCTACTGCAGTTATCGCTAAGTTCGTAGACGAAAAAGTTTCTGGTTATGTAATGGGTCGTGAAGTTGAAAACGCGAAGAAAATTACAGAAAACCCTCAACGTCCTTTCACTGCTATCATGGGTGGTGCTAAGGTTTCTGATAAAATCTTATTAATCGAGCGTATCATGGAAGTAGCTGATAACATCATCATCGGTGGTGGTATGGCTTATACTTTCTTCAAAGCACAAGGTGGTACAATCGGTAACTCATTATGTGAAGAAGATAAATTAGATTTAGCTTTAGAATTAATCGAAAAAGCAAAAGCAAAAGGAGTAAACTTGGTATTACCAGTAGATTCAGTTTGTGGTGATAAATTCGGTGAAGATGCAGCTGTTGCTTCTTACGATTCTAACGCTATCGCTGACGGTTACATGGGTCTTGATATCGGACCTAAAGCAGCTGAAGAATTCTCTAAAATTATCAAAGAATCAAAATCTATCCTTTGGAACGGACCAATGGGTGTTTCTGAGTGGGAAAACTTTGCTAACGGTACTACTACTGTTGCAACTGCAGTGGCTGAAGCTACTGAAGCTGGTGCATTCTCATTAATCGGTGGTGGTGACTCTGCTGCTGCTGTAAACACTTTAGGTTTTGGTGACAGAGTATCATACATCTCTACAGGTGGTGGTGCAATGTTGGAATTAATGGAAGGTAAAGTTCTTCCAGGTATTGCAGCATTAGAAGACTAGTATATCACAACCAAGTATATTTCCTTAGATATTATATCTAAGACAAGCGATACCTTTTCAATAGGGTATCGCTTTGTTTTTATAAAGTAATTTTTACTGCTGATAGTACTGCTACTTCAAGACGTTGGCTATGATGCACTCTGCATCCATTTTTGAGATAAAATTCTAAAGGAGATAAGTATTTTTCTCCATTATTTTTAAAATAGCGATTGTGATCAATAACCCATCCATTGAGTGAACCGAATTGTTTTTTACCCAACTTCAATAATGTACTTCCTATCTTTTTTCCCTTATGTTTTTCATCTATAATAGTAGCAAACCAACGCTCTTCTTCTCGTTCAAATTTGAGAAACCAACCAACAATCAAGTTTCCATAAGTTTTTACTAAGATAAATTCCTTATTCAAAACACCATTTAAATAGCGATCAAAAGCGTCAATTGACTTATAAGATAGTTGCATTGGGTACTCATTATTCCAAATCGCCATTAATCTACTTTTCTCTAAAGGGTTGAGTTCACTCGTAATTTCATATTGATACTCATCGGATTGTAATAAAAGGTCCATAACTTTGGTTGTTTTATTATTTGCGTTCATTCATTGAAGGTAAAACTAATTAATTAATAAGGAAATCAGGTTATGACAATTGAATAAATATGTTTGACATTAAACTTATGTTAAATAAATCTATCTTTTGAAACAGGATGAAATAAAGTACGTCTTATAAATATTCAGGCAAATTAGAATGACGTTGATTTTGTTTGAGTTGCAATACCTAATTAAAAGTGAAAAATAAATGAAGACGATTTGTAAACCGTATCAAAATCCCATTACACCAAAAAAATGGATGACTGCACTTACAGGAGTGTCTTATTTATTAATAAGTACGATCCTTTATTTTCGTCCATTTTCAGATGTCTATGCCATGACGATGTCATTTGGTATTATACTTTTACCATCTGCGTTTCTTGATATTTATTTTTCATCAGATAATAAGGCTCAAATTTTTAGTTGGGGCTTTTTATTATTGAATGCTGTTGCAGACCTTATGATGAGTATCGTTTTTATTGCACATTCTTACTTGGATCATTCCATTTTACTTTATTTTGGAAGCTTCTGGATATTAGGAAAAGGGATGGTTACTTTAAACTTCTCCTCACTCATTAAAAAAGAAAGAATTATAAAATACTTTTATGTAGTAACGAGTTTAACGACTATAGTTTTATCCATGCTGTTGGTAATCAATGTCCTGTTTTCTGAGATTCAGATTGATAAAATATTGACATTGGCCATGTTGCTTTGCGCGATAAACAAATTCATATCCGTATTTTTCATCAACAAGGAACATTATAAAATTTATTCTTAAAGACCTTATGACAACTTCCTTGGTAACTATAAAAATAAAAAGAGCTTAGATTAAAAAAATAACCTAAGCTCTTTTATTTATACAGAAGTAGTATAATCAGAGATAAACTCTTTATGATCACCTACTATTTACTGATTACCTTCTGAGTAATTGATGCCAATAATTCTCTGTTTACATCTTTATTGAAGTGCTCTAAGTTTCTGATAGCATCATCAAACTTAGTAGCGTAGGTTTTTTCAAAATTGTACTTAATTTTTTTCATTTCTTTTTAAGTTATCAGCACATATATAAACTACGTTCATAAATTAACGTAGAATTAGGTATTGTGGACAACGATTTATAGTGAATAAATATTAAAATTGTGAAATTTTACATATCGTTAAAGTGTAATCAATATTTATATAATATTGTAACGAAAAAAGAAAAAACAGGATTGAATAAGGGTAAAAGTCGAAGAATATCCATATTAAATTCAATAATTTTATTTTTATTGGATAAAAGTTATTTACTTGAAATCAACATAATGATAAGTTTCCTTATAAGGAAAACTCTTCCTGCTAATATTTAATCGTAATGACACCAAAAATACTAATACTTGATGATCATATGCTTTTTTGTCAAGGGATAGAAAGGATACTCTTAGAGCAATTCAATTCTGAAATTAACATCATCAACAACCCTGAAGATGTTGCACTCGACGAGGTTTTGAATTTTGATATTGTATTGGTAGATATGGACATGCCTAGCCAAAAAGGGTATGAATTTGTAAGTAGTGTAAAAGCCACCGGAAATACTACCACAAAGTTTTTAATCGTATCTATGCATAATAAACCTTCCTTGGTAAAAAAGTCAATAGAATCAGGCGTTAATGGGTATATCTTAAAAGATGATCCTTTGGAGGTATTCACATTGGCTATTACTGAAATATTAGAAGGCAAAGAGTATTATTCAGAAAGAGTTAGGGAATCGATGAAATACCTTACTCTTGAAACTATAGTATTATCACCAAGAGAAGAGCAAATCATTAAGTATATTGCTAAAGGTTTAAACGCAAATGATATTGCAGAAATGCTATATATTAGTGTTGAAACTGTAAAGACTCATAACAGAAATATTAAATCCAAACTTAAAATTGAGAATAGAGCTCAGTTAATCAAGTATGCTTATAAAAATCTCTTGACTTAGGGAAAGAGATAGACAAGTTGATGATTACGCTCTAGATGCTTTTTTAAATTGCTCATTTTTGATTGAATGAAAATTAAGCTCATACTGTTACTATCATTTTCACTGCTAAAAATCGCAACTCTCACTCATGCACAGGTTAACGTAGAAAAGTTAGATGAGAAATTTAACTTGACTCCATATACCCAAAAGTATGGTGAAGATCAGCCCACTTTTATTGATAACCGTCCTATTTTCCAAAATCATTGGCAAAAACCCGATCGTTTAGGTCTCTCTAAGGGACCTACAGATAAAGGAAGTTGGTATAGATTGATTTTGTCGAGTAAAACGGAACTTCAAAAGGTGTTGTATTTTAATTATACCCTTATTCCTCAGTTAGAATTTTGGGTTTTGTCCTCTAATGGCGAAGCGGCACACTATCATGGAGGGACAAGTACCCTTGATCGTACACAGCATTTAGGAGTGTCGGACAAGGGGTATAGTTATGTAATGGATTTTGATGAAGGTGAGGAAAAGATCATTTATTTTAGAATGGAAGGTCAAGGTTGGCCGATACATTCTGAGGTGTTCTTATTTGATGTTACCACCTTTTTGGAAAGTAATCAAAATGAATTTTACATCATTAGTTTTTTGAGGGCAGTTGTCATTACATTGCTTTCAATTGGCTTCTTTATTGGAATATTATCTCGTCAACGTGTATTCATATTTTATGCCTTAACTTTTTCAGCAGGTATTCTTTTTGCGGAGTGTGAAATTGGCTTATTTGTAGATGCATTTAAAGACAAATACCATGAGGCGAATTACATTTTACGCCATTTATTAAATGTGGCTTATATTTTCGCACTCATTTATTTTTACAACTACTTTACACCAGAAAAACGTTTTTTCAAACAGTTTTTGAGATGGTTTAATCCATTAATTGCGATCTATACAGTCATTTCCTTTACCTCTTTAGTAGCAAGCGAAAACCCAGTGATTGTGTATGTCAATTTCATTTCTGTTGTCATTTTATCTTGGGTAAGTTTCTTTGGTAGCTCGGTGATTTTATACAAAAAGAGGAATCACTCCATATTGTCAAAATACCTTTTCCTGGTTCAAATGAGCCGTTTGGTCATCATTGCTATTTTTGTGACTTTGCCACATATGGGAGTGATACAAAGGGCTTCCTATACAGATTATATCTATTATATATTTATAGTATATGAATCTATTGTTTACTTCTATCTCCTTCTGAAGCGTTCTATTACGATCTATAATGAGAAAATTGAGTTGAAGAAAACTATGCTTGAAAAACATAAACTGTATTCAAAAGCAGTACTGGAAGGACAGGAAAAGGAAAGAAACCGAATAGGAAGGGAGTTACACGATTCAATTGGAGGAAACTTGGCATTATTCAATAAGTCTGATGCCAATATGAGTAAGGAAACGAAAAGCATACTGACAGATACAATGGATGCCATCCGAAACCTAAGTCATGAATTAATTTCACCTAGTTTTCATCATATCTCCTTTAAAGAGTCGGTGATTGATTTAGTATCAAAATACAACTCTAGTAAACAAAAAGTAATTGTACAATTTCATGAATGGCCAGAAATTACAGATAAGGAAATTCAACATCACTGCTTTAGAATAACACAAGAGTTGATTCATAATGCGGAGAAACACAGTAAATCCAGTATGGTATTTATACAGTTTTTTGGAAGTGAAAACAAAAGAGGTAATATCTATTATGAGGACAATGGAGTAGGGTTTGATGTAAATGCTGTAAAAAGCGGTATTGGGCTTAGAAATATTGATTTTAGGTCAGCTTCGATTGGAGCGAAGCTGACCATTGAATCTTCTATGAAAGGAACAATTGTGAAAATTGAAGATATTGTTTTAGAGAAGGGTAAGGTGAAAAAAACGACAACTTAATTGTAGTTATGATTTTTTGTTCGTGTTTTGTTTTCTTCGATTTCCCTGTTTACTTCTTTTGATTTGTTTCTTTCTTTTTGCATCTCTTTGAGCGATATCTTTTTCTTTCTCCAACATAGGGAAAGGATTCTCTTTGATCTCAGGAATTTTGTGTCCGATTAACTTCTCAATGTTTTTGACATCTTGCAGTTCTGTACCATCGGCTAACGAAATAGCAGTTCCTTCTTCACCAGCTCTTCCCGAACGACCAATTCTATGAACATACGTTTCTGCTACTTCAGGAATCTCAAAGTTAATCACATATTTCAGTTGGCTAATATCAATTCCCCTAGCCGCAATATCCGTAGCTACTAAGATTCTTGTCTTCTTTTTCTTGAAGTTTTCTAGTGCTCTCTGACGGGCAGTTTGCGATTTATTTCCATGAATAGCTTCTGCTTTCACACGATTTTCATTAAGAGTTTTTGCCAAATGATTGGCACCTCTTTTAGTTCTCATGAAAATCAGAATACTCTCCTTTTTATTATCATCCAAGATTTCAAAAAGAAGCTGTTTCTTATTTCTCTTATCCACATAGTAGATATACTGATCAATAGTGTCAGCAGTGGAAGAAACAGGTGTAACAGCTATTTTTAAAGGATTATTAAGCATGGATTTACTAATCTCCTGAATAGTTGCAGGCATTGTCGCAGAGAAAAGCAAAGTTTGTCTTTCAGATGGAATCAGAGTAATGATCTTTTTTATATCATTGATAAATCCCATATCCAACATTTTGTCAGCTTCGTCCAGCACAAACATTTCAATATGCTTTAGATTGACAAATCCTTGTTGATGTAAATCCATTAATCGGCCAGGAGTGGCAATCAATACTTCTACCCCTTGCTTTAATCTTTTGATTTGTTTATCATGAGGAACACCACCAAAGATGACCAACTGCTTTAGTTTGGTTTTCTGATTGTATAAGCTGAAGTTATTGGCTACTTGAAGGGCCAACTCACGAGTAGGTGTGAGAATCAAAGCTCTTATTTTTTGACCATTATTCGAGTTTTTCTTCAACAATTGAATAATTGGAATACAAAAAGCGGCAGTTTTACCTGTTCCGGTTTGAGCACTACCTTGTAGGTCTTTCCCTTCTAAAATAGATGGAATAGCTTTTTCTTGAATGGGCGTAGGACTGTCATATCCTCTATTTTCTAACGCTTCTTGTATTTCAGGGATAACTCCCAATTCTTCAAATGTCATGGACAAAACGATTTTTGATTTTTTTGCAAAGTTAGTTGTTTGACGCTTTAGTGCATAGTATCATTTCTAAAAGGTCATTAATAACGAGTAGAAAGTTTACAATGTTAGAATTCTTATAAAAGAAAAAAGCTGTCGAAATATTCAACAGCCTTTTCATTATGATGTGTGACTACTTATACAAATTTGAAAGGCAAAGTAAAAATTGCGTCATTACTTTGCGACGTTTTTAAAAACTCTAATTCTGTACTAAAATGTGTTTCTAATAGGGAATATCTTTTACATGACGCTGAAAAAGACACTGAATTGCTGATTTAGTTTAAATCTTCTTTACCCGCTGTTAGATCTTTAGTAAGAGAGTGTTTCTATGGTTTATACACTGACTTCGATAATCGTTATATTTAAATTGTTAACGAATTCAAATATCATCCAAAATTGTCGACGTCATCTACAAATCTATCACATTTTTAATATTAACCCAAGAAAAGGTCATTTTTAATGGAAGTATTAAAATCAAAACTGACAAATAGGCAGTTCTAAGTGTCAATTTTACCCAATTTTAGTGTTGGAATGCAATTTGAAAAGAATGTCATGACTTTAAACAAGAAGTTTTAGTCTTTAATTAATAAGTATTTTAATAAACAAAAAATATAAACATGGCAGCAAAAGGTTCTATTTCAGTAAATACTGAAAATATCTTTCCCATCATTAAAAAGTTCTTATACTCAGATCACGACATTTTTTTACGTGAGTTGGTAGCTAACGCAGTAGATGCAACTCAAAAACTTCAAAAACTTGCTTCAATGGGTGAGTTTGACGGAGAACTAGGTGATCTAACGATTCAAGTAGACGTAGACAAGGAAGCAAAAACAATTTCAATCACTGACCGTGGTATCGGTATGAGTGAGAACGAAGTTGAAAAATATATCAACCAAGTAGCCTTCTCAGGTGCTACTGAGTTTGTTGAAAAATTCAAAGATGTAGATACTTCTACAATCATCGGTAAATTCGGTCTTGGTTTCTATTCAGCATTTATGGTTTCTGATCATGTTGAAGTGATCACTAAGTCTTTCAAAGATGCTCCATCTGTAAAATGGACTTGTGATGGTTCAACTACTTATGAGATCACAGACGCTGACAAAGCAGACAGAGGTACTACAATTGTACTTCACGTAAATGAAGACTCAGAAGAGTTTGTAGACGAGCACCGTTTACGTGCTATCTTAAATAGATACTCTAAGTTCATGCCTATTCCAATTCAAGTAGGAGTAGATAAAAGAACTGAAAAAGAAGGTGAAGGTGATGACGCTAAAGACGTGGAAATCGTAGAGCCGCACATCATCAACCAAAAGGAGCCACTTTGGACAAAAGATCCTAAGTCATTAACAGACGAGGACTACATCAACTTCTACAAGGAGTTATATCCAATGTCTGAGGAGCCATTATTCTGGATTCACTTAAATGTGGATTATCCATTTGAATTAACAGGTATTCTTTACTTCCCTAAAGTAAAAGAAGATATCACTCCACATAAAGACAAGATTCAATTGTACTCTCGTCAGGTATTTATCACTGACAATGTAGAGGAAATCATGCCTGAGTTCTTACGCTTGATGCACGGTGTAATTGATTCTCCGGACATTCCATTGAACGTGTCGAGATCATACTTACAGTCTGATTCAAATGTGAAGAAAATCTCTAGCTATGTTACTCGTAAAGTGGCAGATCGTTTGAGCAGCTTGTTCAAAAATGAGAGAGAAAGCTATGAGACAAAGTGGGAGAGCATCGGCCTATTTGTGAAGTATGGTATGATGACAGATGACAAATTCTTCGATAAAGCGAAAAAATTTGGTCTTTTTGAAAATTTAGAGGGCAAAAAGTTTACTTTAGAAGAATATAAAGAGCATATTGCATCAAATCAGGTAGATAAGGATAACAAACACGTTTTCTTATATGCTACTGATCAAGGTACTCAAGATACTTATATTCAGGCTGCTAAGAAGAAGGGATATGATATCTTGAAAATGGATACAATGATCGATACCCACTTTGTGAGCAACACAGAGCACAAGTTCGAGAACATCACAATGAAGCGTATTGACTCTGATACAGTCAATAACTTGATTGAGACAGATGAGAAAAACGAATCTGTTTTAACAGAAGAGGAGTCTAAGAAATTAGTAGACATCTTCAAGCGTGCGTTGAACGATGATAAATTGGAGCCAAAAGTTGAAGCAATGACTGCTGATGAATTACCTGTTATGATCACTAAGCCTGAGTTCATGCGTAGAATGGAAGAAATGTCTGCGATGCAAGGTGGAATGGGAGGCATGTTCGGTGGATTCCCAGGTGCTGATACAGTAACAATCAACGGTAACAGTGAGTTAGTATCAAGAATCTTAAAAGAAGAAGATACTACAGCACAAGATAAATTGGTGAAACATGCTTATGATTTAGCAAAACTTTCACAAGGTAACTTGAAAGGAGCTGATCTTACAGCATTTATCAACCGCTCGTTAGAAATTATATAATCAAGAGCTCGCTCATCAAGAGTGAGTTTTTGAATCGTTAATGAAAGGTCGTTGAGTATTCTTACTCTTCGGCCTTTTTTACTGTGTTGATTTTTTAGCAACAGTTTAAAAAAACTGTATATTTGGCTCTCGCTTAAAGTAAAAGAAGATTAATATGCATTCAATCGCGAAAAAAATTCTTTCAAGAGAAGAGTTTAAAAATAAACCACCTGTATTAGTAGATGTAGGAGCTTCAGGAGAAATTCATGCAAAATGGAGAGAGATTGCTCCTTATTCAATATGCATAGCTTTTGATGCAGATGATCGGAAATTTGATATTTCAGAAGAAGATAATCAAGGGTTCAAAAAGCTTTACAAGTTCAATTGTATCGTATCGGATCAAGAAGTAGAAAAGCTTGATTTTCATTTAACCAAAAGTCCTTACTGTTCTAGTACTTTAATTCCTGATCAGAATAGTGTGAAAGATTATATTTTCTCTCCTTATTTTGAATTAGATAGAACGATTCAACTCAATAATATTTCTATCAGTCATGCTTTGGAAAAGCTGTCTTTAGATTACATTGACTGGTTGAAAACGGATTCTCAAGGTATTGATCTTCGAATCTTAAGAAGCTTAAAAGCGGATATACAGGACAACACTTTAGCGATTGATTTTGAACCTGGTCTTACTCAAACTTATAATGGGGAAGACAGTGCAAGTTCGGTTTTGAGTTATATGGCTGGAAAGAATTTTTGGCTTTCAGAATACGAAGTCCAAAAAGTAATCCGTGGTAATCATAAAACCTATGAAAACCTGTTTTCTGGTGCTTTAAACAAAAGATTGGCTAAAGTTACGTTGAAAAAGGCACCTTTATGGGTAGAAATTTCGTATTTAAATAACCTGGAGAAGGAAAATATAGCTATTCGAGATTTTCTTTTAGGGTTGTTATTTACCATGATCAATAAAGAATATGTAGTGGCATTGGAGTTGGCGAGAAAAGGAAAACAGATCTATTCAGATCCGATCTTTGATGAAATTGAAGCAGAAGTTTATGCTAAAATTAAAAAGAACTTCTGGTCTGAAGCCTTCTTTAATGAAGTGGTAAAGAAATTTAAAAGTATATTTTAATCTTACATACCCTGTCTATCAAAAAGGAAAAATTGTCAGAATATAAGGAAGTATTCCCTATCCAACTCATTTGTATTTTAATCAACTTTACATCTAATAAAAAACACTAATCAACTTTTTAAATTAAATCACAGTACAATGAACAAGAAAAATATTATTACTGCCCTGTCCTTACTTTTATCAATCACTTTATTCAGCTTTTTAAATGTTGAAAAAGATAAAGTATATACATTTAAAAATTTGGAAGGTAATGAAGTTAACCTGGCTGATTTTAAAGGAAAATATGTATACATTGACGTTTGGGCTTCATGGTGTGGACCTTGCTTAGGTGAGATTCCTTCATTAAAAGCGTTAGAGGAAAATCATAAAGATGGAGATGTAGTTTTTGTGAGCTTATCAGTGGATCAAGATACAAAAGCGTGGAAAAAGATGGTAGAAAAGAAAGAATTGCATGGAAATCAGTTTCATTATTCTGGAAACCAAGGTTTTATTGAGAAATTTAATATTTCAGCCATTCCAAGATTTATCTTATTAGACAAAGAAGGTAACGTAAAAGAAGCGAATGCTCCACGTCCTTCATCTTCTGAAATTAAAACTTTATTTGACGAATTAGGCATCTAATCTTTATTCGAAAACATAATTATAAGAACTGTATGGGAAGTAACTCATACAGTTTTTTTATTTTTGAACTATGGTTATTCAAAAGACAATTTCATTAAGACCTTATTCGAGAGGTTATCATATTATTACGGAGGAGGTACTAGCTCAAATACCTGAAATGAGAGGCAAAAGCGGAATATTACAAGTTTTTATCCAACATACTTCGGCTTCATTGACCATCAATGAAAATGCGGACCCCTCAGTTAGAACAGATTTTGAGTCTCATTTTAATAAAGTGTACCCAGAAAACGCTCCTTACTATGAACATACTTATGAAGGTCCTGATGATATGCCTGCTCACTTAAAAGCATCAACCTTGGGAAGTAGTGTTTCATTACCGATCGGAAATGGTAGACCCCTGTTGGGCACTTGGCAAGGAATCTATCTTGGCGAACATAGAGATAGAGGAGGGAGTAGAAGATTAGTCCTTACTTTTATAGGAGAGTAATTTTAGCTCTTTTTCTTTTTTTTAGCTTTTTGATTTCGTTTGTAGGCCTTTTTCTCTTCATCAGGCAATTGTCCGTAAATGCCAAGGACTGATGTTTGAGCTCCCGACATAATGGTATGAACGAGGTAATGAACAAAAGATTTATAACCTACACGTTCGTAATATAAGGGAGCATGTCTTGGTTTTCTATTTTCTAAGTTTTGACGATGGACAATATTATTGGCGGCAAAACCAGCAATGGATTCGACAACACTTGATTTATTGTCATTTTTGCCGGTGACTTTAATTTTCAGATCTTGATAGAAAAAATCCAAGTTTCCACGGCCAATAGAATCATTTAGTTGTGCATCAAAATCAATCGAATTGACATAGCCTTTTTGAAATAGAACTCCCATATTATGATGAGTAAAAGAGTTTAAGATTGTGAGAGGGAAAGGATCAAGATGACCTTTAGCTTTCATAAAATAAGGTTCTTTTTCCCCAAGTAAAATATCAATGTGAAGGTTTGTATTTCCTTTACCGGATAGCTTACAAGCTAAGTCTACTTGAACTACATTTTCTTTTTCATTATTGATATCACTGATCGTTCCATTGATGTGTGTGATTGGAAGTATACCAGGTTGTTCTGCACCTTTACTTTTTTCTTGATATGTCAACTGACTATTCGTCAATACAATACTGTCAATTGCCAATTGAAAATCTAATTGTTTCAATATATCGTGTGGAAGAGGTTTTATAGCAGAGGTATCTTCTTCATAATTCTTATCCCTGTATATGTTTGCTTCAAGTGAATCAATGATTATTTTTTCTAGATGAAAACGGTCTTGATTAAACAGTTCTTTTTCTGCTAGTCCATGTCCTTCAAGGATTTTTATTTCAGCCATAAAACGATCTGTCTGTTGACCAACTATTTCAAAAAAGACATCATCACTATATTGTGGTATTAGTTTTACTCCTCCCAATTTGAAAAAATCTCTTCGATTACTGATAAGAAGGGTGTCAAATTGATAATGATAAAGATCTTTATATCCTTTCATAAAAGTTGGCCCTGAAGAAAAGAAAAAGCGATCCAAATCAACTACCTTACTTTGGTGATCAAGTGTGTCTAGGTTAAATTTTAATCCTTCTATGACAAAACTTTGAGTCGTGTGAAAAATATGCAGATGACGGTACTCATTGGTCACTAAATACCCATTGATCTCAGTGTTTAATACGCTGATAGAGTGAATACCAATTTTAGATAGTCGTGCTCTCAGTGCATCAAATTTTGGAATTGGATTGGGCTTTTTTTTAATTTGATTGATGGGAGATTCTTTCCAGAAATATTGAAAATTAGGGTGAATAATTCTAAAATCTTCAATCGTAATATTTTTAGAGAGTGCTCCTAGGTAGAGGTTAGAAAATTCAATACTTAAGGTATCAACAGTTCCGTTTACCCAATTATCTTTTTCTTGATTAACATGAGGTATAATACTGATTCCAGTGGCTTCAATTCTACTATTGGTCCATTCAATGGAGAATTCTTGAAAGTTGACAAAATAACCTTTTCCATTTTTCCCAAGTGCAACTTCTTTTAAGGTCTGAGCTGTAAATTCTTCTAATCTTTTTTGTCCTGTTGAAAAGAGATAAAGTATTAGGAGAGTTAGAATAATAACGAGTGAAAAGAGAATAGTTTTCTTTTGCATTGATAATAATTGGGCTTTTTAATTGGTAAGTACTAAGCTAAAAATAATAAGAGTTCGTGTTATACCATTTTGTTTAAGTACCTAAACTATAAATATAAGAAAATCCCTGACAATAAGAATATTGCAGGGATTTGATATTGGGTTAATTCTCTTTAAAAGAGATGAATTACAGCGAATAATGATATTGAAGAAACAATTATCCAAAGTGCTATACCTTGATACATTGGTCTTGTTCCAACATGTTTTACACTTGATACATCCATTGTACAACCAACGGTAAACAATGCTAAAGAAAGTCCTTTATGTGCAATGAATTTACAAACAGGAGCAAGAGCATCAGCACCCGGTACATAAGAGTTGATCAACATGGCAACGATAAAACCGAAGATGAAAATAGGCATCGTTTTCAAGCTCATTTTTCCTTTTTGTGAGAATGCAGCGATCAATGAGATCGGAACAATCCAAAGTGCTCTAGTTAATTTGACAGTTGTTGCAATTTGAAGAGCTTCTTCACCATATTTTGCGGCAGCTCCTACTACAGCACTTGTATCATGAATGGCTAGTGCTGCCCACCATCCGAATTGAGTTTGTGAAAGGTGGAAGTATTCTCCTACAACAGGAAATGCAACTAAAGCAACAGCATTAAGAATAAATACTGTAGCCATGGCTACTGAAATTTGATGTTGATCGGCTTTTAGAGCGGGAGCCATAGCAGCAATAGCACTACCACCACAAATGGCTGTACCAGAAGCGATCAAACGGTAAATGGTTTTATCTAAACCTAATTTTTTACCGATATAAGCACCAAAAGTCAATGTCAGTGCTATACTACTAAATGTGATTAATGATCCTTCGCTTCCTGTCTTCATGGCATCAACAGCATTCAAGCCGAATCCAAGGAAAACTACAGACCATTTCATTAATTTATTGCTTAAGTTTTTATTAAGGGTTGGGTTAGGTATTTTGAATAATAAGGCAAAGATAATTCCGGCAAATAATGACATGGCTGGAGTCACCCATGGAGTCAAGGTTAATAAGGCTAAAACGACATATACAACTTTATTATATTGATTTGACTTTTTCATTTTCATATTCTTTTGATAACAATACAAATGTCATAAGTATTAGGATCAAAATGAATGAAGAAAATGAATGAGTTATAACTTTTTGTTATAATGAAGCATGGCGTAATCCATAAAAGTTGTACCAAGACCAATAGAACCACCTTCCTTTATTACAAAATGTAGGTCTCGGTCAATTTCAAAGTCCTCAATATCGATAATTTGTAGTTGGTCTCTATTCAACTCTTCAAGGATGGAATAAATGGATAGTAATGCATAGTTTGGAGAAGCCTCAATGTATCTCTTTATACTCTCAGTAGAGTCCAATTGCATAGCAATAGTAAGATCATCTTCATGTAGTTTTTTTTCAGCCAAGGCTTCTTTAATGATTTTTCGAGTACCACTGCCTTGTTCTCTGATGACAAAAGGTTTTTTCAAGAACTCTTTAATGGTCAATGAACTTTTGTGTCCCTTATGAAACTTTGTAGAACAAACCACTACAAGTTCATCTTTTAGAAAAGGAATGTACTTCAAACCTCCTCGGTGTGGTGAACCTTCAATCATTCCTAAGTCAATAATATCATCAATCAGCCAGTTTTCGATTGCTTCTGTATTACCACTTTTAATTTCAATATTGACGTCTTTTACTTTTTGTTGAAAAGAAGCAATCACTTTTGGAATAATGTATTGAGCAATGGTCGTACTCGCTCCAATACGAATCGTTCCACCTTGATTGTCCCTTAAGGCATCAATCTCAAATTTTAATTGTCGTTCTAATCCGAAAATCTTTTCGCAATAACTTTTCAGAACCTCCCCAGCAGGAGTAATATGAATAATAACACCTTTTCGTTCTAATAATGGCACTTTGTATTCCTCTTCCAATGCTCTAACATGTTTTGTGACCGCAGGTTGAGAAATTTGGAGTGCCTCAGCTGCTTTTGTAAAGCTTTGTCGTTGGACAACTTCATAGAAAACATGTAAGCGGAAGTGTGATTTCATAAGTTTGAAAAGGTTGTATTTTATATTTAAAGAATGAATATAATTGATCAGAAATTGACTTACTAATGAAAACGTTTCTATTCAAAAACTAATAACAACGGTCATGATATAAGTATCAGGATGATAAATGTCAATATTTTATGGTGATAAATGTGTGTTAATAAATTTCGCTTTTTTCGCTAACTTATTGATTAATAAAAACAAAGTCCAATAACAACCCATAGCCATGTCACTTTTAAAGCTCAACCATCCAATTGTCATTTATGACAGTAATGCCCCAAATCAACAGTTCTTCATCAATGATTTAAGAAGAAAGAACCACGCCATCCGTGAAATTGAAGTCAATGTCTGCCCTGTTTCAGAAAAATATTTGATCCATATTATGGAGAATATGAATCTAAAACCAACTAAAGCATTAATTAATACAAGTTCACCTTGGTACAGATGTTTCGCAGAAGATTTGCATGAAATGAGTCCATTTGTACTTCTTCGCACATTAAGAGACTTTCCTTCATTACTCAAAACTCCTATTGTGATTTTAGAAAATGAAATCTTTATTGATCCCAGTTTGGAAGATCTTTCTCAATCTCACGAGGAGAAGGAAGTTCTTGTATAAAAAATAAGCCTTGAAATTCACTTCAAGGCTTATTTTTTGAATATCGTTTTTAGATTTTATGTCTTACGGCAATTCTCAGTAAATCAGCATGATGGTGTGAACCTTCTCCTTTCCTAAAGGAATCTTCTCTGATGTATTGAGCTTCAAGGCTTAAATGACTGCTTATCGTTCTGTTGACCAAAGCAATCGAACGATTCTTATTGAATAATGGTTTTTCCTCTTTGTTTTCTAGGTTGATAAAAGCTTCAGTACCAATACCCAATATCCATTTGTCCAATTTTTTTCTGAGAATGAACGAGTATCTCATTCTGTAGTCTACTTCGCTTGTTTCCGTCTCATTGAGGGTTGCACTGAAGATTTGTTGTTCAAAACGAAGTCTTTGTTTGATAAATAATTTTTTATCAGCCGTTAAGTTGTGTGTACCGATAAAATCTTGCATTGGCCTGATTTCATGTAATTTGGAAGACTCATCTCCAAATACATAAAAGTATCCCAAACCAAATCTGATTGATAAATTCTTGTTGACCTTTCTTTTTAAACCAGAACGAATCTGAAATCTGTCAACGGGCTTGTCGAACATTGCCATATAAGCGGCATCGGTATCAATTGACCAATTGTCTGCTAAACCAACACTGTTAAAGTAATGAAGCCAAAGTCTGTTGTCACTTACATCTTGTGCATTTAGTTTAATAGAGGTAAAAGATAAGATAGAAAAGACAATTACAAGTAGTCCTTTATTTAGTTGTTTCATAAAAAAAAGTTGTTAGTATTATTTAACAAAACTAACAACTTTTTCTTTAAGATTCTTCTTTCTTAAAACCTTTTTCCAATCGAAACACCGAAAGTCCACGTATCATAGAGTTTTTCTTTCATGTCGTACTGGAAATTAGGAGAAAGTTCCCAACCGTCATGTAGTTTAAATTCTTTTTCAAAGATGAATTTACCTACAAAAAGGTTTTTGTTTTTCTCAATTTCAAAACCTGGTCCTACACCGATTTTCCAGCTTTCCCACGGTGAGTAAAAAATGACCAATGAACCTACATAAGCATACTCCCTATCCAAGGTTTCTAAATGCCCATGTTCGCCGTGGCTTCCACTGTTTTTTACTTCCACCATATATTGAGCAATCTCAATATCATTGATAAGACCAATTGACCATTTTTCAGAAAATTGGTAAACATAATCTAGTCCGAAAGTAGGAACTAACAACCCTTCTTGTGAAGGAATAGCTTGAGGAATATAAGTGTAACCCATATAAACGGATACCTTATGCCTTTTGAAGTCTTCTTCTTCGTGGTGGTGAATAGTTGCTTTTGATGAGATGTGATTTGATTCATTTACTTCTGAATCTAAATGCGATTGTGCGAAAGATTGATTTGCAAAAAACAATACTAATAAGCCAACAACATAACTTGTTACTTTCATTTTCCTGTTTGTTTGATTATGAAACAAATCTAATGTTTAAAATCTAACATGAAAATAACATTGTGTGAACATAAGTAAACCGTAAAAAATACAAATATCATAAAAAAGGCTACTGAAAATCAGTAGCCTATAAATATCATTCTTAAAAGATGATTATAATAATTTTTTCAGTTCAATGACCAGACATTGTCCTGGCTGAAGCGTTGCAGAAAGCCAGTTTTCAACAAACTGATAATCTTTTTTCTCCAAGAAATCCCAGTACTTACCGTTATTGGTACCTGGAACATTGATATAGAAATCTTGACTATTTTGATAATCTGTATTGGCAATCACAAGAATACTATGTTCAGGGTGCCAAGGATCAAAACGCTCAAAACCGATTACACTTTCATAGGATGTTTCAGGGTAATGAATCTTCATCGATTTTTCATTACCTCTTAGGTGTACATTATTAAGTAACCATCCAAAGTGATCATAAATACTGTTGATGTATTTGATATAGCCAATAAGGTTATGGTCATTATTCCATCTTAAGGCAGACTTAAAGAATAATGGTAATCTTTGTTGACTGTAATAATCTGTTTCTGACTGCAAGAAGTTCAAACCAGTATTGACAGGCCACTCCTCTAATAACTCGAATCCTTGATGAATAAAAGGAATAGAATTAGGAAGGAATTTATTCAACACATAAGTAACTCTACAGTGAGGTTCACCACCTCTCATCATTGCACGAGGAGTGTTGTGTGTCTCAGGAGTACCATAATAAGGTAAAGCAAGGCGTTCGCTAGAATCTTGAACGATTCTCTGTATACCTGCTCTTTTTTCTCTTGAAGTAACTCTCCATTCGTGACCTAGTACTGCATTAAAGCCAGCTTCTCTACTTTCTTGAGTAACATCGAAGTTTTCCTCACAGAAGGCAAAGTCAGGATCATTTTGACGGGCAACATGAATAATCTCTTCCATTAATGGTTTTGGAAGGGCATGTCCCATATCGATCATTACACCATCAATACCGAAAGATTGGTAGTGAGGAATTACGCCGGCAATTTTATCCCAAAGCGGTCTGTTGACATGAGCAGGTTGTGCAAGCTCAGGGTTATAATAACGAATTGTATCATAAGCGATGTAGTTATAATCATTAGGAGCATGATCATAAGGGAAGTTATACATTCGCAAATACGTTACATCAGACCAAGCAGGTTGAATATCATCTGGTGGCCAATCCGCAAATGCACCAGGGATGATTAATTCACCTTCGTCAGTATAGGCCACATACTTACCATCTTGTACCTGAATTTGTTCTGGTGTCGGTGGTTTTTTGAATAATGATCTATACTCATTGTTTGGAGCAAAGTGGAATCCACCACCTTTAGGGATTTTCAAGATATCCGCCAACTCGTTGGCAGGGAATTCAGGGCTTTGGTATTCGTGTGCTCTATGACGGTCAATCCAATAGAACCATTCAGGGTTTGTTTTTACCCAATCTCCACCTAATGAAGAAGTTCTAAGCACGAATTCCATAATGACTCTCATTCCCATCATGTGTGCCGCTTCTACAAAAGCTTCAAATTGCTCTTCTACAGAGAACGGAATTAATGGGTCAGCAAGGTTTTCATCCAGCTTATATTGATCTTTGATGGCATAAGGAGATCCTAAATCACCTCTATTTCCGTCTTCACCAATACTCGTGATGGGCAACATATACACAGTATCACAACCTAAATCTCTGATGTATTTTAAGATTGCAATACATTTTAATAAAGTACCTGTTTCTCTAAAGCCATTATCACTGCTAGTGATGTCCATACGATGACTAGAGCCTACGTGACCATCATTATCATGGTCATAAGCAGTCGTCAATCTTGGGAATAAGTTGTAGAAAGCAGACTGATAAGTCCAGTCACCTCCATAACCATGTATTTGACTTCTTAAAGTAGAAAGAGAACGGTTATAATTTACAGCAGCATCAGTTGGAGCCGTGATCTCCTTGATGGCATTTTTGAAGAACGTAAATGGGTTAGTTTTGACAGGGTGGGAAGCTCCCTGCTCTTGCCCCATCCATAATGATGGAACATAATAGTCCCTCGTTTCTTGAGCTTCATTAGCCTCAAGGTATTCGAGAATTTTTAATAGCTTCGAATCTTTTTTCATACTTACTTATTAAATCACAGATAGGTGATATTTATAGAAATTATCCTTCGATTACTTTCTAATTTACAACCTTTTTATTCATTCAAACCACCTTCAATTGATTGTTTTTGTTAACAATTTATTTCAACCCGTTTCGATACATTTTTTTATTCACATTATTATGTGAATGAATTTATTCTCTAAAAAAACTTAACAATATATGTAATTGAATATTTGCTAACTAACTTTGTGTGTTTGTCATGAAGACCATCTATTATCAATTCATTTAATCAGGAAAACTTTTACCAAAGTTGAATTCACAATCAAGGTCCATATGGTGGGTAATTACCCTAACAACTTTCTGCTTTCTAATCATAGGCTATAAAGTATATGAGAACGGAGGGAGTCAATCAAAGAAATTGGCTTTCGAAGTGACCAAAGAACGAGCAGTGCGTTATGGCGAGTCTATTGAGTCAAGGTTACAAACGTTGCTTGGTGAGATGAGGATGATTGGTAGTGCAATGCGTGTGATTAAGGGAGATAAAGAGGAAAAAGATAAGGTTTTGTCAGGACTATTGGATCACACGGTACGAAGCTATTCAAATATTGAATCATTATGGCTTGTATTATTTGATAGCGTAAATACAGATCGCTTATTGTACAATCCTGTTTTTCTCAATAAAGAATATGTTTCAAGACGAGGTCAGATCAGGCATGAGCTCCATCATACACAATTGAATTGGGACAGCTTTATTCTCAAAGACCGAATTCTTAACTCAAAAGAATCTTTTGTTACTCTTCCTAAGCATACGAATGGAAATGATGATGAGAATAAGTTTGTGGTCCATGTTGTTCAGCCTTTCTTTACAAATGATGGCAAGTTTATAGGTGCTATTGGTAGTGCAATTCGTTTGTCTTTCTTCCAACGTTTTATTGAAGAAAGTGAAGATTTTGATAATCGTTATGTTTGTATTGCAGCACCAAACGGGCAAATAGTGGGTTCTGTCAATGAAGCGGATATTGGAATGAATGATGGTATTCCTGCGTATTTATTTGCCTCTCTGAGAAATGATCAAAAAGTATCTCGAATAGTAGAGAACAGCGAAACGGAGCAAAGTTATTATGAGATGTTATTCCCAATTAAAATTCAAGGAATGACAGAACCATGGGTAATTACTACTCGTGTGCCATTGAAAACAGTATTAAGAAGCTCTATTCAATCAAGGAACTTCACCATGGCTTTGGTTTTCTTGCTTTGGGTCATCATTACTTCTTCTTTGACATTTATGGTGAGTAAATGGAAGAACGAATTAAATCAAAGAAGAATAGTGGTAGAAGAGTACAAGAAGACCAATGAACTCCTTCGAAATATTTTAGATAATTCTGATTATATCATGATGTATACACTCGACAGAGACAAACGCTTGTTGAGTTGTAATAACAAATTCATGAAGATTACAGAAATGCTAACAGGTATCAAACTTGAAAACGGGATGTATTTGTTAGATATTTTTGATGAGATAAAAGAAAACAATAAGAACATTCTTCAGAGCGAATATTTTGATCGTTGCATCAAAGGAGAAGATATTGTGGTGGTAGATCGTTTTAAAGGATATTATTTCGAACAGTTTTTTAATCCATTTAGAAATACTCAGGGAGAGATCATCGGTGTTACTTCTTTCTTGGTCGATGTAACAGAATTGAAAGATGCTCAAAAACAATTAGAGGTGCATAAAAACCACTTAGAATTGTTGGTTGAAAAGAGAACGAAACATATTGAACGACAAAATGAAGCTTTGAGAACACAATCTGAAAAGCTTCGTTATGCTCATGATGAAATCAGGGAACAAAATGTAGCTTTAGAGCACAAGAGTGATGAGATCAAGACGAAAAACAGTGCTTTAAAAGACTCTTTAAATAAGACAGAAGATACATTATCTCAGTTAAAGGAGATGCAAGATCAACTGGTAAGTTCTGAAAAATTAGCTTCAATTGGTCAGTTGACGGCCGGTATTGCCCATGAGATCAACAACCCAATTAACTTTGTAGCCAATAATGTTCTACCTCTTAAAGATGATATTGAAGATCTGATTCAAGCTTTCACTGAACTGAAAAAACATACCACAGAGGAAGTGGTCAATGAAATTGAAGAAGATTACGAAGTGTCATTTGTAATTCAAGAAATCAGTGACTTATTAAAAGGTATTGAAGAAGGAGCCAATAGAACCACTCAAATTGTGATGGACTTGAAGACCTTTGCTAGAATGGATTCTACAAAGTTCAAAGAAGCGAACTTGGAAGAAGGTATTGATACATCGCTGACGCTATTAAACAGTAAATTAAAAGACCGAGTACTAGTGCATAAAGATTATGCGGATATTCCTCCAGTGGTTTGTAACGAAAGTAAAATTAATCAGGTATTTATGAATATTCTGAATAATGCTGAGCAAGCTATTAAAGGAGAAGGTAACCTTACCATTAAAACTTGGTATGATGCGAAAACGGTGTATATCAAAATTTCAGATGACGGATCTGGTATGGATAAAGAAACCGTGAGCAAAATCTTCGATCCTTTCTTTACAACAAAACCTGTTGGCTTGGGTACAGGCTTAGGTATGTCGATTTCTTTTGGTATCATCCAAGATCATTCAGGAGACATAAAAGTTGATTCTGAAGTTGGAAAAGGGACGTCATTTACAATTTCATTACCGATTGAAGGTCCTAGTAGCGATAGTTAGTATCGACTAATACTTTGCTATTACTTTCATTATTAATTTCTGAAATACAAACGGAAGAAATAAGAAGAGGAACATGAGTACTTCTTTTGCATCAAGTTCATTGATGTTTTGAAACAAGACTTTTTTGTTGATAAAATGTTTGTAGGAATGAATTGATTTCTCAATAAAAGAAGACTCATTTTTAGATAACTCTTTTTTCTTCAAAAAGAAATTTCTAATGAAACCGACAAAAATATGGAGGGACTGTCTTTCAAACTTTAAAGCATGTTCCTCATAAAGCCCTCTTTTTTGTAATAGTCCCTTTGTTTTGTATTGCAGTTTAAATTTACCTAAAGATTCCAGGCTCATTTCATTACTGACAGAATTATCCCTTTGTCTATAAAAATAGACACCATTGTTAATCTTAAAATTTCTCATTTTTAAGATCATTCTTCTGGTCTGAAATTCATCATCATATGAAATCGCTTGAGGAGACGAATAGTAGGAGAATTCCTTAAATTCTGATTTATAAACGCCAAAAGCAGAAATACTCCAATCTAAAGTATCCGAAAACATTTCATTGGAGCTGAATAGTTGATCATACTTTTTGGGTAATATGTAGTTTTTTTCAGGTGATTGTGGGTAGATGTAATTTAAAGTGAAGAGGGAGGCGTCGATATCTTCTTTCTGAAACTGTTGTAATGCAAGTTCTAAGGCATTTTCAGATAACCAGTCATCACTATCCAAAAAGCAATAATAATCGCCACTCATGACGTCTAATGCTTTATTACGGGCCTGACTCACCCCTTCATGTTTTTGACGAATGACTTTAATGAGGTCAGGGTATTTTTTTCTGTATTCATAAAGTTTTGAAATACTATTGTCAGTGGAACCATCATCAACACAAATGATTTCAAGGTCTTTATGGGATTGATTGAGAAGGCTTTTGAAGTAGTCATCTAAAAAAGCCTCACTATTAAAAACGGCAGTGATTATACTAACTTTCATTGTTTTCTAAAAAAAGCTGTACTGTTTCTTTTCTTTTTATTTTAAGGGTATCTGTTTTGACAAATTCCCCTAAAGAGTGAATATTTTTAGGTAGCTTGTACTTTGTAAATTGAGCTTTCAATTCATTAATTAATACTGTTTTTTCGTTTTCTGTCAAAGTGATACCTTCAATCAGTAAATTCGCTTCTTCTCCCAAACGCTCATGAGGGATACCTCCAATAAACAAATTGACAGAAGCGTAACCCATCGTTTCTAAAATTTTGGAGATGGCATTTTCAATTTTTTCAACTTGAATTTTCACCCCACCAGAGTTAATGATATTGTCTACTCTTCCTAACCATTCAAAAGTATCTCTATTGATTAATTGAACAACATCATTGGTTTGGATTTTTTGAAAATCAGTCATTGGTGCGGTAATGTGAAGGCAACCTCTATCGTCTTGACCAATGCTTACACCTTCTAAGGTATGATACAATTGGTCACTATCTTCAGCAATACGTTTCAGTGCAATGTGTGATACACTTTCCGTCATGCCATACGTCATAAAGACCCTAACACCTTCCAATTGATGTATAATTCTATTTTCCAAGTGAGAATTAATCGGTGCTCCTCCAATAATAATATTCTTAACACTTTGAATTTGCTCTAATTCGGAAGGAACATCCAAGCTGCTTTGTACTTGTAAGGGAGCTAAAGCTACAAAATCAAAATGAGGTAAGAAAGGGTGTTTAAATGGATGAGCAGAAGGAGGTACAATCCACAAGTTCATATCGGCGACTAATGATCGCACAATCATCATTTTTCCTGCAATGTAGTCTGTATTCAAACAACACAATGCTTTATCCCCACTTTTTAAGTTTAATATTTTGATGGTAGCGGAGGCACTAGAAATCATTTGATTTCTGGTGACCGTAATACTTTTTGGGGTGCCTGTACTACCTGAAGTCTGAAGCGTAAATTCTTCTTTTCCATTGAGCCATTCAAAACAAAAAACTAAGATGTTATCTACAAAGTCATCACCTTCAAGGGTAAAATTACCTTGCTTGATTTCATTACTGTCAAACTGTTGATTTGCTATATTAAGATACATAAATGGCCTTATGTGAATTAAAAAGGTTAAATGAGGTTGTCATTATAGGAATGATAATTGATCTTTGTAGAATAAGAATAATCTCAAATACCTAAATGAATACTAAAAATAAAACAATCAAAATTAATTCTTTGTGTCTTCTACTTTTATTTACTTTTTTTTCATTTAAAGTAATAGGACAGTCAAAAGACAAGACCCTAATTAAAACCTATTATGACGATTGGGCTGGAATTGTTGCTGAAGAATTTTATGTGATAGATGGCGATTCGAATAGAATAGACGGAGAGTATAAGAGGTATTTTCCGGGTTCAGATAATCTTATTGTAAAATCATATTATAAAGACGGTGTCTTGCATGGAACATTTCATGAATATTATGAAAATGGACAACCTCATTTTATCGCTCATTATAAGAATGGGTTACAAGAAGGTGCGTATACATCCTATTATGTAGAGGGAATGAAGAAAACAGAGGCTCAGTTTAAAAACAATCAAATGGTTGGTGTAATGAAAAAATACTATCAATCTGGTGAGCTTCAAATAAAGAATGATATCAAGAAAGGAACTTGGAAAGAATTTTATCCAACAGGTGAGAAAAAAGCGGTTTCTCAAATGTTAGGGGAGAAGAAAAATGGACTTACGGAAGTTTTTGATCAGGAAGGAAATTTAGTTCAGAAAGGTACTTATAAAAAAGGAGTGATTGATGGAGTTTTTTATACCTACTTTCCTAAAACAAATACGATTAAAAAAGAGAGTCAATTTGTCAATGGTGCTTTAGAAGGAGAATCGAAAGAATTTTATGAATCCGGTAAAATAAAAGAGATTATCCCTTTCGAAAACAACAGAGAACATGGTCTGAGAAAAGCTTATTTTCCTAGTGGGGTATTAATGGCAGAAGAAAAAATGCTTGAAGGCCGAACTACAGGAAATTACAAGAACTACTATGAAAGTGGACAATTAAAAGCTGAAATGATTACGGCTTTAGGAAAAGATCAGAAAGGAGTTTTCAGAGAGTATTCTGAAAAAGGTGTTCTACTGAAAGAAGGGCATATGCAGCAAGGAAAAATGAATGGGATAACTGAACTTTTCTATCTAACAGGAAAACCTAAGGCAGTATATCGTTATGCCAAAGGAATCAAGAAAGGAGAACAGAAAGATTTTTATGAGGATGGTACAACCCTTAAATTATTGGAGGTTTACACTAAAAATGGTACGGTACATACCTCAAAAGAGCATTATCCTTCAGGTGTTATCAAAGCAGCAGGAAATTATCTTGGTAAGGTGAAAAATGGAGAATGGAAAACTTACTATGCAGATGGTTCCGTAAAAAGTGTAAAAGTATATCAGAAAGGTTTTGAAGAGGGAGATGCTTTTATTTACAGACAAAATGGCGTCTTGTTGACAAAAGAAAAATATAGAAAAGGAAGGATTGTAGGGGTTAGAATAGAATATCATGAAGATGGAAAAACAGTACTTCATGAGGTTCCTTATGATAAAGGCAATATTTATGGTATGATCAAAAAGTACTATAAAGACGGAACTTTGAGAGAAATTGGGAAAAAATATAAGGAACAGAAGCTTGGATCATGGAAATACTATGATGAAAGTGGTAACTTGGAAAAAGAAGAAATTTATGAAAAAGGTAAATTACTGAAAGTAAATTACCCCAACGAATAAAATGCGAATAGACAAATATTTATGGTGTGTACGAGTTTTTAAAACCCGTACCGTAGCAACAGATGCTTGTAAAAAAGAAGAAGTACTACTAAATGGTCAAGTACCTAAGCCTTCACAAAAAGTGAGTATAGGTGATATAGTAAAGGTAAAGAAAGCTCCAATTTGGAGAACCTACAAAGTTTTAGACGTTATAGATAAAAGGGTAGGCGCCAGTTTAGTAGAGGGTAATATTGAGGATATTACACCTGAAGAGGAGTTAAGTAAACTTCAGGAATTTATTGATGAGAAAAAATTTTACCTGAGATAAGTACTCTTACTTTATTACATAGTACTCAAATCATAAAAAAAAGAGGTGTTTGAATAAATACCTCTTTTTTTTAATTGTAAATATATTTAAATTAAGTCTTCAAGCACTCATATATAAATATTAGTGTGATGTGCTTTATAAACCCTTACTTTGAAAAATATCAATTAAATAACTTAATTAACTAGTGTATGGAGTACATTCACCTTTTACTATTGATAATGTACCTTTCGATTGGTCTTGCTATATGGTCATTTTACAAAACCTACCTAATGAGAGAAGACTCTTCTAGAGGCTCTTCCTTTGGTAATGATGATGATGATAATAACGGCGGATGGCCTACAACTCCTAAAGAACCAGACTTAGACTTGCCTCCAGGAATATTCATTTTACCTCCCAATGCTCCTGATCCTAGCAAAAAAGAACCTCAAGAAGTAACCTTGGTGTAATTATTTTCTTAATTTTTGCCTTAATGTATATGCCTGAGCTGATAAACCTTCTTTATTCGGGATAATTCGAAGCAATGTCTCTAATGTTTTTAGAGTATGTACCTCCAATTTTATTTCTCTATAAATATTGCATAAACCTGAAAGTGCCCCAAAATGCCTTGGTTCTAATTCTAATGCCCTTTTTAAGTCTGCAACCGCCTTATTGTATTCACCACGCATATAATAAGCAACAGCCCTTTTATTGTAGACTTCAGCAAAGCTTTTATTGAACATTAAAGCATGTGAGAAAGTAGCAATTGCATCTTTATAATTTTCTCTGGTTAATTGTTCAACCCCTAATATGATAACATCATCCAAGAAAGGGTCTTCCGTTCTTTGCCAAATTTCAATAATTGAACTTTCTAAATCTGATATTTTTTCACTTTCGGTAGCTTTTTTTAATTCCTTAAAAAGACTATCTACCTCATCTGTATATTGTTTCATAACCGGATTACTTTAGATTTTAGTAAAATTTCATTTACTTTTATACCGCAAAACAGTAATGCAAATTGCATTGCGTCACACAACATTAATACACAAACTCCCTAAAAAAGTTTCTTACAGTTAAATTCATTAGGGAAAAACTTAACATATCTTCATAGTTCATGAGAATAATACAAACAATTCGTGGATTGGTATTTATACTACTGATTGGTTTCTATCAAGTAACTACGGCACAGACTATTAACAGAGCAACCCAAATCATTGATACATTATCTAGCGATGCTTTAAGAGGTAGACAAGCAGGAAGTGAAGGTGAGAAGTTAGCAACAGATTACATCAGTAATGAGTTTAAAAAATTAGGACTAAAACCAGCTGGAGATAATGGTACTTATTTCCAAGTAATGACTAAATACCAGAAAGTGGTTCAGAAAAATAATCTTTCTATTAATAAAGAAGACTTAACGAAAGATCAGTTTTTTATTGATACAAATGTTGAACAGCTGTACTCGAAAAAAGTAAAAGAACTTCAAATTAAAGATGTCCCTTCAGGAAAAACGTTAAAAGAGTTTCGTCAAGAATTATTAGACGAGTCTGCTATCACAATTGTATGGGTAAAGACAAAAGAACAAAGGAAAGAATTGATCAGTATGCAATTCAAAGGAAGAAATAAGAAGTATTGGGAAGATGTATCTTCAAAACATGCGATTATTTGGGTCATTCCTCCTTTGTCAGTGAAAACTAAATTCAAAAAAGTACTTTTAGATTTCAAGCAAGAAGTAAAGAAGGCTGAAATGAGAAATGTAATGGCCAAGCTGGAAGGTTCTTCAAAACCTAACGAGGTAGTAATGGTGGGTGCACATCATGATCATATTGGTATTTTGGATGCAGTACAAGGAGATTCTATTGCGAATGGTGCTGATGATAACGCTTCAGGAGTATCTGCTGTACTCCAAATTGCTGAATACTTTGCAAAAAGAAGAAGAGCATATGCTAGAACGATATTGTTTACTACCTTCTCAGCTGAAGAAATAGGTCTTGTAGGTTCTAAATATATGGCTGATAAAATGTCAGAAGAAGAGCTGAAAAACATTGTAGCCATGATTAATATTGAGATGATTGGTAAACCTTCTGCTAATGGTAAAAGAAAGGCATACATTACAGGTTACAATAAATCAAACTTAGGAAGGATAATGCAGAAAAACGTTCGAAATGCAAGATTGAAATTCGGATTTTTTGCGGACCCTTACCCTGATTTAAAATTATTTATGCGTTCTGATAATGCACCTTTTGCAGCAAAAGGAGTACCTGCACATACATTCTCTTCTACAGATATTGACTTCGATTCATATTATCATACCGTAAACGATGAAATGAGTTCATTAGACTTCCAAAACATTGTAGAAGTAACAAAAGGAATTATTGTTGGAATTGAACCGATCGTTTCAGGAAGAGAAACACCATCTAGAATACGATAAAATGATTTTATAAGGTGTAGCTTTTTTTGTATTTTTGTTGTTTTACAGGTAGTATAAAGGGTAGAGTGACTGACCTTATACTTATAAAATGACAGATTAAACCTAATAGGAATAGATGATTTCATTAAAAAATATAGTGCTATTGTTTTTTGCTTTTGGAGTTGTATTCAACGCATCGGCTCAAATCAATAGAGTAGGGGTGAAAAGTGAGTGGACTACGAATGTAGACAATTCATCTATTTCATTGTACGAATATGAAAACTTGGTGCCTAAAGATGCTTTTCAAAGTATTGACAATCCTCGATTCTATAATGAGGAAAGTGCTGGAGAGGAGTATTCTGACGAGAGTAATGTCGTTGTAGTAGCTGCCGGTAGGGAGTTTAAAGCCTATCCGTTAGACTTTTTGATGTATCATCAAGTTATCAATGATAGAATAGGTGGTATGCCTATAGCAATTACCTACTGTCCTTTAACGGATGCAGTGCAGGTTTATGAAAGACGATTCCAATACAAAGGTGTACAAAGAGAGTTAACTTTTAATCCATCAGGAATGATCAGAAAGAGTAATGTCATTTTATATGATACTCAATCTGAGTCATGGTGGCAACAATACAATGGTAAAAGCTATACCGGCGAATTCAAAGGACATGAACTGACGAAGTACCCTGCATTAAGAATGACGATGAAGCAATACTATGAAAATTACAAGTATGGTTTAGTCATGAAGTTTAATGAAAGGGATGAGTTATTGCCTTATGGTAAAAACCCTTATTATAATTATGATAATGTCTTGGTTGAAAAACCACTTTATCTCAATTATATGCCAAGTGAAAGGCTTATGCCTATGGAGAGAGTGGTAGCGGTAGCATTGTTGGATGAACACGTAATTTATCCTTTAGAGGATGTGAAAGATAGAGGAGTCATCAATGATAAACCATTGGATATGTATATCGCAGTCTTTTATGGTGATGCTTCTACTTCAATGTTGGAAGGAAGAGAAATTCATTCCAATAAAAAGATAGGATCAGTGGCAGTCTACTCCTCATTTCATGAGGGGCAATCCTTGACATTTTCTAAAGAAGGAGATATTTTTAAAGACGAACAAACTCAATCTGTTTGGAATTTCAGTGGCAGGTGTATTGAAGGAGAATTGAAAGGACAACAGCTGAAAATGTTGAAATTCTCTCAAAACTTCTCATTTCCAGCACTCGATTTTTATCCGAATAGTCTGATTTACAATATAAATTGGTAATCTTCGCTAATAGATTTATATTATTTTTAAAACATCTTTAAATTTGTATATCTATATTAAGGGGAGATGAATTAATTTATCCTACTGTTACATAAGCTTCCTTAAAACAAATGAACTAAACGTTTACTTTTTTATAGTAGTTGGAGTGACAAATAGTTATAGTTAATCTCTTTTTTTTGAGGTATTTAGTGAAAAGTAAAATAGCTCTTTGCTAATAGATTAAGTTAATAAATGAAAGATTTCAAAGCCGTAAAATTATCATACAAAAATACTCCTCTAGATGTTAGAGGACAGTTTTCACTTTCTCAGCAAGATTGTGAAGACCTGCTAAGGGTATATCAAAATGATGAGCGTGTGAATGAGCTGTTGTTGGTTTCTACTTGTAACCGAACAGAAGCTTATTACATGGCCGATGAAGATCTTTCAAAAGATATCATAAAAGAAATTTGTTCTCTCAAAGCGGTAGAAGAAGATAAAGCTTACAAATACTTTGAGTCAATGTCATCGGCTTCAGATGCTCAAATGCATTTGTTTAGGGTCGCTATGGGACTTGAAGCTCAAGTGGTAGGTGATATTCAAATCTCAAGTCAAGTGAAAAGGGCATATCAGTGGACTGCTGATCATGAAATGGCAGGGCAGTATTTACATCGCCTTATGCACACCATCTTCAATGCCAACAAGAGGGTACAAATTGAAACGGAATTTAGAGACGGAGCTGCTTCTGTATCTTATGCTGCAGTAGAGATGATTGATGAAATCACTTCTGATGTTTCTAATCCTAAAATTCTTGTAGTCGGACTTGGAGAGATTGGTACTGATGCAGTGAGAAACCTTCAAAATACCGACATCACTGATGTGACGATCATGAACCGTACGCTGACAGTCGCAGAGGAACTAGCAGCCGAAACAGGATATCAAGTAAGAGATTTTTCAGAATTATGGAAAGCAGCAAAGGAAGCAGATGTTATTATCTCTTCATTACCTATTGCAGATTACTTTAATGCTGAAAATGTAAAATCACTAGATATTTTGGCCTTCAAATGCTTTATGGACCTGTCTGTACCAAGATCAGTTGCTGTTGATGTAGAGAAAATTCCTGGAGCATTAGTATACACTGTAGATGATATCAACGCAAGAGCCGACAAAGCATTGGAGAAGCGTTTAAATTCAATTCCTAAAGTAGAGGCAATCATTGAATCTTCTTTGACCGAATTTAATAAAAGAACGCAAGAGATGGAGTACTCACCGATCATAAAAGGTTTGAAGAGTACTTTGGAGGAAATTAGATGTAGAGAAGTTCAGAAATATGAAAAAGATCTAACGTCTAAGGAAAAGAAAAACGTCGATAAAATCACAAAGAACTTATTGAATAAGATCGTTAAAATTCCAGTACTTCAACTGAAAACGACATCAAATATCGATAAAAAGGAAGGTCAGAAAATGGGTAAAATTATTAGTGATCTTTTTGATTTGGATAAACAGTAATTATCCATTTATATAAATAATAAGGAAGAGTGATTATCAGAGATGGTAATCACTTTTTTTATTGCCTAAAGTATTATTAAACACTGATAGTGATATTTGGAGTACTTTTTTAGAAAAAAAATGATGCTTGATAACATTTCGAAAAGTAAGGTTTGTTTATTAATCTCTTCTTTGGTTTATTTGGCTTTATTAAGCTTCCAAACGAAATAGAGATAAAGGTTTAAAACTTCTAATTGAAAAATCTAATCCCCACATACAGTCTAGATAAGTTCAAACCTATTGGTAATTCAAAACACCCATTCCAAATTGAAGTGTTTGATGCCAATCGTCATTTTGAGGTACAGTATCCTCATAAGCACGACTTTTTTGAGGTGTTATTTTTGACTCAGGGATCGGGGCTTCATGTGATTGATGACAATGAATATAAGGTGGAACCTCCTTGTATGTTTTTTTTGAGTCCGGGTCAAGCACATAAATTGGAGTTGTCAAAAGACATTGCAGGTTACATTTTTCTATTTACAGCGGAGTTTTATTTGATCGACAAGAGCAACAAAAACAAGTTACTTGAGTTTCCCTTCTTTTTTAATCTCAAACAAGAAAACCCTCCATTGAAACTAGAGGAACCAATGGATGTAGCGTTTTTAACCCAATTGTTTGTCAAGGGTTGTGATGAGATGGATCAAACGGATGTAGTCTCTCACGAAATGGCCAATTCTATTTTAGATTTGATATTAAATACCTGTAATCAGATCTATCCGAAAGAACAACGTGCTATCGAAAAAGGAAAGGGACATTTGATGGTTAAAAGATTCAGAGAATTGATTGAGGAAAAATACCAAGATAATTTATCTGTTAGAGATTTTGCTGAATTCCTCAATGTGACTGAAAATCATTTGACGCAAACGGTCAAAGGATTGACAGGGAAAACATCAAAAGAGTTAATTACGGATAAGCAAGTGCTTGAAATTAAGCGACTTTTGAAGCATACAGATTTGACTGTTACTCAGATTTGTCACTATCTCAACTTTAAAGATCAATCCTATTTTAGTAAGTTTTTCAAGAAGTTGACAGGGCAGACGCCAAATGCTTATAGAGAGCGATCATTGAAAAGTACCTAAACTTTATTTAAAATCACCACAATCTTATTGATTATTATCTTCACATTTGTGATAGACAAAAAAGATTTAAATTAAAAATATTATATACAATGGCAAATTACTTCAATACACTTCCATTAAGAGAGCAGTTACACCAGCTTGGACAATGTGAATTTATGGACAGCTCAGAGTTCAGCGAAGGCGTTGAGGCTTTGAAAGGTAAGAAAATCGTAATCGTTGGTGCTGGTGCTCAAGGATTGAATCAAGGTTTGAACATGAGAGACTCTGGTTTAGATATTTCTTATGCTTTAAGACAAGTAGCAATCGATGAGAAAAGAGCATCTTTTGTAAATACTTCTGAGGCAGGGTTCACAGTAGGTACTTACGAAGAAGTAATTCCTACAGCTGACTTGGTGATCAACTTGACGCCAGACAAGCAACATACTAACGTTGTTGAGTCAGTAATGCCATTGATGAAACAAGGAGCTACATTATCTTACTCACACGGTTTCAACATCGTTGAGGAAGGAATGCAGATCAGAAAAGACTTAACTGTAATCATGGTAGCTCCTAAGTCTCCAGGTTCAGAAGTAAGAGAAGAGTACAAGAGAGGATTTGGTGTACCAACTCTAATCGCTGTACACCCAGAAAACGATCCAGAAGGTAAGGGTTGGGCACAAGCGAAAGCTTATGCAGTAGCAACTGGTGGAGACAGAGCTGGATGTTTGAAATCTTCTTTCGTAGCTGAGGTGAAGTCAGATTTAATGGGCGAGCAAACGATCCTTTGTGGATTGTTACAAACTGGATCTATCCTTTGCTTCGACAAAATGGTTGAAAAAGGAATCGATGCAGGTTGGGCTGCTAAATTCATCCAATACGGATGGGAAGTTATCACTGAATCATTAAAGCACGGTGGTGTATCAGGTATGTTAGACAGATTGTCTAACCCTGCTAAAGTAAAATGTTTCGAAGTGTCTGAAGAATTGAAAGACATCATGAGACCATTATTCCAAAAGCACCAAGACGATATCATTTCAGGTGAGTTCTCATCTACAATGATGAAAGACTGGGCTGAGGATGATAAAAACTTGTTGAACTGGAGAGCTTTAACTGGTGAGACTAACTTTGAGAAAACTGCTCCTGCTGATGTTGAAATCACTGAGCAAGAATTCTACGACAAAGGTTTATTGATGGTTGCTATGGTAAGAGCTGGTGTTGAATTGGCTTTCGAAACTATGGTAGAAGCGGGTATCATCGGTGAATCTGCTTACTATGAGTCACTTCACGAAACTCCATTGATTGCTAACACAATCGCAAGAAAGAAATTGTACGAAATGAACAGAGTAATCTCTGATACAGCGGAGTACGGTTGTTACTTATTTGATCATGCATGTAAGCCATTATTAGCTGACTTTATGAAAGGTGTTGAAGCTGATATTTGTGGTAAAGACTACAACGAAGGAAAAGACAACGGTGTAGACAACGTAACATTGATCAAAGTAAACGAAGCTTTAAGATCACACGAAATCGAAGCTGTAGGTGCAAGATTAAGAGGAGCAATGACTGCTATGAAGCAAATTGCTTTAGGATAAGGAACACTATTTATATCCAATATATGAAGGCTCCCTTTTTGGGAGCCTTTTTTTGTCTGTGATGCGTTAGGTTCACAGATAATGATGATTTGAAAACTTCTGATTTTTAATTATACAATAATTTAATTGTTGATTGTGATAATTTTGAATCTAAGGAGGGAATCACAAAATTGTATTTTTTAATTTAATACTAGACAATGAAAAAGCAAACGTTAATGATGTTACTAGGCATACTAGTACTATGTTCATGCAATGAAGATGACTCGACTTTACCAGAATATCCAGAGCAAACAATGTGGTATAAGTGCTTGAATGATAGTGAATCTCACAGTGAAGAAAGATGTAATGTGTATGGTCAGAAAAAAGAAGGAGAGTATACTTTTACGAAAAGCGGTAAAGTAATTGATCTATCAACGCATTGCCCTAATTATTATACAGAGATCAAAGGATGGCAGTAGGGTTTAGTAGTTAGCCTTATAAACAAAAACGAGAGTACTCGAAAAAGAATACTCTCGTTTTTTATTGATAACTAAGAACAAAATAGTGAATAATTATTTTGACTTAGGACTTAATTATTTCTTCGCTTTTTTAAGCTTTTCTTCATTAGGATTTACCTCTGGGAGAGGAAGCGGTTCGCCAGCTGCTCCAAATGATCTTATAAAGAAGAATAAACCCGCTAAAACGGCAGGGATACTCAACCATTGTCCCATATTTAAAGTCATTGTTGCTTCAAATGCCACTTGATCTTCTTTGAAAAATTCCCAAACAAAACGCATTCCGAATACTAATACTAAGAATAAACCGAAAGTTCTTCCTTGGCGTAATTCAAATTTTTCATTTTTATAAATAGCACCTAAAATAAAGAAGATAATTAAATAGGTGATTGATTCATATAACTGAGCAGGGTGCCTTGGTGTCAATGGATCAGAAACATGTGCACGCTCGAAAATAAATGCCCAAGGTAGGTCAGAAGGTCTACCAATGATCTCAGAGTTCATCAAGTTACCTAAACGGATAAAACAACCTGCTAGAGCAACAGGGATCACTACACGATCCAAGATCCATAACCATGGTTGATTAGGTCTTTTCTTACTGTAAAGGTAAAGTGCCGTGATAATACCAATTGCACCACCATGACTTGCTAGTCCACCTTTCCAAATTTGAATGATTTCAACAGGGTTTCGTAGATAATAATCAGGTTGATAGAAAAAGACATGTCCAAGTCTAGCCCCGATAATTGTAGCAATTACTACATAGATCAATAACGCATCAGCGTCAGATTCAGGTCTATTCTCAATTACAAAGATTTTTGCAATTAGCCATGTGCCTATAAAGAAACCAAGCGAGAATAAAAGTCCGTACCAACGTACGGGTAAAATGCCTGGTAAAATTTCTGGGTTAATGTCCCAGTGAATGAATGTTAGTATTGCTTCCATAGCACAAATATGTAAAATGAAGTCGTAACAAAAAAAGCATCTCGTAAATTTAGAGTGATGTTTATGTAAACTTAAGAACCAAGTACATTTTCTGTGAACATCACTTTTGAGATTTCAGAACGACTCCTTTATTTTTTTATTAATTTTTATCCGAGATCAGTGAGGTATCTGTAAGAATATATTTCTCAGCACCATTCTTATCGATATTAAGGTACAGAAGGCCTTGTTCTCTTAAGGCTTCCAATTTATTCTTTACTTCTATTGCAGAAGCTTTTGATGCAAGACAAACTGCAGCAACACTGATTCCATCTTTTTGTTCAGCAGCCAATGCAATAACTGTAGCGTCATTTAAAGCAAGTGTATTTTTTGGTGTATGATGTTCATTCTTATCTCCTTTATTGGGAAACTTTTGATTGATATAAACACCTAAAGTTATTGCCGAAACAAAGGCAAGTACAGCTATAATAACGACGCTCATAATTTATTACTTTGAACCTGTAAATTTCATTCTAGGGTTGGGAGAAGTACTTAATGCTTCAAAATCCCCCCCCTCATACTGATAATGTGCAGCCATTGCAATCATAGCGGCATTATCAGTACAGTGTTCAAATTCAGGAATAAATACATTCCATCCTAATTTTTTTCCTTCTTCTAAAAGTGTATTCCTTAAGCCTGAATTAGCCGAAACACCACCTGCAATCCCAATCTCTTTAATATTTAATTCTTTGGCAGCCTTCTTTAGCTTTTTCATTAAAATACTGATAAGTGTGAATTGAATACTCGCACAAAGGTCTGCTTTATTCTTCTCCACAAAATCAGGGTCTTTCTGAGTTTCTTTTCTCATGAAATTAAGAAAGGCCGTTTTTATACCACTAAAAGAAAAATTATAATCAGGGATATTTACATTGGGGAACTTAAACTTTAAAGGATCACCATCTTGAGCAAACTTATCAATGAAAGGTCCTCCAGGGTAATCTAATCCCATTATTTTGGCAGTTTTATCAAAAGCTTCTCCCACTGCGTCGTCAATTGTTTCGCCAATGACTTCCATCTCCAAAGGAGATTTTACGACTACAAGTTGAGTGTGTCCTCCACTTACCGTTAAGCACAAAAAGGGGAAGTTAGGTTGTGGATTATCAATGAAATGCGCAAGGATGTGAGCTTGCATATGATTTACTCCAATCAATGGTTTCTTTAGGGCCATAGCCATTCCTTTTGCAAAGGATGCACCTACGAGTAGGGCTCCCAATAACCCAGGTCCTTTGGTGAAGGCTATTGCATCTAAGTCAGATTTATTTATATTGGCTTCTGTAAGCGCTTCATTAACGACAGGAAGAATATTCTTTTGATGTGCTCTTGAAGCAAGTTCAGGAACTACGCCACCGTATTTTTGGTGTATTTCTTGCGTAGACACTATATTGCTAAGTACAGCTCCATTTTTTACAACTGCTGCAGAGGTTTCATCGCATGAAGACTCTATGGCTAATATTATTCCGCTCATGGTGTATATTTTCTTTGTCAATTAGATCGCAAAATTACATTACTTGAGGGGAATTACCTTAAAAAAAGGGAACCATTAACGACAATATTATATTATCAAATAAAAAGATGAGTTTACATACAAATACGGAAGAACTATATACTCGCTATAATTCATTGAATAATGTTGAGCTCTCAAGAGAACACTTTCAGACTTTATTTATCTATTTTCCATGTTTATTAATTGTGGCTTCTGACGGTGTGGTAGATGAGGAAGAATGGGTTTTTGTGAAATACCTGGCAAAGTTTATGGCCGAAGGATATAAAAACTCATTGACTAGAACAGAATTGGAAAACTTACAAAAGGTCTATTACAATGAACTAGAATATCTTGTCAATAATTTGGATCAATGGAAGGATCCCTTTCTAGATACACTCAGAAGTTATTTAGATCAAAATGATGATGAAAAGGATGATATTTTAGATATTCTACATCTATTTGCTGATGCTTCTGATGGTGTCAGTGATGATGAGGAAGAAGCGATTGAAGAAATTTCAAAACGTTTGAACTTAGAATAAAAAATAAGGGATTGAAACAATGAAGTTCAATCCCTTATTTTTTATATCAAAATTCGATTAGTTTTTAACTAATGTCATTTCTTCAATCAATCGAGGACATTCGCCATATTTATCAACAATAAATAATACATATCGAATATCCACAATGATATTTCTACATTTCACGGGGTCAAACATTAAATCTGACATCGTAGATTCCCAAGTTCTGTCGAAGTTAATACCAATCAACTGACCTTCCGCATTGATTACTGGAGAACCAGAGTTACCACCCGTAGTATGGTTTGAACCTGTAATACAAACCATCATTTTTCCATCTTCCCCGTATTGACCATAATCTTTATTTTTATAAAGATCCATCAATTTTTGAGGAACATAGAACTCATGAGTTTTAGGAACATCCGTTCTTCTTTTTTCAATCACACCTTCAAGAGTAGTGTAATATTTAAACTCAACGCCATCTCTTGGCTCTGAACCTTCAATTTTACCATAAGTAACTCTTAGGGTACTGTTGGCATCAGACCAATATTGCTTAGTTGCACCTTTTACATTGGCAACGTACTCTCTGTTCGGGAATACCTCTTTCAGTGCTTTTACATAAGTACGCATTGATAAGTCGATTTCCTTTCCTAATCGATCGTATTCATCTGCAATTTTGTTACGGTATACATCATTGATTTCTTTACCGATTACAAAAGCAGGATCTTTCGCTACTTTCTTATAGATGTTTTCTTGAGACCCATCTAATACTTTCATTAGTTTTTCCTCACTAGAGAAAATACTTTTCTTGTATACTGTATTGGCCAATTTTTCAAAATCTCCTTTCTCTTTCGCTGTAGCAAATGAAGAAGGTAAGAATGAAGCGTCAATAGCATCAGAATACATTGAAGATGCAGAAATAAAGACTTCTTTGTCTGTTGCTAAATCATAATTCTTATAAAATGCCTTTGCACTGCCTTTTAGTTTTTTTAGTGTCATTGCAAACTCAGGAGTACCTGGTTTCTGTTCTTTCAAGGCTTTAAAACCTAATGAAAAACGAAGAATTTCAGGACCATAATATAACTCCTCAATGTAAAGATCTCTTCCTAATTGATATTTTTCAATTGCTTTGAAGCTCTCTTGGAATTTATCTAATAATCCTTCGTACTCTTTGTTACCCTTTACGGCTTTTGCAAACATTTCCTCTTGCTCATTCTTCTTTTCGATGGCATCAAGTCTTTTCAGTCCTTTACTTTCACCAATCCACTTTTTATAAGCATTCGCTACACGTGCCTTTTTAGCAGAATATTTAATTCTTACAGCATCGTCAGCAGCCATATTTTTGTCATAGATTGCAATTGTTTTCTCACGCATTGCAATTTTGATAGGGTTAGAAGTCTCGACAGTGTATGAAACTCCATCTGATGGTAAATACTGTTTCGTTCTTCCGGGGAATCCATAAACCATTGTAAAATCATCAGGTTTTACACCGCTCAATGAAATTGGGAAGTGGTATTTTGGAGTGTAAGGAACGTTATCTTCTGAGTATTCAGCAGGCTTACCTTCTTTGTCAGCATAGATTCTGAAAATAGAGAAGTCACCAGTATGACGAGGCCATACCCAGTTGTCAGTATCACCACCGTATTTTCCAATTGAAGAAGGAGGAGCAAAAACTAATCGAATGTCTTTGAAAGTCTCCATGATAAACATATAGTATTCATTACCATAGAAGAAAGGCTTAATGATAAAGTCGTAATGCGTTCCTTTTACTGCCGCTTCACCCACTTTTTCAATATTAGCTTGAATAATTTCTTGACGTTTTTCTTCATTCATGCCGTCTTTTACGCCATCAAGAATACTTTTAGTTACATCATCAATTCGTACTACAAAACTAACTGTAAGTCCATTGTTCGGAAGTTCTTCACCAAAAGATTGAGCAGCAAATCCGTCTGTAAGTAAGTCATTTTCAACCGTTGAGTGTGATTGTATTTGTCCATAACCACAATGATGATTCGTCAAGATAAGGCCTTTGTTCGAAACCACTTCACCTGTGCAACCTCTACCAAACCAAACCACAGCATCTTTCATACTGGATTTGTTGACAGAGTAAATGTCTTCCGCTGTTAATTTAAAGCCATTGGCTTGCATGTCGTCTTCATTGAGTTGTTGTAGTAATGAAGGGAGCCACATTCCTTCATGTGCAAAAGAAGATAATGGAGCCAATATACATGCAACCACTAAAAAGTGTATGTATTTTTTCATTTCAATTAAGAATAAGTGTTTATAAAATATGGTTAATCACTATAGCACTGTAGCAATACAGAACAGTAGTATTGAGGCAGTATATTAAGTTAATTTTTTTGTCTTACATGAACAAAAAGTTTAACGAAAAAATTCAATACACTACGAAATGCTTTTCTATCTATTTCTGATGTCTAAAAATAGTGCTATGAAAAAGCCGGAATTGATTATCCAACTCCGGCAAATTTGATATTTTTTGATGACTCTTGAAATGAGTGGAGTCATTTAATTAGTCAATGAAATTAAATATCCTATTCCATCTGATCATTGAAGCGTCAGGATTTCTATCCATAGACATCCATACCATTACAGCTTTACCAATGATGTGATCAGCAGGTACATAACCCCAGTAGCGTGAATCTAGAGAGTTGTGTCTGTTGTCACCCATCATAAAGTAGTAGTTTTGTTGTATGGTATAGGTGTCTTGAACTTGACCATCAATCGATAACTGACCATCTTTGAATACAACATTTTCGTTGTCTTCATATTTAGTGATGATGTCTCTATACTGTGACCAGTTGTCGTTTGTGATTTTTACAACATCACCTTCCTTAGGAATATAAAGAGGACCGAAGTTATCAATACTCCAAACGTTGTTAGGATTTTGAGGGAAAACAGATGGGTCTTCTCTTGCGTAAATTTTCTCTACACTTTCGATGAAATCTAATTTTCTCAATTCCTTCGCCGTATGAAGAGGAAGCATTGCAGAGTAGGTGAATTTACCTTCTGGTCCAGGAATCATTTTCAATCTATAATGTCCTACATTGTTATAATCGTAAGCATAAACATTATATCTTTCTAATGTTCTTTTCCCAATTTGAGTTTTAGAAACTACTCTATATTGTGTTTCACTATCCTCTGGAACTTCCACACGGTTACCGTTAATGAAAACTTCCTGGTTTTTGATCTGAAGAGTGTCACCTGCTATACCAATACATCTTTTGATATAATTGAGTTTCATATCAGAAGGGAAGCCTTCCTCTGCAGGGTAGTTAAATACTACAACATCATTATTTTTGACGTCCGTAAAACCTGGTAATCTAAATTGTGGTAGTTGAATCCAATCTAGGAAAGAAGGAATTTGAGTACCCCAAATAGTCTGGTGAGTTAAAGGAAGTTGGAGTACTGTTTTAGGCGTCCTTGGACCATAATGTACCTTACTTACAAATAGATAGTCACCTACAAGAAGTGATTTTTCCATAGAAGAAGTAGGAATGGTAAACGCCTCAAATGCAGCCCAACGGATTAGTGTTGCCGCAATAACAGCAAAAATCAAAGCGTCGGTCCATTCCTGAACGACACCTTTTTTCTTTTTTTCTTTTTTATTGCTCATTGTTGTTTCTAAGTCAGATTAATTTACAATGCTAGCATGTCTTGCATACCAAAGATACCTTCTTTTTGATGCAACCATTCACCTGCTAATACAGCACCAAGAGCAAAACCCTTTCTTGTGAAAGCAGTGTGTTTGATATCAATTCTATCAATTTCTGAAGTATAAGAAACCTCGTGTGTACCTGGTACTTCTGGTTCTCTTACTGCTTCAATTTCAATACCATTATCAACCGCTTCATCTTCTCCTTGAAGCGTCCATTTGTCAACTCCTTCAAAGTTTTCAATAACACCTTCCGCTAAAGTAATAGCAGTACCAGAAGGAGCATCTAATTTTTGAGTGTGATGAATTTCAACCATTGAAGATTTATATTCAGCGTTGAAAGCACTCATCATTTTGGCTAATTTCTTATTTAATTCAAAGAAAATGTTTACGCCTAAGCTGTAATTGGAAGCATAGAAGAAAGCGGTTTTATTTTCTTTAGTTGTTGTTTCTACTACTTCTTTTTGCTCTAACCAACCTGTAGTACCAGAAACAACTCTGATTCCTTTATCCAGGCATTTTTTGATATTAGCATACGCGGCACTTGGTTGCGTAAACTCAATAGCAACATCTACTGAAGTAGGATCAATAGTGTCCAAGTCAGAAGCATTGTCTTTATCAATAATACCGGCAATATTATGTCCTCTTTCTTTTAATATTTGTTCAATGGTTTGACCCATTTTGCCATATCCAATTAATAGAAAATTCATTTGTTATTTTATTTTGAACTTAATTTTAAAGATACCGTCATTCCTACTGCAGGAAGTCCAGTGTAAGGATCTGCTATCGCTGCAGGTTTCACTTTCATTGATAGATCCTCACTGATATCATAGTATTTTAAATGTTGGTCAACTGCTGCATCTAATGCCCCTAATAGATACCACATACATGATAATATAATCATGAAGTCACGGTCTCTTCTGAAATTATCTCTTCGCTGACGCAAGTTGTCAACCGATAAGTTTTGATAGATTTCAGGGATCAGATGATCGTTTGTTGGGTCTGCATCTGCTTTGTAAGCAAGCCAGTGTCCCGTTTCAACCATATTATTATGATTGAATTGTACGAAGTAAATAAAAACAGTCATACCACCATAAAGCAATGGTAATTTCCAAAGCTTGCGATTGTAAATCTGTCCTAAACCAGGTACTGCAATAGTATAAAAAGAAGCTTTTGTCGGCTCAGTAATGTATTTGTACTGTGTCTTTTTTTCCTTCTTTCTTGCTTTTTGGTCAATATGGTTAGGTATTGCAGAAATAGAACTCAAAGAATCCAACGATTTTTGATTCCGTTCTTCTGCTGTTAATCCATCATCTCCTTCAGTGGACTCTTCTTTCTGAGGTATTGTTTGAGTAATCCCTTTAGAAGCACTGAAGAAAATAAAAAATGATGTGATGAATATAAAAGCGATATGTACGCACTTGTTGAGCATTAGTGAGTTTTTAAAATATCTAAGATGCGATTGAGGTCTTCTATGGATTGATAAGGTATTTTAATTTCTCCCTTACCATCATCTGCATTCTTTATTTTAATTTGAGTACCAAAATGTGTAGACAGATCTCTTTGTAAACGGCTGAATTCAAAATCAAGAGGTTCTTTCTTTGATTTCGCCTTAGCACTTAGAGGATCTTTCCCTTGGATGATATCTCTTACTAGGTTTTCAGTTTTTCGAACAGAAAGTTCACTTTTAACAACAGTATCATACAACGCTAATTGTACTTCAATGCTGTTTACATTAACCAAAGCTCTAGCATGACCCATTGAAATAACACCTTTTCTTAATCCGCTTTGGATCTCAGGTGGTAATTTTAATAATCTAAGGTAATTGGCAACCGTAGACCTTTTTTTTCCAACTCTATCACCTAGTTCTTCTTGCTTCAATTCACATTCGGCAATCAAACGTTGATAAGAGATTGCAACTTCAATAGGGTTTAAGTCTTCCCTTTGAATGTTCTCAATCAATGCCATCTCTAGCATTTGAGTATCATTGGCTCCTTTTATATAAGCAGGGATTTTTTCTAATCCTGCCATTTTTGAAGCTCTCCAACGACGCTCTCCAGAAATGATTTGATATTGTTGGTCTGTAAGTTTTCTTACAGTAATTGGTTGAATAATGCCTTGTACTCGAATTGAATCCGCTAATTCTTTTAATGCTTCGTCTTGAAATTCTAAACGTGGCTGAAAAGGATTTCTTTCAACATAGTCAATAGAAATCTCATCAAGTTTTTCCACTACAGTAATATTTGTAGGTTGACTTTCAACCTCTTTTTGTGCAGTAGGTGTACTTGTTTCTGTTTTATTACTTTCACCAAGTATGGCACCAAGTCCTTTACCAAGTGCTTTTCTTTTTTTTAAGGTCTTTTTTTCAGAGTTGTCCGGCATATTCTATTTTCGCCAATATCAAAGGTTATAAAAATTTATTGTACCTAATTTTAGGTTAGGCTTTAACGGGTATATTATTTTTTGTGAGTATTTCTTGCGCCAAGTTCAAGTAACAAACAGCTCCTTTGCTAACGGCATCATGAGCAATAACAGGAACGCCAAAACTTGGAGCTTCACTTAATTTAATATTTCTTGGAATAATAACATCAAATACCAGGTCGTTTAAGTGTTTTTTCACTTCTTCAACTACTTGGTTCGATAAACGTAAACGTGTATCGTACATCGTCATCAAAATACCTTCAATTAAAAGATTTGGATTTAATCTTGATTGAATCAATTTGACAGTATTTAATAATTTATCCAAACCTTCAAGAGCATAAAACTCACATTGTACAGGCACAATTACAGAGTCAGCAGCAGTAAGTGCATTGACTGTAATTAAACCTAATGAAGGTGAACAATCAATAATGATGAAATCATAAGAGTCTTTGATCTTCTCTAATGCTTTCAGCATTCTTGTTTCTCTATCTTCAATATCGATCATTTCGATTTCAGCACCTACCAAATCAATATGAGAGGGGATGATATCTAAATAATCATATTCTGAATTTATAATAATATCACTAACATTGATGTCTTCCACCATGCAGTTATAGATACTTTTTCTCTCTTCTTTGGGGTCAAGATTCAGTCCTGAAGTTGAGTTTGCTTGTGGATCGGCATCTACCAAAAGAGTATTATATTCCATTGCTGCAAAACTTGCGGCAAGGTTGACTGCAGTTGTTGTTTTACCAACACCACCTTTTTGATTGGCTACAGCGATTATTTTTCCCATGAATATCTCTTTCTAAATTTTGTTTGTCTACAAATATAGTTTTAATTCATACACATTTAAAAAAAGTCACTATTTTATTCAAAGTGTATGAAATTCATAACCTTTATTTGAAAAATATTGTAAATATCGGGGCAAAACGTACTTTAAATTCTTTTCTGCTTTTATACTATCATGGAAAACGATGATAGACCCATTTTCTGTATTTTTAATAGCCGCTTTTAAACAACTTTCTTTTTTATAATTCTTATTGTAGTCTCTCGTCAAGACATGCCACATGATAATTTCATAATCGACTAAAAGTTGATGCATCATTTTTTTTCCTACTTGACCATGAGGAGGCCTAAAGAGCGGTTTTTCTGATTCAACACTGTATAGTGGATTACTTTTCATGATTGTATCACATTCCTTTACATTTTGTAAGTAAGTAGATAAACTTTTTTTCCAATACTGTAAATGATTGAAGGTGTGATTGCCTACTTTATGTCCCTGTTCTAGTACTTGCTGATATACTTCGGGGTGTTTACGGATATTATCCCCAACGCAGAAGAATGTTGCTTTTGCATTATATTTTTTGAGCTCATCTAACACCCAAGGGGTGATTTCTGGTATAGGACCATCATCAAATGTTAGATATAATATAGGAGAGGTAGTAGCCTCCTTTTTCCAGACTAGACTTGGGAAAATTTTATTTCTAAAAATACTACCTACTTTTTGAATCATATGACAACACTTTTAGTGCATTTTTTACAAATATAATAGATATGAAAAATGATTAGGAATAATATTTATAACATAGCTTTAATTTATTAAAATCAATGTTTCAACTATGAAATTAAAGAAAAAAACAGTTTAGACTTCGTAATTATTTATAAAAACTAATCCTTCATTCGTATATATATTTGCAAAATAAAAGGTAAGGTCTTTATATTTGATGTAAACAATGATCGAAAATGTTGAAGAAAACGCAAAATATCGTCCTTATTATTATTAATACTATTGTCGTCCTTCTCAAAGGAAGATAATGGCAGGATCTTATATTGCATAAATCATAATAAAGAACGGCCATTGTCAAGACTAATAAATTCTGACAGTGGTTTTTTTATTGCTCAAACATTTTAGTCATTTAATTAAAGTAGTTAGGTAACCAATAAAGTCTTCTGCCATGTTGAAATATTATGACAAAGATACGGTGATTTTCCATAATGGAGAATTCGTGAAAGCTGAAGAGGCAAAGGCTGATTTATTTTCTCAGTCATTGCACTATGGTAATGGTGTTTTTGATGCTGTAAGGGCTTATGATACAGCATTAGGACCGCATATTTTTAAAGCAAAAGAACACTACACACGTTTCTTAGAGGCCGCAAAAACAATGCACCTCGACCTGCCTTATAGTGTAGATGAACTGGTTGGGATTACTTATCAACTACTTGAAGAAAACGGTTTTACTGATGCATATGTTAGGCCATTAGTATATGCAAGTGCCAATATGGATTTAACACCTACCAAAACGCATAACTTATTCATTGCAGCTTGGAGATGGGATAAATTCTTAGGAAAAGACTTATTAGATATTACAATATCAAAATATACACGTCCTAGTCCTTATTCATTTAATGTAGAAGCTAAAATTTCTGGACACTATATTAACAGTATAGTATCTATTGCAGAAGCAAAAGACAGAGGTTTTGACGATGCTTTATTATTAGATGTAGAAGGATATGTAGCAGAAGGAACAGGAGCCAACTTCTTCTTTGAAAAAGGAGGCAAACTTTATACTTCTCAAAAAGGACACATCTATCCAGGAATTACAAGAAATGTGGTTTTCGGAATTGCTAAAAGCTTAGGCGTTGAAGTAGTAGAAGGACAATTCAAACCGGAAGATTTAAAAGATATCGACGGAGCGTTCTTTACTGGTACTGCAGCCCAGATTACGGGTATTAGCAGTATTGATCGTCAGCCAATGAAAAAGAACTGGGAAGATACAATTGGTTGTGAAGTGTTTGAGAAATACAGACAGTTCGTAACACAAAGTGAGTACGATAACTACTCCATCATTTAATGTACTAATCAGACAAACTAATAGATATTAAAAGATTATGGCAGAGATGTTAAACAAGCATAGCCGCACAATTACTCAAGACGATACACAGCCTGCAGCTCAGGCCATGTTATATGGTATCGGTTTAACTGAGGAGGATATGAACAAGCCTCAAATCGGTATTGCTAGTACTGGATATGAGGGCAACACATGTAACATGCACTTGAACGGATTGGCTGCTGAAGTCAAAGTCGGTGTTCAAAAGTCAGACATGGTGGGCTTGATTTTCAATACGATTGGAGTAAGTGACGGTATTACGAACGGTACTATCGGTATGCGTTACTCTCTTCCTTCAAGAGATATCATTGCTGATTCAGTAGAGACTGTAACAAACGGACAATTCTACGATGGTTTAATTACTGTAGTAGGTTGTGATAAAAATATGCCAGGTGCCATGATGGCAATGTGTCGTGTCAACCGTCCAACAATCATGTTGTATGGTGGTACTATTGCATCAGGATGCTGGAAAAAGAAAAAATTGAACATTGTATCTGCTTTTGAAGCATTAGGTGAAAAAATCGCCGGTACAATTTCAGATGAAGATTATAAAGGAGTAATCAAAAATGCTATTCCTGGCGCTGGTGCTTGTGGTGGTATGTATACTGCTAACACTATGGCTTCAGCGATTGAGGCAATGGGTATGAGTTTACCTTACTCTTCATCGAACCCTGCAGTAAGTCAAAACAAAAAAGACGAGTGTCAGAACTTAGGTCCTGCTATTCGTAACCTTTTGGAGTTAGACTTAAAACCATCAGATATCTTAACAAAAGCATCTTTTGAAAACGCATTGGCTGTAATTATGGCTTTAGGTGGATCAACAAACGCTACATTGCACATGTTGGCTATCGCGAAGGCAGCAGATGTTGAGTTGACATTAGATGATATTCAAAGAGTTTCTGATAAAGTACCATTCTTCGCAGACTTGAAACCTTCAGGTAAATACTTGATGGAAGATGTATTTGCAGTAGGTGGTATCCCTGCAGTAATGAAAACATTATTGAACTGGGGCTTATTAGACGGTTCTTGTATGACAGTTACTGGTAAGACAATTGCTGAAAACTTAGCAGATGTTGATCCACTAGGTAGCGATCAAGACTTAATGAGACCAAAAGACAATCCAATCAAATCAACTGGTCACTTACAAATCCTTTACGGTAACTTGGCAACAGAAGGTTCTGTAGCGAAGATCACTGGTAAAGAAGGTGAGAAATTCGTAGGTCCTGCAAAAGTATTCAACGATGAGTTTGCTGTGATTGAAGGTATTTCTAACGGTGAAGTGAGTAAAGGTGAAGTAGTTGTGATCCGTTACGAAGGTCCAAAAGGTGGTCCTGGTATGCCGGAGATGTTAAAGCCAACTTCAGCAATTATGGGTGCAGGTCTTGGCAAAGACGTAGCCTTGATTACTGACGGACGTTTCTCAGGTGGTACTCACGGTTTCGTAGTAGGACACATCACACCTGAAGCAGCGGTTGGTGGTAACTTAGCATTAGTAGAAGATGGAGATATCATCACAATTGATGCCGTTACTAACAAAATCGAAGTAGCAGTTTCTGACGAGGAATTGGCAGAAAGAAGAAAGGCATGGGTTGCACCAGAGCCTAAGTTTAAGAAAGGAATCTTATATAAATATATAAAAACAGTTTCTTCAGCATCTGAGGGATGTGTTACTGATGAATTTTAATCAGTAATAAGAGAAGTACAAAATTGTTTCAATATGAGTACAGCGACAAAAGAAATGGCCAAAGAAGCAAAGACAGTAGGTCAAAAACCACAAAGAGTAACGGGAGCAGAGGCAGTGTTAATGGCACTTGTTGAGGAAGGAGTTGATACACTCTTTGGTTACCCAGGTGGAGCGATTATGCCAGTGTATGATAAGCTCTATCATTATGAGGACAAGTTAAACCACATTCTTGTACGTCACGAGCAGGGTGCTGCTCATGCTGCACAAGGATATTCTCGAGTCAATCATAAAGTGGGTGTCTGTGTTGCAACTTCTGGTCCAGGAGCGACAAACTTGATTACAGGTCTTGCAGATGCAATGATTGATTCTACTCCTATGGTAGCTATCACAGGTCAAGTAGCTTCTCATTTGTTAGGAACTGATGCATTCCAAGAGACAGATGTTGTAGGTATTTCTACTCCAGTAACGAAGTGGAATTACCAAGTAACAAAAGCATCTGAAATTCCTGAAGCGATTGCAAAGGCTTTCTACATTGCAAAAAGTGGTCGTCCAGGTCCTGTATTGATTGATATTACAAAGGATGCTCAATTTGAAGAGGTTGACTTTGAATATAAACCTTGTACAAAAGTACGTAGTTATAAGCCAGTACCAGTTGCTTCTGAAGAATCAATTGAAGCTGCAGCTGATTTAATCAACAAGGCGAAAAAACCATATATCTTGGTAGGTCATGGTGTAATGCTTTCTAAAGCTGAAAATGAGTTACTCGCTTTCGCTGAAAAAGCAGGAATTCCAATGGCATCAACGCTATTAGGTTTGTCAGCTGTTCCTCATGATCACCCACTATATGTTGGTTATTTAGGAATGCACGGTAATTACGGACCGAATATCAAAACAAACGAGTGTGATCTTTTGATCGCTGTAGGTATGCGTTTTGACGATCGTGTTACAGGTGATTTGTCAAGATATGCAAAACAAGCAAAAGTAATTCACATTGAAATTGATCCATCAGAGATCGATAAAAATGTAAAAGCAGACGTAGCTGTCATTTCAGATGCTAAAGCTGCTTTAGAAAGAATTACTCCTAAGTTGAAAGAAGCGAAACATGAAGAATGGTTAGCTGAATTCCACGCTTGTGATGAAATCGAACAGAAAGAAGTAAAAGATTATGCATTAGGTTCTTCTACTGAAAAAGTGAAGATGTCTGAGGTAATCAAAATGCTTTCTGATAAAACAAAAGGTGAGGCGGTAGTTGTTACTGATGTAGGACAACATCAAATGGAAGCCTCTCGCTATTATGAATTCAAGCGTACAGATAGTATTGTAAGTTCTGGTGGTTTGGGAACTATGGGATTCGCTCTACCTGCGGCATTAGGAGCGGCAATGGGAGCACCTGACAGAACAGTCGTTTCTATTTCTGGAGATGGCGGTTACCAAATGACAGTACAAGAATTAGGGACAATATTCCAATATAAAATCCCTGTAAAGATTCTAGTACTTAATAATAGTTTCCTTGGAATGGTACGTCAATGGCAAGAATTATTCTTCGATAGTCGTTACTCATTCACTGAAATGGTAAATCCAGATTTTGTGAAGTTAGCGGAGTCGTATTACATCAAAGCTGACAAAGCAGAGACAAGAGAATCTTTAAGTGATAAAATGGACGAATGGTTAAATGCTGAAGGACCATGTTTCTTGGAAGTAGTTGTGGAAAAAGAATCAAACGTTTTCCCAATGATCCAAACAGGTGCCGCAGTTTCAGATGTTCGTTTGAAGTAAAAAAATAAGATTATGGAAAAGCAAAGATTCACATTATCCATTTTTACAGAGAACGTAGTAGGTTTAACGAACCGTATCTCCATCATCTTCACAAGAAGAAAAATCAATATTGAAAGCTTAACTACTTCGGCTTCGGAGATTGAGCACGTTCACCGTTTTACGATTGTATTCTATTCAGATTGTAAAGAATCAGCGGAAAAGGTAGCGAAGCAAATCGAAAAGCAAATTGATGTGGTGCGTTGTTTCCTTTATGAAGACAGCGAAACGATCTATCAAGAGGTAGCTTTATATAAAGTAGCAGTTGATAACCTTAAAGATTCAGATATGGTCGAGGAGATCGTAAGAAAGAATCATGCAAGAATATTAGCAGCAAAAGCAGACTTCCTAGTGATTGAGAAAACAGGTCACGAAGAAGAAACACACGCTTTGTATGAAGAGCTAAAACCTTATGGTTTAATGCAATTTGGTCGTTCAGGACGTATTTCATTATCAAAAGAACGTCAGGAGATCAGTAGCTTACTTGCAGAATATGATCAAGAGGATGTAATGGTGTAAGGTTGGATAACCTTTCAAAAAAAGAACTGCAAATAATAGTAATTATGACAGAGTTGAATTTTAGAGGAGTAGTTGAAAGCGTAGTAAAGCGTGAAAAATTTCCTTTGAAACAAACTCAAGAAGTTCTAAAATTCCTCTATCAGTAGATATATTTGAAGGGATAGTTTCGGCTATCCCTTTTTACTTTTTAAATGGATAATAAGTACTAAGCATTTTAAATACTTAAATCTATTTTATTAAAAACTTCCGCCCTTATCAAAGGGAAATATCATGGCAGAAACAGAAGAATTGGTAGGTTTACCGAGTGTGGAATCTATCGTAAAAGCACATAGAAAATTAAAGGATGTTGTTACTAGAACACCTTTAATGAGAAATATGAACTTGTCTGAAAGATATCAGGCTGATATTTGGTTGAAGAGAGAAGATCTTCAGGTTGTACGCTCTTACAAGTTGAGAGGTGCTTACAACAAGATTTCATCTTTATCGATTGATGAGCAGAAGAAAGGTATTGTGTGTGCGAGTGCAGGCAATCATGCTCAAGGTGTAGCTTATTCTTGTAAAGTGCTAGGTATTCATGGTGTGATTTATATGCCAGCCCCAACACCCAACCAGAAAGTAAGTCAGGTAAGAATGTGGGGGAAAGATATGGTGGAAGTAGTATTGATAGGTGATACTTTCGATGACGCGTATGCTGCGGCAATGCAACGTTGTGAGGAAGAAGGACGAGTATTTATCCATCCTTTTGATGATCCTAAAGTAATAGAAGGTCAAGGTACGGTAGGACTTGAGATCTTAGAAGACGCTAAGGACGATATAGATTACCTTGTAATGCCAATTGGTGGTGGTGGACTGTCTTCTGGTGTAGGAAGCTACTTCAAGCAAATCAGCCCTAGTACAAAGCTGATAGGAGTAGAACCTGAAGGTGCTCCGGCTATGAAGGTGTCTATAGACAAAGATGAAGTGGTAACATTACCTAAAATTGAGAAATTTGTGGATGGTGCTGCTGTAAAAAGAGTAGGAGATAACACTTTTAAAATCGCTAAGCAGTTTTTAGAAGATGTTGTTTTAGTTCCTGAAGGAAAAGTATGTTCGACTATTTTGCGTCTGTACAACGAAGATGCCATTGTAGTAGAGCCTGCAGGTGCTTTGTCGATTTCAGCTTTGGATGCTATCAAAGATGAAATAAAAGGAAAGAGAGTTGTGTGTGTAGTAAGTGGATCTAATAATGATATCGGTCGTATGGAAGAGATCAAGGAACGTTCTCTTTTATATGAAGGATATAAACATTATTTCATGGTAAGATTTCCTCAAAGAGCAGGTGCTTTAAGAGAATTTTTGGCTGAAGTTTTAGGTCCAAATGACGATATTGTTCACTTTGAATACACGAAAAAAGTGAACAGAGAGAAGGCTCCAGCCATCGTTGGGATTGAAGTTAAGTACCCTTCAGACTTCGATAGTTTGACAGAACGCATGACCCAAGGAGGGTATAAATTTGAGCTTCTCAACGAAAATCAAGATATGTTCAACTTTTTGATATGATTTTGTGATTTATCTTGTTGTTGTAAATCAGAGTATTATGGTTTTGTTAAGATAAAATTACAATTTTAATACCCAATATAGTTTGGATTATCCAAATCAAGGGTGCATATTTGCATCGCTTTTAAGAAAAACGCATCTTAAAAAGCGACCTGGAGCAGTAGTTCAGTTGGTTAGAATACCTGCCTGTCACGCAGGGGGTCGCGGGTTCGAGTCCCGTCTGTTCCGC
>NZ_JACVVP010000035.1 GCF_014534745.1 Flammeovirga sp. EKP202
GTAATTAAATATCTCCTTTCAGACTTTTATTTCTAAATGCAATACGAAATATTAAGATCTATTTTTAAATAGCTTCAATTCTAAATGCTATACAATGTACAAGAAACTAGTCTTACTCTCTTTTGTTTATCTATTATGTGCCTTTGATCGTGGTTCGGACGCTATTTTCACTTATACCAAAACTGGAGATCATGAAGCAATTGCCGTTTTACCCAATGGTAAGCATTTTATAGCCGGAAGCACTGGCTTTTTGGACCTTTGGAATGTGGAGACTGGTGAGAAAGTAAAAACGTTTACGAATTGGGGAAATCATAAAGCGATAGCAATTCTTCCAGATGGTAAACGTTTTATTGCAGGTAGCACTGGCTATTTAGATTTATGGGATATTGAGACAGGAGAGAAGTTGATGACTTATACAAAATCCGGTATTCATGAGGCAATTGCTATTCTACCTGATGGTAAACGTTTTATTGCAGGTAGTACGGGATACTTGGATTTATGGGACATTGAGACGGGAGAGAAGCTGAAGACCTACACAAAAACGGGTAGTCACAAAGCAATAGCTGTACTACCTGATGGCAAACGTTTTGTGGCAGGAAGTACCGGTTATTTGGATTTGTGGGATGTAGAGACAGGAGAGAAGCTGAAAACCTATACAAAGTCCGGTAATCATGAAGCTATTGTAGTTTTGCCTGATGGTGAACGTTTTATTGCAGGAAGTACCGGTTACTTAGATTTATGGGATGTTGAAACGGGACAAAAGTTACTTTCTTATACAGAAAGAGGAAGTCATAAAGCAATAGCATTATTGCCCGATGGTGAGCGTTTTATTGCAAGTAGTACGGGCTATTTAGATTTATGGGATATTGAATCTGGAAAAAAGATACATTCTTATACACATTTTGGAAGTCATGAGGTGATAGCTGTTTTACCTGATGGAAAACAGTTTATTGCATCAAGTAATAGAAGGCTTGAGAAGTGGAATGTAGAATAAAAAGGAGGTCATTAAAAAATAATCCACTCTTTATAATAATGTAAAGAGTGGATTATTCATTTATGATAGATTAAGGTGAGTCTAGCAAGTACTGTTCGGATTTTCAAAGTTGTTGCTTTCGTCTTCATCACGATCAGTCAGACATTTGAAGTCTTTTTCAATCAATAATTTCAATGAAGAACCATCTTCGTTATTTTGAACAGAAGAATAACCTACTTTACTTGTAGAGTGCCACTCGTTGATTTGCTCAACATTAAGGTGGAACTGTAAGCGGTTATTTTCCATGTCAACACTCATTTCTCCTTGCTCTACAGATTTGACGCCATAAGCAAAAGAAGTTTTTCCTAATTGTGAAACAGTCCAAACTTCACCTTCATTATAAAGAGTATCAAGATCGACTTTATTCAATCTTAATCGGATGCTGTTGTCTAATAATCTTAATTTCATAATCTATTTTTTATAGAACCAAATTGGTAATTTTTCATCTTTAGAGAAATCACTTTTTTCTCCTGGTAATTCAAGGAAAGCGTTGGCTTGTAAAAGGCTCGTCATATCACCTGATCCTCCACCTTTAACAGGTTGTGCCCAAAGTTTGCCCTCTTCATCATAATAGGCTTTAACTTGCAAGAAGAAGGAAAGAGGCTTCTTGAAAGTGAACTCATCTGACAATGTAGCGTACTTTTGAACTAGAGGAGCACTAATACATTCTTGTTTGTATAACCAAGGCATCAAATACCTATTTGTACATAAATAAGTTGAGACAGGGTTGCCTGGCAATGCAAAAATAGGTTGGTTTTTAGCCGTTACTCCAAACCAAAAAGGTTTTCCAGGCCTTTGTTTAACACCGTGAAACTTCTTGGAAACACCCAATTCCTCAAATACTTTTGGAAGATAATCAAACTTTCCTTTTGAAACGCCACCACTGAATACAAAAATATCATATTCTTCGAAAAGTGACTGTATCGCTTGTTTTAAACGCTCATAATCATCTTTAAGGTGGAAGATTTTAGAATCTAATCCTTCTTCTTGTAACCTGCTTTGAATTGTAAAGCAATTTGACATTCTGATCTGATGAGGAGCAGGTGTGTCTTCAATATTTACTAACTCATCACCAGTGGCGATAATGGCCACTTTTGGTTTTGCATATACTTTTACTTCGTATTTACCAACCGTAGCTAATAATCCAATTTCAGCTGATGTAATAGGTGTGCCACTTTCAAGCAGAAGATCACCTTTTTCTTGGTCATTTCCTTGCTTATGGATATTGCCAAAAGATTGAATATTGTTGAAGTCTTCAACAATCATTGCGTCACCTTCTTTTCGTGTCCACTCATAAGGAATAACTACATCTGCATTTTCAGGTAACATGGCGCCAGTCATCACTTCCAGACAATTTTCAGTATCTTGAAGCGTCATTTGTGGACTTCCTGCAGCCTGAATGCCTTCAATTTTAAACTGATGCTTTCCTTTTTCAATTGCATTATAATTAATGGCAATTCCATCCATGGCCACTCGGTTAAATGGAGGGAAATCACGATCTGCATGAATAGTCTCTGCCAATACTTTGCCTATTGCTTCTGAAAGTGAAACCGTTATTACCTCTGTTTTTAAAGCGACCTGACTAATTATTTGGTCAACTTCTAATAGTTCTATCAATTGATTTTGCATAGTAGTTTGTTTCTTTAGAAATTGGACTTCGAAATTACTTATAGAAAGCTTAAGAATGAAAAAAGAAGAAGAAAAAAACAATACCTTGACCCATCTTGATGAAGAAGGAAATCCTTCTATGGTAGATGTGGGAGGTAAAAGTGTAACGAAAAGAATAGCGATTGCTCAAACTGTTATAAGCTTTCCAAAAGAAGTGGCACTTCAGATTCAAGGTCAAGATAATTCGACTAAAAAAGGATCGATTTTTCAAACTGCGATGATTGCAGGTATCATGGGTACTAAAAAGACATCGGATTTAATTCCACTTTGTCACCCACTCCCTTTAGATAAGTGTAACATAGAAATTGATTGGTCTTCTGAAACAGAAATTACTATCAAAAGTACAGCCTCTGTTACTTCAAAAACTGGAGTTGAAATGGAAGCATTAACGGGTGCAAGCGTTGCAGCTTTAACGATTTATGACATGTGTAAGGCACTTTCACATGATATTGTCATCAAAGAGACAAAGTTGATGCATAAAACTGGCGGTAAATCGGATTTTAATAGATAGATGAAGCGTCAGAAAAAAGCCAAAATAGCACAGAGAGAAATAGGGAATTATGGTATCAATGAAATAGCCATAATGGGAGTAGATAACAATGCTATTCGTGAGTTTGTAGTTAATGTTTTCAGAGAGTTGCCTTCCCTAAAAATTGCACTTTTAGATCAAAGGGTAGATAAAGAACAAGCCTCCTTTATTAGAGGGGAAATCTTTGGTAATAATGATCATTCAGGACTCAAAAAGTTTGATGTTTCTGTATCAACTTCTGCATTTGAATTGAAAACTTACTTTAGAGATTGTGCTGTTACGTTTGTCAATGGAAATTATTTTACTGGTCAGCAGCAATTGTTGTTTATTGACAGTCGAACTTCTTTAATCGATCAAATTGAAGATATAAAAAATCCGATTGGAGTTGTATTTACAGAAGGGAGCAAGGCTATTCCCACTGAGTTGTTAACTGTAAAACCTGAGTTGGCTGATTTACCTACTTTTACAGTGTCAGATTTGGAAGGTATTGCTTCATCCATTTTATCTCATGTTGAAATTCAACCTCAATTAAAAGGTTTGGTGTTGGTGGGTGGTAAAAGTACTAGGATGGGTGAAGATAAAGCCATGTTAGATTACCACGGAAAACCTCAGTGGAAGTATTCGTATGATCTATTATCTCAATATTGTGATGAGGTTTTTGTATCTGTCGCAAATAAAGAAGACAAATATACAGAGGTTGAACAGCTAGAGGATAAGTTTTTAGGATTAGGGCCTTTAGGTGGAATCTTATCTGCTTTCCAAAGTGATCCTAATTCGGCTTGGTTGGTGGTCGCATGTGATTTGCCATTGCTGAGTGCTAATTCGATCAATCAATTAGTACAATCGAGGAATCCTCAGAAGTTGGCGACTACTTTTAAGAGTCCAGCCATGAAGTTTCCAGAACCTTTAATTTGTATTTGGGAACCGAAAGCCTATGGTAAATTATTAGAATTTTTGAGTTGGGGATATTCCTCTCCATTAAAAACATTAGTAAATAATGATATAGAATTAGTCATACCGACTTATAAAGAAGAAATGACCAATGCTAATACACCGGAAGAGTATCAACGATTGAAAGGTCTTTTATAAAAAATAACCCCATTCCTCTTTTTGATAGAGAATGGGGTCGTTTTATGATTAGAATAAATCCCAGTTTCCTTTTCCATAATACGTAGGAAGAACTGGATTATGAACTGTATTGACCTCAACCTGACTACTGTCAAATTCAACAAGTCCTTTTCCAAAAGAAGTTATACTATTGAGTGCTTCGTTATTCAACCAACGCGTTGGGATTTCTTCAATATCAAGACCTCTTATTTTTTGCTTCATTTCAGCAGGGCTTAACGTTTTTGTGCCCATTACCCATCCCCATTCACCTAGTGTTAATACCTGATTTCTCATAGGAATAGTATTGAAGCCAGCTTCTTGCATTGTTTTTTCTATACAATAAAAAGCTTTTGTAGCATAATAGGGACTTCCCGCTTGTGTTACAATTACGCCATTGGGTCTCAAATGATGCCAACACATTCTAAATGTTTCCATGGATTGTAATCTCCCTAATTCAATAGATTTGGGATCTGGGAAATCCATTAATATCACATCAAAAAACTCTTCTGTTTTCTCTAGATAAGTAAAAGCATCACTGTTGATAACCTCCACTTTTGAGTTGTTGAGTGCATTTCCATTGAGTTCAACAAAAATCGGGTGTTCTTGACCTAACCTTGTCATGCCTGGGTCGAGATCCACTAAGGTCACTTTTTCGATAGAAGGATACTTTAGTGCTTCTCTAGCTAAACATCCATCCCCACCACCAAGGATCAATACTTTTTGTGGACGCCCATTCAAAGATAAAGCTGGAATAGCCATAGGTTCATGGTAAAGCCATTCGTCAAAAGTACTTAACTGTAAGTGCCCGTTGATATATAACCAATAGTCATTTTTCCATTTGGTAACAACCAAACGTTGATAAGAAGTTTGCTCTTGAAATACAACCTTATCTTTATAGAGATGCTGTTCTCCAAAATTAATAACTTCCTTCGCACTGAACATTCCTATACCTATAACAATGAATAATGAAATACTGCCAATCTTTAATTTTTTGACCCAATTCGGTGCTATAATATCATCTAATCTCCATAATAATAATATGGCTACACTAAGGTTCACAAAGCCAAGGACAAAAGGAGTATACGTTAATCCTAAGAATGGAAGTCCTACAAAGGCGAAGAATAACCCTCCAAATAAACTGCCGAAATAGTCTTTTTCCATGACTGAGGAAATATTGACTTTCAGAGTTTCAAAAGAATCGTTTAGGCGTGTTGCCAATGGAATTTCTAAACCAATTAAAAAGCCAATACAAATACTGGTGAAGTAAATTAAAACACCATCAATTGGTAAGGGAAAAACATAGAGTTCTTGATTAAAACTCACGTAGGCCGAAATGCCATAGGCTATGATGGAACTAAAGGAAACTAAAAAGGAAAGGATGAATTCAACTAAAATAAATTTTTCAATCAAATTCTTGTCTAAATATTTACTGTATCTACTTCCTAATCCCATTGCGAAAAGCATGAAGGATAGGGTTAAAGTCCATTGTAAAACGGAGTTTCCTAAAAAGTAAGTGGCTAGCGTTGATAAGACATACTCTGCTACAATTCCTGATAAACCTGTAGCAAATAAAGCTAATTTTAAAGTGTTTGATTTAGATAAAAATGAAGTTTTCATTGTTTGTTTGAAACAAAAACCCTCAGTAGTATGAAATACTGAGGGCATTGAAAAATGGTAATTTAATATTTTTATTTTCCTCCTGAAGAAGAAGATCTTGATCTTGATGAAGCTCCGCTACCGTATCTAGAAGATGTACTTTTGTAACCCGAAGATCTAGAACCTGCTGCAGAACGGGCAGGGGAACGGCTTACACTATTGTTAACAGTGCTTTTAAAGCTACTACTTGTACTCATTCTTCTAGCAAAACTAGGGTTAGATTTAGATACACCAGAGGAGTAAGTACCGTATCTTGGTGAACCTGAGCTACCTCCGTAGTAGTTTCTGCCTGAGCTGTAATGTCTTCTGTAATCGTAGTAACTAGATCTGTAAATTGGGCCGTAGTAACCCATTCCAAAAATGCTTCTTAACATGGCATATCTTCCGTAAAACTCCCAAAAGCTTGTGCCTGTACTTGGGTTTGTTTTCCATTGACCATATTGAGAGTTACCTACATACCCAGAGTAACCTGGAGGTGAAACTTGCTTTGAAACTTTACCATCGATTTTCGAAGCGATTTCCATTCCAATATCTCCTGAATGTAAATTGAAAAATGCTTCAGAAACAGGATACCACTCAGTAGTTTTAGTCTGAGGGATACTATCTGCTCCCATCGTAATGATTTGATATTGGTGACGATATTCATTGGCAGTAAACATATGTTCTTCTGCATCCATGTCGTGAAGTAAGATAGTGAAGTCTTTTACATCACTCATGTCAACGATGAATTGATCGACAGGTGTTTTTCTGAAGGTTTCTTGAGAAGAACAAGAAATCAAAAAAAGAAAAGATAGAAATACGAATATTCTTCTCATGTTTTTAGATGTTTGCACGTTATGATTGTAAATGTATATAAATAATGTAACGTAATCTGTGCTTAAAAAGATATTACTTGAGCTTAACTAGTCGGTAAGATATTAGTGAACGCATCAGGTGAATAAACTATACCTTTTGATGCTTCAAAATCCTCATCTCCAAAACGCTCTAATGTGATTATATTTTTCTCCGTGTCGTCATAATATTCCCAACACATATATTCCAAACTGTCATCACCACTCATTGTTTGAGTATTTCTCCAATAGCCTACACTTTTTGAATCTCTGTAGTATGTAATGCCTTCAAATGTGATTTGCTTAGGTGGTTTGCCTTTTTGTAGAATTCCTTCTTCTACTTCTTCAGGAAGTTTACCCCACATGATTTTCTTGGAAACAGTACCTGTGATAAAATCATCTTCACCGATACTTAAGAATACGCTATCAGTAGCACTTTCAAGTTTGAATTCATAAGAGAAATCATTGTCTCCCCAGTCGTACTCAAACTCTTCAGTAACTTCCCAAGTTTGAAGATCAAAATCGAGTACATATCCTTTACGTAAATCAGTAATTCCAATATTGGTAGGGTCGTAATGTGACTCCTCTTTCTTTTTCTTTTTGAAAAATCCGAATGGCATATCTTTTATATTTTATTTGACACTATCAAATATAATATAAAACTCAATGAATAGAGTGAGTTTGAAATATAAATTTCATTAAAAAGAGAGATATGAAAGAGTGGATTAGTCTGTTTCGATAATTGTGAATTTTTTGCCTTCTTTGGCCAATTCAGTATTATCAAATTCAGTTCTAGACTCATCAAGAAGCACTTTGAGGTCGCCATATCGGGCTGAAAAGTGTCCGATTAATAGCTTGCCGACTTTTGCTTCTCTAGCAATTTGACCAGCCTGTAAAGCCGTGGTATGAAATGTAGTGTTAGCTCTTTCTAAATGTCTGTGCATGAAAGTGGATTCATGATACAATAGATCAACACCATAAACTTTTGAGATAACACTGCGACTAAACTTAGTGTCAGAACAAAATGCATACGACCTTGATTGACGAGGAGGGAGAGTGACATCTTGATATTGGATTGTTTCTCCTTGGAATTCTATGTTTTCTCCACGTTTCAATGCTCTAAAGGCATCAAAAGGAAGACCTGATGGTAATTTTTCTGGAATGATTCTATACTGTTTCTTCTTTTCCCTAAATAAGAAACCTGTACATGGTACTCGGTGGATTAACGGGATGGTTTCGACAGTAATATGATCGTTCTCAAAAATCACATCTGAAAACATAGTAGGATTGTCATACAGACAAATTTTGTAATTAAGCTCGGTATTTGAATGCTTAAAACTAGCCAATAAAACCTCGTCTAAACCTCTTGGTCCATGAATATACAAAGGAGCTGTTCTACGTTGGATATTCATCGTAGAAAGTAATCCTGGTAAACCAAAGAAGTGATCGCCATGAAGATGACTGATAAAAATATGCTCAATTTTATGTAAGCTAATTCCCATCTCAATTAATTGATGTTGTGTAGCTTCTCCACAATCAATCAAAAACTGATGGTTACCTATACGTACATGTTGAGATGTCATGTGCCTGCCTTTCACAGGTACAGCAGCACTAGACCCTAAAATTGTGATTTCGAACGACAAGGGATAAGTTTGTTAGTAATAAATTATTAAGCCGTTAAACAATTGTATTGTAATCGTTCAAACCTTTTTCTGTAGTCCACTGAGAATTGGAATTTTATTGTTGTGATCATAGCTTTAACTCTTTGATAACACGAAAAGATTTTCAATACTGCTTCTTTAACTGCTTAAAAAGCTCGAATTGCAAAAATTGCAATTCGAGCTTTATAAAAATAATACTATTTAATAATAAGGCTTAATTTTCTTCTTCGCCTTCAATATCTTTTTCGATTTCATGTAAAAATACAGAATCAATAGCCTCTTGTACTGTTGGTAAAAGGTTTAAAACTGTCTCTAACTTAGAAATCTTGATTAATTTCATTACGTGCTCATTCAAGCCAGCAAGAACTAGTCTACCGTTTACTTCACCTGCAAGGCGGTTAGCAACCAAAATAGAGCTTAATCCTGATGAATCAACATATTTCACGCTTGATAAATCAATGATAAGGTTCTCAGTACCTGATTGGAACATTGTAACAATTTCCGCTTTTAATTGAGGTGCTTTTAGAGAATCTAACTTTTCTTCTTCAGGGATTAATACCGTATATTTCTCGCTCTTATTTACAGAAAATCTCATAATTTCTTTATATAATATCTATTTTAATAAAAAGCAATATACACACATTTATTTAGAGATCGTAAAATTATCCTAATTGTGTGCTTATTGAATTAAAAATTTCTTCATCACGATTCTCATAGGAAGTTTTTTCAAACTTTTCTCCTGTGATTTTCTCGTACAATTCAATATATCTATCAGAAACAGAATTTACAAACTCGTCGCTCATATTCGGCTGAACTTGTCCATCTTTTCCTTGGAAATTATTTTCGATCAACCACTGTCTCACGAATTCCTTCGATAATTGTTTTTGAGGTTCGTTTGCATCTTGACGCTCAGCATAACCTTCTTTGTAAAAATACCTTGATGAATCTGGAGTATGTACTTCGTCAATCAAGTAAATCTCACCATCATATTTTCCAAACTCATACTTTGTATCTACCAAAATTAGGCCTTGCTCGTCGGCAAACTCAGTTCCTTTTTGGAATAAAGCATAAGTATATTCTTCTAACCTTGTGTAATCTTCTTCTGAAACAATTCCTTGTGCTAAGATTTCCTCACGAGAAATGTCCTCATCATGACCTTCTTTTGCTTTAGTAGAAGGAGTGATAATAGGAGTAGGAAGTTTGTCATTTTCCTTTAACCCTTCAGGAAGAGCTACACCACAAAGCATTCTTTTTCCTGCTTTGTACTCTCTCCAAGCGTGACCTGCTAAATAGCCTCTAATAACCATCTCCACTTCAAAAGCATCACACTTTTTACCGATGTGAACATTAGGACTTGGTGCTGATTCTAGCCAGTTTGGAACAACATCTGAAGTTAACTTCAGAAACTTTTCTGCGATTTGATTTAAAACTTGCCCTTTGTAAGGAATCGCTCGATCAAGTACAACATCAAATGCTGAAATTCGGTCGGTGGCAACGATAGCAATCTTATTTTCAAAGAAATACACATCTCTGACTTTGCCGTGGTAAACACCTGTGGCATTTTCGAAAGAAAAATTGGTGCTTTTAATTGCGTTCATAACTCTTTAAATGATGTACTTAATATTTGTATAATGTATAAATTTGCTGCAAACATACATAGTATAAATGTTTTATTGCAATTTTCTTTTCATCATTTTTTCACAAGATTTTCGTTTTGTCGTAAAACTATTGTGAAAATCAGTGGAATTACAAAATATAATATTTGAGTATTGTGACAATTTATAGAATTAATAGTGCTTATCCTTGAAATTCATATAAATATGTTCGTAATTTGGGAATAGGAAGTACTTAAACTTCACTATACCAAACAAAATACAAACTCACATCACAGGTTCCGCTACTGATCTTCAGCTTTCTGTACCTGTAGTACTATTATTATAAATATTCTCATGTTAGACTTAAACGAAAATATCCTTGATAAATTAGCTGGATTATATTCAGGTAAGCTATTCAAAGTTGTGGACGATTTTAAATACGAAATCGATGCACAAACATCAATAACAGTGGACAATAGCAACAACCTTCGCTTAGAAATTATTATGGACGGTTGTGAAAGTGGAGAAACGATGCCTTTAGCTATGAAAGAGGTAGGTTCAGATATGTTTGAAGTTTGCTGTAATGATCAAGAAGAATGTTTGGAAGGCAAAGTAGATCTATTGAATAGAATGCTGAGCTTTAAAGTAGAAAGTCCTAGAAGTGGCGAAACAGAATTTGTAGGTTGCATCTAATTTCTAGAACTTTCTCTGTTTATTTTTTATCTAGAGTAGATTAAATCTCTTGCGCTTATCATTGCTCCTTCTGAAGGTTGTGAGCCACCAATCATTTGTGCTATTTCCAAGACTCTTTCCTTTTCTGTAAGTGTCCTGATCTTACTGACTGTAGATTCACCAGAGTGATCTTTGTAAACATAATAATGTTGTTGCCCTAATGCTGCAATTTGTGGTAAGTGACTGATTGTAAATACTTGATGATTGTCGCTCATTTCTTCCATTATTTTACCCACTTTGATCGCAATCTCTCCTGAGATACCTGTGTCAATTTCGTCAAAGAAAATAGTAGGTAATGATGTTTTGCTCGCTAATATGTATTTAATGGCAAGCATTAATCGAGAAAATTCACCACCTGAAGCAGCATCTCTCAATGGAAGTGGAGTTCTTCCTTTGTTGGCTGTAAATAAGATTTCAACTTCATCTATACCTGATGCTGAAACTTCAGTTGTTTTTTGATCAATAAGAATTCGACCATTTGGCATTCCAAGATCATTCAATGCACTATTGAGCTCTTCAGTTAATGGCACAATCACTTTTTTACGAGCTTCAGAAAGTGTTTCAGAAATTTCCATTAAAGTTTCATAAGCCACTTTCTTTTCAGTCTCAGCTTCAAGAAGTGCTTCATCAAAGCTTTCAACTTTATCTACTTTAACACGAATGTCTTCTCGTTTTTCAATCAATTCTTTTAGATCATTGACTCTATGTTTTTGCTGTAAACCATATACTTGATCTAGAATCTCTTTGATTTGGAAAATGCGTTCTTGATCGAAAAGTAAATCTGTTTCTTCTCCTTCAATCTCACTGATAATATCTCTAAGTTCGATATGACAACTGTCTAAACGATCTCTTAAGTTAGAGAGTTTATCAGAGAAAGAAGACAGGTTAGACATTTCTGTAATGGAAGTATAAATACTTGCATCAGCAGAAAAATCAGATCTACTTAATGACTCTAACACTGTGTTTAAGGCAATTTTTATATTCTCAGCGTTCTCTAAACGCTCTAGTTCTTTTTCGAGTTCTTCTTGATCAATGTCATCTAAGTTTGCTTCATCCAATTCATTCAATTGGAATTGATTAAATTCAAACTCTTCTTTTACTTGCTGATATTCTTCCAATAGATGTTGGTAAGCTTGAGCTGTTTTGCGGTATTCTTTGTAAGCCACAAAAACGTGTTCAACTTTTCCATCTAATTTACCGTAGGAATCCACCAAGTTAAGTTGGTAGATATTAGATCCTAACTGTAATGTGTCATGTTGAGAGTGAATATCCATTAAACACTCACTGATCTTACGCATTACTTCTAAACGTACAGGAGTGTCGTTGATAAAAGCTCTTGACTTCCCACTTGGGGTAATCTCTCGTCTTAATAAAGAAACCTCTTCGTAATCTAATTCAAGATCTTCAAATACATCGTGTAATTTATAAGAAGAAACATCAAAAGTACCTTCAATAACACATTTTGTAGTTTGATCAAATAATGATTTTGTATCGGCTCTTCCTCCCTTTAACAATCCAAGTGCTCCAAGCATGATTGATTTACCTGCACCAGTTTCACCGGTGATAATATTCAGACCTTTGTCAGGAGTTATTTCTGTATGTTCAATTAAGGCGTAATTTTTAATCAGTAGATTCTTTAACATGACATTGTTATTTGATGGTCATCTATACCTTTACTACGTTTGTAATGCAATAGTAAACAAAAATGATTAGTATATCTAAATTACTTTGCCAAATTTACAAGAAATGTTTAAAAAATGAATAAAAAAATAGTAGTAGCTTCTAAAAATCCTGTTAAAATTAATGCTGCGTTATCAGGAATGCAGAAAATTTTACCAAATGTTCAATTTGATGTCATAGGGTGTGATGTGCCGTCTGGGGTGTCTGATCAGCCGATGACAAGTCAAGAGACATGGGAAGGGGCTTTGAATCGAGCTAATAATGCTAAAAAAATGGAACCGAATGCGGATTATTGGGTAGGCATGGAAGGTGGTATCGATAAAGATGAAGCCGGTAAGATGATCGCTTTTGCATGGATGTGTGTATTGGATAAAGATGGGAATATGGGGAAAGGACAGACAGGTATGTTTTATCTCCCGCCTAAAGTACAGAAGTTAGTAGAAGAAGGAGTGGAACTAGGCCATGCCAATGATCAGGTATTTAATGAGGTAGGTTCTAAACAAAAAGGAGGAGCAGTAGGGTCCCTTACTTTTGGAGCTTTAGGCAGAACAGAATATTATGTACAAGCAATGGTGTTGGCAATGATTCCTTTGGTCAACCCGAAATTGTATTTGGTCGACTAAGTTATAGAAGAGTCAGTTCTACTGAACGGCATTCTGTAGTGATAGAAAAAATGCACTATAAAACGAAAGGGTTAATAACATAGAGGACATGTTATTAACCCTTTTTCAATTGTTAAAGAGAGTGATAGGTCATTTAACCCATCAAAATATCGTCTAATTAACAAATAGATCCATTAAAAAACAAATATTAATTGTATTATTTACGTGACTAATAATATTATATTAATAATGTGTAATTCATTTTAGTTTAAATACGGAATTAATTTTTTACCGCATTTTCAATTTTGAATTTTGCTTTTTTGCCTGCTTTCTCTAATCCAGATGGTTCAAATTGATTGTAGGCTAAGTAGCCAATGATACAAATTGCAGCAATGGCAATTAATTTGATAGCTGTTTTAGCAATTCTCCATACAATTAAAGCAATAGCGATAACTACGATTAGTAGTGTATATTTTTGTTCTTCCGATAATACGGCGAAAAATTCTTGAACTTGATCCATAAAAAATGAGCTTTTAAAAAATGTGACCTAATTGATCTCAATGATAGCTATTTTTTCTGATTCAATTCAACATAAATAAAAGAAATATTGCACACCATACTTAAAATCTTGTATTTATCTGTTAACTTAAATAGATATGTACAAGAACTTATGTAAATTGCAATAAACTATATATAACCGGTATAAACTATAGGATTAGTATGTTATCCAAAAAGACAAAATATGCACTCAAAGCGTTACGCTTTTTGGCTTCAAAATATGGTGAGGGGCCTGTTTTGATCAGCGAAATTGCTGAGACAGAACATATCTCTCAGAAATTCTTGGAAAGTATATTGTTGGAGTTAAGAAAGGGGAGAGTTCTGAGTAGTAAAAAAGGAAAAGGTGGAGGATATTATTTGATTAAAGATCCAAACGAGGTGACACTTTGTGATATTCACCGAATGATCGAAGGGCCTATTGCTCCTTTGCCTTGTGTAAGCTTAAATTACTACGAACCTTGCGACGATTGCGATGACGAAGTGAGTTGTACATTGAAAAAAGTAATGTGCGACGTGAGAGATGCTCAATTAGATATTTTGAAACAGAAATCATTGATAGACCTGATACCAGAAGGGGTTGAAGCTCCAAAGTCAGATTTGATTGATGAATAATATCAGAAGCCATTAATGAAAGTTAGTGGCTTTTTCATGTACAAAAAAAGCTACTCCATCATTTGATAGAGTAGCTTTTTTATTGGTAAAAACGATGGGATTATTCTTCCATTGCTTCCATTCTTTGTAATAATGGAGGGTGAGAATAATGCATCTTTACATAATTAGGATCAGGAGTTAAGTTACTCAATGAATCCACTGATAATTTCTTTAAGGCATCAATTAAAGCTTCGCTTGATGAAGTGTCTTTTGCATAAGCATCGGCTTCAAACTCATTCTTTCTTGAGAATGCATTCACTACTAAACCAGTAATCATTGAGATAGGGCTGTAAAGCATTGAGAATGCAACTAAGTTCAATGGTGATAAGATTTGACGTTTCGTATTGAAAATGGCTTGCATTTTACTTGCTCCCATTGCCTCCGCTAATTCACTTGAGTTAATAAATAAACTCAAAATGAATAATGTAATAAACATGTTTACAGCTGAAATTAAGAACATCTGTAACGTATGTTTTCTCTTATAATGACCTACCTCGTGTGCCAAAACAGCTACGATCTCGGCAGTTGATAATTTCTCAATTAATGTATCGTATAATACAATGTTTTTATTTCCTCCTAAACCGCTAAAAAATGCATTCGCTTTTGTCGATCTTTTAGAGCCGTCCATTACCATTATTCTACCTAATGGGAAGTCAACACCCTCAGCATATTTTTCAATGGCTGTTCTTAATTCTCCATCTTCCAAAGGAGTAATTTTATTGAACATTGGTAAGATCAAGTTGGCATAAAACATTGTTGCGCCTAAAGCAAACAACATAAATACTACCCAAGCAATGATCCAATATGTATCAGGGAAATTAGAATAGAAAGCAACAAAGCCCCATAATAATAAACCACCGATCAGACCACCTAATGCATACCCTTTTACTTTGTCAAGAATATACGTTTTGGGTGTCATTTTATTAAAACCATACTTTTCTTCAATCTTAAAAGTATTGTGCAATTCAAAAGGAATTCCAATAAGGTCTGAAATCAATGAAATGATAGCAAAAAAGGCTAATACCTGCGTTACGTTAGAATCAAAAGTATCTCTTGTAAATTTGTCAATCCACGCATATCCACCTCCAACAAGAAGAATTACTGTCAATAAATAACTGGCTGTACTGCTGTAAAAACCAAGTTTATCTTTTTCAACTTGATAGTCCTGCGATTTCTTATACTCATCACTGTCATATAAACCAGAAAGTTTGGCTGGCAACGTGGCACTCATGGCTTTTATATTCAGAGAACTTAAAACTCTTTCGAGAATAAATTCAGCCGTTAGAATACCTACGATTATATATAAAATTGTTTCTCCGTTCATGATTGTGTTAAAAAAATTCTTACAAATCTAATAATTCATGGGAAAGGATAGTAGTATTTGCAACGAAAATATAGAACTTGTAACGCAACTAGGAGTATTAAATTAATTGACAAAAAATGCAAAGGAGATATAATTGTTTAATTGTAGACGATGAACAACTCGCAAGGACCTTATTATCAGCCTATATTGAAAAAATCCCCCATTTAGAAGTCATAGGTAGTTGTAAATCCCCTTTGGAAGCCATGAATTATTTAAGAGAAGGCAATGTAGATATCCTTTTCCTTGATATCCAAATGCCTGAATTAAACGGTGTCGATTTTTTAAAAACGATTGCTCAACAACCTGCCGTGATCTTCACAACCGCTTATGCTGAATATGCTGTCACTTCTTATGAATTAGATGCAGTGGATTATTTGCTTAAGCCGTTTGGATTTGATCGTTTTGTAAAGGCAGTCAATAAAGCCATTGAAAAAGTAGAGGCTAAAAATACTCCTTCGGATAAAAAGGAAGCGGAAGAGGTACTTTATATAAAAGGGGACCAGAAAATATATAAAGTAGAGCCTTCGAGCATATTGTATATTGAAGGGTTAAAGGAATATGTCTCTTATTTTATAGAAAACCAACAGCGAATTATTTCTCTTCATTCACTGACTAAACTTGAAAAAGAGTTAGCACAATATAATTTTATGAGAGTGCATCGCTCGTACATTGTCAACCTAAATCATGTGACCGCTTTTGAGCGACATGCACTTTGGATTGATAAAGAGGAAATTCCAATTGGAAAAACGTATAGAGATACTGTTAAAGAAAAACTCAACTGGTAAACTAAGCCTTCTAATAACTTTCAAAACCTAGAATTAATGTTCAAAATATATAGATCTTCAGCGGGAGCTGGAAAAACTTTCACGCTGGCAAAAGAATACATCAAAATTGTTCTTCAGATTCAACTTTTTGATGAAGAGTTCAATCCCAATTACTATCAGCATGTTTTGGCCGTGACTTTTACTAACTTGGCCACTTCAGAGATGAAGGATAGGATTCTAGAGCAATTAAAAACGTTTTCTCAAAAGCCCGACCCAAGTACGGAAGGGATGTTGGATGCCATTGTGAAAGATTATAAAGGAATGGATGAAAACATAGTGCTGAACAGGATCTATAGCCGTTCGAAGATTGTTCATCAAAGGATTCTTCATGGTTATTCTAACTTTTCGGTAAGTACAATTGATGCGTTTAGTCAGAAAATTGCCCAAGCCTTTAAGAGAGATCTTAATTTTCCATTCAATTATGAATTGGTTTTGAATGGTGATGAATTGATCGAAGATGCCACATATATTTTGATGGATAAACTAGGTCAGCAAGAACATGAGAAACTGACGGAAGCTTTAGAAGTATTTTCGATCAAGAAAGCGGAAGAGGGGACAAGTTGGAATATTTTGCCTCAAATCAAACAGTTTGGTAGAGTATTGTTTGATGAGGACCAACGGAAGATTATTGAGAAACTAGGAGTCAATCCGACTACCAACAATAAAATGAGTATTGAGGATTATACTCAATTGGCCAAGAAACTTCGAAAGGTAATTTATGAAGATCTTCAGCAGGAAAAAGATATAAAACTAGAAGATTTCAAAGAAGAAATGTCTGCCGTGGGAGTGCCTTTGGAAAGTCTAGCTAGGTTTGTAGCGAGTTACGCAGGAAAGTTTGAAGGTAAAATTGGTGATAATGATGTGACGCCCAATACCACTGCTCAGAAAGTTTTTGATGGAACAGATGGGAGCGTGTTGACAACGAAGGCCAATTACAAGAAAAGTCCTGCTCAGTTTGATCTTGCTTTGCCTATTTATCAAAATAGAATACAAGACCTGTTGGCGTTAGTACAAAAGGCAACGTTGATTAAAAATGTGTACGATAAAATCTATTTAATCATTACAGCTGAAGTGCTTAAAGAAGAAATGGGAGCACTGAAAGAAGAGCAAGGTGTAGTGCACATTTCTGAGATTGGAGAGAATATCAATAAGATTGTAGAAAGCTCGCCAGTGCCTTATCTATATGAGCGTTTGGGTGAGCGTTACAGACATATTTTGATTGATGAATTTCAAGATACTTCCAAGACGCAGTGGCATAACTTGATTCCATTGGTAGCTCATGCATTGTCGATGTATCAGGGAGAATGTTTGGTAGTAGGAGATGCGAAACAGTCCATTTATAGATGGAGGGGTGGAAAGCCGGAAATGTTGGTGGCATTACCGTCACTGCCTACAGCTAAAGGGACCGCTTTGGAAGAGGAAGAGTATACGCTTTCTGCAAGTGCTGACCCTCAGAACTTGGATACCAATTGGAGAAGTTACGAGAATGTGATCGACTTCAATAACTCTTTGTACAAGCATATCGATGAAGCTTACAAGAATGAATTATTGTCTAAGTTTTATCAAGATGTTTACCAAAAAAGCAATAAAAATAAAGGAGGTCAGGTAAGGGTCTCTGTTTGCCAAAAAGTAGGTGCGAAAGATACCGTTTTAGAGCCTAATTTGGAGAAAATTGTCAATACCATCACGACGTTGGTGTCTGAGAATAAATTTCAATTAAAAGACATTGCCATTTTAGTGCGATTTAATAAAGACGGCTCTCAGATCGCTGAAAAATTGGTGAAAGAAGGTTTGGAGGTGATTTCAAGTGAATCTTTATTGGTGAACAGTGCACCAAGTGTTCAGTTTTTGGTGCAAATGATCCGCCTTTTGGTAACACGAGCAGATAAAATTCTGTTTATGAATATTGCCCGCTTTTTAATGGGGCATTTTCAAGATGTCAAAAATGAAAGATGGAAGACCGTCAATGCAGAACCTCAAACGGTAAAAGGAGATGAATATATCCGATTAGGAGACAAAGTGGAGCAGTGTGAAAGTCATAAACAGTTTGAGTTGTTCCTTGAAAGTGAATTTGGAGTACATATTTCCATTTCAAATTTACGTCGAAAATCACTTTATGATTTAATAGAGTTATTGATCAGAACATTCCAATTGAATCAAAGAGTAACAGAGCAATCCTATCAAGTGAAGTTCCTGGATTTTATTTTGGAGCATTCCGAAAAGAATGGCAATAGTGCTCAGGAATTTTTGCAGAAATGGGAAATGAAAAAATCCATGCTTTCGATTTCTACACCAGAAAACACCAATGCGGTTAGAATTTTATCCATTCATAAATCAAAAGGTTTGGAATTTCCAGTGGTGATTTTACCATTCGCAGATTGGTCAACGATTCCGAAGAAAGGGGAAAGTAAATGGTTTGATTGGGAAAACAATGATATTATTCCGGAGCTCAATGCAGTTCAGCTCAGTGTTAATTCTAAATTGGAGGGAACACCTTTTGAAGAAGAATATCATGAAGAGTGTAATGATACGTATATTGATGCGATTAATATGCTCTATGTAGCAACGACCAGAGCAGAAAAGTACATGCATATCATTTGTACAGAAGAAGCAAAAGTCAATAAGAAAGGAGAGAAATATGAAACCAAAGACACCGTTTCTGTTCCTATTTTAAATTATATCAAAAAGAACAACCCTACAGAGCTTCCAACAGATGAAATTGATGATGTATTGTTCAATGAATTCCAATTCTATGAAGGTATCACCGAAGGAAAAGGAGCAGAGGAAGAAGAAATAGAAAAGCCCATCAATGATATTATTCATACCGATAATACCGATCAATTAAAACTTAAAAGTGGTACTTACGAACAAGGTGAACAAGAGGTGTCTTTCTTAGACATTCTTGAGGCGCAAGAAAGCGGTATATTAGTTCATAAGGCTTTTGAAAAGATAAAATATAAGGACGATGTGCATGATGCGGTCCGAAATTTGGAGGTAAACGGTTTTATCTCATCCACCGAAAAAGGAGACTATATCCAAAAATTATTTGACGTGGTGCATCATCCAGAATTAGAAACTTATTTTGATGAAAAATCAGGTTATGAAGTTTTAAATGAATCAGAAATAGTAACCCCTTCCCGCTTTGAAATGCAACAAGTGACGGTAGACCGTCCGGACCGTTTGCTGATAAGAGGGCAAGAAGCTGTTATTCTGGATTATAAAACGGGTTCTTATGAAAAGGATCACGAACGACAAATTCAAAGATATGGTACGGAATTACAGAAGATGGGATATACGTCCATCACACTTAAATTAGTATATACAGAAAACTTATATATCAAAAACGTAACTCTTTAATAACAATGAAAAAAGTATTGACACTAACTGGTGTATTCTTATTGTTTGTCCTTTCAACTTTTGCTCAAAAGGGGCAGCAATTTCCAACAATGGAAGCTGAAACGTTGACAGATAAGACCATTACATTACCTTCGATCGCAAAAGGAAAAGTAACATTAATAGGCGTATCATATTCAAAGAAGTCGCAAGCCAATTTGGAGACGTGGATGCAGCCCATTTACGATACATTTATCAATCCTCCCAAATCGGATCTTTTTGGTTCAACTTCTTATGATGTAAATATGTATTTTGTGGCTTTAGCGAGAGGTATTGCCAAGACTGCAGAAAAGTCAATCAAGGGTTCAATGAAGAAGAAAATTGATAAGAAATTACAACCTAATATTGCGATTGTAATGGGAGAGGTAAAACAACATAAAAAGAAATTAAAATTAGGAGATAAAGAAGATCCGTATTTCTACATTTTATCTCCTGAAGGAAAAATATTACATATTACATATGGAAAATATTCTCCAAGTAAAATGTCTGCCATAGAATCTGCGGTGGAAGAATATATGGATTAAACTCCCATAAATTAATTCTAAAAGGTTGTTAAAGTTTTAAAAAACTTGCTTTACATCCAAAAAGTGTATTTAAAATAAAAAGCAGTTTTTTAGATTTGCGTTACTCATGAAAAATTATTTGTGGGTATAGTAAAATCACACTATAAAGTATGAAGAAGCTAGATAAGCTATTATTAAAAGCATACATAGGTCCATTTGCGTTAACATCGTCAATTGTACTATTTATTTTTTGGTCTCAATACATGATCTCCAAGTTTGTATATTTCTTAGGAAAAGACTTAGGATATGATGTTTATATGGAATTGTTTTTCTGGTTTGCACTAGCTTTAGTACCAGTAGCCCTTCCATTAGCTGTATTACTTGCTACACTGATGACTTATGGTAGTTTAGGTCAACACTCTGAATTAACAGCCATCAAAGGTGCAGGTATTTCTCTATTAAGAATTTTACGTCCAGTTTTTCTATTTACAGTAGTTGTAGTTTTAGTTCAATTGGTCTATAACGATACAGTGGTACCCCACGCCAACTTGAAAGCGTACAGTTTACTTTATGATATCAAGCAAACTAAACCAACAATCAATCTAAAAGAAGGTGCTTTCTATGATGGATTAGATGGTTATAGTATCAAAGTGGCTAAAAAAGACGAAGACGGTGAAGGTATTCATGATGTAATCATTTACAAGCATGAGGGTCATAGAGGTAACAAAGAAGTAATCTTGGCCAACCATGGTAAGATGCAATTGATCAATGATGATACTTTTATGATGCTTACTTTATTTGAAGGTAATGCTTATAGTGAAGTAGAGGATAAAAAGAGTAAGTCTGATGTTCAATATGTTCACTCTGAATTTGATTCTTCAATATTTTATTTCAGCATGGCATCATATGCTATGAATGAAACAAAAGAAGATCTTTTCATGGGGCATAATTTAATGAAAAATCGTACTCAATTATTGGAAGAGCAAGATTCATTAAATTTAGCCATGGTGAACTATAGCAATATGTTAGTGAAAAATGGTAATACTCAATTCTACTACCGCTATACTTCAAATAAAAAAGAACATGATACAGAGAAGGTAACAACTAAGAAGTTTGACCCTGAAAAAACAGAGAATCAATTAAGAATTTATTCTTCAGCTTATAATAGTGCTTCAAGTTTCTATAACGTATTAAAATCAAATGCTTCTAGAAATAAGAATCAGATGAGAGAAGAAGTGCGTTATACTTTAGATGTACAGAAGAAAATATCTACAGCAATTGCTATTTTGATGATGTTCCTTATAGGTGCACCATTAGGAGCAATTATCAAGAAAGGTGGCTTAGGTGTACCGGTTTTGGTTTCTGTATTCTTCTTTGTAGTGTATTATATCATTACAATTACTGGTGAGAAAATGGCAAAAGAGCTTGTGATTGATCCAGTATTAGGTGCTTGGTTGTCCAATATCTTCTTATTTGTAATGGGTATGTTCTTTACTTTCCAAGCGAAGAACGATGCTAAATTATTTGATACAGATTATTATGGCGTGCTACTGAAAAGTCTTTTCAAAAAGAAGTAGTATCCGTTAGTTTAAAATACCAAAAACCCTATGTGTTTTTAGAATACATAGGGTTTTCTTTTTATATTCGTATGCTTTACGTTTTATAGGGTAAAGCAATTATTGTAGACTACCTCAGTGAGGTAGCAATGAATGAAGATCTTAAGAAATGAAGAAAATCATAATCGCCTTGGATGGGCATGCAGGTTGTGGAAAAAGTACTACCGCTAAAGCAGTTGCAAAAGCTTTAGATTATATATTTATTGATACAGGGGCTATGTACAGAGCCGTAACGTATCATTTTCTTTCAAACGATGTTGACTTTTCTGACTCAACAGAAGTGGATAAAGCTTTAGAGGCAATTTCGTTGAAGTTTGTATTCAACCCTGAAAGAGGAATTGGTGAAATCCATGTTAATGGTGTCAATGTTGAGCCATTTATCCGTAATATGGACATTACAAGTAGGGTGAGTGATGTTGCAAGTATCAAAGCTGTTCGTGTATTCAACGTAGCAGAACAGCAAAAAATGGGAGAGGAGAAAGGCATCGTCATGGATGGTAGAGATATTGGTACCGTTGTTTTCCCTGAGGCAGAGTTGAAAGTATTCATGACCGCTGATGTGACAGTAAGAGCAAAGCGCCGATTGAGGGAAATGGAAGCCAAAGGTGTGGCCACCAACCTTGAAGATGTAGAAGCAGATATCCGAAACAGAGATAATTTGGATTCAACTAGAAAAGAGAGTCCTTTGAAAAAAGCCGATGATGCTATTGTTGTAGATACATCTGCTTTGACCATTGAGCAACAAGTAGAAAGTATTTTGAAACTGGCAAAGAAGAAAATCAACGCATAGTTTTATATAAATAATAGAGAGGAGGTCAACTTTAATATGATTAGAGTTGACCTTTTTTGTGCATCAAAAATTACCTTCCATTGTCAATGAATGTATGTGAGTTGAATGATTCCATAATTTTCTATGTACATTTGCAAAAAAATAATAAAAGATACCACATTGGCAGATCAAGATTTCAAGATGACAGCCAAGACCTTTTTTGGCTTGGAAGAATTATTAAAAGAAGAACTTCTTGCAATTGGAGCAAGAAACGTAAAAGCGGTAAACAGAGCAGTGACTTTTGAGGGAGATAAAGAGATCCTTTATAAGGCTAACTTACATGTAAGAACCGCTTTGAAAATCTTACTTCCTATCAAAAACTTTAGAGCAAGAAATGAAGAGGATCTTTATGAGAAAACGAAAAAGGTCAATTGGGCAAAATACATAGATGTTGATGGTACTTTTGCCATTGACAGCACGGTTTGGTCAGATACATTCACACACTCTAAGTATGTCGCTTTAAAAGTAAAAGATGCAATTGCCGATCATTTCTCTGAAGTATTTAGAAGAAGACCAAATGTCAATGTGCAGTCTCCTGATGTGTTGGTGCATATCCATGTTTCGCAAAGAGAATGTATTTTATCTTTAGATAGTTCTGGAGAGTCATTACACCGAAGAGGTTATCGATCTGAGCAACGTCAAGCACCATTGAATGAAGTATTGGCGGCAGGGTTGATTATGCTGACAGGGTGGAAAGGTGATAGACCTTTCTTGGATCCAATGTGTGGTTCTGGTACTTTGTTGGTAGAGGCGGCTATGATTGCCAGCAACACTCCTCCAGGTTTGAAAAGAAAGTTTGCCTTCATGAATTGGAAGGATTATGATCGAAGATTATTCAATCAAATCTTCAGAGAGGCCAAAAGAAATAGAAAAGAAATTGAGGTGCCAATTGTTGGTTCTGATATTGATAGAGCAGCCATTGATATTTCATATGCCAATGCGGAACGTTCTGGTTTAGACGAAGATCTTCGAATTTCTAAAAACAGTTTCTTTGATCGTAAACCAATTGGTGAAAATGGTATCATTGTTTGTAACCCTCCTTACGGTGAGCGTATCGGCAAAGATATTGAAGAGCTTTATAAAAAAATGGGTGACAAGCTAAAGCAAGACTTTAGTGGTTATGATGCTTGGATTTTTAGTGGTAATATGAAAGCATTAAAATATGTAGGATTAAGACCAAGTAAGAAAATCCAACTGTATAATGGCTCTATTGAATGTCGATTAGCAAAGTTTGAAATGTACAAAGGGGCTAAAGCATAATGCACTTCTTTTCAAAATAGAAAAAACCTATTCATGAGTTGTTATGAATAGGTTTTTTTATTGATAAAATATACTATTTTTTTGTCGACTCTTGAATTGTAGTTGTCCTAGCCATAAGCCAATCTATTGTTTAATTAAATTTTTAATAATGAAAAGAAGCAAACTTAACTTTCTTACTTTAATCATTTGTACATTTCTCATTGGATTTATGTCTTGTGATAAAGATGTAGATCCCTCAGTAAACAAAAAGTATTCTAATTATATCAATACAGAGGGTATTGAGGAATATGGAGAAATGGTTTTTTACTCAAATGGGTCTTTCGTTGTTCATATGGAAACATTTGGAGGTGTAGATCTTGATCCTGTAATCAATTCAGTTGATTATATCACATTGAATACTTCTGGTAGATATGAAGAAACAGATAGTAGTTATATTTTATTTTACGAACATGTAAAAGCTTATGGAGCTTCTATTATTTCCAATCCTGCCTGCTATACAATCATAGCTAAAACTGAGGAGGATGTACAGGAATCTATTGAAATAGGGATGTCCGAACTTCTGACATGGAACGGTTTGGATAATGAGATCGACATTTGTATTGAGGATTAAGAAAAACTAACCTCAAAAATAATAGCTCCCTTCTGTTAGTAATACTACCGAACAGAAGGGAGTTTTTTATGGGGTGATTGATTCACTTTGCTATATCATGTGGTCACCCAAAGTAAGGAGTGATCAGCATGAGGCGTTTGTAATGTGATAAAACACCTTGAGATACTCTTTCTCTAATCGACTAATTCTTCTTGTTTTACACAGCTCTTAATCATATTAAGATACGCATCAATAGATTGGTCAACGATTTGAGCAATTTCATTAATTTGTTCTTCACTAAATACCTCTAGAATTTTTAAAGCATCTTTTGTGTGGTGTTCATCTTCTAGAACATGAACTTTCAAGAATGATAGTTGATTGTCGTTATATGTGTCTTTAAGCATATTATATAATACCTTACCTGTAGTTACTGCAAGGAATTCTAAGCCTAGTACCCATCCCATGATTGTGTAACTTCCTTTTAAAAATACTTTAGCAAAAGGGGATTCATAAATTTCTTTAGTTTCATTTAATTCTGGGAAGTCACTTAAGTTGAAACCCAGGTTTTTCAAATCATTCAAAGCTAAAATCTCATGATGACTTTCTTCGCCTATATGATCAGTTAATCTGTCAAAAAAGTCATTTTGTTCAAAAGGTGTTTTTACCCCGGCATAGGCCAATAGGCGGGTGGAGTATTGTACATAGTAATAGACTTGGGCCATTACATTACCATAATATTTCTTGTCAGACCATGGTAGTTGATTTAGAAGAGTTGTAGCTTCTTTACATTTTAGTTCAATAATTTTTTCAACATTTTTCATTAGAATTACTTTTTGGTTAAATATTCTTCCATTTTTTTTAGATCAATTTCCATCAAACTTAGTGGAGTGTCATTGCCATAAAAAACTACACCTGATACCATTTTATTTGAAATAATCTTCACGTCGAACATCTTCTTATAAACTCTAGATTGAGATGAAGTAGTGACGATATATGTATTTTTATGACCTTTATTTAAAGCGTGTTGAACAACTTTTAGGATCAAGCTCTTATAAAGTAGAAACCCACTGGAAAAGTTTCTGTCAATAGCTACGCGCCACCCGTTACAAACAGGTGATCCAGCTTTATGAATTTTCGAAAACTCATTTGGAAATAAAGGTTCATTAGGTAGCGGAGAATTAGTATCATTTTGATCGTAAGTGACGGAAACAGTACCAACAATTTGTTCATTATACTTTGCAACAAATATGCATGTGTTATCTAATTGGTCAATTCGAATAGCATTTTGTATTTTTTTCTTGCTGTCTTTGTTTGCTAAACCAGATTCTACATATTGTTTATAAACAAAATCATAGAGATCGTTTAATTGATTTTTGTTTAAGAAATCAATAGATACATTTTTAGTCATTCTTGAGCTTTAAGTAGTTGGATGTTACAGTATACTTTTTAAAAATTGCGCCAAGATAATTGGTATTACTTAATTAAAGGTAAGTGTTGAGTGTTATAGCCTTTAAGATTGTTGTTGTGATTTATAGAGAATAGTACATTGAATTTTTAAAATAAAACAGGCATTCACCTTTAAATGATGAATGCCTGTTTTCTTGTTTTTTATTTCGTTAACTGACCATTAATAACGATTTCTTTTTAATCGCTTCAACGGTTTCATTAAGAATTTTGAAAGCATTATTTGCCATAATATTGTCACGGTCTAATGTAGGGTTTACCTCTACCATTTCCCAACAAACCACTTTCTCGTTGCTAACTAGAATTGTATTTAATTCTTTTGCTTCTTCGACTGTAAGACCATGTTCAACAGGTGTGCCAGTGCCTCTGCTGATAGATGGGTCCATGCTGTCTACATCAAATGAAATGTAAATCATATCACAATCTGTCAATTTGTTAAGCGCTAATTCAGCAGCTGCTTGAGTTCCCATTGCTCTCACTTCATCCACTGTGATATTGCGGATGTTATGTTTTTTCATAATTTCATTTTCAGGACCTTCTGTATCTCTAACACCAATAAAAACCACGTCAGAGGGATCAATTTTGGATGAAGTAGTTCCAACTTTTTTGATGTCTTCCCAATACGCTACAGTTTCCTCAGAGGGGTTATTGACTGCATTTTCTTTATTGTCAATACCTGAAACCATTGCTAATGGCATGCCGTGCATATTTCCCGAAGGAGTAGTGTAAGGAGAGTGGAAGTCTGCGTGAGCATCAATCCAAATGACGCCCAATTTCTGGTGAGGAAATGCTTTTTTTATACCAGAAATCGTTCCTGCAGCCGTAGAGTGATCTCCTGCTAAAACAACTGGAGTTTCACCCGCTTTCAATGTATCATAAGTGTGATTGCTCACTCTATTCAACATAGTATGCACGCCGTCAATGTGTTTAGCATTAGGGTAATTGTTGTTGTTGAATAAAATATTATTGACATCGTCAATGTTCTGTACTTTATGTTCCTTAAAGAAAGTTGATTTTTGATCTAAACTAGCAACAATCAATGCGTCAATTCCCATTCCTGCGCCTCTTGTTCCTGCAGCAATTTCAGAACGAACTGTTAGTAACTTAATAGTTTCCATAAAATGTTTGTATGTAAAATATGTGGTATGTGTGTTATATATGTCACCATTTATGATTAATAATCCATATAGGAGATAGTATGTATGTGGTAAGAGTACGAATAGAAAACTATAGGTATACAGTCACAACACTTCCCTCGGAAATTAACCGCAAGTATTTTGGTGTAAGAAAAATTAAGGAAAAATACTACCAATAATCATATGGTAGTTATTAGGGTACAGAATTACGAAAATGCCAACAACTGAGATGGATCAAAGGAAAGATCCTCCATTACATATAGGGTATATGTCTGTTGTTTTAAAACCATTTTGACAATAACTTTTTAAGTTTAATTCTACGCAATTATATGTTTAATATTTTTTATCTGCAAAAAAAATAACCAAAAAACTTTTAATGATAATTAAGTGTATGCAGTAGTAATTAGTTTTTTTAAATTATTTAGTCGCTGATAATAAGAGAGTTGTATTTGGTTAGGGTTGATGTTGGAAAAAATTGTCGTCGATACTTAAAAATATCTTATTATGCTGAGTAACTATCCAAACAGAAAATGAAAAGCAAATTAACACTTTAAACATTCTATGAAAGTGGTGTAATAGAATTCAAATATGGAAACATTGTCAATATTGACTAAGATCCCTTAATACATCATCTAAAGTAGGTTGCTTTTATAAGCGTTATAGTATTAAATCAAGTGTATATTTAGTATTTTTGTTCAAGCAAACAATTAGTATCATTTCAATACTACTCACAATGAGATTTACTTTTTTTATCATGGGACTTCTTTTTGTCTCACTTTTTTCAACTGCTCAAACACCAATTTATACTTTAGAGGAGTTATCATTTTTAACCGAAAGAGAGAAACAAGCGTTTGAAAATTATATTAATGACTCCACTCAATTTCTGCCTTTACTAGTTGAAATGGGAGAGAATTCTAATCCTGAATTATATGCGAAGGTCGATAAGAAACTACAAAGTCTGTACGCTTATTTGGAAGGTTTGAAGGTTGCAAGCAAGAAGCCTAAAAAACAGATTCAAATCATTTATAATGAAGTACATAAAGCTTTTTTCAAGAAATACGTTGAAGTGATTCCTTTCTACAAAATTTTTACAGATGGGGAGTATAATTGTGCCACTGCTACAGCTATATATGCCATGGTGTTAGATCATTTTGAAATTCCTTATCAGATCAAAGAAAAACCAAATCATGTTTATTTGATTGCATATCCAGAACAGGAAAGTATTGTGATGGAATCAACAACTCCTAGTGATACAAAACTGATCACAATGAATATGAAAATGAAGTCAAATATCATCGATGCTTTGATAAAAGATAAGTTGGTTACTGAATCTGAGGTGAAATTAAAAGGTGTAAATGAAGTTTTCAACGAGTATTTCTTTAATGATAAGAATATTAATTTCAAGGAATTAATTTCTTGGTTGTATGCCAATGAGGGGTATGCTTATATAATTGATGAATATTTCAAAGATGCTTTAGAGCAGATGAAAAAAGCAGATTATATTAAAAGTAATGAAATTTTTAAAGAAGTGATTGTAAGCCTCAATGCGCAATTGCTTGTTACTTCAAAACCTTTTTCTATAGAATATGCAGAGGGTGTTGTGAAATTAGTTCGTTTTAAAGGGTATAATAAGGAACTTGAAGACAACAACTTTTCATTGGAACACCTCTCATTTATCAACGAGCTATTAGTGAATAACAATGACTTAGAAACGTATAAAGATACTTATGAAATTTTTGCGACTATTGAGGATAGCGTGATTTTACATACTATTCAATACAATCATTATGATGCTTTGGCAAGATACTATTATGATAATGAAGATTTTGGTAATGCTGTAAGAAAAGGGATGAAGGCACATGAATTAAAGCCTAAGAACAATGAAATAATGAAACTTGTAACGGTGTCGATGTTAAATCATTGCCAGAAAAAATATAGAGTGGATGTAAGTGGAAGAATAAATTATTTGACTAAAAAAATGGAGTTATATCCAGTTTTAAAAGAAAATACAAAACTTCAAACAGTGCTAGTAGCATCTTATTTGGAGAATGCACATTCTATGATCCTAAACAATGAAATACCAGAGGCAGAGGCTAATCTTAAAGAATTTGAGTGGAAATATAATCCCGAAGAGCATTATCAAATTGATCAAAGAAGTGTAGAGGCTTTGTATGAACAGTTTGGAATGTATTATTTCAAGCGGAATCAAATTACTAAGGCGAGGAAAGCATTTCAGAAAGGACTTTCCTATTTTCCTAATTCTTATATTTTAAAAACAAGATTAAGTTATTTATAAAAAATACTCCCACTTCAAAAATATGAGGTGGGAGTATTTTTTTACTTTTTCTTAGATGTGAGAAACAGATAGGTTATATATTGTTTTGTCAATTTTTTTTCGTCCACCTATCGTTGTGTATTCAGCAATGATTGGAATTCTCTTCATAACACCATACCCTTTTGGAATTGTGATTTCTACTACACCTCTTTTATCAAACATGTTGACAGTGTGAAGATTGTATTTGGCAATGTCAATGGTTTTGACATTTATATTGTGATCTTCAGCAACATAAAAACGAACATTTTTTCTTTTTTCTGAAAGAGTGATTTCCAAAACAACCTTGTCATATAAAGCTGTATCATCATTCTCTTTTACCAATATCTTAGGATATTTAGTCTTCAGTTTCCCGGATTTATAATATTCTTTTAATTCATTGGTAGGTTTCTCATTTATGTATTTCGCTATAGATTTTAATGTGCCATCTTGATAGTAATATTTACGTTGTTTGACTTCATTATTTTCATAAAAAGCTTCTTTATAAATATTCCCGTTGGTATGATACATTTTACTTACACCGTCTTTCTTTCCCATTACATAATTGACTTCTTGCTTTAATTTACCAGACTTGTAATAGGTTTTTGCTACACCATTTTTTACTCCTTTTGTGTAATTGATTTCTGCTCGCTTTTGCTTTGAATTGTCATAATTGAAGACATGTAGACCTTCCTTAATTTCATTTGATGTAGGTGAAGCTTTGATTACATCTGTTACAGTATTACTTTTTGTTTCTTGAGGAGGTTCACATGAAAGGGTCCCAATTAGTAAACTTAATAATAAACAATAGTTGAATTTCATTTTGCTTTAATAGTTTAATTCATTAATCAATTTTAAAAATAATAAAAAAAACTCATTACAATGATAGATCATATCAATCATTATAATGAGTCTTTCTATTGGGGGAATCTATGTTTTAAGGCATTTTCACCACAAAAGCATCACTGAAGCCTAAGCTTCTGATTCTTAGTTTTAAAGATTGAGCGGTTTCAGTTGTTGGTACATTACCTACAGTATATTTATAGATCTTTTTATTGTCTCTAATAATCTCATGTTCCTTGATCAAATGTCCTTGGCTTAATAACTTCTGGAAATGAGGATTAGTGTTTGAGACTTTCTTATTAGTGGCTAAAATTTGAATGCTGTAATTATCGCCTTGAGGTACATCAGATTGTTGATGGAAACTTTGGAATCCTTGGAAAATCGCATTAGCAATCTCCTTCTGACCTTTTTCAGAGTTAATGTACCTTCTTTCATAAGGGTTTGATAGGAAACCACATTCAATCAATACAGAAGGCATACTTGTATTTTTTAAGACATACAAATTGTAACCTCTATCTTGCTTATTCATCAGTCCTCGAGACTGAATTAAAGTTTTCTTTTCGATACTATTCAATAAAACCTTAGCAAGTGCTACACTTACTTGATCTTGATCCGTGTCAACATGAGCTTTAGCACCTACAATCCACTTGTTTGGATTAGAATTGCTATGAATACTCAAGAAGTAATCCGCTTGTGCCACTTCTGCAAAATCAACTCTGTCTTCTAAGCTGATGTATTTATCACTTGTACGAGTATAATATACCTGAATGTTGGGCATATATTGTCTCATCAGTAAACCTACCTTTTTAGCGATTCTAAGGTTGAGTTCTTTCTCATGCATATAGGCACTAGAACCTCTAGGTTTTCCTGGGTCTTTACCGCCGTGTCCGGGGTCTATTACCACCACATAAGTTTTTTTACTTTGGGCAACCACCTTTGTAGATGATCCAAGTACAGTGAAAAAGAGGAAGGTGATAAAGACGGTTGTATATATTTTTTTGAGTGTTCCCATTATCTTGTTAAGGAGTTGGAATGTTGTGGGTTTGAATCAGATGATCTATGAAATTGTCGACACTTTCTGATACTACTTGATAGCAATTTTCAAATCCTGAAATACCTCCATAATAAGGGTCATCCACATCTTTATTCGAAGTTTGATTGTCGAAAGACCTTAGTTTTGAAACTTTGGATAATTGCACATCATCAGTTGCTAGTCGAGTAACATTTGTATAATTACTGTCATCCATTACAATGACGTAGTCAAAGTGATCTAAATCTTCTGCTAAAAATTGTCGAGCAATAGAGGCTAATTCTACACCATGCTTCTGAGCTGTTGATCGCATACGCGAATCCGCTCTTTCTCCCGCATGACCAGCATATGTACCTGCTGAATCAATTTCAAAAAAGCGATCTAATTTTCTCTCTGCTATTTTATGGTGCATTAAACCGTCAGCCAATGGAGAACGACAAATATTACCAAGACAAACAAAAATTACTTTAACAGTAGACGTCATTCAAAAAATGTTTTAAAAAGTATTTATATTATACGGTATGTAAAACTAATTAAAATTTATTTCAGTTAGATTTGATTATAAAATTTATTGAAATAAAATTGAGAAATGTAAGTATTAAGTTTAGGATAGAACACACATCTCTTAATAATTACAAATATTTGAAATTCTACTCAAAAAAGTAAAGATTATTTATATAAAAATGTAATACAGGTGAATTTTGATTGTAATTTAAGTAAAAGAACCACTAAAATTGGCATCAAAATTTATCTGAGTTTAGTAGGTAATACATTTTTTAAGCACTTCGTGGAGGTCATTCTATTATAAAAGTATTTTCACAAGTGCATTATTTACAATACAACAATGAAACAAATTTTACTAAAAGTGCTCTATTTCTTCTTATTTCTAATAGTTGCATCAGTAGTTTTCTTCTTTTGGGCTAAATCTCCAAACCTTGAGAAATCCGATTATGCAAAGGTAGTTCAATTTGAGAACTCTAAAGCAGTGGAAGATGATTCCACTATCAGTATTATCTCTTACAATATTGGTTATTTGTCGGGCATGACAAACAATACATCTGTAAGGCCAACAGAGGAATTTTATCAAGGGAATATGGATAAAATATTGAAAGATTTAAAGGCCTACAGACCGAGTATACTGGCATTGCAAGAAATAGATTATGGAGGGAAAAGGTCTTATTATGTAAATCAGTTTGAGGTGATAGGAAAGGAGTTGGGATACCAAAACGGTGGAATGACGATTAACTGGGATAAGACGTATGTGCCATTTCCTTATTTCCCACCTTCAGTTCATTTTGGGAAAATGTTGAGTGGTCAGGCTATTTTGTCTGATTATAAGATTAAGGAGCATGAAAGAGTAGAATTATCGAGAGTAAGAAGCCACCCTTATTATTATTCTTCAATGTATTTGGATCGTCTAGCTGAAAGAGTTTTGGTAAACATTGGAGGGCAAGATGTGATGGTATTCAATGTGCATACAGAAGCTTTTGATGTGCCTACAAGAGAATTGCATATCAGTTTCCTAAAAGATTGGTTTTTGAGGGTAGAAGAAAAAATGCCAGTGATTATGGTGGGAGACTTTAACAGTGATCCTACATATAAGGAAAGAGGAGTTTTGGAGTTTTATAATGATGAAAGAATTGGAGCAATGTGTTCTAAAGAAGATTTATTAAAAGAAGGGACACTCACTTATCCTACAGATACAGCCATTGAACAACTGGATTTTGTCTTCTTTTCTAAAAAGCATTTTGAGCTCATAGATTGGAAAGTACTATCAGAATTTGGTCAAGTTTCGGATCACTTCCCAGTCTTTACAAAGTTGAAACTAAAAAAATAAAGATTTCACAAAAAGCATTCTGAAAAAGAGTGCTTTTTTTATTAGCTTTGTCAGCTTATGAAATATGCTGTAATTGATCTTGAGACAACAGGAGGGTCGGTAGCCCAAGGAGGAAGAATTATTGAGATAGCCATCATTGTTTTAGAGGATGGTGTTGAGATAGATCGCTTTGAGTCGTTTGTGAACCCTGAAATGAATATTCCACCTTTTATCCAAAATTTGACAGGGATAAAAAATGGAATGGTGAAGAATGCACCAAAGTTTTTTGAAATCGCCAAAAAGGTCGTTGAAATAACGAAAGATTGCTTATTTGTAGCTCATAATGCGGACTTTGATTACAACTTTGTGAAAGATGAGTTTAAATCATTAGGCTACAAGTACAGAAGAAATTCAGTGTGTACCGTTGAATTATCAAGGGTATTATTACCTGGGAAGAAGTCTTATAGTTTGGGGAAACTATGTGATGAAATTGGTATTCCACATAATTCAAGGCACAGAGCAATTGGTGATACAGAAGCTACAGCTAAATTATTCCAATTATTATTACAGCAACAAAAAGCGGATGAAGTAATTGAAGAAATGACTGATTATGATGTTTATTCTTCAAAGAAACATTACCAGCTTTCAAAAGATAAAATAGATAATCTTCCTGACGAAACAGGAGTGTATTATCTCTACAATGCTGAGGAAGAATTAATCTACATCGGTAAAAGTAAAAATATCCGAAAAAGAATCCTCCAACATCTTTCAAATAAGAGCACTCCAAGAGCCATAAGAATGGCTGAAATGGTAAGAGATGTGAAAACTACGCTCACGGGCAGTGAATTAATTGCATTGTTATTGGAATCTGACGAAATTAAGAAACACCTTCCAAGGTTTAACAGAGCACAACGACGTGCGAAGACCTTCTTTGGTATTTATCAGTCTTATGATGATAATGGGTATGTTAATTTCAGTATAGCTCCATTATCTGAAGGTGATCATCCTGTTACTACAACTTTTTCAAGAAAAGAAGCGGAAAAGATTTTAGATAGGATGGTGGATAAGAATAATCTTTGTCAGAAACTGTCAGGTATTGACCACAGTGATAAAGCTTGTTTTAGGTATCATCTGAAAAATTGTAATGGTGCTTGTGTCGGTGAAGAAACTCCCGAAGATTACAATAAAAGAGCATTACAAGCTTCAATGAGATTTAGCTATGGAGTTCCTAATATGTTCTTAATTGACAAAGGAAGAGAAGAAGATGAAAGAGCCGTTGTACAAATTGCAAAAGGAATTTACAGAGGTTTCGGTTACATCAAAATGAACGAAAACTACTCTCCAAAAGAACTCGAAAAGGTCATTACTCCTTATGATGACAACGCTGATGTAAATAAAATAATCCGTGGAATTCTTCGAAAGAAAAAAGGTATTGAAAGAAAGGTCTTTTATTAAACTATTACTGACAATATGTGCGTTCATTGCACTTCATTTTAATGCAGTTGCCAATGAAGGCGTACTGATGTTTAGTAATCAAAATATCGATCTTGGAGTCGTAAGTCATGAAGTTACTTACCATATCATTATCCCTTTTAAAAATATAGGAAAGCAAAGCGTTGAATTGTTGAAAATAGATACGGACTGTGGTTGTTCTGAGGCTTCTTTTTCAAAACAAATGATAGCCCCTGGAGATTCAGCTACGATCAGTGTTGATTTTAAACCTACAGAAGGAGAAACGCCTTTTTATAGAAGTATTGTATTATTGACGAACGGTAAAATCGGTCAATATACGATTTCCTTACAGGGAACAGTGGCGAATTCCAATCCAATAATTGCTACTAATAATGAGTATCATATTCCTTGGAAATCTGCGAAAAGTGCGATCCCGTTACTATCAAAATATGCTTTAAGAGTAGAAGGGAAAAAAGGAGATGTTATCAACTATCCGTTGTATGTGACCAACCTTGGACAGAAACCTTTAGTGCTTAACCAATTTGATACAAAAGGAAAAGCAGAGACGATGCAGTACCCTAGATTGGTACAACAAGGAGAGATTTTGATGATTCCTCTTCAAATAAAGTTAACTGAAAGTGGAGTTTTTCGAGACTATTTCAAACTTATGACGGATGAGAAAAATATCCTGATCCGTTTACAGACTATTGTGAATTAAAATGCCAATTGTTAAACCTCAAAAGTACAAACTGCCGTTCTGGCAATTTAATGGACATCTACAGACCATTCTTCCATCTATCCAAAGAAAAATAGAAGGTGTTTCTTATGAACGAGAACGAATTGAATTGGAAGATGGCGATTTCTTTGATTTTGATTGGTTGAGAAATGGTAATCAACGTTTGGTGATTGTTTTACATGGCCTGGAAGGTGGTGTTGATAGACATTATTGTAAAGGGATCGCAAAACTATTTTCAGAAAATCAATGGGATGTTTTAGGATGGAATTGTAGATCATGTAGTGGTGAAATCAATAGATTACCAAGGTTCTATCATCATGGAGATATCAAAGATGTAGAAGTGGTTTTATCAAAAATAGAAAAGTATAATTATAAGGAAATCGCTTTCGTAGGTTTTAGTATGGGAGGTGCCATTTCTTTAAATACTTTAGGTACACCGTCTTTAAAACTTGATAATGTAATTGGTGCAGTAGCAGTTTCAACTCCTATTGATTTAAAGACTTGCAGTGATGAATTAGAGAAAAGATCGAAACGTTTTTATAATCAAAAGTTCAATAAGAAGTTGAGTGCTAAAGTTATAGCCAAAACAAAAGTAATGGACGGGATTGATGATCGTTTAATTCAGGAAGGAAAGATCAAATCATTAAGGGATTTTGATCGTTTTTATACCGCACCATTGCATGGATTCACATCAGCAGACGACTTTTATTATCAAGCTAGTCCACAAAGGAAAATAAATAATATCCAAAAGCCTGTTCTTCTTTTAAATGCATTAAATGACCCTTTTCTCACCAAAGAAAGTTACCCATTTGATCTTGCAAAAGAGAGTAAATACTTATATTTGGAAGCTCCAAAAAAAGGGGGACATGTTGGCTTTTGCAGAGATAAAGAATACTACACTTATTCTGAGCAGAGAAGCTTAGAATTCCTAAACAATTGTTCAGCATTTTAGAATTAAAAGAAATGAGTATGATCAAGTCAAAAACAATACTTCGATTCCTAGTTTTATTCAACCTATCGTTTTTCATGTTTTCATGTCTTTCTAAAGAAGGTGCTAAATCTGATTTAGAAAAGTCTTATTTACCAATGGCCAAGGGGAAACCTGGTGAAATGGTGTTGGTGATGGACTCTGTACAATGGAAACCTCAAGACGGAGTAGGTGCTGATTTATACAAACTAGTATTAGGGAAATCAAGAGGAGTACTACCTCAGCCAGAACCTCAATTTACAGTAACACAGGTAATCCCTTCAGGATTTACAAGTATTCTTAAGCAAGCTAGAAATGTATTGATCGTAACAACATTTGATCAAAATACGAGAGAAAGTGCCGTTTTAAGATCATTTTTTGGGAAAGGTGTAATCGAGAAATTAAGAAAAGAGAAAGATAAATTTCATTTTATCAAATACGATGCGTGGGCACAAGGGCAAACAGTCGAGCTATTATTTGCGAAAGATGAAGCAACATTAAGAGAGGTTTTGAATGACCCTGCAAAACAAAGAGCAATCGCAGAGCCTTTTCATGATTTAGAAACAAAGAACCTTCAAAAAGCCATCAATAAGACATATTCAAGAGTAACGGACAAGTTTTTAAGAAAGAACATGAACGTTTCTATGAAATTATTAGATGGTTATAAAGTAGCTCAAAATGATGATAACTTTTTATGGTTAAGACATCCAGAGCAAAGCTTTGATAAAAATATTTTCATTTCTAGAGTACCTTACACTGATCAAAAGCAATTTGACCCTGAGCAAATCATTATCGATAGAGATAGGTTGGCAAAGCAGTATTTGTATGGTGACCCAAGTAACCAAAACTCTTTTGTAGTGACTGAGAAATTAGTACCAGTAGAGTCGCAAAACACAAAAGTGGATGGACGCTTGGCTATTGAGACAAGAGGACTTTGGAAAACGAATAATATCACAATGGGTGGTCCTTTTGTGAGCTATACTTTTACAGATAAATCAGGAGCCTATTTATACTACGTAGAAGGCTTCATTTTTGCACCAGGAATGGATAAAAGAGAGCTTGTAAGAGAAATGGAAGCTCAATTAAAGACATTCAAGGAAATAGACTAGAGAAATTAAAGATGTATTACTATATTAGGGGGAAGTTAACGAAAAAACTTCCCACTTTCGCTGTGTTAGACGTACAAGGAATTGGGTATGAAATTCGTTGGCCATTAAATGCATTCAGTCTTTTGAATGAAGGAGAAGAATGTACTTTATATACTTATCTATATGTGAAAGAAGATGTCCAACAGTTGTATGGATTTGCGACTGAAAACGACAGAAGCTTGTTTTTATTATTGATAAGTGTTTCAGGTATAGGACCCTCCACTGGATTAGCGTTTTTATCTTCTCTGTCTTCATCTGAAATATGTTCTGCGATTATGCAGGAAGACTCGAAGACTATTCAAAGTGTAAAAGGCATTGGAGCCAAAACTGCGCAAAGAGTAGTGATCGAGTTGAGAGATAAAATATCTAAGTTACAGTATTCAGGAGAGTTGACGCAAACCACTGTTGCCGTAGCACCAGATAACGCTAAAGTGGATGAAGCTATGGACGCACTTGTAGCTTTAGGTTTTACAAGAGCAGGAGCACAGAAATCGATCAAACTGATTATCAAGAAACATGGTTCAGATTTATCAGTTGAAAAATTAATAAAACTAGCTTTGAAAAATAATTAATCTCCTCAGCCTATAGATAAATTTTTTACTTTTTGAGCACCTTGCGTGCATTAAATTATCAACATAATCTGACCTCAATTTGTTTCGCTTTACAGTTGCAACTATTGTCAACGTACTGTTATATGTATTCTTTTTAAACGATGCTTATTCATCAACAGCATATCATAGTACAGCATACGAGGTTTTTCAGCAAGAGAAACCTCAGGAGATAAGACAAGAACAAGACACAAGTAAATATGTGCCTTCTAAGCCTTATGAAAAAGATAGGTTCGGGGATCCTATTGCCTCTCCTGAACGAAAGTCTCCTCTGATTAGTACTAAACCAAATACGGAAACGAGTATTAGTATTGATTCTGCAGGTAAAACCTACAATGTGAAGGAGACATTGAATGGTGATGTAGACTATAGAACCCCTTCTTACATTCATTACGATGCCTATAAAGACTACCTCTTCAGAAAGCAGATGGCTGATTATTACAATAGTCTTTCTGTAGCTCAAGATGGTAATGATGTTTTGCCTGGAATGGATGGAGGTCGTTTGATCCCTGAAATTGAATTGGGTAGAGCTGCCGATTTCTTGTTTGGAGGTAGTACGCTTGACTTTGAGTTGAATGGTAATGCCATGTTGGATTTTGGTTTTCTTTTTCAAAGAGTTGATAATCCACAAGTTCCTGTAACACAACAACGAAATGGTGGTTTCAATTTTGATCAACAAGTAGGATTAGGTATGGTTGGTAAGATTGGAGATAAGTTAGAACTATCGGCCAATTTCGATACCAAGAGTACATTCCAGTTTGATCAACAATATAATATGAGTTACACGGCCTATGATTATGATATCATTCAGGATATTCAAGTAGGTAACGTAAGTTTTAATGTTCGAAATTCATTGATTTCAGGTGCTCAAAACTTATTTGGTGTATATTCTAGATTGCGTTTTGGTAATCTATATGTAAGTAGTGTTTTCTCTTCACAAAGAGGTTCGCAAGAAACGATTACGATCAAGAATGGTGGTCAGAACAGAGAATTTGAATTTAGATCCGATACTTACGATAATAATCGACACTTCTTCATTGGGCATTTCTTCAGAGGTAAATATGAAGAATCTTTAAAGGCCACTCCCAATATTATTTCAGGTGTAGTTGTAACAAGAATGAAGGTTTATGTTACAAATAGAAGTAACGACACCGAAACACAAAGAAACTTAGTCGGTTTAATGGATTTGGGTGAAGCCGTTCCATACAATCCAGCTTGGGTAGATATCAGTAATAATAATTCTGCCGCTGATAATAATGCCAACTTATTGTACAATCAGGTCAGAAACCTTAACCGTCAGTCTGACGCAATAAAAGGTCAACTTGAGGGAATAGGATTAGAAAATGGTTCTGAATTTGAAATTTTACGTAGTGCAAGAGAGTTATCTCCCACTGAATTCCAATACAATCAACAATTAGGTTATGTCTCTTTATCTTCTCCATTGAGAAATGATGAAGTATTAGCCATCGCTTTTGAATACACCTTTAATGGAGTGAACTATAAGGTGGGTGAATTGAATGAGGACTTAGCGAACCTTTCTCAAGATGAGGTAATGTTCATGAAACTATTAAGTCCTTCAACGATCATTACAAAAGCACCTGACCTTTACAACCCTGGTCAAGAAGTTGTATTCCCAATGTGGGACTTAATGATGAAGAATATCTATTCTTTACAAACATCAGGAATACAAAAAGAGGATTTCCAATTTAGAATTATCTATAGAGATGATGCAACGGGTGTTGACAACCCAAGTATTCAAGAAGGAGCTATTGCAGGTGTACCATTGATCGAAGTGACAGGTTTGGATCGTTTGAATATGAACTTAGAACTTCAAAAGGATGGTAACTTTGACTTTGTGGAAGGCGTGACTGTAGATTCTAAAAACGGACGGATTATTTTCCCTGTATTAGAACCATTTGGCTCTACGATAGAAACAAGTTTACAAAACGATCCTGTAACTATTCAAGATAAATATGTATTCAATGACCTGTATGAAAAAACGCAGGCTGATGCCGTATTGAATACTAGGCAGAACAAATACTTCATGTTGGGTAGTTACAAAGGAGGTTCATCTAATGAGATATTACTTCCAGGAATTAATATTGCAGAAAACTCTGTAGTGATTACTTCAGGTGGAGTTACCTTGACAGAGGGAGTACAATATACAGTAGATTATCAATTTGGTAGAGTTACCATTTTGGATCAAGGTGTATTGACTTCAGGTAAAGATATCAGAATCACATACGAGAGAGCAGACCTTTTTAACTTCCAGACGAAAACGTTGGCAGGGGTGGATTTAGAATATCACTTTAATGAAGATTTCATTATTTCTGGTACATTAATGCACCTTTCAGAAAAACCCTTGATTTCTCGTGTCAATGTGGGAAGTGAACCCATTAAGAATACCATGTGGGGTCTTACCTTGGATTACACTACAGAATCGAGATTACTGACAAAGTTAGTAGATGGTATTCCAGGTTTAGATACAAAAGAAAGATCTAGTTTCTCTTTTAAAGGAGAGTTTGCCCAATTGATACCAGGTACTCCATCTTTAATCGGAACAGATGGTACTGGTTATATTGATGACTTTGAAGGAGCAGAGGTGCCCTATGATTTAGGATTAAACCCGACGTCTTGGGCACACGGTAGTACTCCATTGAAAATATTGAAAGACCAAGGCTTGGAGGATAATCCGCCGATGACGCCTCAAGATTCATTGAAATACAATGACCGAAGAGCATTATTATCTTGGTATAATATTGATAACGTATTTTATTATACATCAGGAAATACAAGTAGACCTTCTAATATTTCGGATGAAGATATGCAAAACCATTATGTGAGACTTATCCCATATAATGAGGTATTTAAAAACCGTCAAGCCAATCAAATCAATACCAATGAGGTGACATTTGACCTCGCTTATTATCCAACAGAAAAAGGGCCTTACAACTACAATACAGATCTCAATGCAGATGGTACGCTTAAAGACCCTACCAAAAATTTTGGTGCAATTACGAAAGCTATTACCACTGATGTAGATTTTGATAACTTGAACGTTCAGTATTTGGAATTCTGGATGATGGACCCTTTCATTCAAGGACAAAATGCGTTGGTAGAAGGTCAAAATAACAATACGGGGGGTAAACTATACATTGATTTAGGTAGCGTTTCTGAAGATGTAGTTCCTGACGGAAGACATTTCTTTGAAAATGGAATGACAACAAACAAAAGTCTATTGAACGAATCAGTTTGGGGTTACTCGCCTACCACACAATTTGTTAATAACGTATTCAATACAGCAGTTCCAAGAGCTGCACAAGATGTTGGTTATGATGGTTTGACGAGTGAAGAAGAAGCTGATTTCTTTAGAACAAATTTCATTGATAAATTACCCAATGTATTATCGCCAGAGGCTAGAGCTGCTATTCTTGCCGATCCATCAAGTGATGACTTTAGATATTATTTGGGTGGAGATTTAGATGCAGAAGATTTAAAAGTATTAGAGCGTTATAAACGTTTTAATGGACCTGACGGTAACTCACCTGAAAATTCAGGAGGAACGTCTTTTACACCTTCAAATACCAATTATCCAAACAATGAAGATTTAAATGGAGACAATACGCTGAATGAACTAAATGCTTACTACGAGTACGAGTTTGAGATGCGTCCAAATCAATTGTCCAACAACCCGTATATCGTCGACAGAGTAACATCAGAAGCTCCAGATTCAAGAGAATTAGTGACATGGTACCAAGTTCGAATTCCTATTCGTAATGAAGATAATTATGAGAAGTTTGGTAGCATAGACAATTTCAAATCAATCAAATTCATTCGTTTATTTATGACAGACTGGGAGCAGCCTGTTGTATTAAGAATGTTGAATTTCCAATTGGTAGGTGCACAATGGAGACCTTACACATTGAATATTGATGATGAAGGAGGTAATCCATCTACTGCAACTGTAAACATTTCATCGGTAAACATTGAGCAAAATGGTGTAACAGATGAAAGTGGCAAAATTCCTTATGTATTACCTCCAGGTTTTGAAAGAGACTATGATGCAACATCAACGGTTTCAAGAAGAATTAACGAACAGTCGCTTCAAGTTTGTATCGATAATCTGGGTGATGATGACGGTGTAGCGGTCTTTAAGAACTTTAGCTTGGACCTTGTCAATTATAAAAGAATTAAAATGGAGCTCCATGCTCAATCTGATAATGCGAAAGATGAAGATTTGAGAGCATTCTTAAGAGTGGGTACCGATTTGGTTGATAACTACTATGAAATTGAAGTTCCTTTATACATCACACCAAGGTATACTACAACCCAAGAGGCGATTTGGCCTAGGGAAAATGAGATTGATATTGCTCTGGAAGAACTCTACAGATTAAAATCCGAGCGAAATAAAAGTGGTGTAAAAAGGAATGAACTTTACCCTACAGATCTGACACAACCTAACATCAGAAACTATAGAGTGAGAGTGGTAGGTAATCCGGATTTAAGTGCAGTTCAGACGGCAATGATTGGTGTTAGAAACCCTAAAACTACAGATCCGAGCCCTTACAATGTATGTATTTGGGCCAATGAGTTAAGGGCTACCGAATATAGTACTTTCTCTGCATGGGCAGCAAACGCCTCAGTGGATGCAACGTTGGCGGACTTTATGAATATTAAAGCCAATACAAGATACAGTACTGTCGGTTTTGGTGGAATTCAAGATAAAATTGGTGATCGCCAAAGAGAAAGTAATCTTGAATTTGGTATCTCAACGAATATTAACTTAGAAAAAATATTCCTGAACCGTGTAGGTCTATCGATCCCGATTTATATGAGTTATGATCAAAAGGGATCCAATCCTTATTTTGACCCGTTAGACCCAGATACGCCTTTGGATATCTCTCAAGGAAGTTTTGAAACCGCAGCAGAAGGAGCTTATTATGCGGATCAAGTGAGGTACCTAGAGGTGTCTAGAAGTATTAATATCTCTAATTTGAGTAAAGTTAAGATGAACCCTGAGGCAAAGAGTTATCCTTGGGATATTGAAAACTTAAGCTTAAGTGGCGGGTACTCTGACTCCAAAATGAGGGATAAAAATACGGAAGCTAGAGATTACACCCAATGGCAGTTAGGTGCAGCTTATTCTTATCAATCACCACTAAAAAATTGGGAGCCATTTAAAAATACGGAAATGGGTGAATGGGGTACATTGGTGAAAGATTTTAATATTATGCCAATTCCAAACTCTTATTCAGTAAGAGGTAATCTAAACCGTACTTATCGCTATACACAATTCAGAACACTGAATGATGATGGTCAATTTACTACTGAAGGTATTTTGCCTACCTACGAAAAGCAGTTCCTTTTTGATAGAGGATATAACTTAGGTTGGAACTTTGCTAAAAGTTTGAAATTGGACTATAATGCTACAGCAAACGCATTGGTTGATGAGCCTGAAGGGGCTATAGATACGGATGTGAAACGAGATTCGATTATTAATAATTTATTGGATTTCGGACGAATGAAACAATTCAATCAGACCATTGCAGGTACTTACAATATACCGATCAATAAAATTCCAGCATTAGATTTTATTGGGGCCAATGCACGTTATACAGCGAATACGAATTGGACGGCAGGAACTTTAGGTATTGCAGATACCCTGGGTAATGTAATTTCCAACAGACAAGATATTGCCTTTAACTCCAAATTGGACCTTAACAGTATCTATAAGAAAATAGGTTATGTAAATCACTTGGAAAATGGTGTTTCCTCTCGTTCTAGAAGTCGATCGAGATCCAGAAATACATCTGGTTCAAAGAAGAAGAAAGACAACACCCGATTGGCTTATGAGAAAATTAGGTTGAAAGATAAGCTTAAAAAACTAAGAGCAAAGCAAAAGGAGCTAAGAACGGAAGAGGCAGATAAGAAAAAAGCGGAAAAAGAGAAGTTGGAAGGGAAGATTGCGAAGCTTAAAACAAAAATTGAGAAGTATAAAGCTAAAGAGAAAGATATTGCTCCATTGGAATTGAAAATAGAAGAATATACGACTCAAATCGCTGCACTTTCAGAAAAGAAAGAAACGGATACCGTTGAGGAAGAGAAAAAAAATTCGAAGCTGGCAAAACTTGATGCCGAAATCAAAGAATACGAACAAGAACTTTTAGCCGTCAACAAACAGCTGAAAGAAAGAGAAACACCAAGAAAATCTGCTGGAGAAAGTTTAGGAGATGTTGGTATACGTTTGGCAACAATGGTTAAAGATGTTGACCTAACGTATTCAGAAAATAACTCTACAATTCTTCCGGGTTATATGCCAACGGCAAAATACTTAGGTTTTGATGAGAACTTTGGAGCTCCAGGTTTAGGTTTCATTTTAGGTAGTCAAGATCCTAATATTCGTTTTGACGCAGCAAAAAGTGGATGGCTTTCATCAAGTTTATATCTCAATCAACAGTTTACGCAAGTAAAACAAGAAAAGTATCAAGTGCGAGCAAATCTTGAGCCTTTCAAAGATTTGAAAATCACTTTAACGAGTGAGCACAATACAACACAATCGTATACTGAGATTTTCCGATTTACAGAAGCTACGAATGATTATGAATCACTTTCACCTCAAAGAACCGGTACTTTTGGTATGAGTTTCTTTAGTTTACCAACGGCGTTTAGTGCACCTGATGGAAACAATCAATCTGCAATTTTTGATCAATTCGTAGCCAATAGAGAGGTTGTGAAAAACAGATTGAACTCCATGAGAACTCAATCGCAAGAAGAATATGTCAACAATGATCAGGATGTTTTAATTCCAGCTTTCATAGCGGCTTATACCGGTCAAGATGTAAATAATGTTGGTTTAACAGCCTTTCCGAGTTCATTCCCTATTCCAAACTGGGACATTCGTTATACAGGTTTGTCCAACATTAAAGGATTAAATGATGTGTTTAAGACGATCACTTTATCGCATAGTTATAAATCAAATTATACGGTAGGTAGTTATAACTCTTCATTACTTTATGGAGCAACGGAGATTGGACCAGACAAAGGAATCAATGATACACCAAGTGCCAAAGATGACGGTCAAGGAAATATCGTTCCTGTTTATGTTATAAACCAAGTAAATATTGAAGAACGTTTTGGACCTTTGATTGGTATCAACATCAAATTGATGAATGATTTGCAAATCAAATTTGATTATAATAAAGGTAGACTGTTAGCATTAAACCTCTCCAATGCTCAGGTAACAGAACAGTTGAATAATGATTTTACGGTAGATGTTGGTTATACTAAATCGGGAATGAAACTTCCATTTAGATCAAAGGGTAGAACAAGAGTATTGAAAAACGATATCACTTTTAGACTTGCTTTCTCTATTCGTGATAACCAAACTACTCAATACAGAATTGATGAGGACAATGTGGTTACTGCAGGTAATATGAACTTGGCTTTAAGACCTACAATCAACTATATGTTGAATGACAGAGCGAGTTTACAATGTTACTTTGATAGAACAATCAATGATCCGAAAGTCTCTAATGCTTTTAGAAGAACATCAACAGCATTCGGTTTCCAGTTTAAATACTCACTGACTCAGTAAAATTATAAAAGAAAAAGAACTTCTTCTTTTCAAAAAGGCCATCACTTGTTTATGCATTTGATGGCCTTTTTGGTTTGAAATTTTTCCCTTTCAGCTGAAAATATTAAATTGTGCAACAGGGTGGCATAAAGAAATCTTTTCATGATTGAAATTGCGTTCCAAAAACTTTATATACCAAAGGTGGCTTTGGTTAAATCCTTGTTATCTGCAAAATAAGAAACCCATATTTTAATAAATCCAAGTACAGAGTTTAAATACTTGAGCTTGTTTTTATTTGATACCCCATCTAAGAAGTGATTTAAAATCGAAAGAGGTATTATAATGAAAGTAGAAGTATATCCAGTCGATCTTCAATTAAGACATACTTTTAAAATAGCCCATGATGAGAGAGATATTCAAAAATCAGTGATTGTGGCATTATCAGACGGTCATTATACAGGATATGGTGAGGCTACAGCTAATAATTTTTATGGTGTCAGCCAAGAACAAATTATTCAATCGATACATAGTATTGAAGACAAAATAACGGCCTTAGACACTTTGTCTCCATTACAGTTTCATCAAAAAATTTCTACATGGCTGGCAGGGGCTAGTTTCCCGATTTGTGCATTAGATGAAGCATATCACGATTTTTACGGAAAGAAGCATCGACAAAAGAATTATAAAACATGGGATGTTGATGGGAAGGTATTTCCTTTATCCAATTATACTATTGGTATTGGAACGATTGAAGAGATGGTCGCCAAGATGAAGGAATTCCCAAACCCAATTTATAAAATAAAGTTAGGGACAAAAGAAGACATCAAAATTGTAGAAGCTTTGAGAAAACACACTGATGCCATTTTTAGAGTTGATGCTAATTGTGCTTGGGGACTGGAAGAAAGTATTGAAAATTCCATTGCTTTTAAAGAATTGGGTGTAGAACTTATTGAACAACCTATGCATCCGTTGGAGGTAGAAGGAATGAGGAGAGTATACAAATCATCTCAATTACCATTACTCGCAGATGAATCTTGCATAGTGGAATCTGATGTGGAAAAATGTATTGGACAGTTTCATGCCATCAATATAAAACTAACAAAATGCGGGGGGCCTACAGTTGCTGTAAGGATGATTGAAAAAGCCCGTCAGTTGGGTTTAAAAGTGATGGTTGGTTGTATGACAGAATCGTCAGTAGGCATTTCAGCAATAGCTCAGTTACTTCCGTTGTTAGATTTTGTCGATATGGATGGTGCATTATTATTGAAAAATGATCCTGCTTCTGGGGTTGAAATTATCAATGGTAAAGCTCATTTTCCAAATGTTTATGGTAATGGTGTTGTACTTAAAGAAATGAATTAATGATGAAAAAATATATACTATTCAGTTTATCTATCGTACTTTTTATTAGTTGTCATTCAGTACCTAACGATGATGAAGCATTGTCATTGATGTTGAATTCAATTAAAAGTCATTATGTACCGGACAGCCGATTGGGTGTTTTTGACATTGAAATTAAAAAAGAAAATAATAAAAAAGTACTAGTAGGGAGCACAACAAATGCTCATGTTATTAAGGAAATAAAAGAAAATATCGGAAAGATTTTACCTTCCGTAGAAGTGGATGTAAAGGTGCTTCCTGACCAAAATTTAGGAAGTGAGATTTACGGAGTGATTAATAATTCAGTGATCAATATGCGTATAAAACCAGGTTTTTCTTCTGGCATGGCAAAACAGGCCCTTTTGGGGGAAAAGATCACTTTGTTGGAAGAGAAAGGTGGTTGGTACAGAGCCAAGACTTCAGATGGTTATATTTCATGGTTAATAAAAAGTGCATTTACGACTATGGATGAAATAGCATTGAACGAATGGGATCATAAAACGAAAGTCATTTATACTCAAGATTACGGCAGTAGTGTAGCTATTGAAAACCGTAATCAAAAAGTGAGTGATTTAGTATACGGTAATCTATTAGCAGTAGACGAAGATAGAGGTAAATACTACATTGTTCTTTATCCTGATGGTAGAAAGGCAATCGTTCAGAAAAATGAAGTGACATTGTTAGAGGAATGGACAAATACTAGAAAGTTGACACAACAAAACCTTTTAGCAACGGCAAAAACCTTTATGGGAGTGCCTTATTCATGGGGAGGAAATTCTTATAAAGGGGTGGATTGTAGTGGATTTACAAGTTCAGTATACGGTATGAATGGTATGCAAATTCCTAGAGATGCCTCTTTACAGGTATTGGAAGGAACAGAAATCGATACATTGGGTCACTATTCCAAATTAGAAGTTGGAGACTTGTTGTTTTTTGGTAGAAAAGCAACTGAAGATAAAACAGAAAGAGTGGTGCATGTGGGGATGTGGATTGGTAATGGTCAGTTTATTCACTCCCAAGGAAACGTTCATATCAGCAGTTTTGATAAAACATCTCCTTTCTACGATGAATTTAACCTCAACCGCTTTTTAAGAGTCAAAAGAATTTTTGAGAACAATAACATATAAGTCAATTATTGAAGTAAGTATTTTGCGTTTCATTACGTTAATTTTAAGCATGAGAAAGCCATCACAATTTTTGTGATGGCTCTTTATTATTACAAAAAGAGAAATTGAACTTCTACTATAAATTACCTCTTAAAGCCTGCTCTCTTTCAATGGCTTCAAACAAAGCTTTGAAATTACCCTTACCAAATGATTTAGCACCTTTTCGTTGAATGATTTCAAAGAAAAGAGTAGGACGATCTTCAACAGGTTTAGTGAAAATCTGTAACAAATAACCTTCCTCATCTCTATCAACAAGAATATTGAGTGCTTTGAGTTGATCAATTTCTTCATCAATATCACCTACACGATCTCTTAAGTCATCGTAATAATTATCAGGGACATAAAGAAATTCTATACCTCTGTTTCTTAGTTCCTGTACCGTATAGCAGATGTCGTCAGTAGCGACTGCAATGTGTTGTACTCCGGCACCGTTGTAAAAGTCTAAGTACTCTTCAATTTGTGATTTCTTTTTTCCTTCTGCTGGTTCATTGATTGGGAATTTTACATAGCCATTGCCATTTGAGACCACCTTGGACATTAGTGCAGTGTAATCCGTAGAGATGTCATTATCATCAAAAGTCAATAGCAACTTAAAGCCCATCACTTCTTCATAAAAATTGACCCACTTATCCATTTCACCCAAATCTACATTTCCCACACAATGATCTACATATTTGAGACCCACTGTTTTTGTTGGGAAATTAGAAGCACGAGCTTCAAATTTAGGGAGGAAGGTGCCCTTATAGTTTTTTCTTTCCACAAAAGTGTGGACGGTATCTCCATAAGTTTTTATAGTGGCCATGATGACTTCTCCATTTTCATCAGACATTACCCTTGGGGTGTGAACAGGTATTGCTCCTCTTTTTACAGTTTCCTCAAAAGATTTTCGGGCATCATCAACCCAAAGTGCAAGTACTTTTACACCATCGCCATGTTTATGTACATGATCAGAAATTTCAGAATTCGAAGAAAGCGAAGTTGTGAATACAAAACGAAGCTTACCTTGTTGCAAGACGTAACTGCTACGATCTCTCACTCCAGTTTCAGGCCCAGAGTAAGCAAGGAGTTCAAAGCCGAAAGCAGCTTGATAAAAATAAGCAGCTTGTTTTGCATTTCCGACATAGAATTCGATGTGATCGGTACCGTTGATAGGGAGGAAATCTACCTCTTCTATCTGTTTTGTACTAGATGTTAGCATGTGAGTAATAATTAAATGGTTTATGATTTATATGTGTTTGAGTGTTTACTTTTATGTGTTTACAAAAGTATAGAGCCAAAAAAAAGCCTTTGTATTCCTATAACAAATGAAATGCATGATCAGAAATCATGTCTTTCAACATGGAAAACAAAGGCTTTTATATATTTAGTGTTGTCTCATAGATGAGATAATATCTTTCTTTAGTAATGTGTTTTTATATACGTGAATTAAATATACTTAGTTTAATTGATCTTTTAAAATTCTGAACTCCACAATTGGTGAAATTCTTTCATATAAGATGTTGTATACAGCTCTGGTGATAGGCATTTCATTCTCAATTTCAAGACGTTTGGCGATCTCGAAGATACTGTTTACAGCATAGTATCCTTCGGCAACCATTTGCATTTCCAATTGAGCAGCTTTCACTGAATAGCCATGGCCAATCATATTACCAAAAGTTCTATTTCTACTGAATTGTGAATAAGAAGTGACCAACATATCACCCAAATAGGCAGTACCTAGTAAGTTACGTTTAATGTGGTAAGCCGCTTTTAAGAAATATTGTACTTCTTGCATAGCGTTTGACACTAATACAGCTTGAAAGTTATCGCCATATCCCAACCCATGTGCAATACCACAAGAGATGGCAACAATATTTTTCATTACTGCAGAGTATTCCACTCCATAAATATCTCTGATAGAAGTGGTTTTGATATATCGATTACTCATCGCTTCAGAGAGTGCAGTGCCAAACCTTTTACTTCCTGATGCAATTGTCAAATAAGCCTGTTTTTCCATGGCTACCTCCTCCGCGTGACAAGGACCTCCAATTACAGCGACTTTTTTATGATGCACATTGAAGTTCTTTTCAATATGTTCAGTGACCAATATATGTTTTTCAGGAATAAGACCTTTAATGGCAGAAATTACAAATTTATCTTTGAAATCTTCCGGTGTTAAATCTTTGATTGCATCTAAAACAAATGCTGCAGGAACCGCTAATAAGATGGCATTGGCACCTCTAATAGCATCTTTTATATTGCTAAATGGTTTTACTGTTTCATTTGAAATTTTAGCCGAGGGTAAATATCTAGGGTTTGAATGATATTGTTTGATGTGATTGATATCATCTTGATTTCTGATCCACCAATGCAATTTAGTCAATCCTCCATCTGATAAAATTTTTACTAATGCAGTCGCCCAACTTCCACCGCCTATCACTGCAATTGTAGAGATGTCGGGTATCTCTTGTTGATTATCAGTGTTTTGTATATTTTGAATTTCTTTTGCCACTCTATTATAAGGTAAATTTTATGTAAAGGTAATAAATACACTTTAGAATGATGGTCATTTCACAGTACAATAATGCCTATTTAATTTATGCTTTACAATTGATTTAGTATGAGATTTAAATAATTGTTTGAAAATAGTGATACGAATTTCATTTTAAACATTGAATAATTTTGTCAATAATTAAAAATGTATGTTAATTTGTTTAATTATTTCAATTAACTATAGATTTAATTCAATTTTTTGTAATTTTGAAGTTATTACTATCTGAAACAAATCTGATATGAAAGATATACAATCATTAGAAAGCTGGTCTGTAGTAAAAAATGGCGGTCCAATCGCCATTGCAGGTCCATGTAGTGCAGAGTCTGAGGAGCAGTTAATGGATACTTGCCGTCAGATTACTGAAGAGATAGGTATCACGTTATTGAGAGCGGGTATCTGGAAACCAAGAACTAGACCGGGATCTTTTGAAGGTATTGGTGAGGAAGGTTTGAAGTGGTTTGCAAATGTGAAGAAAGAATTGAATATGCCTATCACTACTGAAGTGGCTAACGCTCAACACGTTGAGTTAGCATTGAAGTATGGTGTAGACGTTCTTTGGATTGGTGCTCGTAGTACTGTAAACCCGTTCACTATCCAAGAGATTGCAGATGCATTGAAAGGTGTGAAAGACGTTCCTGTAATGATCAAGAACCCGATCAACCCTGATGTAGCGCTTTGGAAAGGAGCTATCGAAAGAATTTATGGTGCTGGCGTTCGTCAAATCGCTGGTATTCACCGTGGTTTCTCTTCTTTTGAGAAAACACAATATAGAAACGTTCCAATGTGGAAATTAGCAATCGCTCTTAAAACTGAGCTTCCTAATTTACCATTGATCTGTGACCCATCTCATATTGGTGGTACACGTGACCTTATCTACCCTGTATCTCAAAAAGCAATCGACTTAGACTTCGACGGTTTAATGATCGAGACACACAGAGATCCAGATAATGCTTGGTCAGATGCTTCACAACAAGTAACTCCTAAGCGTTTAGCTGAAATCCTTAATGAAGTAAACATTAAGAAGAGCACTACTGACGCTGAGGAAGTAAATTCTAAATTAGATACTCTTCGTGGTAAAATTGACCGTTTAGATAACGAGTTATTAGAAGTATTATCTCAAAGAATGAACGTTGTTGGTGAAATTGGAGATTACAAGAGAGAAAACAACTTGACTGTATTCCAAGCAGGTCGTTGGATCGATATCTTCCAAAATCGTCCAGAGCAAGCAGCTAAGTTAGGATTAAGCAAAGCATTCATGGAGCAATTATTCAAATTGGTTCACGACGAGTCTATCCGTCTTCAAACTGCAGTTGTAAATACAGAAAAAGCATAAGTGAAATCTGTATTTGAAGAATATTAAAGGCGGTGCACATTAGTGTTGCCGCCTTATTTTTTTGATCTAAGTACTGGGAATGGGAAAAGTAATTGGATGTTTTGCGCACCATAGTTAAAACTATGGGCAAGTGATAGAGCAACCTAACCAAGACTAAAGTCTTGAAGGTTGAAATGAGAGGCAATACTTTAGTGTTGTCGGAGTCGATATCACTAATCTTGACTTCAGTCATTGTGCACGATATTTCCCCTTTTTTCTTCTTTCCATGTACTTGAGTATAATAGACATAAAATAATTGGACTATGAGTATCAATAAGGTATCTATTTTAAAATCTGTTGATCAAAATACTTTTGAGGGATTAAAGGGGTACACTAACCTTGCAGTCATTGTAGATGAAAACACAAAAAGAGACTGTTACCCTATAGTCAAAGAACTATTACCAGTTCACTTATTGATTGAAGTAGTAAGTGGAGAGGAAAATAAAAACTTAGAAACATGTCAGCACATCTGGCAAGAGTTAACCAATGCTAGTTTTGATAGAAAAGCAGCAGTATTGGATCTAGGTGGAGGTGTGATTGGTGATATGGGAGGTTTTTGTGCTTCTACTTACAAAAGAGGAATAGACTTTTGGCAAATGCCTACTACTTTATTATCACAAGTTGATGCAAGTGTAGGAGGGAAGTTAGGAGTCGATTTTGGTAAGTTGAAAAACCATATTGGTGTGTTCAGAATTCCTGACATGGTGTTGGTTTATCCTGAATTTATCAAGACTTTACCTCAAAATGAATTGAGATCTGGTTTTGCAGAGGTGATTAAGCACTGTTTGATTGCAGATGCAGACCATTGGAAAACGGTTTCCTCAAAACCATTGTCAGAGCAGGATTTAGCGACAATCATTCCTCACTCTATCAACATTAAAGATGGTGTAGTTACTTCTGACCCAACAGAGAAAGGATTGAGAAAAATCCTGAACTATGGTCATACGATTGGTCACGCTATTGAAAGCTACCTTTTAGATATTCCTGGAAGAAAACTATTGCATGGTGAAGCAATTGCGATTGGTATGATTGCAGAAGCCTACCTTTCAGTGAAATTTACAGGTCTTCAAGAAGAAGAATTAAAGCAAATTCAAGAATATATTTTATCTGTTTACGGTAAAGTTGAAATCTTGGATAGCGATTTAGAGCATTTGTATGCTTATCTTCTTCAAGACAAAAAGAATAGTGGTAAAAAATTAAGTTTCTCTTTATTATCAAAAATTGGTGATTGTACTTTTGATCAATTTATTGAGTGGAATGAGATTGAAGAGGCTATAAAGTATTATATGAGTTTGTAAATAGAGGACTGTTACTCCGTTTACCTAAAATCCCTTCTAAATGTTTTTTTGGAGGGATTTTTTAATTTCTTGTGGCATGTGAAAGAGTTATCAGAATAGAATTATTTACCGGTTGATACAAGTACTGGATGAATAATTTTTTTGATTAAACGATCAGCTTGTTCCTGATAATGGAAGTTCTTTAATTTCCAACCTCTATTTTTTGCGACCATTTCCAATAAGCTGTGTTCCTCCTTAATGAAATTAGTGATAGTGATAATCTGAATGGTTTTATCTATTCCATTTTCAGATAATTCTACAAAAAACGAATGCTTTTCATAAAGATTAAATGGGAACTTTAGGTCCTTACTATCGATCAATAAAATTTTTTTATTTTTTAGTAGAGGAGCAATTTCTTGAATGGCATGCAATACATCTTCTCTGGAAGGTACTTTAGCTAGCTTCAAAAAAACGTAATTAGGTGTTGCAGAAATACTGTAATTCATATCTCTATTTTTCTTTGTTGTACGATGTTATGTAAAGTTAAATAAAAAAATCATTTAAATGATGATAGTTACCTAAAAAAGGTGACTTTCGTCAATTAAATGATTTTACGCAGAAAAAAATATGAATTATTTACATCTGTACATTTTCTAATACATCAAAAGGATCAGGAATGTCATCAGGACTTTCACCCACACAAGTTCTCACATCGATCTCAATAGATCTTGAGATTGTAGAGATAGGGACATCATTGGCTGAGCCTTCAAATGGATTTTCACCTACTGTTCCGATCCTTTCCATGGTATGGAATACCCACGACACCATAGCGGCAAAAGGAATACCCATCCAAACCAATAACCCTCCAATAAAAGGGTGAATACCAATTAAACTTTCTCCAAGTTTTGCGAATTCAGGAACTAAGCCAAATGGTAAAATAAAGATGAAAATCCATACAAAAAACACATTCAAAGTAGCATACTGTCTAGGGTAAGGGAAGTTTTTGATCCTTTCAGATTTCCCTTGAAGGGCCAATAATGTTCTCAAGATTTCTTCCAATCTTAGAAAAGAAAATTCCCAGATTAATCCTTTTTCCTTTAAGGTTCTCAAATGATTTGATTGTAACTTGATGATATGTGCAGCTTTATTTCCACCCACATCCATGACTTTCTGAAGTTCATCAGGCTGTAAATAATGGGCTAAAGCTTCTTCCTCAGGAATTACAAACTCAGGTGTATGAATTTTCTGGGCCCATTCTCTATTGGTAGGATGATCCATAAAACTCTCCCATGGCTTTTTTGCTCTCATCGCATAACGCAATGCTGTCAGCCAAGCCATATGTCTGTGAACTAATATTCTTTTTTGTTTTGATAATTCTTCCTTAGAAAGTTCTTGACCTTCTTTTGCATATTCATTGGTGACCATGTCTCCGACATAAATTGCAAATGTTCGAGAGTCATTCACTATTCCTCCCCATATTTTTCTTCCCTCCCAAAGACGTCCATAGACAGCGTTATTCCTAAAACCAATCACAAAAGCCAGAGCCGTACCTACTAACGCAATTGGAGTCCAAGGCATTGCAATCCATTTTTGTTCTAAAACTTCATAAATGAAAGTAACTGTTGTAGCAAGCATTACAAAAAACAATGTTTCTTTTCGTGTCCAAAGAAACATTTCAGATACCGAGAAGTATTTTTTAATGAGCATAGATTCTAAAAAATAATGTTTTTAAGTGTCTATGAATCTAATCATTAAAATGGAATTTTGAAAGGTATCAATTCTTTTGACCATTGATCGTTTTTATTATAATTGGTTTAAATCATATATAATAATGAGATCATCAAATTTATAGTTAGATAAGATTTGAGCTTCTTCTCCTTTTAAGTACTCAAATTGAAGATCTTCATTTATTATCCAACAACCTGTTTCTTTATGAAGAACGAAGACATCAAGTTCATCATTATGGTATCGTTTTCCTTGATAAAAAATAGGAGTGTCCCTACTGCTTACTAGTAAAGGTTCACCAATTATTACAAAGTAATTTTCAAATTTTATGTTTGTTTTATAAATATCCTGTTTTGAAAATATATATGTTCTGGAAAATGTATCCATGATTTCATTCGGAAATACACGAATAATATTTTTCTCTCTAATTATATTTTTGGGCACTTTCATGGAGTACTTTCCATCTTCTTGGGTGAATGTGGAATACACCTGATCTAAAGTTATCAAAGCTACTCTCATGTGTGTAAATTCAACCTTATCTTGACGATAGGAACATTCTATTTGCCCTTTAATAGTTACAAATTGATCAGTATTGGTAATATCAATTTTATCTTGATTAGAAGGGATTAATGATTGGCTAAAAGCTTCGGTGCTCAATGTTAAAGAACTCACTATGATAGCACTCATCGCTAATTTATAAGGAGAAAATTTAAATGTTTGCGTCTTTCGGAGCGGTAAGAAATTTTGTGTTGGTTTGATTCTGATACAAATGTTTTCACCTTTTTCCTCAAAAAGATTTTCAACTTCAGGAGTAGATAAGTCTATTAAGTCATACACCTTTTTAGAACACACTTCACAAAATCTACCTTTTTCAACGGGAGTCATTTGATCCCAATTCTCATGACAAGGATTGGGTATCGTTAAAAATTTTTTCACTAATAGCTTACTTTAAAATCGAATATTTCTTTTCAAAGTAAATTAGTGATTTTATTCAAAAGATTGAAACGTAAGAATAGAAGCGTTGATAAGGGTCTTGCTTTCTGAGAATTGAGAGGTGTTATTGTCTATTTTTCTTTGTATCAATGTTAATAAACCCTTTACCGTATTTTCATCATCTTGTTCTATTTCATGCCCCAGTAACCAAGGAATACTAGTTTTTTCACCGTTCTTGTGCGTAAAAGTGAGAAAGCTTCTTGAAGAACTTTTATCTCTGTCTTCAAAACTTACCACATCATTTAGGTTCACGCTTCTTCGATTAAAGCCCGTTCTATTGACAATAAGCTCATCTCCATCAAAATAAATAAAGCTTTTATACCATGCAGTAGGGGAATTGCTTAGGTAGGGTTTTATGGCAAGAAGAAAGCTTACTTCTCCGAAAAAAATAAGATCATCAAACCAAAAATCTTTGAGAAAAGAAGAAAAAGTAACTTCTGTAAATAAAATTTCACGAAGGTAACTGACAGCATCAAACCCTAAAGCTAGAGCTCCTGCATAAGTCATGATTTGAGCGAAGGTAAAACCTCCATAGTACTTCGGTTTTTTTACGATTCCATTGAAATCGAGGGGGATATAAACGTTTACACTAGACATAAAAAAATAGATAGTCAAAAAGATAGTAATTATTTACAAATGTTTACACGTTAAATTCTTTTAATAGGTTGCGTTTAAAATGTTAATCTTGCAAGAATAGTGATAAAAAATATGTTTTTTGTCTAGTTTTTTATTGAGATGTATAATTAGGCGTAGGATCATAGTCGTTGGGAGGGATGATAATTAAATCATAGTTATCCAGCGTTTTAGCCACTTCATTATAATTTTTAACGCCAATGATACTCACTTTTCCACTTTTGATTTCTGATTGAATTGAGCTTAAATCAATAATTGTCCATTGGTCCATCTGAGCAAAGTTTGTAAAAGGAACCAACATTTTTTTATACTCATCATCGCCATCATAATAGCCTGCTTTAATGCATATATTCAGGCTTTTAAAGTTATTTAGTTGAGCTAACTCTTCAGTCAAGGCCCCTATGTCATAATTACCAAATGACAAGTCTTTTTTACCTGCATGTAGACTGCCAATTTTGATGAAATATTTAGAGTTGGGGTTTGCTCATGTATAAGATATTGTTCCAAAAAGTTTCTTCTGATGAGTTTGACACGATCTTTATGCGATTTTCTGTAATTCGTATAGATAGCCCAACTTTCTTTCATATCATTCAATATTTGAAAAGCAGTGGTGTCGTTTTCATCAAAATAATTGGTGAAAGCCACATACTTTTCATCTTTTTGAATTTCTTCAAATAATTGTATATCCTCATCAATGTCTTTTCTGTAAAGTGTTATGATTTCCTTTTTGGCCTCATTCCATGCTTTTGAAATTTCAAGAATATCTTTTCTATTTTTCGACTTTTCCAAAATCATATCACCTAAAAACAATGTTGAATTGTAATACTCTTGATCACATCCCCAAATTTTGAAATGATGTTTTGAGAAGGCATTTAGGAACTTAGCATCCTCTACAGCATCAAAAAATGGAATACTAATGTTATCAAAATCTTCATAATAATAGTTGGAATAGAATGTATGAAGCTGTTCTACTATATTTTCTTTAGCTACAGTGAGGCTTGTTAATTTATTAGCCGAATTAGGTCCTATTTCAAATGTGGCAACTGTATAATTGTTTTTAGCTAGCATTGGAACAAGAGCCTCTGTTAATTTTGAGATCTGTGACGATCCGTGATATTCACCTAAAACAAAGAATTGTGAATTTTTAGTTTTTTCTTCCAACAGTCGATAACCTTTACCTTTTAATCCATTTTCATTAATGGTAAAGTGCTCGACATATTTTGATATATACTGACTATCAAGAGAAATTATTTGGTTTTGCCCGAATGAGAAAGTATGACATGTTATCAACAGAATTGTAAGGATAAGTGAAGTCTTTTGCATTTTGAATTAATTAATGTTTGATGAAAGATTAGTTTAGTTTTCGAATCCCAGTAGAGTGATTCTATAACCTAAGAGAGGTTTTAAATTAGTAATTAGAAGTTGACAATTTATATAAAGTGAAGTTAATCATCATTTCTTATTTTTTTCAATCATTTGTTTTTCTTTTAATTAAAAGTTTAAATTAAATATCTTAATCATTTGATAGTTAGATTTTTATGTTTGATGTTTGGTCAAATTGAGTGGAAGCCCCTATTTACAAAGCCTTAATATCTCCTTAAAATTGAAGTCATAAAGCAATTCAATTATTTAAACTACATCAAAAATGAAACGACTATTATGGTTTCCGCTAGTTGTCTTATTCTGTATAGGACAATTTGCGTATGCTACAGAGGGTTCAGCACCAACCGCATTTGTAGAAATAGGAGCAGGGCAAACACCAACAACAGACCCAATTTACTCCAGCTGGAAATATGCCTGGGGTAGTTTTTTATATAAAAGCGAAGACTTAGGAGAAGCTAAAACAATCAGCAAAATTTCATTTTACGGATATAAGAATTTCGGTGGATGGGAAAAATCGTTTGCCAATCAACAGATTTATATCTCTTTAGTAAGCAGAGATGATGTGCCGTTGTCGTATCCAGATTTGAATAATTATACAAAGGTATTTGACGGAACTGTAACGTATCCTCCTAATGGTGCAGATTGGATGGATATTGATATTGAGGACTTCGAATACGACGGAACGAGTGATATTATCATCCACTGGCAGAATCATTCAGGAGAGAGTTATGTTACTTCTGGATTATTTTATGGTTCAGTCAATCAAGATCATCAAGCAGTGAGCGGTAGTGATAATAACTTCCCTACTGGGGTAGCGGGTTGGAGACCCTTCAATAATGCTACTCCAAATATCAGGTTTCACTATTTAGTAGCCGATGACACGCCATGTACTCCATTAGCCATAGCACCGGAAAATAAAGAAGCAAAAGTTAAAGTAGATCAAGCGTTAGAGTTTAGTTTGTGTAATTCAGATCGTTACGACTTTTATTTAGGTACTGAAGAAGACAATTTACAACTTATTGTTTCTGATCAAGCAGTAACAGAAGATGGAACATACACTTATAAAAGTCAGACATTATGGGAATCCAAAAAGACTTATTATTATAAGGTAGTTGCCAAAAAAGGTGATAAAGAAATTTCTTCTCCTATTATCTCATTTACGGCTCAAAAGTTTATTGAAGAATATCCGTTTATTGTTGATTTTGAAGATTTCTATATTAGCCAAATAACAGGTAATAGGATAAACAGAACGATTAATACCAACTTCCCTGATGAATCTGATTGGGAGTTTGATGAATATTGGAGTACGGGTGATATTGATGGTTTCCTGGACGGTATTTACAAAGGAGAAATGACGGGTTATGTATCAGCGTGGAGAACGGGGGATTACTCACTAACTACTCCAAGAATGAACTTACCAGAAAATTCAGAGGTCTCTTTTTATTGGAGAACAGGTTCTAATTCACCGTCAAGTGGTACTTATTTAGAGATTTCTACAGATGGAAAAGAAACATGGTCTGAAGTAGCTTCTATGATGCTTGAGGGGGATATGAAAGAGTATAAATACGAATCTTTCAGTCTAGGAGATTATTCTGGCGAAAATGTTTATATCCGTTTTAGATATCACGAAACTTCTAGCTGGAGTCCAAAATACTTCTGGATAGATGATATCGTTATCAAAGAACAAAAAATGGAGCCGGAGATCCAAATTGCGACTGATAAGCTTACGTATGCTTCCGTAAGTGTTGGCAGTAAGATCAGTCAATCGGTAACAGTGACAAATACAGGTAAGGCACCATTAATTATCAGAGGAGGAACTTCTACAGGTCCTTTCTCAACGGACTTCACCGGGACCATTGATATTGGGAAGTCAGCGGATATCAAATTATATTTTGAACCTACTTCTGCAGGTGATTTCGAGGATGTATTCACTTTTGAATCGAATGCAACTTCTGGTACAAACGATATTACTTTAATAGGAAATGCTTATCAGCCGCTTACTGATTTCTTTGAGAATTTTGATAACAGCACTGAGATGCCTGCGCAATGGAGTCAAATCAGAAGTAGCTGGGATAATTACACAAGTGTACAAGTGATTGATGGGGCGCTAGAGTATTTTACAAGTCCGCATTGTGCTCGTTTGATGAACTTGAATGATTTTGAATCGAATGTCATTTTAGTTTCTCCAGGGGTGAAAAACTTTGATACCAACAGAATCGTTTTCCAAGCAAAAAAATCAAATGATGCGTATGACTTGACTCTTGAGGTAGGTTTAATGACAGATCCAACAGATTCTTCTACTTTCGTATTGAAAGAAACATTTGAGTTGACAAGTGCTTATAAACAATTCAATTTACTATTCAGCCATGCTGATAAAGGACCTTACATTGCTTTTAGACACGGAGGAAGAGAACAAAAAGTAACAGCCGCTTTAATTGATGATATTTCTTGGGAGAAAATTTCAAATGGATTCCCTCTTGCTGCTGTTCCTACATCTCCAGCTTCTAATGCAGTGGATGTAGACATCATGAAAGGCTTAAAACTAAGATGGAATGATGGAGGAGGAGCAACGGAAGGGTTTAAAATCAATGTAGGAACAGATTACCCTCCTACGAATATGATTTCTGATCAAGAAGTAGACTTAGAGACTGCCGAACTTCAATTAGAAAACTTAGAGTATAACACCCAATACTATTGGCAAGTAGTGCCTTATAATAGTAATGGTGAACTGCCTAATGCTCCAGTATGGTCATTTACAACCATCCCTGATCCAACTGTTGAGACTCTCCCATATCTTGAAAATTTTGAGACAATGAAACAAGGAACGACAAAACCAATGGGCTGGTCAATAGACGATTTGAATCTTGACGGTAACGAATGGAAACAGATTACAGATGATGGATCAAATGATTTGGTGAAGGGTTCTGGGGCAATGCAGATTTCTGGTAAAAAAGATGATATTCTTTATTCGGTGCCTCTAGCTTTGGAGAAAGGAACAACTTATGATTTATCGTTTTCTATTAGAACGGAATTGGATGAACTAGAAGGTAAATGGCACACGGAAGAGTTAGAAGTATACTTGGTGGAGGACAATAAGAAAACCGCTTTGGGTGAAGAAGTATTGGTAAAAACTGCAACAGTGGAAGATGCATGGAAAGATGTGAGCGTTACGTTTGAAGCACCGAAAACAAAATCAATGTTTATTGCATTTTATGCTAAAACAGCAACACCTACAGGTGTACTTACTTTAGATAATGTAGAGTTGGATATTGCAAAAGAAAACCCAATCACTTTTACATCTACGCCTATTGACACGGGAGCGATTTATCATGATTACAGTTACGTAATTACAGCTTCACATAAAGAAGAGAAAGCACTTGAATTCTCGTTAGAAGATGCACCAGAATGGTTGTCAATTGAAGATCATGGTGACGGAACGGCGACTCTTTCAGGGAAGACAACTAAAAAAGGAACTTATTATGTAAGAGTAAATGCATCTTCAGGAGAACAATCAGCTAGTCATCAGTTTAATTTAGAAATTGAAGATATTGATAATCCATTAGCGTTCACTTCAGTACCAGAATTATCAGTAAAAGTATATGGTACTTATGAATATGCAATTGAGGTAGATTGTGCAATTGATGAAGCAATTACTTTGGAATTGGTACAAGGTCCTCAGTGGTTATCATTAGAGGAAATAGAGGGAAAGTATACACTCAGCGGTACGCCTGATGCTACAGGAAGTAATGTGGTGACATTGAAAGCCTCTGTTGCCTCTTGGGAATTAAGTCAGTCGTATTCACTGAAAGTGGAAGATATTGATAACCCATTGATGTTTACTTCTGGAGACTCACTATTTGTGATGGAAGACGAAAGCTTCGAACACCAAGTAACGGTTGAAGGATTGGAAGGATTGATGATTTCATTAGCATTAAAAGAAGCAATGGAAGGGGTGGAATTAACGGACAATAACGATGGAACGGCCACACTGACAGGTAGCTTGATGGAAACTTCAACAGTTGTGGTTGTAGCTTCTCAATCGAATTGGAGCATCGAACAAGAAATTGTAGTCACGGTAGAAGAGAAGCAGGTGACGGATGCATCTCTTGATATAAGCACGATTATGTTGTACCCGAACCCAATGACGGACCAATTTATCCTCAAAGGAGCTGAAAAAATTGAAAGTGTATATATCTACAGTTTAATCGGTGAAAAAGTAAAATCTTACGAAGACTTATCTCAAGCATCACAATTCCTGTTTAATGTATCTGACCTTGTAAAAGGATGGTATGTTGTTCAAGTGAATAGCGGAGGTGCTTCGAAGACTTATAAGATTCAAAAACAGTAACTCATACTAACCATAATATAGGCTGTCAACTTCCAAACAAGTTGGCAGTCATTACCTTCCTATCTATAAATTTTATAATGAAAAAGAACTTTATTTTCCTTTTACTATTTTGTGTACTGGGGATGAACACCTACGTTGGTGCCCAAACAAAAAATAGCTTAGAAGAAGTAACTTATAATGGCGTTGCAGTGGAATTGCCTGAAAATGCCAATGCTTATTTTTCGAATAAAAGAACATCTCAAACTTCTGATCAATCCGCCTACGTTATACTTCAGTTTTATCAAATTCCGAACAAGGAAAAGCGTTCCAATTTGATGAATAATGGGGTGTTACTCAATGATTATTTGGGAAATAATGCCTATTTAACGGAGATCAATTCACTAAAAAACAGCATAGATATTAGCTCTATTCGATCTATTGTGAACCTAGTAGATATTCAGAAATTAGATCCTTTATTGATGAAGTCAGAGTTGCCCAAATATGCTATGTCAGGCAAGCACTCTATTGTATTGGATTTACTTTTTTTTTCTGGAGTAAATACTCAAAAAATACAATCAGACTTAGAAACTTTAGGAGCAGAATCGATCTCATTCTCGCCCTATTTCAATAAAGTAAGATGCCAAGTGCATATTGATCAACTAAAGGAAATCAATGCTTTTTCTTGGTTGAAGTATGCAGGACCAATCCCACCAAAAGTGGAAAAAGACGATATTGTAGGGCAGAAAATGGTTGGCCAAGATGCCTTGATGGGCTATTTGGGGGCTGATCAGATGCTGACAGGAGAAGGTATTACGGTTGGTATTTGGGATCAAGATGTTGAACCTCACCTTGATTTCAATGGCAGAGTAACTTCACACGAATTAGAAGATCACCTTTTTGCTCATGGTAATCACGTGGCAGGGATTATGGCCGGCCGTGGTTTGGTAGACCCTATGGGTGTTGGTATTGCTCATAACGTAAAGATTGAATCTTGGAATTTCAATGTGGGTAGAAATGGCTTGACAACTGGTGAAGAAATGATGGGTGCTGCTTTAGAAAATGAAGTTTCTATTACTCAAAACTCATATGGTATTCCTCACCCCGGTGGTTTTTTATGGCCTTATATCAACAGTGATGCAGAATTGGATCAGGTGACTTGGGAACAGCCTCATGTATTGCATGTTTTTTCTTCTGGTAATTCAAGAGGTAATTTCCAATATGGGACAAGTTCTAAAACAGCAAAAAATATCCTGACAGTTGGAGCGTTAACGCAAACAGGAGCAATGAGTAGTTTCTCTAGCTGGGGTCCTGTAGATGATGGCCGACATGGTCCGCACATTGCAGCAAAAGGTGTAGATGTGTATTCATGTTCATTTTTTAATGATTATGAGTTGATGGATGGTACTTCTCAAGCGACTCCATTGGTATCAGGTGTGGCCATTCAACTTTATGAATTATACAAAAAGGAAAATAGTGAGTTGCCTAGAGCTGATTTAATCAAAGGGGTGCTTTGTAATACAGCTACAGATTTAGGTGAAGCAGGACCAGACTTCGCTTATGGCTATGGCGAAATAAATGCTTTAAGAGCGGCGAAAGTGATTAAGAATAATCATTTTGCATCAGGTAATGTAGAGACCGGTGATCAAGAAACGTTCAAAATCTGGGTGCCAGAAGGGACAGGTCAGTTAAAAGTAATGCTTTCGTGGAGTGATTATCCAAGTATTCCTTTCACACCCAATGCTTTGATTAATGATTTAGATTTAACAGTTGTACATAACGGAACAACAACACTTCCTTTGGTATTAGATGCTCAAAACCCATCACAATTAGCCACAAACAAAGAGGATCATTTAAACAATATTGAGCAAGTGGTGATTGACCTTCCTGAATCAGGTTACTATGAATTTGTAGTAAATGGTAATACAATTCCTCAAGGCCCTCAAAATTTTAGTATCACATGGGATTTTGTAGAAAAAGGAGTGACTTTATTATCACCAGTTGGAGGTGAATCTTACGTAGCCGAGAAGGAAATGATGATCTATTGGTCAGCTCCTCAAAATAATACAGATGCTTTTGTTGTTCAAATCTCAGAAGACAGCGGAATGAATTATCAAACGGTGGCTGAATTGGCTCCTAGTGCTAGAAATTATACTTACGCTACTTCTTCAGAAGCAAAAGGGAATTTGAAAGTAAGAGTGATCAATAGTAAATATTTTGATGAAAGCACCACTGGGTTTAGTGTTATTGGTCGTCCTGAAATTGTAAGCAGTTCATCGGATGTAATGAGCTGGACAGGTGTTGTTGGGGCAACTTCTTATGAAGTAATGAGAATGGAAGAGGGAGAAATGAAAGTGATTGATGAAGTAACCACCACTCAATTTTCACCTGAAGCAGGTCAGTATTGGTATGCCGTGAGAGCGGTCAATAAAGAGAAGAATATAGTAGGGGTACGATCGAAAGCGGTTGATTTGAGTGTAAAAGGAGCAATTAGTAATTTCCCTTTTGATGAAGGCTTTGATGATGGAGCTTCCAATTATTTGACCATTGAAAAATCAAAAGCGGGTAACGCAACGATCAACTACGACACTGAAGTGAACTCTCATTACTTGAAGTTTGAAGGAGGACTTACAGGCGCCACTTTTTACGGTGATGGTTCTACTCAAGAGGTTTGGAATGCCAACCCGACATTTATTTCAACAGCGACGCTAAAAACCGAAATTCCTGATGGGATTAACTCATTATTATTCACTTTAGATGCCAAAATGGCTTACTCTGTTTCTAGAAACCAAAGTATTTTCAGAGTGTATGTCAATGGTCAGCCTGTTTCGGATATCAAAGGACAAAGTTATTTCTTGGGCAGTGAAACAGCTCTTCTGAAAAGAGAAAAAATGTACTTTGATTTAACGGACTTTCTTGGTGAACCTATTCAGATCGAATTAAAAGCACTTTGCCGTTACCCATCAGGTGTTATCTCTTGGGCTATTGAAGGAGATCAAGTCGGTATTGATAATATTCACCTTTCTGAAAAAGCAGAATACGACGTAGCTTTATTGGAAATCGATCATCCTAATCATTCATTACGTTTAGAGGAAGCAGAGGTGAAATTTATGATTGCCAATATTGGATCAAAAAATCTAGAGACTTTTGATTTCTCTTATGAAGTCTACAAAAATGGCGTATTGAATCAAGAAGAAAAAGAAACGTTTAGTACTGAATTACCGACTTTCAATACTAAAAACTACACGTTTGTTGCCTTAGGAGATTTTTCTGAAGAAGATGCTTTATATTATGTAAAAGGTAATGCAGAGCATGCTAACGACTCCAAAATTGAAAATAATACGCTTCAAGGAAGTGGATTCTATAATTTCGGTAACATCGTTCCAATGGCCGCTCATGATTACACACAAACAACGACAGTAAGTGATGATGTCGTTTTCACAGATGGTGGTACAAGAGTTTTTAATTACCCTGATAACACAAGAAGTGTCCACAATTTTGTTCCAGCTGATCCAACGAAAAAAGTAAAAGTTGAATTTACTTCTTTCCAATTAGAGGAAGGATATGATTACTTGTATGTATTTGACGGTACAAATGCCAGAGGCGAACCAATTGCAGTTTTGAACGGTGCTTTAGGCGATAATAATCAAACTACATTTACTTCAACAGTATTAGGCGGTGGATTAAGTTTCATTTTTTATTCTGATGAAGCAGTCAACGAAGAAGGCTGGGTGGCTACGGTATCTCAAGTAGAACACAGCGTTGATTTCGATGCAGGTGTTACTGCAATTCAGCACCCTGTTACTCATGTAGGCTTAACAGGTGCAGAAAGAGTATATGTAACAGTATCCAACTTTGGTAAAGAAGATATTTCATCTTTCAAAGTTGCTTATACCATTAATGATGGTACTCCAAGAGTTCAAAATGTAAACCGTCTTCTTGAATCGGGGAGATCTGTAGATATTGAATTTGATGAGCCAGATGTATTCAACACTTTTGGAATTCAATATGAGGTGAAGGCTTACACTATTTTGGAAAACGATGGGGTAGGAAGAAATGACACTTCAGTGGTAAGGTTTAAATCAGATTATGAACCTGCTCTTGGATTTGGTGGGGTGTTCATCACAAATGTAATGATGGGCGACATCAATCAAACCTCTGGTGATAATATGTATGAAGATTATTCTGGACAAGAATTAACAATCAAATATGGTGAAACAGCGGAATTGATTGTAACAAAAAATGATGGTTCTGGTGCTGGTAAATATTGGATTGACTGGAATTTCAATGGGAAATTTGAAGAGGAAGAAGGGTTTGAATTTGAACCCATCAATCCTCAGCAAATGAAAGGAATCATTGATCCTCCATATGATGTTGAGCCAGGGAAAAAGAGGTTGAGAATTCGTGTTTTATCATTTGGTGAAATGAATCCTGAAGGAATTGTTTTTACTGGAGAAGTGGAAGATTATTCCATTATTTTAGAAGGACAAGCACCAAAGCATGATCTAGCTGTAAAAAGCATTGAGCTTGAAAAATACATCACACCGGATGCTTACGCGATTCCTGTTATGATCGAAAATAAAACACCTAACGCGGAATCATACCAATTGAAATTGATCGTAGATGGTGTTGAAAAAGAGGTAGTTGAAGTGAGTGATCATGAAGGTAAATCAATGAAGGAGGTTTTATTTTCTAGCATTGATTTAGTAGAAACAATTACTGAAATTAAAATTGAGTTAATTTCTTCTACAGATGAAGTGATTGGCAACAATATTCTTCAGAAGACAATTAATGTTCAACCATTGAATACTGTTTTTGCTTATAATATTTTAGGTGCAGAAGGTGTTTATCCGGGACCGATCAGTTTCCATATGCAGAACATCAAACAGCCAAGAAATATTAAGCAGGTGAATGGATTTTATGTCTATGCGGGTACAATTGCCAAGAACAAATGGTATAACAGTTCAACGGGGGGAATGCTTTCTACGATTGATCCATTTACGGGTGAAATCAACAATCTTGGGTTCTCTGATATTGAGTTGAGAGATATGTGCTATAGCGAGCCGAAAGACAAGCTTTACGGTATGGCGTATTATACACCTGAGATTTACAGTATTGATAGAACAACCGGAGCATCTACTTTGGAAGGTACATTAGCAAATACATCCATCAAAACTATTACTTGTGATATTGCAGGTGTGTTGTACGGTTTGGATCAACTTGGTAATATCTATATCATCAACGATGAAGATTGGACAACCACAAAAATCAGTTCATTACCAATTTTCACTGGAACTTCTCCACATCCGCACCTTTTCTTTGATCATAATATTGGTAAAATGTATTTGGCGTCAAGAGACAATCAGTTGACGACAGACTTCTATCAAATATGGGAAGTAGATCCTTGGTCTGGTTCTCTTAAAGAAGGCGTGATCAACGAAGGTTTGAGCAAAGCGATTGGTTTCTCTATGTTTTATGACAAAAAAACAGCAGAATCATTACACAGCATTAATAGTGTGAAAATTCAAGGACTATCTACATTCGGAACAATTGATGAAGAAAATAGAGAGATCAAACTGATTCCAGCAAAACAAATGGATGTTGCTGAGTTAACATTACAATTCTCGATTTCTCCGGGTGCTCAGTTATATTATAAAGGTAAACAAGTGGATTACACTTCGGTATTCGATTTGACAGCTCCAATTGTGGTAGAAGTACGTTCATTTGATCAATCCAATGCCTCATTATGGTCTATTGAATGCTTGCCTCCATTGAATGATGAAGCAGAAATCACTTCTTATGCCATCTCAAGCTTGTTGAATGATGGTCTTGTGGCAGACATTGAAGGAGTTGTAACTGCTAATGGAATTTCGATCGATGCCCAGAAGGAAGATAACCTTACCAATGCATTAGTATCCATCGAAAAAGCAAATAAATCCATCATCTTAATGGGGTCGGATACTTTGATGACAAACGATACAAAAGTGAATCACACCGATGACTTCATGTTGAAGGTTGTATCAGAAGACTTAAGTAAATCAAAATATTATACAGTCACTACAGCAAGACAACAAAACGACCAAGCAGAACTTCAATCCTTTACATTCTTAGCAGATTTGAATGATAATATAGTTGAGGATGTTGAAGCTGAAATTATGGATCAGGAGATTTTAATAGATGAGTCATTGTTTGATGTTGAAGGACAATTAGTGATTAGTTTTAAATTATCTACAGGAGCGATGATGACTCAAAATCAATGGATTCAGACCTCAGGTAAGGATAGTTTATTGCTTGAAGAAGGTATGCAGTTTGAAGTGTTCTCTGAAGATAAATTAACAACAGAGACTTACACTGTAAAGATGAAAGACAGTACTGATCCAACATCTATTGTTATGTTCCCTAAAGATGTTATTAATGTATTCCCCAATCCAACACAAGGAGAGGTGAAAATCAAACATCATGAGGCCGGTACTCTCTTTATCATGGACATGAATGGTAAAAAAGTAGTGGTTCAAGAATTAGGAATAAACCAAAGTCAATTGAACTTAAGTCATCTATTATCAGGGATGTATATTGTCCGATTCGAAGGGCAGACCTCTGAGTTATGGTTGACAAAACTTATCATAGAATAAATAAGAGTAGAGTGTGAATTAAAGTGGGCTACAATTTTGTAGTCCACTTTTTATATTTTATCAGCTTCCATAAATTCTGCTAATATTTTTCGTTGTTTTACTGCAAAAGTGAGTAATTGATTATTGCCCGTTACTTCTAGTTTTTTGCAGATATTATATCTATGATTCTCAATTGTTTTAATACTTTTGAAAAGCTGATCAGCAATTTGAGGTGATGATTTACCTTTGGAGATAAGTCCCAATACTTCAAGCTCCGTTTTGGTTAATTGAGTCACTAAAAGCTTATTTTTTCGTATTCCATCAATTTTTTTTTGATTGATCTGAATGAATTGTTTAAATTTCTCACAAGTGAACTTTTCATTCTGTAATACAGCGTCTATACAGCTCCTTATTTCTTTCATCGCATTCTCCTTAAAGATATAACCGTCCACATCAAGGCTTAATGCTTCTTCAAAGGTGAATAAGTCACTATGACTTGTGATAAAAATAACTTTTGTATCGGGTGAATTTGATTTAATTTTTTTGATCATCTCAACACCATTCATTTTAGGCATTTCGATGTCAGCTATAACTAATTGAGGTGAATATAAAATGGCTTTATTTAAACCTTCTTCTCCATTTTCTGCCTGACCAATTAAATGAGTATTAGGAATGGCGTCAATAATTGGAATTAGAGCAGATCGGACAATAGGATGGTCGTCGACAAGTAATATTGAATTGGTATTACACATTATAATTATAGATTGTTAAGTTTATAGTGTTATTTAGTTGAAAATTTTGAAATAATCAAATATTACAATATACATTTCCAGCTAATTTAAATCTTCTTTTTTATTCTATCTCATGATTAACAAACTACCATATATTCTTTCATCTCTAATAGTATTATTGATTACTAACGCTTACGCTGAAGAAACACCTAAGTTTTACAATGATTCTGCAGAAGATCTTTTTTATGATTCTCCTTTAGAAAGTTATAAAATGGCAGAGAAGGCTTTAATAATGGCCACCAACATGTCATCCACGCATGAAATTGTACGTGCTTACGTTAATCTTTCAAGGTATTATACTTTTAAAGAAAACTATCAGAGATCATTGGATAGCCTCTATGTTGGGGTGGAATACATCAATGAAATTCCAAGGGAAACTGCAGAACAGCTTTTACTTTCCATAAGTCAAAATCACTTGATATTGCACAGTAATAACCTCACTTTTGATCAGTTTATCAATAGCAATGATGAGGAGGTTTTCTGGCGAAAAAATTATAATGTATTAATCAAATTATCAGCCTATTATTATAATAATTACAGCTATTTAAATGCCAATGATAATCTTCAAAAAGCATTGGTATTAGCTCAAAACTTAAACGACAGCAGTTGCATTGCAGAGGTGAATTATCAGATTGGAAGATTGGCCGTTGCGATTGAGAAATATGATCGTTCTTTAGTTTATTTTGATAAGGCACTTCCCTATACGATTGCATCAAAAGATTCACTGAGAGCGTCAAAAATCTATAGTTATATGGGGGAAAGTCAAATGCTACTGAAAGAGTACTCAACTGCCGATTCCCTATTTCTACTAGCACTATCTTTCTCATCCAAAAGTACCAAAAACCATTATCTAGTGCTTAAAAACCTTGGCAAATTTAATTTTAACCAAGGAAAGTATGCCGTCAGTAAATCCTATTACCTCCAAGCTTTAGGAAATATGGGAAACAATTATGATTCTGATAAAGCATTTATTTTCAATGAACTTGGTGATATCTCTCTTTTAGATTATCAATTAGCGGAAAGTAAAATGTATTACGATTCAGCTATTTGGTATTCCAAACGTTTTCAAGATTTTAAAAACTTAGAAGAAGCATTAGTGGGTTTATCAGAAGTGGCAGTGAAAAGAAAAGATTTCAAGTTATCCAACGAGTTATTAAGGAACTCAAAAATTGCCCAATCCAAAAGTACAGAACAGAAAGACATGGAAGCGATTTCTTATTCAAATGCTTATTTTGATACTTACTTTAAAGATTTACAGATCATTGATTTGCGTCAAGATAAATACATCAAAGATCTTATTTTAGAGCAAGAAAAAGAGAAAACAAACCTCTTGATTGTTTTATTGATTGTAGTGCTTTTGGGTGGTGTTCTTTTAGTATTATGGTTTATACAGACTAGAAAAAATGCAAAACTTGAGCGAGAAAAAGCAAAAGTGGCAAGAGATCATAACGAGGAATTGATGATGATTAATAGTGTGTTATCTCAATCTCAAAAAGAATTACTCAATGCCAATCAAATTAAAGATAGAATGTTTTCGGTGATTGGTCATGATGCAAAAGGACCATTGATTAGTGTGAGAAATCAAGTTTTTGGTTTGATTGGAAAAGTAGATAAAGAGTCCACTGTTTATGAGGAGTTGGTCAATTCGGAAATACTAATTGATAATGTGATTCGATTAATAAATGACCTCTTAAATTGGGCTATGTTACAAGACGAGAAGATTGAGTTGAACATTGAGACTGTAGATTTTAAAGACATTTTGGAAGCCAATTTAAGTTTATATCAGCAGGTAGTTGATCGTAAAAAAATTGTATTTGATATCAATTTACCTTCCAATACAATTTTAGAAACCGATTATCAGTTACTCAGTTTTTGTGTAAGAAACCTCTTGTCAAACGCTATGAAATATTCTCCAGAGGGTGGCGAGATAAAGATTTCATCTCAAAGAAATGAAACAAGCTTTAACCTTTCAATATCAGATCATGGCCCGGGTATAGCAGAGGAAAAAATGGGGTCGATTTTTATGATGCCAGAAAGTTTTGTAGCACCAAGTCCAGAAAGAGAAGGTTTAGGTTTTGGATTGCCAATGACTGCCAGATTTGTGAAATTATTGAAAGGAGAAATCTCACTAAAATCTGAATTAAAACAAGGTTCTACATTCTCTTTGGAAATTCCTTGTTTAAAATAACAGATGAGAAGTTGGTTGTATTGTAAACTAAGCTTTCATTATCTCGTTAATCGACATTTCTGCAAGCTTTTTATGTTCTACTTCCAAACTTCTTTCTTCTTCATTTTTCCATTGATGAAAAACGAAGCAAAAAATCTAGGCTTAGAAGGCAAAAGCTAAATTCCATTCCTTTCGCCTAAATGATTTTAAACTCGCTACGCTCAAACAAGAAAATCATTTTTAACGGCTCACTCCATGGAATTCTTAACGCTTTTCCCTTCAAGGCCGGGGGAGTGCTACTAAACTAAAAATGGTAGAAAGCCCACTGGCGCGAATGTTAAGCGAAAGCGTCATTCGTGTCCAACAGATCATCAGAAATCTCCTGATTTCTAAATAGAACAAATAAAGAAAACTTAGTTTGCAATATGCCAACTCCCTTTGACTTTAAAGCCTTGAATTTTTTGCTTCAAGACAAAAATGAAGAAGAAGGAAGCTTGAAAGTAGTAGCCTGAAGGTTTACACCACTCACTTTTAAAAGAAATAGATTCTATAAAAAATCACTATTTCTTTGAATATTAATCCCTTCTTGTAAATAATATCGAAGATCATCAAAAGTTAGTTTCTGATTTAAAAACAAATTACGATATTTGCGTGATCTGTACCCTTGTGTACAGGCAAAGCAAAAAAAAATTAGACAATTTCATTCTATAATCAATGGGATTTAAGGAATACAAAGGGCTTGATCTAGTTGCGGCGAATAAAGAGATTCGTCAATATTGGGAAGAGCAAAATATCTTCGATAAGTCTGTCTCTACAAGAGAGGGCAATCCATCACATGTTTTCTATGAAGGGCCTCCTTCAGCAAACGGTGCACCTGGTATTCACCACGTAATGGGCCGTGCTGTAAAAGACCTTTTCAATAGATACAAAACATTAAAAGGATTTCAAGTAAAGCGTAAAGCTGGATGGGATACTCACGGTTTACCGGTAGAGTTGAAAGTTGAAAAAGAATTAGGCATTACAAAAGAGGATATTGGTACTAAGATTTCTGTTGATGATTACAATGCAGCTTGTAAGCAAACTGTAATGGAATTCAAATCGCAATGGGATGAATTGACAAAGCAAATGGGATATTGGGTGAACCTTGATGATCCGTATATCACATTTGACAAGAAGTACATGGAATCTCTATGGTACTTATTAAAAGAATTATACAATAAAGATCTTCTTTACAAAGGCTATACTATCCAGCCTTACTCTCCAGCGGCAGGTACTGGTCTTTCTTCTCACGAATTAAACCAGCCAGGTTGTTATAGAGATGTAACGGATACTACAGTTACTGCACAATTTAAAGTAGAAAAAGACGATAAGTCAGCTTCACTTTTTGAAGGTGCACACGGTGATGTATTTATCCTTGCTTGGACGACAACGCCTTGGACGCTTTCTTCAAACTCCGCTTTGGCAGTAGGTGAGAAGATCGATTATGTACAAGTGAAGACTTACAACGCGTATACACATGAGCCAATCACAGTGATCTTAGCCAAAGATCGTTTGAATGCTTATGTGACGAAGAAGCAATTGGATGCAGACTTCGATGCGTATGAAAAAGGTGCAAAATTAGTTCCTGCTCAAGTAGTAGGTGAATATAAAGGTGCTGACCTTGTAGGTGTAAAATACGAGCAATTATTACAGTTCGTAAAACCTGAAGGAAAAGCATTTGAAGTAATTCCTGGCGATTATGTAACTACTGAAGACGGTACAGGTATCGTTCATATCGCTCCAACTTTTGGTGCAGATGACCAGAGAGTCGCTAATCAAGCAGGTATTTCTCCAATCGTAGTTTTTGACGAAAAAGGCAATCCACTTCCATTAGTTGACAAAACAGGTCGCTATGTAAAAGAAATGGGAGAGTTTGGTGAGCAATTCGTGAAAGCAGAGTACGAGGAAGACGAAGTATCTGGTGCGAAGGAATACAAATCAATGGATGTTCGTTTAGCGATTAAATTAAAGACGGAAAATAGAGCGTTTTTAGTAGCGAAATATGTCCATAGTTACCCTCACTGTTGGAGAACTGATAAGCCAGTATTATACTATCCATTGGATTCTTGGTTTATTCGTACTACTACTGTAAAAGATCGTTTGGTTGAATTGAACAAAACAATCAACTGGAAGCCAAAAGCAACAGGTGAAGGACGTTTCGGAAACTGGTTAGAAAACCTAGTAGACTGGAACTTGTCTCGTTCACGTTATTGGGGTACACCTCTTCCTATCTGGAGAACTGAAGACGGTAACGAAGAAATTTGTATCGGTTCAGTAGCAGAATTAGGAGAGCAAGTAAAGAAATCAGTAGCGGCAGGTGTAATGCCAAGAGATCCGAAGTACATCACTGACAGCGGTGAATTGACGGAGGAATTTGACTTGCACCGTCCGTATGTAGATGATATTATCTTAGTGTCAGAAAGCGGTAAGCCAATGACTCGTGAATTAGACCTTATCGACGTTTGGTTTGATTCAGGTGCGATGCCTTATGCACAATGGCACTATCCATTTGAAAATAAAGAAGTTTTTGACGGATCTTTCCCTGCAGACTTTATTGCTGAGGGTGTGGATCAAACACGTGGTTGGTTCTTTACATTGCATGCTATTGCAGGTATGACACAAGACAGCGTAGCGTTCAAAAACGTAATTTCAAATGGTCTTGTATTAGATAAGACAGGTACTAAAATGTCGAAGCGTTTAGGTAACGTGATCAACCCATTCGAAACAATGGATGAGCATGGTGCGGATGCTACACGTTGGTACATGATCTCTAATGCAAACCCATGGGATAACTTGAAGTTTGACCTTGAGGGCGTAAAAGAAACAAAACGTAAGTTCTTCGGAACACTTTATAATACGTACTCGTTCTTCTCGCTTTATGCGAACTTAGACAACTTCACGTATTCAGAAGCTGAAGTGCCTATGGAAGAGCGCCACGAGTCAGACCGTTGGATCTTATCACGTCTGAATACGTTGGTGAAAGAAGTAGACGCAGCATTAAACGACTACGAACCAACAAAAGCAGCAAGAGCGATCCAAACGTTCACAATCGAAGACATGTCTAACTGGTATGTACGTTTGAACCGTAAGCGTTTCTGGAAAGGAGAGTATGCTTCTGACAAGATTGCCGCTTACCAAACGCTTTATACTTGTTTGGAAACAATCTCAGTATTGATGTCGCCAATCGCTCCATTCTTCTCGGATCGTTTATTCCAAGACTTAAATGCAGCAACTGGAAAAGATAAAGCAGAGTCAGTACACTTGGCCAACTTCCCTCAAGTAAATGAGGAGTTGATCAACATCGACTTAGAAGAGAAAATGCACTTGGCACAAGTAATTTCATCTCTTACGCACTCAATCCGTAAGAAAGATAAATTGAAAGTACGTCAGCCATTGCAACGTATCTTGATTCCAGATGTAAACGCTAAAGTAACGGCTCAAATCAAAGCAGTTGAAGCAGTGATTGCTCATGAGGTGAACATCAAAGAGATCGAGTTCTTGACAGAAGAAAATGAAGGTATGTTCGTGAAGCACATCAAACCAAACTTCGCTACATTGGGTAGAAAGTACGGTAAATTGATGAAAGGCATCGCGAAGACTGTCAACCAAATGTCTCAAGATGACATCAAAGCAATTGAATCAGCAGGTTCTTACACATTTGATGTTGACGGAAACGAAGTAGTTCTTGGAATCGAGGATGTATTGATCACTTCGGATGATATCCCAGGTTGGTCAATGGCTAAAGATCAAGGTATTACAGTAGCATTAGATATCACTTTAACAGAAGAGTTGAAGAAAGAAGGTATCGCTCGTGATATTGTAAACCGTGTGCAAAACATCCGTAAAGACACTGGTTTAGAAGTACAAGATAAAATTAATATCGTCGCTGAAAAAGGTGATGATTTAGTCAACGGTGCTTTTGAATCATTCAAGAAGTACATTTGTGAGGAAACTCAAGCAGTATCATTTACTGTTGAGGATTCAGTAGCAGATGCAACAGTTCTTGACCTTGACGGTGTAGAAGTAAAATTAAAAGTAAGCAAGTAATCTTAGTTTACATATTGATATTGAAGACGGGTAGCAGAGATGTTACCCGTTTTTTTGTGCTTTTAGACGGTCATCATAACTAGCGCAAGTCTTAAGCCGTAGGCGTGACTTGTGTTTGTATTATTTTATAAGTCTGAAGACTTATAGAAATTCTAATATGATCTAAAAGTCTACAGACTTTTTACAGTTGCTAGGTCCAAGTCACGTCTATCGACTTAAGACTTGAACCAGTTAGGGTGTTACCTTTTCAAATTTAAAATTGAATTAGTACTTTGTTGTAAGTAAACTATTGTGACAATTAACAAACATAAAAGATGAGTGCTTTAAAAATTCAATTAGCAAACGACAGTTCCATTTTACAAATCTTATGTTTTTCTTTCATTATACCCATAGCCATTGGTTTTGGTGTTTTTTATTTTTCGAATAATATTGTTGTAAGTGTAATATTAGGATTTGTCTCTTACGGTATATCTCTATTTATTGCCATTAAATTGATAAATAAAAGCTCAAGGAAATATATTTTTGAAGTGAGGGATGGGGCAATTTTTCATAATGATAGAAAGGTTGTTAATTTAATTGATATTGAAGACTTAGCGTATGATTTTTCAACAGCCAATGCTGCTGGCGGAGCATCCTTCTATAGAAATAGGAATTTCAGGTTTTTAATAGTAAAACCTGTAAATGGTTTACCAAGAAGATTAAATCTATCTTCGACTTCAGCAGATGTAAATGATATAATAAGGAGAATTAAAAAAGAGATTATGGAGTTGAAGAAAGAGCAGATCTAATAATCAACTTTGTTATAATCACAAGTGACGTTGTCGCTTAACACTTGCGATATGGTTATGTAATAATAGCCCTCAAACTCCATATTTTGCTCCCCGCTTCTTAGAAGTAATCCCTCTCATATTGCAATTAAAGTTTTTTAGTCGTAAATTATATGTCCCATTTAATAAACCAACTGACGATATGGAACTAAAAACAACTTTAATAGATGCGTTAGAAATCGCATTAATAGAAGATCAAAACAAGGAAAATAGAAAAGAAGCTTTCAAAGAATTAAAGTATTATGAGGATTTAATTATGAAATTAGATGTTTCATTAGGAGTGTTTGAAGCTTCATTTATTAGGGATGCCCATAAAGATCATCTGATTGAATTTTTAGATTTAGCGTATACTATTAAAAAAGAAGAACGATTTAGAGAACTGAAAGAGGTTCTGAATAATTTATTAATTCAAGTCACAAAATAAAATAACAATATATCGCAAGTGTTCATCCAAAGAGATGTCACATGCGATTTTTTTATGATGTGATCTTTTTTAAGGCAAACTTTTTGAGGTGTATAAATGGAATTTTTTGACTTTCAGCTACTATGAAAACATATACAAACTTTATACTCTTACTTTTCCTCTTCTCCTGCGGAAATCATGAACAAGAACTTCAATCTTACAAAAAAGAAGTCGCCGAATTAAACGCTACACATCTTGCTTTAGAAAGTCAGGTGAAGGAGCAGGAAATTCAAATAAACACATTGAAAGGTGTGACTGAAAAATGGGATGTAGGTGCAATGCGAAATACCTATGATTCATTGAATAGGGTATACAGAAGCTACAAAAAAGAGATAAATAAATTATCTAATAAAGAGGAAGTAGATCCAGAAGGGTTTAAAACATTATTAGAATTTAATTTGCCTGGAAAATTATTTAAATCATTTCAGTCTCTTTCCGATACTTATCGTATTTCTCCAGCTGTTAATCCTTTTTATGTGAGAGGTCATTTTAATGAAGATGAAATGGAGGACTATGCCCTTTTTATTGAAAACATAGAAAATAAGAAGCTAGGACTAGCCATTTTTATGGGTGGTGACTTTGAAAAACATTATGTATTAGGAGCTGGAAACAAAGATAATTTCGGTCAAGACAATATGTATGGAACACTTGCTGTATCAGTTGTAAATAAAGGAGATGTATGGATTAGAGAAGGTGAACCTGAACCAGTGATCAAATCTCCCCAAGTGATTTATGTAAGTTTCTCCAATCTCAGTTCGGCTGTCGCTTACTTAGAGGATGGTGAGTTTAAATTTTACGGACAAGCAGATTAATTTTCTTCACTCTACTTATGAAATCAACTATGAAACATATTTATATATTCTTCTTCTTTATTCTTATTTCTTGTGGTTCTTCCAAAGAAGAGATTACTCAATATCAATCACAGATAAAGGCATTAAATGAGAATAATGCTTCTCTTCAAAATCAATTGAAAGAGCAAGATACAGAACTCAAGTCCTTGAATAATTTGGTGAATCTTCAACGAGAAAATGATAGTTTACCACAAGTCATCCAAGAGTTGGATACTAAACGCTCTAGTCTTCGTAGCAATGAAATGATGACAGGCTTTGAAACTACTTTGCCAAACCATTTACCTAGTGGGGTACTTAGTACCATGAAATCTTTATCAGATCAATATCGAATTATATCTGATATCAACCCTTTCTTTTTAAAATTAAACGCTGCTGCCGATGGAAGTTGCGGTGATTATATGTTACGTATTGAACATGTGGTGACTGAAAAGAAAGGTTTTATTTTATTAAAAGAGTGTAATCCTGAATGGTACCTTGTATTAGGAGCAGGTTCTACTTTTCAAAATATAGAGGATGACTTAAGCGGTATAGCTACGTTTTATGTTGAGAAATCAGAGAATGTAAAAGTCAGTTATGGTTCTGAAGGTAAAAAAGTGAATCCACCAACGAGGGAGGTTGTGATGTTTTATAGTTCAGATAGAATACCGGCAGTATTTTATTCTGATGAAGGACCGTACAAATGGGAATGGATTGGTGATTAGAAGAAAACCGGGTCAACAACAAAAAGTGGGCAAAAAACATAATGTTGTTATCTTTGTCATGTTATGAATGACGATTTATTAGCCTTATTTTTCCCTGAAGGGATGTTAGATTACTTCGAAATAGAAGACTACACTAACAGTTCAACAGAACTACAAATTTATTTAAAAGAAAAAGATATACCTCCTGTAGAGTATTCACATTTGAACTTACA
>NZ_JACVVP010000036.1 GCF_014534745.1 Flammeovirga sp. EKP202
CTTTTACTTTTCATAATACTGCAATTTACTTAATTATTAATTTTGATTGCAGTCCATTTTGATGGGGTAACTATAGTGCTTTGTAGGGGTGTTGCATTGCAACGTCCGCACGAACCACAAGACATAAGCATTTACTTTTCAATTGGAATTTCTACAAAAAATTGATGTTTTAATTTTCTTCATTTTTTAAGCAAAAAAGTCCAATCCTAGTAAAAAACTAAAAGTTTGGACTTTTTATTAAGGACCTAATAAAAAGGTTTTAGAACTAATAATATGAGTTACAAACTTATTTTAAAGTATTTCAGCGTGACGTTTTCACTTAACAGTCAAAACAGATGAGGGAAGTAAATAAGTTATAGAGTTTGCATCACTTAATTTCTTAATGAGCAATCTAAAACAAAAGATTTAATCAATTTATTATCGTTTGAGAGTTTATCTGCCTCTTCGTTGTAAAATGTTTTAGCTTCAATTAGAGTTGATTTTTCAGTCTTATTTGAATGACTAACCAAAGCATCACAATTAAACCAACCTACCAAATAGATTCCATGTTTACAATTACTTGTTTCCAAATATCTATCTTTTAGTTGAGTTTCCATACTTGTATTTACACCCTCATTCCATGAGCCTTTGATTTCTATAATCACTTCAATTGCCTCTTTAGATTTGGGGTCTGTAAAAGACACAAAAATATCAGTTACTTCACCTTGTTTTCCTCCTGGTATATAGTTTGGTTTTCTCAGTTGCACCTCACGATATGTAGAAATACCATTCGCTCTTAATTCGTTATCCAAATGGTGTTTTATATAGTCAGACAAATGTTCTTCCGATTTAGGTTTAAATTTCTTACTATCAATTTTATCCCAAAGAACTCCTGATAAAGAGTTACTCCCTTGTAAAATAAATTCCAAACGTTTTAATGAATCAAGAACAAGGTTTTGTAAATCTGCTGGATTTAGAATTACCCTTACTTTAGAACTTTTCGCAAGCAATAATAATTCTTTAGGAGATAACGGTTCCCAATTATTAATTCGGAAATTAGTTTTTGCTTCAACTAGATAAAAATCAATATTTAAGTCTTTTCTTTCCGACTTGATTTTATCCAAAGCTTGAATTGATTCTCTAGTTCCTTTTCCAGTTAAATCACGTAGTATTTGGTCTCTAAAATTAGCAACACTCTCTCGTTTACCTACCATATGAGCTCCTTCAAAAACAGGATCTTCCTCACGAGGGAAAGTGTCAATTAACCATAAAAAGAGTTCAGAACTTTGTAATTCAGACAACCTTTCTAGTAAAGGAATCATATTAACATCATAGGTATTGACGAATGACAAGAAAAAATCTTTTCCAAAATCAGGATTAGATCTAATTTCACTCATTATTATATCCCAAATCTGACTATTACAGAAACTTGCAAGAGATTTAGCATAAAGAACCTTCTCTTCCCCTTTTGATTTATTGAACAACTCAATATTGTAGTTACTCGCATCTTTATTTTCTTTTTCCAATAACTTGGTAAGTAATATGTTTTTAATTAAGGGTTTTAGCGTTGAGTCTTTTACCTTTTCCAATAATGCATTCTGAAATGCGTCATCAAGGCATGAATCTATTTTGTGTAAGAATGTTAAATGATTATCATCATCTCGATTAGCAATGTCTATTTTTTCTAAAATTATATCAACAATTCCTTTGGGTATTTTGGAGTACGCTAATGTAATTAAACTAAGATATGTTTCATCTTTCCCACCAATACCATATGATTCTGGATAATCAATCAATATATGTTTCCAATTTTCCCAAATAGTAGAACAACTTTTTTCAATAAAAGAATTCTGTAAATGAAACAATAGAACTAATGACTTGTAACCTGCCGTTGCTGGACGATGAAATGTATTTGTACCAAACCATTCTGATTTATTGTCATTGAAATTATTTACATAAAATTTTGCCGATTCAATTATTCTTATTTTTAAATTAGAATCAACATATTCCCATCCAGGTAAATTTAAAACATTTGAATTTAATTCATCTCCGTAATGTGTACTTGACTCACTGAGTGTTAAATCCATGAACAATTGATACCAAGAACTTATATTTCGATCCGATTCAAATTGTTCAATGTCATTAGTTATTCTTAATGCAACGTCAATTTTTCTTGTTTCTTTTGCCTTATCTCTCTCTTTTTCTTCCTCTTCCCATTTTTTACGTTGTTCTAAATCTTTTTTAAGCTTGTCAGCTTCTTCTGAATCAATTTCAATCGTTCTTAACCAATGTGAAAAGACACTTTGAAATTCCTTATATTTTTGACATAAAGTCAGAATTATATCAATACTCTTCGAGTCCGAATAGTGAAAGTAACTTAATACTTTAGCAATTTTTACAATTAATTCTGAATTTTCAATTTGTTTAATAATGTTAATCAACTCCTCAAAATCATTCTTTTTTATTATTTCATTATGAGTAACAAAATGAATTTGTTCAATACCAACAATTTTAATTAATTCTTTAAATATAGAATATCTTACTTCATTACCAACAGACAAAGAATTCCATGTTTTATGTATTTTCTGAGGGGTAGGAAAAATTGTTTGATATTTCTTCATCCTCAACAATAACACCTGTGCAAAAAGGTTCTTATCCTTGATGTTTTGGTAGAAATTCCAACATTGATTTATAATGACATCTTCAAGGTTCCCAAACTTATAATGTATATTTTCTTTAAAAGAAATATTATTTAGTATCCATTTAAGTCCAGAATCCAAATCAGATTTTGTAATACTATCATGTAGCAAATACATAAAGAATACATAACCACCACTATAATTACTTCTTTTCGGAGATGTTAAAAATTCAAAAACATCGTTAGTAGTTAAAATATCAGGCCATAATGCTTGTAAAGCGTAGCCTTTTAAATCATCATCTTTATCTAGCTCTTGGGGTTGAGTTGCAAGTGGAATTAATTGTTTTTTAGTTTCTGAATCTCCAATTTCAATTAAAGCATGTACAACATGACTTCTTATATGAATATCTTCAGTCTCATCAAATACAACTTTCAAAAGACAAGAATTTAATTCATATAACTTACAGGCTTCTGCAATATCAATTGCAACCCTACGAGGTAAAAAATTTCTCTCTTTATCTTCAATATATGGCTTCAATTGTTGATAAAGGTTTGGATGATTAAGTTTCTTATATTGTTTATGTAGTCCCCAATCTCCATCTACAATTGTATTCTCACTAAATTTCTTTAATAATGAATCTACTATCTTTTCTTTATAACTAATACTTAAAACATCCAAATCGCCATGCAATATATTTTGTGGGTCATTTTTTATTGTTTCTTCTGCAACTTTTGTGTCAATGATACTAAGCCATGAAGCAACTCCTTTCATTTGAGGTATGACCTTATCTTCGTCGTCTGTTGAAAGAGAAATCAGGGATTTAATCTGCTCTATTTCCAAGTGATTATTTGCAATAAATTTTGAAGCTAAATATTCAGCAAATGCTAAATGAGTAAAACCAAATAATAAATTTCCTCGACTTGTAAAAAGTGAAGTATTAGTTATTGTATCAATTAAATCTTGCTGAATATATTCAAAACTAAAATCATCAGTATTTTCTTCTCCTTCAAGAAGTAAATCAACAGTTATTCTATCATTAGAATATGTTTTAATTTTACCTAAATCAATTACTCCTTTATTACAAAAAATCATAACAGCCGCAATTCGTGAAGCAAGAGCTATTCGTTTTTCAGGGGAAAGGTTACTTGTTTTGTAAATCATTTGACGCTCAAAATTCGGTTCTGAGCATAAAGTTTTACAACCATAATAGAATAATTCTTGCTTGGAAGAAGGAAAACTATTTGTTTTAATATATTCTTGGATTAAGAAGTCTAATGTTAAAGGATTTATAGCTAACGGCTGTAACTCCTTATCTATTAATTCATTAATGAAATTTTCTGAATTTAAACCAATTTGATTGGTTGCTAATTTAACATCTAATTTCTTTAAAGGTGTAAGTTCATAAGCTTCAACATTCTCACCTCCAAATAGTTTTTTCAAATATAGAGTTAGGTAATCAGACCAAAATCCAGTACGACAAGTAATTCTTATAAAAAGTCTACTTGAAATATCTTTAAAGTTATCGAATTGCCTCTTTAGAATTTGAAATAATCGTTTTATTTCAAGCAAACATTCATCGAAGCTGTCTAAATAGTAATACAAAGGCTTATCTGACTTAAACCATTCTTCTATCTCCCTTGATTTAAACACTTCATCAATGAGTCTATTTTCATCACCATATTCACCTAAATCTTTATAAATGAAAATAGCTTTTTCCTTCTGTTTTTCTTTATGTTTTAGATACTCTTTTCTTAAAGTTGTAGATTTACCAATTCCTGGTTCTCCTAGTAAAATAAGACAGTGTAACTTATTAATTTCTGAGTATTTAACAACGTTCGTTTTACGATAAAAACTTTTCTTAGTATCTGGGTCAAATAAAAAACCAGACTCATCAAGTGCAAAAATGTAACCTTGTTTACACCACAATCTGTCCCAATTCAGTTCTACCTTATCTAAATATTTCATGTAAGTATTATCTGAGTTAACACAAAAGTTGAACTCTTTTTCAAATTTTCGTTTGAGCGTCAACCTATTTGGTTGACAAATATATAAATAGGATTCTCTAACTAGTATCTAGAAACAAATGCCACTTTACAAAAAAAATATCTTTCTTATACAAACTTTAAAATCAATTATACAATAATTTAAATCAAGTTATTATTAGATAGTGCTATCTCATAGCAATGTATACAACATCAAAGATACCTATATTTTATTGTACTATATTTCTCTACATTGTTTAATTAAAACCTCTCACACCATCACACCAAGTCTTTAGCTAAAGTTCAAAAATAAGTCCGCTTGTTGTTTTAGTTTTTGTAAGAGATGCTTGAATTTAAAGAATTTACAAATAACAAGAAACAAAACGGACGTAAAATTTGTATTTCGTTTCAAAAATAACATACAAAACACGTTGGTTTGTCCTATTTTAGGGGTTACATTCTATATGTAGTCCGTTTTTGGTGGTTATGAGGACGTTGCAATGCAACATCCCTACATAGAGATTTTTGTTTTGAGTGGTGCGTGTTGTGGTTCTGAAAACGTTGCAGGCAACGTTACTACAACGGTATTTATATCGATTGTCGTTTGTGATAAAAAAAAGTGGAAGTAATAAAAAAAGTTCTCAACGAAAAAAGAACCTTCCGTAAAGCGAAAAGTTCTTCCTTATTTCCATACAAGGAATGTATGATAATCAATACTTCTTTTGTTCTACTTGAGTTTATATTTTTGGCCTTTCAGACCAAACTAAGCCCTAATTATTGTACACAGTTAATCTACTTTGGACTGCTCGTATTTTTCAATTTTGGTCATGATTGATTTGTAGTCATTAGAATTATTCATTTGTGTCCATTCAGCTTTCAATAAATTAACATTCTTTTCACCTATAATTGGGAGTAGAACAATCATTTTATTTCTAAACGATACATTCTCTTTAGTTATAGATTTGTTCAAGGCATAATTGGAAAAAAGCAAAATAACCATGAAAGAAATTAATATTGTCAACGTCAAAAATTTGTTGCTTTTCTTTTCTAATACAAGGGAGAGGTTTTCAGTTGATGTTTCTAATTCTTCTAATTCTTGCTGAACTATGCTCTTATCAATTTCTTTTTTCTCTTCTTTAATTTTTTCTTTTAAACTCCGTATCCTATCAAGGTTGGATGTTGCTTTAGTTATCAATTTATTTCTTCTTTCAAGAAAATTCTTTAATAGCTCAAGAAAAAATAGAACGGTACCAATAGTTAATATATAACTATTAAAATCGTCAAATAAGAAAGGATTATTGAATGCAATACTTCCATAATATGATTCGCTAAAAGAATCACTCGTAAAAATTAAAAAATCAACTACTTTGTTTCCTATGTAACTTAAGATCGGCTGTATGTAAAAAATAAATACACCAATTACTAATGATATTATAATTGAGCTTAAATGTTTCTTTAAGTATTTCATTGATTTATTCTAATTGTGTACAACATTTGATAAACAACATTATGTCACATTATTGAAATAATATGACAGTAGCATTTACCTGTAAATAAAACCTCTCACACCACCACACCAAGTCTTTAGCTAAATTTCCTTATAAGTTCGCTTGTTGTTTTAGTTTTGTAAGAGATGCTTGAATTTAAAGAATTTACAAATAACAAGAAACAAAACGAATATGAAATTTGTATTTCGTTTTCAATTTTTGAGAAAATGCAATTTTCACAAATGATAAGAAGTGTAAACTAATTTTGGATAGTTGAAGGTTTAGTAAAATACAACAAAAGGATTAAGGTTGTTTCGATCTGAAATCTGATTCAACATTTGGCAAAAATCTGAAAGCATACCCTCATCAATATGCTTGATACTATAATCAGTCATTCCTGAGGCAATATGTATAAAGTTAGATTGTGAAATAACAATTAAATCTTTTTGAATTTGAGGATCAATTCCTGCTGCTTGAACCTGAGAAAGTAGGTTCACATTTTGTTTAAATTTAATTGCAGCTCTATTAATTACCTCATTATAATTTTTTCCATTTATTATTGTTAAACTAGTTGGGCTTTCTTCTATTAGCACATCAAATGATTCATTAATCAATGAATCATCAACATTAATATTGCTACTTAAGTCAAAATTTCTAATCCTATCCAAAAAATCAACTTCACAATATTGAATAAAATCCACCTCTAAATTGTCTGAATTTATCTGAGAACTAATAATTCTAAACGGTATTAATAATTCTAATAACATTAAATTAGCTCTTCTTTCATTTAACAAACCAGTAGTTGTACCTGTTCCATCAAACCTATGTGAAATTTCAACAACATCCTTAGTTAACTCATAATGCTTATTTTGCCCATCTTGTGGATAAAAATAAATATCAGTCAATATCTTTTGTTTCGTATTTAGCAATTCAATAGGAAGTGTTTTTATAACTGCTTCCCCATCTTTTGTAAATTCTCCTCTGCGAATACCTGTTGGTAAATAAATTTCTACATTTGCTTTTCTTTCTGAAAATACAATTTTCCCATCTAAATCAACAGCACGTACGGTCAAATCAAAGTACGACTCTCTTGGTATTAACCAAAAACCTCCAAGAATAACTAAAAATGCAAATGCTGCAGGCCCACCTAGCTGAAATCGTATATCATTCCAAACACCCTCTACTTCTGCTAAAGACTTTGACTTAATCACTCCAAAAACAAAAATTGCGGAGAATATACCTAATAAAACAAGTAAAACATAAAATACTCTATCTTGAAGAATCCCTAATATTTGTAAAGGTTTAGCAAACACCATCAGAAGCAATAAACCAATCGCTACTAAAAGCGATATGACAATTAGAGTAAAGGTATTTTTTTTATTCATATCGTTAGTTGATAATCTAAAACTTGATAAATAATTGTTAGAATAAATATTTCATTATTAAAAAAACCTCTCACACCATCACACCAAGTCTTTAGCTAAAGTTCAAAAATAAGTTCGCTTGTTGTTTTAGTTTTTGTAAGAGATGCTTGAATTTAAAGAATTTACGAATAACAAAAAACAAAAGGAATTAAAAAATTGTATTTCGTTTTCAATTCGTGAGCAAATGCAATTTTATTTTAGAAGGCCGGGGAAGTAATATATAGAAAAGTTCTCAACGAAAAAAGATCTTCCTAATTCCCATACAGCTAAAAGTAAGAAAATTTACAGCACCTTTGTTCAACTAGAACTTAATTTTTGGATCTAAAGACCAAACTAAGTCCTAGTTATTAATAACCTATTTTTTCATATTTCGATTTAACACATATCCAGATATTCCGCCTAGCAAAGTTCCTAAAACTTCACCAGTTATCATTTTGGCTAAACCAAGAATAAGAATAGTCATTGTTAATAATAATACGGTAGCTACATCCAATAGATATTGTTTGTTGTTTGCATTCGGGTCAGTGGTTTCTGTTTTTCTTTCTAAATAATATGGAAATAGAAATAGGATTAAAATTGTTATACAAAAAGCCGGCAGACCTAACCAAATTGCAACCTTATGTAAATCGGAGCTTTGTCCTTTGTTAGTGTAGAGAGCTTCCAGTTTTGAATGATTATCTGATACTAATAATTCTAAATTAGATTTTAATTTATTGATTTGCATCATTCCATTTCCAACAGATCTAGTAACTTCGTTTAAATCACCTTTAATTTTACTGAAATCAAAATTTTGGGATGGGTAATCTTCGGGATAGAATACTCTTTCTAAAAGAATATCTAATTTGAACATTGAGCGTGAAACATCCCTTCCAATACTTTTAAGATCATAGTTTTCAAACTCCTCATAATCAGACCTACTCAATCTTACAAAACCTTTGGACTTTAATGAATTGAAAAGTGATGACGAGTCATTAGAAGACTGAATTAAAGCCTTCAATTCGGACTCAATGGTTGAAAAAGTATTTCTTAACCGGTCACACTCCTTCATCTGTTTTTTGTATTCTTTGCTTTCATCCTCTAATTCATCGATCATTTTATTTATCAAATACTCATTTTCAGGTGCTTTGAAAGATGATTTTTCTTCTGCAAACAAATAGGAAAACAATATTGAAAAACTTAGAACTAAAAATAATTTTTTCATGATTTAGACTTTTGGTTACTAACATTAAATAAACACCATATTAACTTTAATCTAAAAAAAGTAACAATAGCACATATCTATTAATAATAACCTCTTACTCTTCTCTATTACACCAAGTAAGTATTTAGCTAATTTTCAAAGTAAGTTTGCTTGCTGCTTTTAGTTTTATTGTAAGAGATACCACAATATAGATGATTTGTTAATAACACCAAATAAACTGAGTGTTAAATTTGTATTTCATTTTCGATACATGAGAAGATCTGATTTCAGATTTAAAGCAATTATTAAGAGACAATTAGATGTTTTTTTAAAAGGCAAAATATATTGTTAACTAAGTTTTTGACTATTTATCGCACTTAGAAATCAGGAGATTTCTGATGATTAGTAGGACAAAAATGACGCTGCCGCTTAACATTTGCGACAGTGAAATTACTACCCTATTAGATTGGTAGTGCCTCGGCATTGAAGGGAAAAGCGTTAAGAATTTCATGGATTGAGCCGTAAAAAATGGTTTTCTTGTTTGAGCTTTAGCGAGTTTAAAATCATTGAGGCGAAAGGAAGGAAATTTAGCTTTTGAATTCAAAGCCTAGATTTTTTGCTTCGTTTTTCATCAATGGAAAAATGAAGAAGAGGTGGAGCTTGGAAGTAGAACATAGAAAAACAGGCACAAAAAAAGGCTACTCACCATGAGTAGCCTTTCATTTCAAGAACTTGAATCAGCTTATGAAAGTTGAACGTTTACCGCATTCAAACCTCTTCTTCCTTCTTCAACTTCAAATTGTACTTGATCATTTTCTTTGATCTCGTCAATACAACCTGAGATGTGTACAAAGATTTCGTTGTTTGTTTCGCTATCTACGATAAAACCAAAACCTTTTGTAGCGTTGAAAAATTTGACTGTTCCTTGTTTCATAACTATATTTAATTAAAACCTTCTTTTCAGAATTTATATATAAAATATACTCTTTCATTCTTACACTACACAAAATAGTGTTTCAATGAAAAAAGTATTACAATACTAATTGATGATTGAATTGCTACTGATGTTGTAGACTTCAAACATGATTACTCTTTAGGTGCCTTTGTAATATCAATACAAGATCTACCTCTTGGTGTATCTTTTAAGTCAAATGACACAAAGTCCTTTTCTTGAATGTTATATTCCTCATCTACATCGCTGATATGGAAGAAATAACGTTCTCTCGAACCTTTTTCTATGATAAAACCAAACTTTTTATCTGGATTGTAGTAATCAACACGACCTTGTCTTTTTTGTTCCTCAATGTCCTCTTGACGCGAAGTTGAAATTTGAATGTCTTCTAATTTGATCTTCTCTTTTGGCTTATCAGGATCTGGTGGAGTAGAGGTAATATTACCAAACTCATCCACATACGCCATCATATTTTCTAGATCGCCTTTGACTCTATTCTTTTTCTGCTCTTCTTTTTTAGCTAGTTTTTCTTCACGTTTTTTCTTTTTCTTCTTATCCTTCTCTAATTTATTAAAGGTCTGTTGAGATCTACCCATATTGAATCTTTAAAAGTTACTGCCAAGTATAACCTGGTAAGTATTCAACATTCAATAAATAAATTTTTTGGAAAAAGATTATATCTCAAATGAAAAGTAAATACAAAGTTATGTGTATTCAAAAAAACGAATACCTCATGCACTACAAAGGTAGGCATTTATTTTTCAATAAAAATATTTTAAATCAAATAGTAAACTTTAATAACATTCTAGCTTTCAAATAGAAACTATTATTAAGTTTTAAACATAGAGACAATAGGACCTAATACTCAACTAAGTTTTCTTTAACTTTCAATTGATCTTTCTACAAGATTTTATAGGGTCTGCTTTCAAACTTCTTTCTTCTTCATTTTTGTCTTGAAACAAAAACGAAGCAAAAAATTCAAGGCTTTGAAGTCAAAAGCTATATTTCACTCCTTTCGCCTAAATGATTTTAAACTCGCTGCGCTCAAACAGCAAAATCATTTTTAACGGCTCAATCCATAAAATTCTTAACGCTTTTCCCTTCAAGGCCGGGGAAGAAGTACCAAACGAATTGAGTAGAAAGTCCACTGACACGAATGTTAAGCAATAGTGTCATTCGTCTCTTACAGATCAGCAGAAACCTCCTGATTTCTAAAAACCACAAATAACTTAGTTGACAAAATACTACATGATTTTGTAGGACCTGCTTTCAAATTTCCTTCTTCTTCATTTTTTTCTTAACACCAAAACAAAAAAGACTACTCCTAATGAGTAGCCTTATAGAATAGAGGGTTGGGTAAAAAACACTGTATTATTTCTTCTTCATCACATTGATGGTTATTTCTTGGCTTTTAGGAGGATCACTTCGTTCATCTTGCACATAGAAAAAGAACTTATGTTGACCTACTTCAAGGTCATTCAATACTTCTTTCATCAAGTAAACTGTCGCCTCGGTATTTCCTTTTACGTGATAATAATATTTACCATTCAGTAAAGAATAATGAACTTGTTCTTCATAATGAGACTTGGTTTCCATGGCCAAATCAATACTCATATCTTCATTTTCTACCAGAAGGTTCGCTATTTTTCCAGGTGCATAGATCCAAATCTTAACGGTATCTGTAAATGACCCTTGTTGTTTCGTTATGGATGTTCCATGTGATAGTTCAAAAGTGGTCGTCTTAGGTATTGCCTCATTGAGTGTCCTTTCCTTGCATGAACTACTACATACAATTAGCAACAAGCCTAAGAAAAACGATAATAACTTTTGCATACCTTATTATTTTATTAGTGGAACAATGGACGAAAAGTGAGTTTACAGTACAATTGAAAACAAACTACATTAATTCATACGATTGATTAATTTTTAAAGTTTATACTATTATCATTCATTAAAATATGACATAGAAAAAGGCCATTACATACGTAATAGCCTCGTTTTCAATCTAAACTTAAACCGTGTTTATTTTTTTACTGAAACCAATGTGTCAGCTTCCACATTAGATACTTTTACCTCTTTTTCTTGGTATCCAGGAGAGGCAGTGCTATACATCATTGTGGTCACAGCAGCAATAGCAATGATTATAACAGCGATAATTGCAAAAACAGTTTTCATAGTAATAGTAAATTAATTTTTATTTTGAGCTAATTTGAAAAACGTCGTCACTCTTAAGCAATAGGCATAGGGTTGACAGACTTCCTAGAAAATTTTCCATGACGATTTGTGTGGACGCTGCAAAGCAACGCCCCTACGGCACTACCTGAAAAATAATCTAAAACTCTCCGTTAACTTTGTCCCAGTACTTCCTTTAATTTAAATGAGCGAAATAATTTTGAGCGACAAATAATTACTTCTGCATTGATACAATTGTACCAACATTGGCCTTTGTGATTGTTACCGCTTCATCTTCTAACCCCGGCAAAGCCGAAGTATACATCACTGTCGTAGCAGTGGCGATAACAATAATTAGGGCAGCAATAATTCCAAAAACAGTTTTCATAGTAATGGTAATTTAATTTTTGTTTATCAATTCAGACCAGCCTTTGAGCGAAAAAGACTGAGCTATTTAAAAGTTTCAATCCAATAAAGGACCATAACCTTCCGGTGTACTCAGTTTTTTTTTATTTTTTTCAAAAAAAAATCATTTTACCGAAAAAGAGCATGTTTAACCCCTTATTTTCATCAAAATAAAGTGCTAAACATGCTCTTCTTAATTTTTTTTTAATACTATATCTACTCTTCTTCTAGAAGGTTTTTGTCATATTGCTATTACATATAATGGTAAATTCGTTGGTTCCTTTGTTTTCATCAGATAGTTTTGAAAGATCAGTTTGCTGCCCAAAAGCAATAACACCTGCTTTCAAATTTTTATTATAATGATTGACATACCAAACAGTTCCTTCATGATTTTTGGAATGGAAGTCACCATTATAGTGTAAGAATAATTTGCCCTTATTTTTCTTCTTCAATCCTTCCACAATAGAATATCCCATTGTTGCATCTTTGATGGCTTGTGCTTCTACAAATTGCTTTGCTTTTCCGGTCATGCCGTGCCCTGCCATCATTTGCTCCATTTCTTTGTAAGATGGATTTTCGTAAGGTACTTCGATAGGCAAAGGGGCAATGTAGTTTTTCTTCGCTTCTTTGCTTAATGTCTCCAACTCTGCCAATCCTTTTTTAGAAACAAGACTCGCGTATCTTCTTGGTACGTTAGTGGCAATAAATGGGATGTTATGTACTTTAGCAAAATCTACTAAAGGAGCATAATCCGTTTTATAATTGTCCCATGCTTTACCGTCTTTGATTAAAACCGCTTCTTTGATAAAACCTTGTAAATACTCATCCAATACTAATTGATTGTCCTTTTCGAACATTTCTGCTCCAAGCACAATCTCATTGTTTTTTTGTTCTGCTAATGATTTTGTTAATTCAAATTGTAACCAATGGGCAATTGGGTTGTTGTGCAATTCTCCAAAAAACACAACATCATAGTTCGAAAGACTTTCGGCCATTTCCTCAAAAGTGACTTCTTTTCCTTCTTTGTCAAAGATTTGGTAAGCTTTCAATGGCGTTTGTGAAAATGCTGCTACTGCATAAAGGGTCAATAGCAAGGTGATAATATTTTTTTTCATGACTTTAAGTTAAAGACTTTTTGTGAAATTCGACGAGTTTAATTTTGATGGAATGCAACTTATTTTCTGGTATGAAAAGTGGCTTTTCTCTTTCTAAATTGTGATGATTTCAATAGAAAATACAGAATAAACTACGTTATCATCAACTTTTAAAAAAGCGTTAAACACGCTGTAAACTAAATTACCGTAAACTTTCAATCAATTATTATGCAAGCTTTTATGTCCTACTTTCAAGCTTCCTTCTTCTTCATTTTTCCATTGATGAAAAACGAAGCAAAAAATCTAGGCTTAGAAGTCAAAAGCTAAATTCCATTCCTCTCGCCTAAATGATTTTAAACTCGCTAAAGCTCAGACAAGAAAATCATTTTTAACGGCTCATTTCATGAAATTCTTAACGCTTTTCCCTTCAAGGCCAAGGGAGATACTACTAAATAATGGTCTGATTACATGCCGAAAGACAAAGATTTTATAATAACCTTCTAAAATGCAGTTCTGTAGGGACGTTGCATTGCAACGTCCTCGCGAACCACAATACACTACCATTAATTCATCATAAAAGGAGTTGTATTAATTAACGAAAATTTAGTTTACAATGTGTTAAGCACTCAGATGTTTCGTGCACCATAGTTAAAACTATGGGCAGGTGATAGTTCAACCTCATCAAGACTGAAGTCTTGAAGGTTGGTAACATAAGTAACACTTTAGTGTTGATGGAGGCTGTATCACTTGCCCATGACTTCAGTCATGGTGTGCGGTATTTTGTCAATTTACTTTGACAGATACTCCACAAACGAAACTAAAAATGATTTACAATACACTAAACCACACAATTAACCGTATTGTTTTTACAGAATGAAAACCGTAACCTTATAAAAGGCCACGGCTTTACACACTTCTTAATTAGATTAACAAGGACTTCATCCTTGCAGATATCACGATAATTATTCTGCTATCAAACGTTGGAATTTGAAAGCAGGATAACCTTGCTCTAAATCATCGTTGTAGAAACCTGTAAATGCTAATTTAAAGAATACTCCATCAGTCGTTTCAATAATATAGTATTGGTTTTCAACGATTTTATAAGTGAATGTAGCAAAATCTAATGCTTTCCAATCAGAACCAATTGCATCAACTTCTGATGACAATGTTAAGTTCATTGCGTCTTCGTAAGAAACTTCATCATAAGAAATGAAAGTCTCTCCTTCTTCTTCCAATTCTTCTTTGTTCAAACGAATCGCTTTTACTTCACCTTTGTTGATCAAACCACCTGTCATCATATAAGGAACATAATCTGTACCGTCATGTGCTTTACCATTGTAATAAGCCAATACGATATCCCAACCTTCAGAACCTTCTGCATGATCTTTATCCGTATCCCAAACATCAAATTTCACATACTCTTCGTCGTTGTAGTGATACCCAAGCGTATCTGCATTTGAAGTTAATGAAGCTGCATCAAGGTCTACAAATACTTGACGGTTGTAGCTCAATTTTATTTCTTCTACTTGTTGTGTGTGGTGATTAAACCCTTCTTCATATACATCTGGAGTGCTGTATAATGGCACTTGTAATTCATAAGATGAACCATCCAATACCGGTGGTAATGGTTGAGTTATTACTACATCCTCTTCTTCTGAACATGAGAATAAGGCAGCTGATAATAGTAGACTAGCGAAAATTGACTTTTTCATCGTAATTAGTATAAAAATTTGTTGTTATAATTAAATCTTGTTGAGATGATACTTTAGAGAAATAAAATAAGTTCTTCCCCAAGCAATCAACATATTCGATCCTCCAGAATGTGCCCCTCCCTGAGTGGTATTGGTCACATCTGTTACATCTAAAATGTTCTTCACTCCTGCGTTGAGAGCAAAGCGTTTATTCTTAAAATTCTTTGTTACTGAATAATTCAGCATGTTGTAAGAATCTACAGTTCCTTCTTCTAATTGACTTTCTTCAACATCTACCATAAGCAACTGCACCCTTCTACCAGTATATTTATAGTCCAACTGCATCGAGAGGTCTAACTTCGGCCAGAAATAAGCCGCCATTGCCACGAAATCTGTTGAATAAGTAAAATCAAAATCTCCTGAATCAAAAAAATCATAACCAATCCCTGTCAGTGTTACACCTGCATTCATTTTCAAGCGGTTATTATTATTATAATTCACGGAAAAAGTCCCACCATGTGTTCTCTTCTGAGAAACATTTTGATAGAAGTAAGACACTCCGTCTTCGCCCATTGCTAGTTCAATGACATCATTGAGATGATTATAGAAACCTGATATTTCATATTTCAAGGCTGAGGTTTCGGTTACATCTATTGCTTTTGAAACAGTAGCCGTTAGACTGTATGAAGTTTCTGGTTTTAAGTTTTCATTCCCAAAAATCCTATGATTAAAATCTACAAACTCCATATAGAGTTCCTTCATACTTGGTGCTCTAAAACCTTTGGCTACCGATATTCTACTCGACCAGTTGTTCTCCGTGTTCCATTTTAAATGAGTAGAATAGATCAAAGGAGCGGCGTAAGTATTATGGTTGATGTATCTCACTCCAGGCTGTAATACCAATTGTTCTGTCAAATTAATTTTAAGATCTGACCAAAGAGAGTTTTCAATCAATGCCGTTCCAGATTCTATTTTATCTCCTTCACCTGTTTCATGATTCAGTTCGTATCCCAACTGCCATTTCAACCATGCATTCAATGCTTTTCCATAAGAAAGACGTGCATTCAGAGTTTCAAATCGATCGACTGTAGGATCTCCTTTTTTATCTTCTTCATTCAAGTCTTCTTTCACCACATACTCCTGTCCTGTTCTTTTGTAAGTGTTATAAGAGATTTGACCTACCAAAGAGGAATTATCTCTAAATGTTTTATCAAATTGACCATAGTAGGTCATTCTTTGTGTAATAAAATTCTGATCAATTGCTCTATAAGGTGCCAAGTAATCTCCTTTAAGCGTAAGGTCATCATTACTTAATCGTATCCCGAATTTTGTATCCCAACCTGACAGTTTTACACCGTAATAAGCATCCGCATTGATTTGTTTTTTAGGATTCCAATTCATACTGCGATCAGACGGATCCTTATCATGACCATTGAAATATCTATAACCTCCTGAGATACCAAATTTTGAATTTCCTTTATTTCCCTGAGCACTGACATTACCATTCAGTTGTCCGATAGATTCTGCATAAGCTCCTGCATCAACAGACATACTATAGTATTTATTCTCTTTGGTAATGATGTTGATTGTTCCTGCCAGAGCATTCGAACCGTAAACCACTGACATTGGTCCTTCGATAATTTCAATATGATCTACCTGCGACATATCAATTTGAGACAAATCTATATTTCCATCCTGACGACCAACGATAGGCATCCCATCAATTAAAAACTTCACATGCTGTCCTTTCAAACCTTGCATGATGATCTGACTACCAAGCACACCATCTTCTACAAGGTTAATGTTCGGTTGAAAACGTAACGCATCTCGAATATTCTGTACCCCTTGTTTCTCCATATTATCAGCAGTGATAATACCTATTCTATAAATAGACTGATCCACACGTTCGGGTTCCACACTTGCTGTTTTCACTACTTGATCCAGCATTAAAAGATCTGTCTTCAATTTCACCTTGATTGTTTTACCTTCTTCAAGCACTAGCTCTTTGGTTTTAAAGCCAGTGTAAGAAACCGTGCATTGCATTTTTTCATTAAATGCTATGACCGCTTTTCCTTTCTCATCCGTTGAGTAATAATGCTTTTCACCCGAAGCTGAAATCAAGCAAACGTGTGCTCCCACCAATGGTAAGCCCTCCGCTGTATCTACAACTTCCAAGGTTACTTCGGGAACTTGTGCTAATGCATTCAATGTACAGAAGAACATCAACACACAAATTGTAATTTTATTTATCATATCTATTTTCCATATTTTGTATGGATTTATTAGTTCTTTGTAAACTATCAATCGATATTCCTGCAAGCTTTCAATGGTCTACTTTCAATCACCCTTCTTCTTCATTTTTTCCATTGCTGAAAAAACGAAGCAAAAAAAGCTAGGCTTAGAAGTCAAAAGCTAAATTCCATTCCTCTCGCCTAAATGATTTTAAACTCGCTCTGCTCAAACAGGAAAATCATTTTTAACGGCTCAATACATGCAATTCTTAACGCTTTTCTCTTCAAGGCCGTAGGGAGTACACTACCAAATTAATAAGGAGTGAATCCAATAGTTCGAATATTAATGTGCACCATGACTGAAGTCATGGGCTAGTGATATTGACTCCAACAACACTAAAGTGCTGTCTCCGTTGCAGTGGTTCTTCAAAACAACATTCTATTTTAAGCACCACCCCACGAACCATTACCTCTTCCCTTTTCCCTCTTACCTCTTACCTCTTACCTCTTCATTCTTTCCTCACAACACCTCTATCTCGCAACTACGGCAACTTTCTGAGGACGTTGGATCGTAATTTTCTTGCCCGTCTTTTTCGCATTTTTGACAGTAGAAAGGTCTTTCAAACTATCCAATACGCATCCCGTGGGACATGCCACTCTACACCAAAGCATCGGGTATTTTACCGATATTCCTATGAATGCAAGAGAGACGTAAAACCAATACGATGAGAATTCGCTACTGAATAAATCGGGGAACAACTCATAGTTACCAAACTCTTTATAACCGTAGACAAAACCTCCGAAAAGAACGATTGTCAAAGCATATCGGATGTATTCCGCTTGTTTGTTGGTGATGAATAATTTCTTTGATTTGAATGGTGAATATTTCAAAGAGATCATCTGTGCTGCTCCAAATGGACATACATAAGAACAATAGGCATTTTTGCCCCAAATTGCTGAAAGTAATGTCATCAATGCATATATGCTCAAGAAAAGAGAGACTTCCGTTCCCATAAATGGCATCAGATAAGTGATGTAAGTGAACGAAGAGTTCATTCCAAAACCGATATAAGCCATTGTGAAAATAGAAACTGCCAATCTAGTTTTCTTTGTTTTCTTAATCTGTGGCAACATTGCAAATAAGAATATTGCTCCGATGACAATGATGTGTACAATCCACCAATACGTTAATTCTGCTTGTACATGGAAGCCGTCCAAATCATAGTCATAATAGGTCGACAAAATTTGAGGTGCCGTAACTGTAAACGCTTCCGTAACCCCATCTGCCATTGCTTTTGTAGTAATTGTTGCTCCTGAAATGGCATCAATCACATGATCATTATCTCTTGTACTTAAGTTTCTGTACTGGTCTAAATATGAACTTCTTAATACTTTTCTTAAGTAGCTTTCAGTTTCTTTTGAAGTAATGTAGGATACTTCATTCAACATGCCTCCCAAGGTCATTTCCATTCCCATATAAATAGGTCCAGAAAAGCCTTGAACAGTGTTGTGAAGCATATTCTCAAAGTAAAGTGATCTTAGTCTTCCGCTTTGATAAATTTCTGCATAGCAAAGGTCTCCTTTCATCTTTACGACTACCTCTGCATCATTTTCATATTTCTCTTTTAGTCTTGTTGCAATGTCTTGGGCCCACTCCTTATTGTGAAGTGATTCGCCCATTCCAGAATGAAAAGAAATCATTCCAGCTTCTTTTGTTCGTTTTTTAGCAATTGGTCTTACCATACCATATTCCCCCAACACATAACTTCTCCCCTCTGAAATCATCCCTGCTTGCACGGTATGCTTCACAGCAAAATCGGTTACTAATTTTGGAGCAAAGAATTCATTTTCGATGGTCGAAATATTCTCATGTAAGTCAGTTCTTTCCAATGGACCATAATATGCGAAGAATCCAAACACACCAAAAACAAGGATAGTAAGAATAGACTTTCTATAATCTATTTTTAATTGCTGTTTCATAAATCTACTTCTACAAAACCGGTATTACACTTTCAAATAACGGAATTATATAAACTTAATATTGTCTTTCTTTAATATCGCAAGTGTTAAGCCGGTAGGCGTCACTTGTGATACAATATTGGCGAAGTCTCCCGACTTCGAAGTACAGGAGGTCTTTTGTCATCGAAGTCGGGAGACTTCGCCAAAAGTCAGTTCCAAGTGACGCTATCGCTTAACACTTGAAACATATTAATTACTATTTAGTAGCTACTGTTTTACCTTTTACTTCAGCAACAGTTTCCGCTACGATCTTGACCACCCACTTATTGATATTCGCATCTGGAAGAATCGCATCTTGCTTGTAAACTACACGCTTTTGATCTGCTACCATATCCACACCTTTTTGGATGATTTCACCTTGGAAGTGCTCATCATTGGCTACTAATACTGGGATAACGATTGCTCTTTCTTCTAAATCTAAGATTTGATCAATGGCTTTTTTCGTAGGTTCAGAAGAGTATCTTACTAAGTGACCGCACCATCCGTAAGAAATAGAACCAATACCTGTTTGTGCTTTTAAATAACGACCGATATCCTCTACCATTTCTTCCCATTGTTGGTTAAACTCCTCATCACCATAAGCGATTAAAGCTACACCTTCGTCACCAGAACCGTTAGATAATGCTTTGGCTCTGCGTGTAATATTTTTCTTTAATACTGTAGGGAAATCTAAAAGTGGTGTTACAATCACTCTTGCTTTAGAAGTATACGTCTCTATTCCTTCTTCTTTTAAGCTTGCTTTTACCTTAGGATCATTGGCTAATCCAACAATGTTCGGAATATCGTTAGAGGTATGTGATGAAATCGTCAAGAAGATGGGCACTACAATTACTCTATCGTAGTTTTCTTCATCAAATTTCTTCATTTGAGTAGCAATTGATGGCTCTGTATACTCCATAAATGCTGTACGAACGTCAGTGATTTCACCACTTTTCATGATATCATCTTTGACGTCTATCTCAATATCTTTTAGCATTTGTCTCCACCCTTTAGAGTGAGATCCATGATTTACCAATAATACACCGATTTTTTCACCTGTAGTTGAATTGGATGCAGTTTCACTCTCTTGGTTTTTCTTCTCTCCTGTTGCACAAGAAAAAGCAACCAATGATACTAAAGCGAAAAGGAATGAGTTGAATAATTTCATTGTTATTTGTAATTAATCTAAATAAGGATACTACAAATGTAGGGTGAAAGATGCTTAAAGGTTTATCGAAAACGGAAATCATTTTTTCGAAATCGGAAAAACATTACTTACACCATTCGATAAAACACCTCAACAATAACAGTAAATAACTGATTACTAGATTAATACAATTTAATTATGTTTATAAAAACAGAATCACAACTCTTTTACTATTTTTAATTAATCTAAATTAAACTACTTTTGTGATAGAAATTATTAGAGAAATCTATTATAATTCGACACTACAACTAATCAATTTAATTAGGTTATCAGATTTTTTTCCGATCAGAAAATAAAGCAATGCTTCACTTTTTTAATAAAATAAATAAGCAGAATACAGTCATTATTTCTTCAAAAGAAGAATTTGGATTATTAAATGAACATAGGCAGTATTTACCTCACTTCGGAACGGGTGATGTGAAAGCGATCTCTTATGAGTCATGGGCTATTTATTTAATTCAACTAGAAAAATGTTTATTTAAACATGAAGCATTTCATGTAGCCACAAAGAGTAAGTGTATTGTATTTAACTTAGATCAAAAGAACGAAGTGGAGTGGTCTTCTCATCAAGAAAAAGTTCATAAGATCAAACCTCAAACTGCCACCTTTTTTAATACAATTGACAGGAGTTTTGAGTTAAACCTTACCAAACCGATCAATATTTTGATCATCGAACTAAGAGAAAATTACTTTGAACAAGGGCTTTTCCATCCTTCTTTAAAGCAACTTATACTGGCGGTATTTAATGATAACGATCGATTATCTTTTTCAATTTCTAAACAACTTTCTGTTTACATAGAAGAAATCAATCAATCAACCAAAAGGGGTGTTTGTCAGTTGATGTTTCTGAATGCGAAGATATTTGAAGTGCTTTCTGAAATTACCGATGACCTTGAAACACTACCTGATATTGACTCCATTCATCCCTACCAAGAACAATTGGATCAAATCAAAAGCCTTATTGACTCAAAGCTTCATATTCAATTTTCGATTACAGAATTAGCCAAGAACGTAGGGTTAAACACCTCCTATCTAAAAAAGTATTTTAAAGAAGCTTTCAATGAAACGATCTTTGAATATGCCACCAGAAAAAGAATTGAATACGCTAAGGAACTTTTAGAAACAACAGACCTACCAATATCTTCTATTTCTGAAAAAATAGGCTATCAACAAGGAGCACATTTCTCCTATGCCTTCAAGAAAAATACTGGACAAACACCGAATCAATACCGAAAAAACTTCAATTAACATCTTTTAAATCAACCACCTACCATCTGTTAATTTGGAATTATTAAAAAAGTAACAATCCGCAAAATGGAATCAGTCTAAATAAAGGATTATGTTTGCAACTGAAACAATTCACTTTATTAGACCATGACTATTTTAAGACTTACCCTAATTTTATTACTATCTCCAATTATTCTGTTAGCTCAACAATCCGTGTCAGGTAAAGTAACAGATCAAAATGGAGAAGCACTTCCGAGTGTAAGTGTGGGTATACTCAATACAAGTATCAGTCAAACGACTACTAATGAAGGTCATTTTACATTAAAAAATGTCCCTGAAGGTCAACACCAACTTATTGCCTATTTTGTTGGTTATGAGAAATCTGTCACAAATATTGAGATCAAAAGTGGAGAAGATTTGAACCTGTCTCTTACTTTAAAAGAAAATACTAGAGAACTTCAGCAAGTAGAAATACTTGGAGTAGAAGAAGAATCCTACAACAACTCCTATACTTTTAGTGCAACAAGAACGGGGACGCTTATCAAAGATGTTCCTCAATCCATTTCTACCGTTACAAAAGAATTAATTATCGATCAGCAAGCCTACTATTTAGGTGATGTTGTAAGAAATATTGCAGGTGTAAGTCAGTACACTATATATAATGACTTTGCAGTGAGAGGGTACAGAAACCAAGATGGTCAATTGGTCAACGGTCTGAAAACCAACTTAAATTCATGGACTCAACCTATTATTGGGCTTTATGAAAGAGTGGAAGTTATCAAAGGACCAGCCTCAGCTTTATTTGCCAATGCTAACCCGGGTGGTACCATCAACTTCGTAACCAAAAAACCTTTAACTACACAACAAGGTACAGCAACCGTTTCTGCAGGTAGTTTTAATACGTACAGCGCTAATGTTGATGTTACAGGTCCACTTACTAACAACAAAAAATTGCTTTATCGTTTAAACGCTGGATACCAAACCACAGATACTTTCAGAGACAATAGTGGTGGCGAATCGTATTATGTTGCCCCATCCATTTCATACATTCCTTCTGATAATACAAGGTTCAATGTGGACATGGTTTACATGAAAAACAATACAATCCTTGACCGAGGGAAACCCAATTACGAAGGAAGTAAAGATTTGAATCAAACGCCTATCAACTTGTCTACTTCTCAGCCGGGAGATCATATGAATAATGAAGATTTATACATTACATTTTCTTGGAATCAAAAAATTACAGACTGGCTGTCGTTTAACTCTTCTTATTTGATGTTTAGATCTAATTCAGATTTAGCTGAGCACAGAACGAACGGAAAGTACATTACTCCAAGTGTACTTGAGATGCGTTACGTGGAAAGAGAGGAATACAAGAACTCTGATAATATCACCAACTACTTTGTTTCAAAATTCAATACCGGTAAAGTAAAACATACTGTAATGGTAGGAATGGATTACAGTGAAAAAATATATGATAAAAACGAGAGACAAGCTCGTGGTGAAGCTCAGGGTGTTCCTAATTTTGATTTGGATAATCCTCAATACGGAAATAGCAACCCTGCGGATTATGATTTCGACCCGAAAAGAACTATCCACATGGGAACTACAGCATATACTAAAAACTACACCACTGGTTTTTACATTCAAGAACAACTCAATTACAAGAAATTAAATGTATTAGTAGGGCTCCGTCAAGAGTTTTATAAAGATGTACGTTTGGAAAATGGTAATGAACTAACCAAAGAGCAATCGGCATTACTTCCCCGTTTAGGCATCACCTATGAGTTGACGAATACCATTAACTTATACGGTACGTACACTGAAGGTTTTGAACCACAAGACTTTGGTATGAATGCTGAGCAAAATGGAGGACCTTTTGATCCGAGAATCTCCAGCATGTGGGAAACAGGTTTGAAAGGAGAGTTTTTCGATGGAAGGTTGTCTGCAACTACCTCTGTCTATTGGATCACGGTCAACAATATTTTGGTACAAGACCCTAATGATGTGGATCGTCTGATACAAAGAGGCCAAGAACAATCGAAAGGTTTTGAAATTGAAGTCAACGGACAAATCACAAAAAACCTAAGTTTAACGACTAATTATGCCTTCAACAACGCCATTATCACCGAGTCAGATAATCCTGATGAAATCGGAAAACAAAAGGAAAATGCTCCTCAAAACCAAGCAGGTTTTTGGGCTAAATATGATTTCCTAGAGGGTACTCTAAGAGGGTTTGGTGTTGGCTTTGGTGGTCAATATATTGGTCAGAGAAATACGAATACTACAGATCTTGTCTTGGACGATTATTTGCTTTGGGATGCGGCTATGTATTATAATTTTAAAAACTTCAGAATCTCAGCCAATCTCAAAAATATTACAAACGAAACTTATTATGTAGGCGGTTACAGTTATGATAGAGTTTTCCCTGGTGCACCAAGGAATTTCACTATTGGTTTGACTTATAAATTCTAATACCTTTTTCGGGGTACACAAAATATACAGCGGGCAGTCACATAGGACTGCCCCTACGGAACAATATGATGAATAAAAAGAAACTTTGGAAATGGCATAGCTGGCTAGGACTATATAGTGGTCTTGTAATCTGTATATTGAGTTTTACAGGTGCTTTGGCTGTTTTCAAAGTTGAAATAGATCACTTATTAAATAAGGAATTATTTTATGTTCCTCCCCAAGAAAAGGTAGGAAACGTCAATCAATACATCTACGCTATTCTTGATACATACCCCGAACATAGCGGTTATATTGTTGAACCTGCCGAAGCTGTTGATCGCTCATGGAAAGTATCATTTAGACTTAAAGAAGAAGGACGTAATATTGCAAAAGAAGTTTTTTTCAATCCCTACAATGGTGAGGTAGTAGGAGAAAGAGACATGTATAAAACTGTGTCGTTTTTTATTAGAAATATCCACGTTAGATTATTTGATCACTGGTATGGAAGACAATGGGTAGGACTGGCAGGCGTATGTATGCTCATTTCACTTACCGTGAGTATTCCATTGTATTTTGATTTTACAAAAAAGCAAAAGTTTGGTAAAGTCAGAACCAAAAGAAGCCGTCAGAAATGGGCTGACCTCCATAAATTTATTGGTTTGGCCACCATTGTTTTCCATTTGATCATTGCCATTACTGGGGCTTGGCTGGGATTGCAACCCAAAATCCAAAAACCTCTAATGGGCGACCGTCCAGGTATCTACAAACCTACCGAATTTCCTTTGTCAAAATCAGAAGATAACCGAACAGCGATTGATTTCATCCATCTTCAGACACAAGTCAAAAAAGAATTTCCTGAGTTGACTTCCTTAAAAATCAAATCCTCTGCTGACGGTAGTCGAACGGTTTCTGTTTTTGGTAATATACCTAGAATGCCCTATGAAAGGCAAACCAATTTTGTCGTCTTTGATAAAGGCGATTTATCACCGGTTTATAAACTTGATCTACGAAAAACAGGAATAGGAAGCCATATTTTCTATATGCAAGAAGCCTTGCATTTTGGAGATTTTTGGGGTACAGGATTGAAAGTGATCTACTGCTTTTTGGGGTTGATTGGAGGCTTTTTAGGGATCAGTGGTTTCTTTGTTTATTACAAAAGAACGGAGAAGAAAAGAGTGCAAAAACATCCTCTCTTGACGACCTCCAATATCATTTATGGTTTTACTTTAGGAATTTTATTGATCACCCTATTGATCGCTTACTCAAGTATTACTTTTGGCGCCGACTACCCTACAAGTACTATTACTACTCCTGCTTTTTATGGACTGATCTGCATCTATATTCTATACCGACTTATTCGGTACTTCAAAACAAAAAACCTCAACCATATAAATAGTTGAGGTTTAAATGTGATTAAGATTTTCTAATCTCATAAAAAATTATAGGAAACTTCAACGAAGAATCATCGTTGATCGACACTTTATCATGACTAGAACCTCTAGCCGATAGGGAATTTTATAAACTTATCTCATATAGCAAGTTTATTGGGTTATGATGCTTTGCTCAAGATCTTTTCTGTTTCAATCATTAATAGGGCAATCTGCATTCCTGTCTTCAGGTCTTCAAACTCCTCATGACTCAAACAGTAATTCACTTGTTTATCTTTTGTCTTCAAAATCAACCTTCCTTCTCCATCATCAAATTGAAATGAATGTTGATGAAAATCGATACTTGATATCTTTTTAGCGTAATTGAAAAATTCATTTTGTTCAAAATTGAATAATAGGCCTTTCAGATGTATACCTACTTTTTTACAATCCTGACATTGACTTATAATTAGTTCTTTTTCTGAGTATAATTTCTTTGCTCTACACATTTCACAATGCTTTTTTATGACTCGATTGTTTGTTTATTATTTTTATTTAGATCAAATATAAATAACAAATTTTGATTTACAATGAAATGCTCATAAATTATATGAGAATAAACATATCTTAATACTTTTTTCACTAACTTTGGTTTACAATTTAAGTCGATAATATGGGGTTTATAGATACACTAAAAAAGAGGTGGAACGTTAAAAGTGGTTGGCAAGTAGGTGTTATATTACTTGTCTTTGCACTCACTGGTACAACATTTATGTACACTGTAAAGCCTTATGTTTATCCATTATTTGGCATTACCAGTGAGACCAGTACTTGGATCAGAGTACTTGCATTTTTCTTTATTGGTCTCCCTTGTTATCAGGTGCTTCTTCTTATTTGGGGAACACTTCTGGGACAGTTTAAATTTTTCTGGGAATTCGAAAAACGAATGTTTAGAAGAATGATTGGCAAAAAATAGCTCTTGTCACACTCTTGTTCCTTCAACTTTCATATTATTATTTTCTGGGCCAGCAATTTTATTTATGCTTCTTCCATTTACTGTATCTAAAGAGGATGACCACTTACTAGCTTTATACCGTCAAGAACGTATCAGAAAGTGCTATTCTGCCATACCTTTTTTCTTTATAAGTTATCTGATGATCATCTCTTACTATGTATTAGATGACTTTAGAGTATTTGAACCTTCCTCTCTTTTTACATTCAGTAGAATTCCTTCTATCATTTTTTCTTTAGTTTTAATCGTTCTTCGTTTTACAAATTCAAAAGACGGAAAACTAAAAAACTATTGGATTCCAATGTATACCGTCACCATTACCTCTATTATTTATAGTTTGTATGCCGTGGCTTTTCTCGCTTATGAGCAACCCGATTATTTTCTTTCGGGGTTATACGTTATTACTGGATTTCAATTTACGGCATTAATATATAGTATAATGCCCACCTCTGTTGCAATTGGTATTATCGGTGTTGGTGCCTCTACTTTTACAACCGCTATTTACTATCAATACGGAGCTTTTTCCTCTTCTTATGATATTCCTAATTTCATTGCTGTCAGCATTATCAGTATCGTTGTACTTTTTGTCAAATACAACAATACCTTCAGGCACTTTAAAAGTCATATTTTACTAAAGGAAGAAAAAACAAAATCGGACTCGTTGTTCCAATTGACTTTAGAGCAAAACGAAAAACTCCAATCACAAAAAGAATTTATCAATCAACAAAAAGATATACTTTCCAACCATTACAATGATATGCAAGAAAGCTTGCAGTATGCACAACGCATTCAAAATGCTATGCTGCCACTGCCTTTCTACAACGTTGAAAAGGTAAAGGAATATTTTAATTACTCTGCTCCCAAACATATTGTAAGTGGTGACTTTTACTGGTTTGGAAAATCCGAAAATGCTCAAATCATTGTTGTCGGTGATTGTACCGGACATGGCGTACCCGGTGCCTTAATGAGTATGTTGGGCATTTCTATTCTGAACCGTCTTGTTACACAAGAAAATGTAGATGATCCTCTCTATATTATTGAGAAAATGCACCTTCGTCTTAATACCTTATTACAACAAAACTCTACTCATAACAATGATGGTATGGCTTTATCAGTCATCCGCGTGCCTCTTTACCATGACCAAAATAGTATTACTTTTTGTGGTGCTAAAAGCCCTGTTTTATTTGTAAAGAAAGAAGGAATAGAGTTTTATAGAGGAGGTCGTTACTATATCGGAGGAAATATTTCACCTATCAATAAATGCCAAAATATTACAATAGACATTGAGCCAGGTATGATGATGTATTTGTATTCTGATGGGTTCAGAGATCAGTTTGGAGGTATTTTAGATAAAAAATACACTGGCAATCAATTCAGGTCTTTCTTACAGAAAATCGCAACTGAACCAACTGCGATACAAAAGCAATTGTTGGATTCAGAATTCCTTAAATGGAAAAATGCCAAGGATGAAGATAATACTCAGGTGGATGATGTGTTGGTTGCTGGGTTCCGTTTTTGATAGTAATAGTTCATAAGACTGAATACATTGTAAACTAAATTTTAGTTAATTAATATAACTCCTTTTATGAAGGATTAATGGTAGTGTATTATGGTTCGCGAGGACGTTTTACTAAAACGTCCCTACACCACTGCATTTTAGAAGATAATTATAAAACCTTTGTCTTTTGATATGTAATCAGATAATCATTTAGTAGTCTCCCCCTCGGCCTTGAAGGGAAAAGCGTTAAGAATTTCATGGAATGAGCCGTTAAAAATGATTTTGCTGTTTGAGCGCAGCGAGTTTAAAATCATTTAGGCGAGAGAAATGGAATTTAGCTTTTGACTTCTAAGCCTTGAATTTTTTGCTTCGTTTTTGTTTCAAGACAAAAATGAAGAGGAAAGAAGCTTGGAAGTTAATTCTATAAATGCTTGCAGAAAGGTCGATTGAAAGTTGACGATAATTTAGTATAAGTACTAAGACAAAATTATATACCACTAATTCTATTTATTATTTTGCGATTACTTCCTTTAAAAAACGCTAAATAGAACCACTATTCATACGTTTTTTAGCGTTGTACTCCCAAAAAATAAATAAGAATTAGTTATCATTTATTTTTGACTTAGTACTTACAATGTAATAAAGGATAAGGAAATCAGATGGACTTCTTCCCTCATCCTTCTTTTTACAATTTTAGTGAATCATAATTTGATCAATCTCCCATTTCCCTTCATTCACACCCACTGCAGGCTGTAGTGCCACTTGCATAATTCTTGATTTTATATCTGAAAATTCCGCTAGATCTATAGTGTATGTTTTGAATTCACTTTGATTGGGAGTAATTGGAATACTAACCCACTGCTGAGCACTCCAATCCAGCTGTCCTGTACCTGTTTTCCAGAAACCTCTCCCCTCATCTCTAGAATAAATTGCAAATTTCATTTCTTCTGCCTTCGTATTATTTTTTATTTGGAAAGTTACTTTCGAACAAAGATCAGACTGCGTATATAGCCAAGGAGCACTTTGAATAGTTGCATTATTTTCATCAATTTCTCCCTTAATTTTACCTTCATCATAGACCACTTTTGTGCCATTGAGTGCCATCCACCCCATCGTACTTTTCTTAAATTGGAAAGGCCTTCCTGGAGCAGGATACATTCGGTCATCTTCAGGAATCAAAATGGTATTGTCTTGATTAAAAAATACTGGTTTTAAGCTTGCTCCTCTGTAAAAAGCACTGATATCATGATTTTCTTGTAAAACATACAATTGTCCATCAGTCCATTCGAAAAAGCTCGTATGACCTCCTTCCAAAAAGGCGCCTTGAAATTCATAAGGACCGTAAAGATTTTTAGCCATAGCGTACTTGTCACCATACACCAGATAATACCAATCTCCTCTTTTAAATAAAGTCGACTTATCACTCACTCTCACTTTTTTACCTTCCTTCGTTTGTACCAAGATAGGTTGAGGTTCTGTGGTAAGCGATTTCATATCCTCTGAAAGTGTAGCCATATAATAAGTTCCACTACCAAAACAGATCGTATAAACGCCATCTTCTTCAAAAATTTCAGGATCATAAGGCGACTCTTTTATGATATCTGTTGGAAGTAAGGGTTCACCAAGTAAATCTTTGTACTCACCGTCTATTTGATCAGCTGCAGCCACACCTGTATTATGATATCGATTAGAGAAAAACCAATAATACTTGCCATTTCTCTCGCAGATGTCCCCAGCAAAACAATTGGGTAAATCACCTATATATAAATCTTTAGGGTGAATGCTCCTATGGTATTCCCAATCTTTCAAATTAGTAGTGGACCATACTTCCCATCTATCCATGGGGAAAGAAGTCATAGGATGCCAAGTCTGATCGTGTCCACAGATGATATAAAGTGTATCTCCTTTCATCAGAGCATGTGGATCTGCCATACCATGCTCCTCTACAATTACATCTATCTTCAGTGCATCGGGGTTAATCCCATAGGTAAGTTGAGGAGATTTTTGGGATGTTGAACACCCTACAAAAATACAAACCATCAAAAGGGGTAGTAGTCTCACAAAATCTTTTAAATAATCACTCATTTTATTTACATCATTACATTAAGAAAATAATGTCTTCAAAATAAAAAGGAGCATACAAAAAATAGGGTGAGGTATTTACAAACCACCTTAGTTCGCCTTAATTTAGCCACCACTTTAACGGGTAATCCATAAGTTCTATCTTACAAACCGCAACCTCTGTGGCTCTGAATACTTTGTAAACCAATTTTTCAAATGTTCATGATATTTGGAAATCAGGAGGTTTCTGATGACCTGAAGAGCACTGATGACACTTTCGTTTAACATTCGCACCATTGAGCTCTATATCATTTTAGTTTGGTAGGAATATCCTTAAAGATAGCTGAAACCTCGATTGATAATTTAATTACAATATTTCTACCACTTTCACTATCTCATCCAGCCTTACCTTCTCCCCATTATCAAGTACGGCATATTCTACTTTTTCCTCTACAACAAGCGTTTTTATCACTGCTTTAATCTCACGTTCTTTTAATTGAAAATGAAGAGGTGTTTTATGCATGGCCCATATTTCATACTGATCATAAGTGGCACATGCTATGGGTTGATAACTTTTATTTTCTGACATCTTTGTACGTTTTTTAATAAGTAGTAATCGTATCCAATAACTGACAAAACCTACCTATAATTTCATCATAAAAAAGCGGAAAATATAGTTTTTACTCCACACCTTCCGCTTTATAAAATTTTCTTTCTTCAAGGTTTAGATAAAAGTCTAAAAAGGATTTGTAACCTCCTCTCCATTTTCTTCTCCTTCCTTGATAAAAAACTACTGAGTAACAACAACCACTTCTTCTTTACGGATTTCTTCTTGTCGTTTTCCCTCATACTTCAATGCTTTTCTCATACCCAAGGCATACCCCAAATGTACTCCTTCGTGTACATTATTAAATTCCACAGCTTCTGCCACTGTGTGAACTCTAACACCAAGACCTGTCACATACGATTGGTATTTTCTAAAAATACCTGTTACCTGATCTTCATCTAATTTCTCCAATAGATAAAGTGCCAAGTACTTCAGTTCATTGACTTCGTCTTCAGAAAGGCTTCGTTCTGGTTTTGATCCTTTACGGAACATCTTGATCCATTTCTTGTCCATTGGTGGCGTCAGGCCAGAAAGGCCATAAGTAAGCAGTTGATGGGTGACTATTGCGTGTCCGAAATTCCAAATGATGTTGTTGTTGTATCCAACAGGAATAGTATTTAATTCCTCTACAGAGAATTGATTAATAAACTCAATAAATCTCTTGCGTAATTTTCTAGTAGTGTTCAACATGAAATAGATCCTTAGGGATGATAGTACTGCGTTATGTTGACTGAATTTACAAAAAAAAGATAGGACTTTTAAAGTATTTTAAGAAAAAAAATAAAGGTCTTGCAACACAATTTTGTATTACAAGACCCTGATATTGTACTTTTTATATAGAATCATAACTGGCTGAAAGAAGGTTAGTTTTGATGCATATTACATGTTTCCAATAGAATAATTCGATCCATGTACGCATTTATCTCTTCCTCCACATTATATTTTAAGTCTTTGCTAAATTGGATATTCACAAGACGATCTAATTCTTCTTGTAAATCCGCAATTTTTGATTTTAAAGAAACTCTTCTGTTTAACTCCTCAATAATCGCCTCTAAATGCGGCACATTGTGGGCAGTTATAAATACCTTCAATTCCTCTTGATCATCTGGTGCTAACCCCTCATGCGCAATACGTGCTAACTTCAACCCCTCTACTAGATCTGCAGAACTAATATATTCGTAGAATTTTTCCTTTAAAATTTCTGATAGAAAAGATGATGAGATATTCATAGTATTTGTTCCTTAAGTATTACAATGCTTTCATTTCTTACACATTAACTACTTCAGCAATGAAATGGGTTAATAATGTTTACTTTATTTTTAAACTCCTAAGTGCCTCATAGCGTTCGATTTATTGATTTGCATTAACAATTAACTTTGAGAAATAGATTAGAACATCTGAATTTTAATACACTTTTAACTCGTTTTTCGTCAACTACCAAATTACATTTCTACAAACTTTCAAAGCCGATGAAAGCATTACCATACTAATGGGTAGAATGGTCACTGGTACGAATGTTAAGCAATAGCGATGTAACTTGTAGACGACAGAAATCTCCTGATTTCTAAAAACCTTATAAAATAAAAAAGAGCTCCGCAAAGCAAAGCTCTTTTCCAACCCAAAAACTAACTATTTCTCATTGCTATAATCTTTAATGACTGATTTACTCAATACAATCATTTTTATATCTTCAATTCAAAATGAAGCAATCACTCACTTTAAATATTATGCTCTTTTGTGTTTCCTATATCTTATACACCTCACCCCACTTTCCCCCTACCTTTTTTATAATAAACAAATGTTAATTTTAATCTTTTTTTTACTACACATTCAAAGTCAGTATTTTACATATCACTTTTCTTTAAAAATTTTTGATAAAAAGAAATTAATTTATCTAATCCGTCCCTTTTCAATTCAGTATCATAGAGATAGAATGATATAACATTAAAAATTATTTAATGATTATTTTTTAAACATAAATTGATTAATAAATAAACATTACTATATTTACAACTGCTCTCCCTTTAGCAATTAGACACTATCAAAAAATATCGATTCAACATTTAAAGGAAATTAGAAAATGACAAGAGACTTGTTAGGGAGACCTCAACATAAATATGCACTCATTGATTGTAATAGTTTTTATGCATCATGTGAAATTGTTTTCAGACCCGATTTGGAAGATAAACCCGTAGTTGTGCTTTCCAATAATGATGGGTGCGTAATTGCTGGCAATAAAAAAGCGAAAGCACTCGGCTTTAAGATGGGAACACCTTTCTTTAAAATGAAATCTGTAATGCAAAAGCAAGAAGTGGCCGTTTTCTCTTCGAATTACGCACTGTATGCTAGTTTATCACAACGTATCATGGCATTATTGAGACAATATGGTTCTGCTATTGAAGTCTATTCTATTGATGAGGCTTTTCTGGACCTTACAAATACTGAAGAAACCACTGGTATTGGAACATTAATCCGGGAAAACATCAAAAAACAGACAGGTGTTCCAGTAGCGGTTGGGATTGGAAGTACGAAAACCTTGGCAAAACTAGCCAACCACATTGCCAAAAAAGATCCTAACTTCCCAGGAGTTTGTGAGCTAAGGTCTTATCAGGAAGATATAAAATACATTGCACATTGGCCCATTGATGAACTTTGGGGAATTGGTCGGCAGCACTGCAAATCATTACAAGAGCATAATGTATTTACTATTGGCAGCTTTATGGAACTTCCAGAAGCTTATATTAAGAAGAAATGGCATGCGCCTGTTTGGCGTATCTATAAGGAACTACAAGGCGTTAGGTGCCATAGCTTTAAAGAAAGACCTCCTGCAAAACAAGGTATAGGTACTGCTAGAACATTTGCCCAACCTATCAATGATTGGTATAAGCTGAAAGAGATCATGTGTGGTTTTGTGGCTTCAGTGACAGAAAAGCTTCGGAAACAACATAGCCTAACACAACAAATTTCTGTTTTTGTAATGACAGATAAACACAGAGAGCAAAATCACTACTATGCCAGTGAGAAAATTACATTAGATGTTCCAACCGATGACACCGCCATCTTAATAAAAATAATGACGGTTTTGTTAAAAAAAGTTTTCAAAGCAAAACATAACTATAAAAAAGCAGGAGTACATCTTATGAAAATCACACCTAATCAGTCTTTTCAACAGACACTAAACAATGTGCACGACAGTAATAAGGTTGAAAAAAAATTTCATCTATTAGGCACGCTAGATCGTATTAACAGAAAGTATGGAAAAAACACCTTAGTCTTTGCTTCTCAACGGTTATCGGCTCGTCAGCCTTTTGACATGAAACAAGAAAATAAATCCCAGAAATTCACAACAAATATTAACGAAATTGCTTTTGTACGATAATTTTACTAGAAATAACCAAGGAAGTATACACAATTTAGGTAGTTTGAAGCATTTAAAAGTGGACTTTTATAACATAAACAAGAAAAACATTACGTAAGCCTCAACTTTTTCTATCAAATGCATTGCATAATTATAGGATTTTACTGACATTTGTAATGTACATTTCTAAGAAGGAGTTAAAAGGTACTAAAGTTTAGTTCTTAAGGGAACAAAAAGTACAGAAATTCAGTTAGATAAGTACGAAACAAAAAAAGTCATAAAAGTACTCTTGATTTATCATCAAGAGGATATTTATAAAGAACTCATTTTTAATTGGTTTTAGTTTTTAGCTAAGTTGTTAAAGGTCCTGCTCTATGAGCACGACCTTTTTCTTTTTATGATATTTTAAGAAATAGAACCCAATAAAAAAGGCCTAAACCCTATTTCATGGATTTAGACCTCCCTTTTGCAACACACTAGTAATACTTATTGTAATCCTTTTGTCAGGTACTCAATGATTACTTCGTGTTCTACTTTTATATCTCTTGCAAGCATTGATTGTGCTCCTAACATTACAGTACCAGCAAAAATCATCTTGTTGACATCCCCATCAAAAAGCGACATATACGCATCTCGTATGTATCTCATAAACGGGTTTGCCCCTCTTCCTTTTGATTCTAAAAACTGAATGAGAATTTGATTGTCATAGAAGAAGTCAATTTCAAAACGATAGAAGGCAGCGATTGTTTGTTCTAATTCTTGGTATTGCTTGGCTTTTCTTTCACCAATAAGCTTTACGATCTCATCTACCAAGCCGTATTCACCATCAAAGCGAGTATAAAAAACCTTGGTAGTTGTACCACAGTGTGCCGCTAATTTTCTTAAAGACCACTCCCCACCATCTAAAACATACTGTATAGTCATCTCAACCATGGATTCTTTAGAGGGAGCCGCATTTTTTCGAGTTTTAATCATTTTCGTACTTTTCGTGCTAATTATTTAATTCGTAGTATTGTGACAGTCATATGAAAAAATGAAACATCGTTTCAAATATGATATTTTTTCAGGAAAAAACAAGTGACTTTAGGCAAAACAAACAAGTTCATAAAGCGTTTTAAGTCCTGTTAAGAAGTCATTAACAAAAAAAGTGGAAGACAATAAATAGTTTTGCAATAAAAAGAAAAACAAATCTATGAAGGCGAAAGAATTACATCAACAATTAACCCAAGCGTTAACCGCTGTATACGAAGAAAATGAGGCACAAAGTATTGCCTATATTTGGTTAGAAGAACGCCTTCAACTCGAAAAAGTAAACATACTTTTAGATCAAAAAGAGATCGATATTGCCGCCACTACTTATGATAGCGATTTGAAAAGACTTTTGAATCATGAACCGATTCAATATATCATTGGGGAAGGTGATTTTTATGGGCGAAAATTCCTGCTTAATCAAGATACTTTAATTCCTAGATCAGAAACGGAAGAGTTGGTATGGCATATTCTCCAAAATCATAAAGAAGGCTTGTTGATTGATATTGGTACAGGTTCTGGATGTATTCCAATTTCACTAGCTTTAGAAAGTAATCTTCAAACCATTGGATTAGATATCAATAAAAATGCATTGGAGAAGGCCACCGAAAATGCCAAAAAACTAGGAGCAACTACGCAATTTTCCCATAAAAATATATTAGAAGAAAATCTAGACGATCTTGATCAACCTGATATCATAGTGAGTAACCCGCCTTATGTCACAGAGGCTGAGAAAGAGATTATGGATGAAAATGTGGTACGATATGAGCCCGAATTGGCTCTGTATGTATCGAATGAAGATCCTTTGATTTTTTATAGAAGAATTGCTGATCTCGCTCAAAAAAGGTTAAAGAAAAACGGTTGGCTTTACTTCGAAATTAATGAGCAGTTTGGGAAAGAAACAGAACAGCTTCTAACAGAAAGAGGTTTTACTAATACTGAAATCATTAAGGACTTTCAAGGTAAAGATAGAATCGTAAAAGGAATGATTTAGATTAAAATATTGTATTTCAATATAAAAAACACCACAAGATACAATTTAAGTGCTGTAGCTTGTGGTGTTTTTTATTTCTAGAAACATCTTCTAAAAAGTCATCTCAAACTCATTTTCTCCCACCACTACATCATCCATTAAAGCCTCTACAACCACTGTTTCGTTTTGGGTTTTACCTGCTTGAACCAGCAATAACACTTTGCCTTCTGAAGTCATACAGTGATCCGCTTTGAAAGGGTTTGTATTATTGTTTTGACCGTTATCAATACCAATAATTTTGGCATCACCTTTCACCTTAAATTGTATCTCTTTATTGAGGTGTTTTACAGGGTTGCCATTGATATCATGCAGTTGAGCCACTACATGTACCACATTTTTTCCATTGGCTTTTACCTTGTTTTGATCCAGGTTCATTTGGACATATTGTGGTTGATCTGCTGTTTTAATTTCATATTCTGCCACTACACTTCCATGAGTTCTAGCCACTGCTTTCAACTTCCCTTTTTCGAAAGGAAAAATCCATTTTAAAATGCGGTCTTCATTGTCTTTTAGATATTGAGATCCCAGTGATTGATCATTCAAGAACAACTCTACTTCCTCAGCATTGGTATAAGTTTCAATGTAAACAGATTCTTTATTTTGATAATTCCAATGATTATTCAACGCTGCCCAATGCCATTTTGTAGGTCTCTTTTTCTTTGGATTTTCTACCACTTTTCCATCTTCTAGAAGATAATGAGAGCTTTCCGTTTTTTGTGTTCCAAAATAGACCGTAGGTTTTTCTTGCCAGAATGTTTTGAAGAAATGATACACTGGCTTTTTGAAGCCTGCAATGTCCATAAGACCAATATCCAATGCTTTGCTAGGATAACCGCTTGTTTCACCCAAGTAACTGATACCCGGCCACAAGAAGACTCCTGAAATAAAATCTCTATCCAAGCAATCTTTCCATTCTTGCCATTGTGCAAAATTCTCTGAACCATAAATAATTCGATCAGGATACGCTTTGTGATGAGCATCATAGTGATGAGATTGGTAATTGTACCCTGTTACATCTACGGCATCACAATAACCTGTTAGGTTGCCCGCCTGAGGTAACACTTCACCCGCAGTAGAAGGTCGAGTAGTATCTTCTTCTTTGACCCATTGATGCAATTGACGGGCAAGTGCTACCAATTGTAAGTTCCCACCACTTGTTTTATTCAGTACCTTATTGAAATCATCTTGGTTAGAAATCGCTGTTTTCCAATAATAACCAAACGTCCATTCGATCTCGTTCCCCACACTCCACATAATGACAGAAGGATGGTTGCGATCACGACGAATCATATCTTTTAAATCACGCTCAGCCCATTCCTCATAAAGAGGTCCATAGCCTGTTGTTTTTGCTCCAAAATCATATTTCCAAGCATTCGGCTTATCATCAATCCATTTATTTTTATTGACGGTCCATTCATCAAAAGCCTCCACTTGTACCAAGAAGCCCATTTCATCACACAAATCCATAAAATCAGCCGAGGCAGGATTGTGTGCCGTTCGGATAGCATTGACTCCCGCTTCTTTTAAGATTCGAAGTCTACGTCTCCACACATCCACCGGAACGGCACTTCCCACTGCACCTGCATCATTATGTAAACACACACCTTTTAATTTTTTATTTTCTCCATTGAGGAAAAATCCTCTCTTAGCATCAAAACGAATAGATCTTACACCGAATGGAGTAGTGTATTCATCTAAAATTTCACCTTCACTATTTTCTAAAGTAGTGACCATCTGATAAAGGTTTGGCGTTTCGTCGGACCAAAGGAAGGGCTTCTCTATCATCATTTCTTGCTTCAGACTGTTTTCTCCTACTTTCAATTGAAGAACTGAAGAGGTCGTTTTGACTAAAATACCCTTTGAGTTCTTGATCTGTTGAGTGACTTTAATATCTTGCGGAGTATTGCTTTCATTCAAAACAGACGTTTTAATCGCCACTGTACTTTTCTCCCTGCTTACATCGGGTGTGGTTACAAAAGTCCCCCAATGTGCAATATGGACAGGATTAACAGTAACTAATTCAACATTCCTATAAATGCCACTTCCCGGATACCAACGAGCATCCATGAAGGCTTTTCGATTCACCTTCACAATAATCTCATTCGCTTTTTCTCCATAGTTTAAATGGTCTGACAAATCGATTTTAAAGGCAGAATAACCATAAGGTCTACCTCCCACATATTTGCCATTGACCCATATTTTTGAATCTCTATAAATACCATCAAACTCAATCCATGTCACCTTATCTTTTGCATCAGTAGGCATCAAAAAGCTTTTTTTGTACCATCCTATTCCTCCCGGAAGATAACCGGTACATCCTGCCGTATTTTTATGAGTGTACTCCATTTCTATACTCCAATCGTGTGGTAGCGTCACTTCCCTCCATTGTACCTTATCCTTTTCTACCATTTCGGAATCAATGGAATCTGCCCAATAGAATTGCCAGTTTTCATTAAAATCAGCTTCTGCTCTTGGCGAAGTTTCCTTCGTACCACATGCCGCTATTACCACAAAGAGTAGGAATAGCAGGTTATATTTTTTGATATTATTCATTGTTGTTTGTCGATTTAATTATTGAGCGATAAATGCGATAGCTTGCCCACCACTTGTTGCCAATTTGATTTCTAATTCGTCCTTTGAAGTCACCTGCTTTTTAGAGGTTTCTACAGGGTAAGGGTTGGTGACCCAGTCTGCGTCTTTTCCATCGGCATAGATGATCGCTTCATACGTTTTATCAGCATCCAAGAAATCTAATTTTACTGTAAGCTGACGAGCATTTTCGTCTGTGATACTTCCCAAATACCAGTTATCCGTTCCTCTTTCCTTGCGAGCAACTGTATAGTAATCCCCTATTTTCGCATTCAACACTTTGGTTTTACTCCAGTTGGTCGGTACTGTTTTCAAAAATTCAAAAGCAGGTTTTCCTTCATAGTTCTTAGGTAAATCTGCCAACATTTGAATCGGGCTGAACATCGTTAGATAATAGGCTAATTGCTTTGCTACAGTCGTTCTTACACGGATTTCAAATTTCGCCCACTTTCTCTGCGGAAGCATCACTTCAAAAATACCTGGTGTAAAATCAATGGGACCTCCTAAGATTCTTGTAAAAGGAAGTACCACGCCATGTTCGGGGGAATTTCCTTTACTCCATGCATTATACTCTTGTCCTCTCACCCCTTCACGCGCCATGATATTCGGGTAAGTACGCTGTTCGCCGGTAAACTTGATGGGTTCATGATTGATGATCAACAATTGATGTTCCCCTGCCGTCTGAATCATTTTTTTGTAGTGACGTACCATGTATTGTCCATGATGATGTTGTCTATAAGTATTTCGTTCATAATCATAATTTACATCACCCGTATACCCTACTTTTACCGTTTTAATCCCCAAGTCGCTACACATTTTAAAGAGCGTATCCATCCTTGGTTCGTAATGATCGATATCCGAAATCGTTTCATGATACATCATCATTCTTACCCCTTTTTCTTTGGCGTAGTCACACACCTCTTGAATATCAAAATCACTTGTAGAAGTACTCCAATCAAAAATGCCATAACCGGTCCACGATCCCGTCATATCATCCCAACCTTTGTCCCATCCTTCAATCAATACATCTTTAATACCGTGTTTTGCTGCAAAATCAATATGGTATTTGGCGTTTTCAGTCGTGGCACCATGAGGTCTATTTTTAGACAATGGTTTTCCGAATTGCGTCTTCTCCGCCCATGAGGTTTTCCCAATATGCAACTCCCACCAAATACCGATGTAAGTATACGTTTCTATCCAATCTGTATTCTCATAAACACAAGGAGGATTTAAATTCATAATCATATTGGACTCCACTAAATCACCTGCGTTTTCACCCATTTGTATCGTTCTCCAAGGGCTTTGAAAAGGTGTTTTTGCTCTTACCAAATCTCCATTCATCCAAGGTGTCAAGTGGGCTTTAAGTTTTGGACCATTTTTTTGATTCAGTAAATTCATTCCTGCGTAATCTGTCAAATCTGCTTCATGAATACTGATCACTAAATCATCACTCACCTCCACTGTTAAAGGTGTGTTACACATATTGGCACGTTCTTCTTTATCGGGTCTTCGTGCAAAATTCACCGTATCACCAATAGAAGTAATTGGAGAGTTATAATACTCCTTTTCATAATTATCATAATCCGCAAAGTTCCACCAAGCCTTGTAGTCACCAGCAAAATTGAACTCTGTTTTTTCATCCATTATGACAAAATCCTTCAGCTTGTTTTGTGCAGGAAAGGCATAACGGAAAGCGATCCCATCATCAAATGCTTTTGCTATGATGTCAATTAAAATACCGCTTTTCTTTTGCTTCAAATGTAAGGTCAATTCATTGTAGTGATTCAATACTTCTTGATGTTGCCCCCAGACGGTTTCCCAAGTTGTAGAGCTTGATGTAACCGAGGAAGAAAGTACCTCAAAGTCATCACTCAAATCTGTATTTTTTAATGTAAAACCAAGGGCTGATTTCGTCAGAACAGGACGGTCAATTCTTTGAATATCGTAAAAAACACGTCCTTTTTCGTCAATAGAAAAATTGATTTTGTTTTTAGCATCAGGCGATGCGACTTCTAGTACTTCATTCTGTCCACAAGAAAGAAATAATAGAGAAAGTAATAGTAAATAAATTGATCTCATACTTTGATAGTTTTGTTAATTCAGTGCTTTATTGAATGCCTCAAGATAAAAAAGAGGGAAGTAGAGATACCGTATAAATAGTATGAAAAATCGGGTAATTTTTAAGCGGCAGAGGATTCAAGGAATTATTACCTTATAATCCTATTATTTTTTAGGGGGAGTATTTTTTCACTTTCAGCTTTAATAAGGAAAGAAAGTCTTTATAATCAACAAAGCAATATTGTATTTCAAAAATATAATCATTGATTTTCAAACTATCTTTCTACAAGATTTAATAGAATCTACTTTCAAGCTACCTTGTAGAAATACCGATGGAATTTCCATCTTATTAGTTTGGTAGTCCTATCCCCGGCCTTGAAGGGAAAAGCGTTAAGAATTTCATGTATTGAGCCGTTAAAAATGATTTTCTGTTTGAGCTTTAGCGAGTTTAAAATCATTGAGGCGAGAGAAATGGAATTTAGCTTTTGACTTCTAAGCCTTGACTTTTTTGCTTCGTTTTTGTGTTAAGACAAAAATGAAGAAGAAAGAGAGTTTGAAAGGATACCATAAAAGGCTTGTAGAATTATCAATAGAATGTCATCGAAAACTTAGTTTACAGCGCATTAATATTATATTATTAAAAAAAATTACTAGCTTATAGACAATAAAAAACTTAAAAGCTAAACTTATGCTCAGAAAAGCATAAACTAATACTATTTATTGAAGGCTTAACGATCAAATAAGGCAGACATGATTCATCAAAACACTGGTTTTACTTGGCCTAGAACTTAAGATATGTTCTAGTTTTCATCAACAGTTGCTTACTGTTGTCTCTTCAATATACCCTAGCTTTTTGACACTTTTCAAGCCACTGCTGAAAGGTGTGTACTGTAACTATTTACTCAAAAACAACCTCAAAACTCTAACTTATGGATTATTACAATTCCAATGCGGCTATTGACTACATCAGAGAAAACGACATTGAAGACTTTAAGTTTGTCATCAAAAACCAATGGCAACTGATCTATGGTGATCATCAAAGTGCTCCCAAACTTCTTGTGGCTGTCTCTGGCGTGACTTGTGAAGAAGAACTTTTACATCCCCAACTTATGCCATCGGAAACAGACCTTTGGCTTCCATTAAAACAACTGTATAAAAGGACCAATATCCCTTTGATTTTACTTCGGTTTATTATCACAAAACCTGAAGTGCGAGATGTGGCTATTGTGGATTTGAAAACGTCTAAAGAAATAAGGAAAATTGAACTAGCAGATTTACCTGAATATTTTAAGAAATATGGCCTACCTATCACCAACAATGCTACGGCAAAATACCTCAACGACAAGACCTCTAGTTTTTATCATAAATGGCAAAGAAAAAACCTTGGCAGTACCATCAAAGTCACGGATATTGATTTGATAAAACTAGATACCGACCACAAAATCTCACATATCATAGAGCTTAAAAGATCAAAGATTCATATCAGAAAATGGACTCCGTATAAAGATGACTATCCCAACTTCAAACTCATTGCGAAGCTCATTCTCAATACCGGAATTAAATTAGAATATCTTTATAACTACCACACCAAAAAGCCTGATTACATCGATGATATTAATACTGTAAAAGTTTTCAACACTCCCCTTCCTTCTTCAAAATTTGAGATCAAGGAAATTGGAATCATGAACATGACAGAATTTATCCACTACCTAAATAAATAGGAGTTGTATAACGATAATACGCTCATTTTGTATAATTTTAAGGACATTTTCGCAGAAAAAAATGAACATGAAGAGTAAAGAACCTAAAGAGTTTGTGAGCAGCTTGAATATCATCAGAGATAATATTGAAAAGTTGAGTAAAGTTTTCCCCGACACGGTAAAAGACGGAGCGGTGGATGTAACTTCATTGCTCCATCACTTGGGTTTAACCAATGATCATGATGAAGAGGAATTCTATAATTTCACTTGGAAAGGAAAAAAAGAGGCCATACAATCTACTCAAGAGCCTTCGGAGGGAACACTAAGAAAAGTAAAAAACTATGGAGATAAAACCACCAAAAACTTATTTATTGAGGGCGATAACTTTGAGGTGATCAAGATACTCCAAAAAAGTTATCAAGAGAAAATAAAACTCATCTATATAGATCCTCCTTATAATACGGGAAAAGACTTTGTCTATAAGGATAATTATAAAGACAATATCAAAAACTACCTTGAAACTACGACTCAAAAAGACAAAAAGAGCAAATTATCTTCAGCCAACATTGACACTACAGGAAGGTTTCATACGAATTGGCTGAATATGATGTATCCAAGATTGAGTATATCAAGAAACTTGCTCAAAGCAGACGGAGTAATTGCTATTCACATTGATGAACATGAGTATGCTAATCTTGAAAAAATCATGAATGAGCTTTATGGTGAAAATAATAGATTGGGTACTATTGTATGGGATAAACGCAATCCTAAAGGGGATTCCAAAGGCATTGCCTACCAACATGAATCCATATTGCTTTACTGCAAAGACATTCATGAATTCAAAAAGAAAAATGCATTTAAAAGAGTAAAAGAAAATGCAGGAAAAATCATAGCCAAAGCCAATGAATTAGTCAAAACGAAAGGACTCTCCATGGCTCGAAAGGAATTGAAAGCATGGATGAGAAAGCAAGATTTTAGCGGAGGTGAAAAAGCCTATCAACTCATTGATGAAAAAGGTAAAGTCTACCGTCCGGTTTCTATGGCTTGGCCCAACAAAAAACAAGCACCTGACGACTATTTTATTCCTTTGGTTCATCCTGTCACAAAAAAAGCATGCCCTATTCCTGCTCGTGGCTGGAGAAACCCTCCTGCTACGATGGAAAGACTTCTAAAAGACGATTTAATTTTATTTGGAGCAGATGAAACTACTCAACCCAATCGAAAATATCTTTTGGAGGAAAATATGTTTGAAAACGTTTCTTCTATGATCTATTACGGGGGCAGCGATGATGCAAAACTAAAAGAACTTGATGTCTCTTTTGACACTCCAAAAGTAGTGGACGTTTGCAAAAAAATCATCGAACCGATCTGCCAACCTCATGATATTGTACTCGACTTTTTTGCAGGTTCAGCCACTACCGCCCATGCTGTATTAGAGCTGAATCAAGGTAATCAAAAACAGCTTAATTTTATCATGGTTCAAATACCAGAACCTATTGCAAAAAAACATGAAGCCTACAAAAAAGGCTACCAACTTATCTCTGATGTGGGCATCGACAGGGTCAACAAAGTACAGCAAAAAATAAGGAAAGAAGACCCCGAAAATGCTGATAAAATGGATTTAGGATTTACCGTTTTCAAAATTAGCTCTTCCAATATCAAATCATGGAGTCAAAATGAAGACGACTCTATTTCCATCACACCTCAAAACCTAAATGAACACTGTACAGAAGAAGATATCATCTATGAAATTTTGCTCCAGCGTGGTCTTGATCTTACTCTTCCTATTAAAGAAGAAACAATAAAAGGAAAAAAAGTATTTAATGTTGGTGACGGTCTATTGTATATCAATAGTATGAATAGCTAGAATTATTAATTGTGAATTATTAATGATAAATTATAGTAATAATTCACAATTAACTATTAAAACAGTGTATACTATTTCTCTATCTCGCTTTAATCTAAAGCTATTGAATTACCTATTTCTATCACTGACATTCTCATGGAATATTTATGGTCAAGACATTAAAGTGCCGGCTGTTCATTCTAATATTGAAGTAGATGAAAAGGGTAAACTTTATTACGTGGAAGATGGTACGAAGTACTATGAAAAAATCAGTAAACCTAAGTACACTATTCAAAGTGTTGTAGGTACTCCCAAAGGTACTGATGACGGTATTGAAATTGATTTTGGGGATCTAGAAGGACAAATTACGTATGGTCTTATTCCTTATAATCAAGTGAAACATCCATTGCCTATCTATAGATTTAATAAAAAGCTAAAGAAGGGTAAAATAGCCATCAATATTAAAGATGACTTCAAATATCCTTATGACTTTGTCAATTGGAAAGAAAACAAGAAACTATCTATTGGCTACCGCTTTACGAATCCTAAAGGAAAAATCATTTTTGATGGTGTGGTAAGTGTAAAAGGAGATGGACCATTTACAATTGCTCCTGCCATTTACGAAGGACCTTTTGTTAGTAATATTACTGATAATAGTGTTGACCTGTGGTTTAGCACAACTTTGGCTGTAAAGGCTAAAGCCAACGTTGATGGTCAGTCCTATAATGAAAGTACAGCTTCTACCTTTCATCATTGGAAAATTGATAACCTTCAAGCAAATAAAGAATATACTTACAATGTAGAATACGATGGTATACAACAGGAATATCATTTTAAAACAGCACCTTCAAAAGGAAGTCGAGAAGCCTTTGTATTTGGGTATTCAAGCGACAGTAGACAAGGACACGGAAGCGGCGAAAGAGATGTGTATGGAGCAAATACCTATATTATAAAAAAAATTGCAGCATTGGCTTATAGTAAAGACGCCTCTTTTATACAATTTACAGGTGATTTGATTAATGGATATTTATCAGACTATCAAGAATTACAACTTCAATACACCAATTGGAAAAAAGCGGTTGAACCTTATTGGCACTATATCCCTTTTTATACTACGATGGGTAATCATGAGATATTAGGAAAAAGGTTTGTAGACGAAAAAGGAAAAGTGAAAGCCTATATTGGCAACTTCCCTTATGCTACCAACTCTAGTGAAGCGGCCTATGCCGAAGCATTTGTCAATCCTATCAGCTCCTTAGAAAGTGAAGATAATAGTAAATACGATCCCAATTCCAAGGAAATTAATTTCCCTTCTTATAAAGAAAATGTTTATTCTTATACCTATGATAATGTAGCTATGGTGGTACTCAATAGCGATTATTGGTATGCTCCATCATTGGGTAAGAATACAAATTCAAGTGGTGGTCTGCATGGTTATATTATGGACAATCAATTGAAATGGTTGAAAAAGACTATCGCCATGTATGAAAAAGATAAAAACATTGACCATATTTTTGTGACACAGCACACTCCTGCCTTCCCTAACGGAGGGCATGCTAGAGATGACATGTGGTACTTTGGTAACAACGAAAAACGTCCTTTTGTAGCAGGCAAGGCAGTAGACAAAGGAATTATACAGAGAAGGGATCAATACTTGGATATATTGATCAATAAAAGTAAGAAGGTAGTGGCCATGCTCACTGGTGATGAGCATAATTATAACTGGCTGAAATTGACCAAGGACATGCCTATCTACCCTGATAATTACCCACACAAGAAACTCAAAATTTCACGCCCTATTTACCAAGTCAATAACGGTGCTGCAGGAGCTCCATATTATGCTCAAGAAGTTTTGCCATGGAGTGCTCACACCCAATCTTTCAGTGTTGAAAATGCTGTTTGTCTTTTTTATGTCGAAGGCAATAAAGTAGAAATGGTGGTTTGGAACCCTGATACGCTTAATGAAATTGATAGGGTACAACTTCGTTAAAGTTATTATCCGTTAGATATATCAAACCGCTTCTATATCAAAAATAGAAGCGGTTTTTATTTTTATTATAGTAATTTGCTTGCTAATCAGTACTTAACTATCCTACTATGAAAAAAATAAGTAAACTTTTCTTTCTATCACTCTTATTCTTGTCCCAAACCATAATAGCACAAGATTTCAGAAAGTTTGATGCCATACCCCAATACGCCAAACAAGCAGTCCTTTCTGAAAATTTCGATGATAACAGGAATGAATGGACTATTGTAAAATACTTGTCGGATGATGTACGTGAGAGTAAAATCAAGAAAGGGGAATACCGACTCACTTCCTATTCCAAAGATGAAATGGTGGTTGAAATCAAATCTGGTTTTGGCTATAATCAGTTGGAAAACTTTGAGATTGAAACAAGCATCAAACATGAAGATTTTCAGAAAAACAATGACAATGGATTAATATGGGGTATGTCTGCTGACGGACAAAATGCCTATGGAATTGGATTCACAAGAACGGGGTATTACACTATACAGGAAATGACCAACGGAGTGGAACACAACCTTGTAGAAAAAACCTTTTCAGACCTTCTTCATAAAGACGATTTCAATCACTTCTTAGTGAGAAAAATAGGCGATTGGTACCATATATTTATTAATAAGCAATTCGTCTATTCTTTTCCTTATCAACCACTACAACAAGATCAGGACATCACGGGTTTCTTTGCGGAAGGAACTTCAATAAGTGTGGATTACATTAGAGTTTCTAAGATCAACACAGATCAAATACAAACTTATACGCAACCGACTCCTGAAGTCGCTTCACAACCTTCTAATAATAACGCCTCAAGAGCATTGGTCATTACCAATCCTACGAACACAAGTGTTTATCAAAAAGCGGGTGATTATCATGCACTGATCATTGGGGTACAAAACTATAAAGATAACTCTGTAAAAGATCTCCGCTTTCCACTAAGAGATGCACAAAACTTCAATGACATATTGGTACAGAAATACGGTTTCCTTCCTAAAAATATCATTTTCTTAACAAACCCTACCCGTTCAGAAATACTTCAAGCACTGAATAAGTTGAGGGAAAGTGTAAAACATGATGACAATGTAATCATCTTCTATGCAGGACATGGCTTTTATGATCAAAAAGTAAAAGAAGGCTATTGGCTTCCATCTGATGCGGTGGAGGGTGACGATTCCAATTGGCTCGCTAATGCCAACTTGAGCACAAAGCTAAAAGGTATAGATGCGAAACATATTCTACTGATTTCAGACTCTTGCTTTGGTGGCAGTATCTTCAAGCCTTCAAGAAGTGCCTTTGCTGATGCGAGTCGTTCTATCACTAATTATTATGAAAAAAGAAGTAGAAAAGGCATGACGAGCGGTACACTCAAAACGGTTCCAGATGAAAGTGTATTTGCGAAATATCTTCTAAAAAACCTTCAAGAAAATAGAGATAAATTTCTGACTGCTTCTAAATTATTTTATAGATTCAATGATGCTGTCGCCAACAATAGTGAGAACGCTCCTCAGTTTGGTACGTTGCATAATGTCGGAGATGAAGGCGGACAATTTGTTTTCATCAATACATTAGCAGATTAGATAAGTATCTTTTCCAATCAATATTTCAAACCACCTTGATAATTACATTGAGGTGGTTTCTTTTTATAAAAGGATTTGTGAAGGGGAAATAATTATCCAATTTGGAGAGACATTTCTACACAACACTTTATTCTGAAAGAAACTAACCTTACCCTACCTTTTAAAAAGCTAATTTTAATTCTTAAGAATTAGGGTGATGTTTCACTATCAAACTATTATTCATCATATAAAACCTATTTGACTACATAAAACACGTTTATAATAATGAAATACAAACAACGCAACTTCATATTACTCTTAGGTTTACTAGCCTTCTCCCTCCAATTACACGCTCAGGAATTTTGGAAAGACAAGCAGGTGTATACCGTTGGAACTGAACCGCACACCACTACGCATTATCAATTTACAAATGAACAATCGGCTTTAGTAGGAGACTACGAAGCTTCTGAATATTACAAAAGTCTTGCAGGCAATTGGAAGTTTCATTGGGTAGAAAGTGTGGCTGAAAAACCAGAAGATTTTCATTTACCTTCTTATAATGTGGAGGATTGGAAAGAAATTCCGGTGCCTTCTTGTTGGGAACGTCATGGTTACGGTACGCCTTCTCATAGAGGTATTGGGATGTTGGTCAAAAAAGAACAAATCCGTATTCCGAATGTGCCTGACTATAATCCCGTAGGAAGCTACAGAACCACTTTTGAGATTCCGGAAAATTGGGAAGAAAGACAAACTCTTCTTCATTTTGATGGCATTTCTAGTGCCTTTTACCTTTGGATCAATGGTGAAATGGTAGGTTATGATGAAGATGCGATGACAAGTTCGGTTTTCAATATTACACCTTATCTAAAGAAAGGAAAAAACACCATGGCGGTGCAAGTGTACCGATGGACGACAGGTAGTTATTTTGAGTCGGGTGATACTTGGACATTTAGCGGAATTTTCAGAAATGTGTATTTACAAAGTCGTGCAGGTGTGCAAATCAGAGATTTCTATTTGACTTCTGATTTAGATGAAGAATATAAAAATGCGACGTTTAATGCCAAAATCAAGGTATTCAATAATACAGACATCGTCGCCAAAGGACATAAAGTAAAAATAGCGTTGTATGATGCTGACGGTACTTTAGTGCATGAATCGGGAGATAAAAGTCCGAAGTTAGGTTGGCGTATGGGGAATTTAGGAGCCGAAAGCGTTTTAGATTATTCTGCGATGATCGAAAATCCTAAACTTTGGTCGGCGGAATACCCGAATTTATATACAGTGGTATTATCGCTTTTAAATACAAAAGATGAAGTGGTAGAAGTGACACGAACGAACTTCGGATTCCGTGAGGTGAAAATCGAAAATCTACAACTTTTAGTCAATGGAAAATCGATTAAGATTAAAGGGGTGAACCGTGGTGAATCACATCCTGAATTGGGGAAAACTTTGACAGAGGAATCCATGATTCAAGACATCAAATTGATGAAGCAACATAACATCAATGCCGTCCGTTCTAGTCATCATCCTAATGATTCCCGCTGGTATGCATTGTGTGATCAATACGGCCTTTATGTAATGGATGAAGCCTTGGAAACACCCGATTATTTTATCCGCAATAATGGCGTACCGGGCAGTGATATCAGCTGGATGGCTACAGCCTTAGATAGAGCTGTAGCGATGGTAGAACGTGCTAAAAACCACCCTTCCATCATCTTTTGGTCATTAGGAAATGAATCCGGTTGGGGACAAAACTTCGCTTTATTAAGTGATTACATCCGTCGCTTTGATTCTACTCGACCTATCTCTTATGATGGTAGAGAAACGGACTGCTGGGCCACCAAAGATTACTTTGATATGAACAGTTCGATGTATCCATTTATTGAAAATACTGAAAACCTAAAGCATTGGAAGAAGTTGAGTTTTTGGGCGGAACCAAAATACAACAAGCCTTATATCATGATTGAATATGCTCATGCACAAGGCAACTCATTGGGCAACTTCTCGGATTATTGGAATGTAGTCGAAGAAAACCCTTCATTTTTGGGCGGTTATATTTGGGATTGGGTCAATCAAACCTATAATGAGAAAATGCATGATGGAAGCATTCGTCAAAGTCATAAATTAGATTATCATCCATTAGACTCCCTGCCCGTGGATGGTGATTTTTCAGATATTCTGGAATTAGAAAATGAATGTGCAAAAGGAATTGTCTTTGCAGATCGAAGTGTAAAACCTTCCATTTACGAAGTAAAAAAAGCACAACAATACATTGCGATTAAAGCAGACGACAACAAGGAAAACACCTTCATCGTTCACAACAAGTACGCTTTTACTAACCTTAATAATTTCGCAGGAAGTTGGACCCTTCTAAAAGATGGTAAAGCCGTAAAAGATGGAGAAATCCCCGCATTAGATTTAGCACCTGAAGCTTCAGAAGCCTTCAATCTATCACTACCAAAAATGGATAAAACGGCTGAATATGCCCTTGATTTTAGTTATAAATTAAAAGAAGCAACAAGCTGGGCAGAAGCAGGACACGAAGTAGCCAAAGAACAAATCCTCCTTCAAAAAGCATCTCCTGTAGTAGCAAAAGCTTCAGGAAAAGTTACTTTATCGGAAAACGGAAATAAGGTACTCTTAAATGGTAAAAACTTCAGCATTCACTTCAACAAAACAACAGGAATCATCGAATCCATCTTATCCAACAATAAAGAAATTATTGCTCAGAATGGAGACATCAAAGGACCTGAATTAAACGTCTACCGTTCATCAATTGAAAACGACAGACAATTTGTAAAAAGCTGGGATGACGCTGATTTGAAACAACTAAAAAGAAAAGTGGTTTCCTTCCAATCTGAACAAATTTCTAAAGAACTTGCTCGTGTAAATGTAGTCCTTGAATATCTTTCTGATTCTGGTAGTATTCAACATAAATGCATCTATGAAATCAGTGGAAACGGTACTATCAAGATGGAGAACACCGTCATTCCAACAGGTTTTGAAACTATGGAAACCCTACCAAGAGTTGGTTTAAAACTTGGGTTAGAGGAAGGATTTGAAAATGTGAACTGGTACGGTTTCGGTCCTCACGAAAACTACCCCGATCGTAAAGAATCTGCTCACTTGGGTATCTATAATTCAACGGTAACAGACCTTTTTGTTCCTTACGTTGTTCCTCAAGAAAACGGTGCCCGTTCGGGAATTCGTTGGGTAGAACTTTCTTCCAAAAAGAAAACTTCCTTGAAGGTAAAATCAGACTCTCCATTTATTTTCTCTGCATTACATTATGATGCGAAAGATTTGGATAAAGCTTGCCGTCCAGCTTTCCTCCAAAAGAGAAAAGAAACCATTTTGTGCATCGATGCTCAAATACTTGGACTTGGTAATGCTAGTTGTGGTCCAAAGCCATTGAAGGAGTATTGGGTACCGGTGAAAGAATATGCTTTTAGTTTTGTGATGGAGTTGTAGGGATGTTGCATTGCAACGTCCGCTGAACCACCATAATAAAGATTGCATAAATAGTATTTAGAAATCGGGAGATTTCTGATGACCAATAGGACACGAATGACGCTAGCGCTTAACATTCGCGCCAGTGGTACCACTCCCTAGCGCAAGAGTTAAGCGACAGCGTCTCTTGTGTTTTTTAGATCTTTAGAAGTCTCTGACTTCTAACCAAAAACCGCACTTTTAGATTAATAAAGGTGCGGTTTTCTTCATTTTAAAAGTATTAAAAAAAAATTTAGCCTTGCTTCTTATGATTCGCGTGGACATTGCAATACAAAGACCCTACAGAAAATATCTAACACATCTCTTCCCCCTAAAACCCCTCCCAAAGCGGGTATAAAGTTGAACTTTTTATGCATTTACAGGGGGTAAATGTGTAACAAATACATTTCTCTCTCGGATTTAAAAATAATATGTGTTATTGCATTCATATTTAAAACACTTATTCATATTTGAAATAAACAATGCAGCAAAATCCAATAATCGGTACTTTATTACATGCAGTGGGAGGCGTTTCAGCATCTACTTGTTATGTGCCTTTTCAGAAAGTAAAGCAATGGAATTGGAATTCCTATTGGTTGGTTCAGGCCGCTTTCGCTTGGTTTATTTTCCCTTTAGTTATTGGTTACATTACGGTGCCTGATTTATGGGAAGTCTTCGCAGAATCGCCTTCTGAAGTAATCTTCAATGCTTTTATTTTAGGAACGATTTACGGTTTTGGAGGCATGTGTTTTGGATATGCTATTAAAGAAATTGGGTACTCACTTACCTATACCATTTCAATTGGTATCTCTGCCATTTTGGGTACGATTGTGCCGTTGATTATGCATGGTGAATTGGTGTCTAAATTCTATGAACCGGGTGGAAATATTATCTATCTGGGAATGTTTATTTCACTTATCGGTATTGCACTTTGTGGGGTTTCGGGATATAGAAAAGAAAAAGATCTTAAGAATTTAAATATTGAAACAGGCAACCAACCTTCTTTTAATATGAAGAAAGGTTTTATGCTCACTTTAATAGCCGGTGTACTTTCAGCAGTGTTTGGTATCTCATTAGAAGTAGGTGCTCCAATTGCTGAAATTGCCGGAAAACATGGAGCAGGTTATTTCGAAGGAAATGCCAATCTGATGTTATCGACAATGGGTGCTTTTGCGACTAACCTTGTTTGGTTTGTGGTTGTAGGAATTAAGCAAAAAACATTAAAAGAAATTGTGGATGTAAAAGGGCTTGGGTCAAAAACAATCGGCACCAACTTCCTAATGTCTATTCTAAGTGGTGCATTATGGTATGGGCAATTCTTCTTCTACAATATGGCACATGTAAGAATGGGTGATTTCAAATTTGCCAGCTGGGTAATTCACATGTCTATGCTCATTTTCTTCAGTTACATCTTGGGTATTCTGATGAAAGAATGGTCACAGGTGAGCAAGCGAACTTACAATACATTACTCTTTGCCTTAGGCGTGCTAATCATTTCTTTCTTAACCATGACTTACGGAAGTAGCATGGGAACGGAAGCTATAGGGCATTAATAAAAGATACAATTAGACTAAAAATATTCAACTGAAATGAAAAAGTTAAAAGGAATTACTTGGAACCACAGCCGTGGATTTACCTCAATAGTAGCCGTTTCACAGCGTTTTGAAGAACTATATCCTGATGTACAGATCTCTTGGGAGAAAAGATCGCTTCAAGCTTTTGCTGATGAACCAATAGACCAATTGGCAGAAAGATATGACTTCTTAATTATCGATCATCCTTGGGCCGGTTTTGCTGCCCGAACTCAAGTGATTATGCCTTTGGATACATTGCTTCCGCAAGATTTCATGAAAGATTTGGAAGAAAATACGGTGGGTAGATCACACGAAAGTTACGCTTACAATAATCATCAATGGGCATTGGCAATTGATGCAGCAACTCCAGTTGCTTCTAGCCGTCCGGACCTTTTTGAAAAAGAAGGATTGAAGTTTCCAGAAACATGGGACGATTTAGTGGAGTTATCGAAAACAGGAAAAGTGGCGATCCCTGGTATTCCTCAAGATACATTAATGAGTTTCTACATGGTTTGCTCTACGTTAGGTGAAAACGTGTGTGAAACTAAAGATCATGTCGTTTCAGAAGAAATCGGATTAAAAGCACTTCAGATGCTTCGCGATTTAGGAGAAAATATTAAAGAAGAAAGTTACGATTGGAACCCGATAAAAGTTTGTGAGGCCATGACCAAAACAGACGATTATGTGTACGCTCCTTTCGGTTATGGATATACGAATTACTCACGTGAAGGCTATGCTCGTGTTCCTTTAAAGTACCATGATATGGTGGCCATAAAGGATCAAAAACTGATCAGTACGTTGGGCGGTACAGGCTTGGCTTTATCTTCTAAATGTGAAGAAAAAGAATTGGCCTCAAAGTTCTTGGAGTTTGCAGGATCTTTAGATGTTCAAAAGGGAATTTTCTTTGACAATGGCGGTCAGCCTGGACATAGAAAAGCATGGACGGATCAAAGAGTGAACAGCAAGTGCATGGACTTCTTTAGCGATACACTTCCAGCTTTAGACCGTGCATTTTTACGACCACGTTACAACGGTCACATGTATTTCCAAGATAGAGCCGGTGCACCTATTCGTGAGTTTATGATGAAGGGTGGTGATGCTAAAGAGCTATTGAAACAATTAAATGAATTGTACATCAAATCGCTTTCTCAAAATGACTAATTCAAAACCATTAGAGGGCCTTTTGGTGTTGGAATTCTGTCAGTTTTTGGCAGGACCATCCGCAGGTTTGCGATTAGCAGATTTGGGGGCTCGCGTGATCAAAATTGAACGTCCCAATCATGGTGAAGCTGGGCGTCAGATTGCCATTAAAAATTTAAGAGTGGATGGAAGCAGTTTGGTTTTCCATACCCTCAATAGAAATAAAGAATCTTATGCTGCCAATTTAAAGGACACAGAAGATCTACAAAAAGTAAAAGAACTTATCGCCAAAGCAGATGTGATGACCCATAATTTCCGTCCGGGTGTGATGGAAAAAATCGGGTTAGACTATCCTACTGTTCAAGAAATCAACCCTCAAATTGTATACGCGACTGTTACGGGTTATGGTACTGAAGGTCCTTGGTCCGCTAAACCCGGACAGGACCTTTTAGTACAGTGTATGTCGGGCTTGGCACACCTTACAGGCGATAAAAATGACGGCCCTACTCCTTTCGGATTGGCGGTCGCTGATATCATCACAGGGTCTCATTTGACGCAAGGGATTTTAGCCGCTTTGCTTAGAAGTGCGAAAACCAAGAAGGGTGCTTTCGTAGAAGTGAGCTTATTAGAATCAATGTTGGATTTCCAATTTGAAGTCATCACAACGTACCTCAACGATGGAAATAAACTTCCTCAAAGAGCGGAAAAAGGATCTGGACATGCTTACCTCAGTGCTCCTTATGGAGTGTATGCGACCAAAGACAGTCATATTTCTTTGGCAATGGGTGGCTTTGATAAACTGGTTGAATTGCTTGATACAGATCAATTAAGAGGGTATTCAGAAGAGGAAACGTTTACGAAGCGTGATGAAATTATGAATACACTTCGTGAAATATTAGCCACTAAAACAACTCAGGAATGGTTAGATCTTTTCGAACTAGCAGGGATTTGGTGTTCAGCCGTTTTCGACTACGAACAACTGCTTCAACATGAGGCTTATAAAGTATTGGAAATGGATCAAAAACTACCGCTTGACACAGGCGAGTTTATCCATACCACACGTTGTCCGATCCGCTTAAATGATGAGAAATTATTTGCATCAAAACCAGCTCCTAGAGTGGGTCAAGATACAGATGCAATTGCCAAAGAGTTTAACTTATAAAGACAAAAATATGCTTCCATTAAAAGATATATTAGTAGTTGATCTAAGCCAGTTTTTGTCTGCCCCATCAGCTACACTCCGATTGGCAGATCTTGGTGCAAGAGTCATCAAAGTAGAACGCCCCGAAACAGGTGATATCTGCCGTCAGCTTTATGTTTCCAACGTAATGCTCAATGGTGAGTCTTCGGTTTTTAGAGCCATCAATAGAAATAAAGAGAGTTTTCAAGCCGATTTAAAATCGGATATTGATAAAGAAAAAGTACTGAAGCTTATCGCAAAAGCGGATGTTTTGGTACACAATTTCAGACCTGGTGTGATCGAACGTTTAGGGTTGGATTATGATACGGTGAAAGCAATTAATCCTTCAATTGTTTACGGTGATATTTCTGGATATGGATCAGAAGGACCATGGTCAGCCAAGCCTGGGCAAGATCTTCTGTTGCAATCTTTATCAGGGGTAACATGGCTGAGTGGCAATGCTGACAAAGGGCCGGTACCTATGGGTATTGCGATCGTCGATATTTTGGCGGGTGCTCACTTGGCACAAGGTCTTATCGCCTCCTTAATCAAAAGATTCAAGACCAATCAAGGAAGTAAGGTCTCAATAAGTATGCTGGAATCGATTTTGGATTTCCAATTCGAAACCATCACTACATATTACCACGATGGTGGCGAACCTACGGTAAGAACAGCAAGCAATAATGCACATGCTTATCTAGGTGCTCCTTATGGGGTTTATGCTACGAAAAACGGGCATTTAGCTTTGGCTATGGGTGCCATTCCTGTATTGGGAGAATTACTCGGTTGCCCTTCTTTGGCAAACTACCCTGAGCCTGATACTTGGTTTACACAAAGAGATGAAATAAAGAATATTCTAGCCGGTCATTTACTGACTGAAACTACTGAACATTGGCTTTCGATCTTAGAACCTGCCGATATCTGGTGTGCGGATGTATTGAATTGGGACACCCTTTTCAAACACGATGGTTTTAAAGCCCTCAACATGATTCAGAATGTAAAAATGGGCGATGGATTCGAGTACAAAACTACTCGTTGTCCGATTAAAATTGATGGAGAATACCTCACTTCCACATTAGGATCTCCGGCTATTGGAGAACATACGCAAGAAATTTTGAAAGAACTAAACGCTATGGATCATGAAGGAAAAGTTGAGAATTGCTGTTCGTAAATTTGGCCCTTTTGAAAGTGCTATCCAAAAGATTTGGGACGACTTCAGCTCACGGCATAAATGTGATGTAGAATTGGAAGCTGTACCAATGGACCTGCATCCTCTTTATGATACTATTTTAAAAGAGGATGGTTTGAAGAACGGCGATTGGGACATTGCATTAATGAACACCGATTGGATTACGGAAGCTTACAGCAGTAATTCCATCGCTGATTTAATGCCTTTTATAGGTGATGATTCCTCTGTTTTGGAAGAAGCATGGAGTCCTTCTCTTTTAGGAAAACAACGGTTCGGAAATGCAGTTATGGGGCTTCCATTTCATAACGGACCAGAGTGCTTAATGTACAGAACGGACCTTTTTGAAGATGCGAAAGAACAAGAGGCTTTCAAGAATAAATACAACAGAACACTGACTGTTCCCAAAACATGGAACGAACTGATGGAAGTCGCCTCTTTCTTCCACCGCCCTCAAGCAGGTTTATACGGAACGACTTTCGCCGCTTACCCTGATGGACATAATACTGTCTTCGATTTCTGCCTTCAATTATGGACAAGAGGTGGTCAATTAATCACTGAAAACGATAAAGTGGTGCTTCATTCGAAAGCGACTGTTGAAGGCATGAAATTCTACCGTAAAGCTTTACAAAACAAAGAGGCCATTCACCCTAAATCAAGAGAGTTTGATTCTGTAGAAGCTGGTTTAGCGTTCGCTAACGGTGAATTAGCCTTAAGCGTCAACTGGTTTGGCTTTGCCGCCAATTGTGAAGTGAGTCCTGATTCTAAAGTAAAAGGGAAAGTGGATGTGGCTTACATCCCTGCAGGGGAAGGTGGAGAAGGCGTTTCTCTCAATGCCTATTGGATGTACGTGATTGGAGCAGGCAGTAAAAAACAACAATTGGCTTATGACTTTATCAATTTTGCGACCTCCGCTAAAAACGATGAATTATTAACGCTAGAGGGTGGTATCGGATGTAGAGTTTCGACTTGGAGAAGTCCAAAGGTCAATCAAGAAATCCCTTATTATCATAAACTAGAAGAACTGCATCAAAACACCGAATCTCTTCCTCGAATGAACAATTGGTCGCAAGTCGCAGACATCATCGACGAGTTAGTGCTGAAGGTGATCAATACAGAAGAAGACATCGAAAACATCTTAGCTACTGCACAGGAGAAAGTGGATCAGCTGGAGCTTGTGAATACATAATATAATACAAGAATATTGCGTGCACCACGACTGAAGTCGTGGGCTAGTGATACCAACTCCAACAACACTAAAGTGATGTTTCCGCTTTTTCTTTCACAGTAAGTACTAGGAAAGAAGAAAAGGGACAATTTTAGATTGTTATTTTTTATTCTAATCGAGACAGATTTGAAGAGCATAGCCATAGCTACGTGATAAAAATCTAACGATGAGTAGGATAAAAAAGATAAGATAAAATGTCCAATTACTTTTTTCCTAGTACTTAATTAAATCAATAATGAAATGGAAATAAATTATCAATATACCTTACCAAAAACATCCCGCCCGATCATCATCATCGGAGCAGGAGGTATTGTCAACGATGCACATATGCCCGCTTATAGAAAAGCTGGATTTGAAGTATATGGCATCACTAACAGAACAAAAGAACGAGCAGAAATAATAGCAGAAAAATATGACATCCCAAGAGTATTTGATAGCATCGATGATGCCATCGCACAAGCTCCAGAGAATGCCGTTTTCGATCTTACATTAATGCCAAATCAGTTTGTTGCCACTTTAGAAAAACTACCGGATGGCGCCCCAGTGCTGATTCAAAAACCTTTAGGTGATTACTTTGAGCAAACTAAAAAAATCATCGAAGTCTGTAGAAGAAAAAAGCTTATCGCGGCGGTAAACTGTCAGTTGCGCTTTGCTCCATATGTCATGGCGGCACGTGACATGATCAACAAAGAAGCCATCGGCAAAATCTACGATATGGAAGTGAAGGTGTCGGTATACACTCCATGGGAAATTTTCCCTAATGTAGTCCATCATCCAAGATTGGAAATCCAACAGCACAGTATTCACCACATCGATTTGGTAAGGTCTTTCTTGGGTGACCCAAAAGGAATTATGGCGAAAACATTAAAGCACCCTGCCAAAGAAATGTCGTCTACTCGTACCAATGTCATCATGGAATATGATGATGATGTGCGTGCATTAGTCAGTACCAACCACGATCACGTTTTCGGATTTGATCACCAAGAAAGCTATGTAAAATGGGAAGGTACCAAAGGAGCTATCTATGCTAAAATGGGCCTTTTGATGAACTACCCTGACGGTGTGCCAGACGCTTTTGAATACTGCATTTTAGAAGAAGAGAAAAAACCAGAGTGGAAAACCAAACAATTGGAAGGGTCATGGTTCCCTGATGCTTTTATCGGCACCATGTCTTCATTGATCTGTTATGCCAACGGAGAATCTGACCAATTGGATACTTCTATTGAAGATATTTTGAAAACCATGCATGTGGTAGAAGCGGCGTATAAATCGAGCGATATGGGTGGTGTGAAACCTGAATATGGTTCAATATAAAATTGTCAAAAAGCAATAAAAATAAAACAATGAAAGCATCATTATACGAAGGAAATCAAACCTTCACTGTTGTTGAAAAAGAAATAGAAGCGCCTGCCGCAGGTGAGGTAAGAATTAAAGTAGCCTATTGTGGGGTGTGCGGTACCGATGTACATATTTATCATGGTATGATGGACAAACGTGTCAGTATTCCTGTTACTATCGGGCACGAAATGTCGGGGACTGTAGATGCTGTTGGTGAAGGTGTGAAAGGATTTCGTGTGGGCGAGAAAATCACAGTTCGTCCATTAGACAACAGAGGTGAAACGCCTGCTGATAAAGGATACAGCCATATTGCAAAAGCATTAAAGTTTATCGGAATTGACAGCCCAGGCGCCATGCAACAATACTGGAATGTTCCAGCTTTCACATTACATAAACTGAAAGAGGAAACCGACCTTAAGCTAGCGGCACTTATTGAGCCTTTATCAGTGGCTTGCCATGATGTACGCATGAGTAAATTGAAAAAAGACGAAGTAGCTGTTGTTTTAGGTGGCGGTCCTATCGGTTTACTTGTTGCTATGGTAGCCAAAAGCAAAGGAGCTAGAGTTATTATTTCAGAAGTGAATGATGCTCGAATTAAAATGGCAGAAGACATGGGCTTTGAAGTGGTCAATCCTATTATCACCGATCTAGTAGCCTATGTTGATCAACAAACGGAAGGCGGGTTAGCGGATGTTGTATTCGAAGTAGCTGGCGTGCAAGCTTCATTAGATGTAATGACGGAAGTGGCAGGTATCCGTGGCCGTATTGTAATGGTGGCCATTCATGGAGAGAAAAAGCCCGTGGATCTGTTTAAGTTCTTCTGGAAAGAATTAGAGTTGATTGGTGCTCGTGTTTACGAAAAAGAAGATTACGAAGAGTCGATCCAATTGATCACAGAAAACAAATACAATTTCGATAAGATCATCACGGGCACAAAACCACTGGATGAAATCCAACAGATATTTGAAGACATCGATAATAATCCAACAGGGATGAAATTCTTGATCGACTGTCAATAGAATTTATTCTGTCAGGCACCATAGTTAAAACTATGGGCAGGTGATAAACAAACCTTTCCAAGACTGAAGTCTTGAAGGTTAAAAAAGGAAATAACACTTTAGTGTTGTTGGAGTAAATATCACCTGCCCATGACTTCAGTCGTGGTGCACAAAACACTTACATCAAACAGAAAAAAATAAAGCAATGAGCGTTTTAAATACATTTAGTTTAGGAGGAAAAGTAGCATTAGTTACAGGTTGTAAAAGAGGTATCGGCATGGGCATGGCCGTTGCGTTAGCTGAGGCTGGCGCCGACATTATTGGCGTAAGTGCCTCTCTAGAAAAAACAGGAAGTAATGTGGAAAAGGCAGTAACGGCATTAGGTCGTAAATTCTCTGCTTACACTTGTGATTTCTCCAACCGTGAATCACTTTATACTTTCATTAAAGAAGTGAAGGCAGACCACCCCGTAATTGATATTTTAATCAATAACGCTGGTACTATCCTTAGAGCTCCTGCAGTAGAACACCCTGACGAAATGTGGGACAAAGTAATTGAGGTAAACCAAAATGCACAATTCATCTTAACGCGTGAAATTGGAAAAGAAATGGTGGCTCGTGGCTCAGGTAAAGTAGTATTTACAGCATCACTTTTAACTTTCCAAGGTGGTATTACAGTACCAGGTTATGCGGCTTCAAAAGGGGCAATCGGTCAGATGACCATGGCTTTTGCAAACGAGTGGGCCTCAAAAGGCGTGAACGTAAACGCTATTGCACCAGGTTACATCGACACAGATAACACTGAAGCATTGCGTAACGATCCTGTAAGATCAGAGCAAATCCTAGCACGTATCCCTTCAGGACGTTGGGGTAAACCAGAAGATTTCGCAGGTCCAGTAGTCTTCCTTTGCTCGGAAGCAAGTGCTTATATGCAAGGTGCAGTAATGCTTGTTGACGGTGGATGGATGGGACGATAAATTAAACAGCATTTGTAAGGACGTTGCATTGCAACGTCCTAGCGGACCACAACACGAACCACTTTCCGTCTTCCCTTATACTTAATCCCTTCATTTTAACTTTAAAGAAACAATCATGCATATAAAATCACAATTTTTCGAAGACTACACACTAGGAGACTATAGAGAGACTCTTGGTAGAACAATTACAGAAACGGACTTTGTTGTTCATGCAGGACAAACAGGTGATTTCTTCCCTCATCATATGGATGCGGAATGGTGTAAAACACAACCTTTCAAGGAACGTATTGCACACGGCACATTGACATTTAGTGTGGCCATTGGGATGACAGCAACGGAAATTAACCCGGAAGCATTTTCTAAAGGATATGACCGTTTACGCTTTGTAAAGCCAGTACACATTGGTGATACTATTCATGTGAAAGTGACCATCTCTGAGAAATCAGAATCCAAGAAGCCGGAATTAGGTCAGGTGATTGAACACGTAGAGGTTATCAATCAAAGAGATGAATTGGTTTTGGTTTGTGATCATATATTGTTAGCAAAGAAAAAAGGGTGGTAGGTCGGTCATCGCTAATAAAAAAGCAAATAAACCATGTTTCAAGTGTTAAGCGAAAGTGTCACTTGGAACTATTCTTTGGTGAAGTCTCCCGACTTCGAAATAAATGGATATTCACTTTTGTAATTCGAAGTCGGGAGACTTCGCCAATACTTTATCACAAGTGGCGCCTACCGGCTTAACACTTGCGACATTAAAGAGTTTCATTTTGATTTAGGTTTACCAAATAGAAATGATTGACCTACTACATTTCAGCTATCTACATCCCAACTTGGTGTATATTACATCATTTTGGGGTTATTCTTTATCTGCAGGAACACCGCCGATGGAGACATTAATGGCATCTACGGTCTTTAAAATCTCATTAATAATATCATCTTGAGAGACGTTCTTCAGTTGGGAAGTTAGCCCTGATACTACCAACACCGCCATCACCTCATTATTGATATCATACACAGGCGCGGCAAAGTCTGTAACACCTTCCGTCAGCGTACTTTTTTGTACAAAACATTGTAGGTCTTTCAAAGCTGACAACTCTTTTTCCAACTCCGTTTTTTCCTTTTTTGATAACGCTTGGTATTCCTCCGACGCTTTCAATATTTGCTCCCTTTCCGCTTCCGATTTATGAGCTAAAATAATCTTTCCCGAATTGGTTTGAGTGATAGGAAAAACGCCCCCCACTTCCACAGACAGCGAAATAGGTGTCATGCTCTTCGCTTGGCAAATAATCAGTAGTTTATTCTGGTAGAAAAAGCTCAAATGACAAGACTGATTAATGGTCTGAGAAAGCTGTTCCAAATAAGGCATAGAAGCTTTCACCAAGTAATCAATGGAAGAGTGATGATGGGACAATTGGAATAAACGTAACGTCAATTGATACTTGCCCGAAATAGGCTCTTTATTGATATAACCTCTCTCCTCCAGACACACCAACATACGGTAAATCTCGTTGGGTTTACGATTAATACCTGTTCCAATTTCTGCTTGAGATTGAGGAACCGACTGTGCGGATAAGAATTCTAAAATATCTAATCCTTTGTCGAGTGCGGGAGAGTTATAAGTAGGCATATGCTAAATTTAGTTTCAACAAAAATAAGAAATTGCTCAAATTTTAGGGTGTAAATCCTTCAGTATTTTTGAAAGTCTTATTTTCAATTTTATATCACAAGAATAATAGCTAAAATCAAACAAACAAACTTAATGAAATGAATTTTTACACATCATCATACACCGAACATGTTGGACCCGGCCTATCAGGAAACGGCATCGGCATTCAATATTTTAATATCGATCCAGTCACTTCCAAAATCACTTTATTGGAAAGCTACGAGACCATCAACCCCGGTTATTTTACATTAAACTCCACGGATCAATTACTCTACACTTTCCAAGAAAGACAGCAAACTTTAGCTCCAAAATTACTTTGTTTCAAAACCGAAAAAGGAAAGTTAGAACTGCTTCAATCATTGGAAATCAATGGAGGATTGCCCTGCCATATTTTGCACCTTAAAAAGTACAATTGCTTAATGGTGAGTTGTTATGAAACCGGCAATTTTTTGAAATATGATTTAGACGAAAATGGTATTCCCCTCCCCTTTTCTCAAAACATAAAATATACTGGAGGAAGCATCAATCAAGACCGTCAAGAAGGTCCGCATGCTCATTTATCCTATTACGACGAAGCTCATGATTTATTACTACTCATCGATTTAGGAAACGATAAAATTTATAGTTTGAAATACCAAAACGATCAGTTCGTCCAAACCCACGAATTGAGTGTTCCCGCAGGTGGAGGCCCAAGGCATTTAGTACAACATCCTGGCGCCAATTACAGCTTTGTATCCAATGAAATGAAAGGAGAAGTCAGTCTACTCAAATGGCAAAACGACGCTTGGCAATGGATCAAAAACGTCTCTATCATGACACAAGATCACAATAACGTCGCCTCTGCTTCCGCTATCAAAATCTCAAAATGCGGTCAGTTTATCTACTGCGGAGTAAGAAGTACCAACAGCATTTCCATCCTAAAATTTGATCCCGAAACAGAAGCCTTAAACCTTATCGAAGAAGTACCAACACAAGGCGTCACCCCTAGAGATTTTGAGATTTCTCCTGATGGAAAACTCTTGATTGTAGGGAATCAAGATTCTGAATCTTTGGTTGCTTTTTCTATTAATGAAGGTAGGTTGGAGTTGATGGATAAAATGGATGGGGTGAGATCGGTTTGTTGTGTGGGGTTTGGGTGATTTGCCATAAAATGTAAACTGTTGATTAGTGATTAAAAGACAGTTTACATTTGTATATTTTTTAATTCATCCTTTTTTCCAAAGTCTCTCCAACCGTCTTTGTCATAGTATTGTATTAGAACATCCGCTTCCAATATATCTAAAAGGCTAATAAATAATATTTTTTGTAGTAAAACTATATACTCATGCTTTGCCTGCGAGAACTCTATTTTTGGAAAGATAGCCGAATGGGCTAAAGAATTTCTCAGTTTTACTAACTCTTTTACAACTTCTAGATCATACTCAAAATCATTTGTATCCAGATATTGAATCCATTCCTCTCTTAAACACTTCAAAGGACTATTATTATTTTTGTATTTAGCAAAGTTTTCAAAATAGCTAATCAATTCAAACATTCTGCTTTCTTGGAGTAATGTAGAACTTGAAACCATTAAAGCATATGAAATATTAAAAATAATTGCCTCATATTCTTCAGAGAGTGAAAGGTATTTAGGGAATGCTTCTTTAAAAAAGTTTTCGAGATTAGGTGCTGAGTCCATGACTGCATAAGAGAATGAAATGTCAGATGTATATTTCATTTTTCTCTCTGGAATAATTATCCCTTGATCCTCATTTATATTAAGATGTCCGAAAACAACATTAGAAAATGTTATTGATGTTAATAACACACATACTTTTCCAATAATATTATTGACTCGTTTTAAATCTAATTCCTCACCTTTTATATGAATTACATTCCCTTTTGATATAAACCCGTTTCCTTTAAAAGCTTTTCTTGCCTCGCTTAAATTAGTTTGTGTAGGTAATATTTGAATTTTAAGATCTTCAAAATTAAAAGAAAACTGAGATTTAAAATATACCCCAAACAATTGGGAAGATACAGTACTAATCTCACTTACTAACCCAATATTAGATTGCAATACACTGGCCTCTAATACTTGTCCTCTTCGATTACTTTGTCCTCCTACTATTAATTTTATTGGTAAATTTCCTATTTCCAAAATACCCTTAATAGAAAGTGGCTTTGATTCTTTAAAATATTCATGAGGTATATTTATTCCTGAGGCATACCACTTTATACCCACTTGTTCAAGCTCAAAAGTAGTAGTGTATTCTTTACTTAAATATTCGTAAGTACCTTCCCCTTTATAAACGGTTCCTTCTTTTAGCATAATTTGTTTGTTTTATCTTCAGAGATTAACTCAGTATATATAAAATGAGTTATTTGAAAACTATTAACCATAGTTCATTCACTCTAATATTTATCTCAAAATCTCGTCACAAATTATTAATAAATTTGTGACGAGATTATAGTATGTTTTTATAAAAGTTTCTTCAAAGTCTCTGCATCCGGCAAAGCTTCTTTTAATTCAGGAGGAAGTGTTTCTGATGTTTTAAAAGTAGATACACCCATTGGTTTTGAAAAATCTCTGAAGCTGTATTCTACTTTTTTATTTTCTTTTTCTTTACAAAGAATGATTCCTATTGATGGATTTTCATGAGGTTGCTTCACCAAATCATCCAAAGCAGATAAATAGAAATTCATTTTCCCTACATACTCTGGCTTAAACTTTCCTTTTTTCAATTCAAAAGCAACAAGAGATTGTAAGCTTCTATGATAAAAAAGAAGATCAATAAAGTATTCATCCTCTTCTACTACTAGTCTATATTGATTGCCCATAAAGGTAAAATCAGAGCCTAATGACATTAAGAACTTTCTGATATTCTGAACAATTTCCCCTTCTAATACCCTTTCATCAATTTCATCATCTGCATCTTCCACATTGACAAAATCCAATAAATACTGATCTTTAAATGACCTCAATGCTTTATTGGACAACTCTTGTGTCATAGTCTGCTCAAAATTATTGGGCAGTTCATCCTGTAAATGAGATTGATTTTTTATTTCTGTACGCAAATGACGAACAGACCAGAAGTTTTGAGCTGTTTTGTGAATGTAGTACCATCTCGCTTTTTCATCTTTAATTTTAGTGACAATCTCTAAATGTTGAGAGAAAGAGACTGATAAAAAAGCCTTTAAATCACTATCTTCCAATTTGGTCGACAGTGTCTGCATAATTGTAACTTCTTTATTTTCAAATTTAGCAGACAGTGTCTGCATAATTGAATTTTTACTTTTCCAAGCATTATAAAAGCTTCTCATATTCGAAATATTTCTACTTGAAAAACCTCTTAACCCCGGTAGTTCTTGTTGAAGCTTAGAAGAAATATCCTCCAATACTTTTGCTCCCCATTTATTATTTTGAAACTCTATTTCTACTAATTCTCCAATCGTAAAATAAAGACGTAACATCTCCGCATTCGCAATTTTGGCTACGACGTATCTACTTTGTAAAATTTGTTGCTTGAGGTCTTTAATGAAATTGGCAGGTACTAGCATAAAGTCAATAGTAATATGTTACAAAAGTAAAGATAGATAAAAAAGAGTATTATAAATGATGAAATTTCCCAAACCTTCTACTCCAATACAAGTGTTTTGTTATGTTTCTTTTGTTATAAATCTGTAGACTTATAGAACATCACTTGACACTAAAAGTCTTCAGACTTTTTTCAAATCGAGGTCCAAGTCACGCTTCCAGCTTAAGACTTGAACCAGTATGAGTTTAAAATAATAACATCAAGAAACAGAATTCATCTATAAAAATTGAAATCACGTCCTTAAGATTGAAAGTAGAACGCTAACCCTCGGCCTTGAAGGGAAAAGCGTTAAGAATTTCATGGAATGAGCCGTAAAAAATGATTTTCTTGTTTGAGCAAAGCGAGTTTAAAATCATTTAGGCGAAAGGAATGAAATTTAGCTTTTGACTTCTAAGCCTAGATTTTTTTGCTTCGTTTTTTCATCAATGGAAAAAATGAAGAAGAAGAAAGTTTGGAAGAAAAACAATGAAATCTAGCAGATATTACCCCTACTCAATAATATGATTATTCAAAAAATTCAAAACTTCCTCTTTATAATTTCTACCTATTGGAAGGTCCTTATTATCAATTGTAATAAAAGCATTTGAATAGCTCTCTATGTATTTTAAACTAATAATGTAAGAACGATGAAAACGCATAAATTGACTTTCAGGTAGTTTAGTTTCAATATTTCCGATGGTATTTAGGGTCGCTATTTCTTCGCCTTTTGTCGTATGTATGATGACATAATTCCGTAAGCTTTCAAGGTAGGTGATTTCAGAAATAATCACTTTGACCATCTTCTTTTCTGACTTTACAAAGATAAACTCAGGGGTACTACTCGGTTGTTTGTCAACAACAATTTGTTCCTGTTTTTTTAGAAATCGATTTACGGAAACCATAAAACGTTCAAAAGGTATTGGTTTAATCAGATAATCCAATGCATCCAATTCAAAGCCTTCTACTGCAAACTGTTCATACGCTGTAGTAAACACTACTTTGGGTGGATTTTTTAGGCTTCTAAACAACTGCAATCCATTCAATCCTGGCATTTGAATATCCAGAAAAATCAAATCGATATCCTCATGATTCGTAAGAAAAGAAAGTGCTTCTACACCATTCGAACACTTCCCCATCACCTTCATAAAATCTAATCGATCGATATAACTTTCTATGATGTCAATGGCCAAGGGTTCATCATCTACAATAAGGCATTTTATTTCTTTCATAATGTAATTTCTAGTTGCACAGAAAATGTTTCTTGATCATTTACGATATCAAGTTGAAAATTTTGAGAATATAATAATTCAAGTCTTTTTCTCACATTCTCTAAACCAATTCCACCGACTTCTTTCACATATTTCTCTGAGTTTTTAGGGACATTATTTTCCACAAAAAACGTCAGCTTATTTTCACTGATTTTTAAGGAAATACTAATCCAAGCCGTTTCATTTATCTCTTTTGTACTATGCTTGAAGCTATTTTCTACAAAAGGTAATAGAAGATTTGGAGCAATCAAAAGATCTATGTTTCCCTCAGGAAGCAAAGTACTTACTTCCACCCTTTTGCCATATCTGATTTTTTCTAATTCTATAAAATTTTGGATCGAGTGTATTTCTTTCCGAAGCGGAACTGTCGTTGCATTGCTTTCATACAGTAAGTACCTCAATAACTCCGATAGTTTTAAGACCATAGAAAGTGATTGCTCTGAATTTTTTAAAATCATGGCATACAAACTATTCAATGTATTGAATAAGAAATGAGGGTTAATTTGATTTTTCAAAAAGAGCAACTCCGCTTCTGCTTTCTCTTTCGCCAATAACTGTTCTCTCTGTTGTACTTGCGACAAATATTGCATTATTCTCACCGTACAAGGTATCGCTAAGACCGAGCCCAAACCTACCAAATTACTTACAATCTGAGTGACATCAAATATTGGATATTTCTTGAAGAAAGGTAAAAAGTTATCTAATACATAATAGTTATCCGTATAGCGATGAATAATTGCCGTTACTAATAATGCTATACTGGCCCAAAATGAAAATGTGAGAAATTTTGAAGAATATAAATATTTAGGAAATAGATAGTCGATCATAAAATAGACTAACAAAATTTTAGGAGGAAGGTAAATCAATTGAACTAAAAACATCCTTGGAACATTTTCATTGGATGCTCCAAAAGCTAAAGAGAAAAATAGAATATAGATCACCCAATAGGTGCAGTGTTGTAATAGACTACTGTTTAGAAATTGAAATTTATCCTGTGACGTTATCCTCATTATTTTCATTCATTTTTTGTATCAATTAACATGATATTAATTTAATTTCCTAAAGACAATATTTATGGATAAAGGAAAGGTCTGCAAGGACAAAATTCATTTTACGAACCTTCATCCTCATAGAATTGACATACGTCCATAACTTTTGCTTTTATATTAAAAACGTAGTCTTTTTGTGATAAACCAAATCACACAAAGTATGAAAAATATCTTCTATTTATCCATAATTATTTTCTTCACAAGTTGCACTCAGCAGACTGAATATAATGAGCCTAAAAGTTCATTATTAGATGATATGAAGGTGCAGGTTACAGAAAATGAAAATAGGGAGATTTCATTTTGTAATAAGAAATCTGCTTATTTCTATACTCAATCACATCATAATAACCATGAGGAGTTTACGTTTTTTACAGGTATGAATATCGCTCAGAAACGAATATTTCATGGATACCAATTACTAGAAGGAGATCAAAAAATTGATATCAAAAATAGTAACGTTGATGTTTTTCCTCATAAAATGATACGTGCTTATTCAAATGGTATTCAAGAGACTTTTTGGATGCATGATTTTGTCAATCTACTTGAAGTTGATGTGCAAAATGCAAATACTTCCATCGGTCTTGAGTTAAAAGGTGATATCACTCTACTGGAAAGCAATACGAATCAAATTGCCTACTATACTTCTATGGAAGGTGAGAAAGTAATTGCTGTTATGGATAAGAATAAATCCAACTTGGATGTCAAAGGCAAAATGATCTTATCGAAAGATAATGATGGATTTTTTATTGCGGTTGGTAATTCAAAAACGGAGGCTACAAAACTACTAACTGATGCTGTTCAACATGGTGAGCAATGGAAAAAGAATAGAATTTCTAGAATGGAAAAACTATTGACCGAAAATGCATTCCTTCAATCATCTAATAAGGATTTTAATAATGCAATGAATTGGATGGTGATAACAATGGATCAGCTCGTTTCAGAACAGCAAGGACATGGTATATATGCTGGCCTACCTTGGTTTAATGAGTATTGGGGTAGAGATGAATTTATTTCAATGCCAGGTGCTGTGTTAGTGACAGGTCAGTTTGATTGGGCAAAAAATATACTTAAGTCCTTTTCGGAATACCAACAAACGGATCCTAATTCAAAATTTTTCGGTAGAGTCCCTAACATTGTTAACCCAAGTGGTATAGATTATCATACTACAGATGGCACACCTCGTTTCATTGGAGAGTTATATGATTATGTTCGTTATTCTGGTGACAAATCCCTTATCAATGAATTATATCCTGTTGTAAAAAGAAGTATTGATGGAGCAATAGAAAATTGGACCGATAAAAAAGGTTACCTGTTGCATGATGACCATGAAACTTGGATGGATGCAAAAAGAAATTATGATAAACTTTCTTATTCGCCAAGAGGGGCAAGAGCCAATGATATCCAAGCATTATGGTACAAACAACTCTCTTCAGGAATCTATTTTGCTAAGGTTATTGGGGATCAAGAAAGTGAAGATAAATGGAAAAAAATCGCAGAGAATGTTCATAAACATTTCAATCAAGATTTCATTGATAATAAGCACAATTATATTGCAGATCGTTTAGATCAACAGAATCAGGCTGATTACAAAATCAGACCCAATCAGTTATTCAGTTATGATTTAGTAAATGATGAAGCATTAAAATTAAATGCCACAAAAGTATGTTGGGAAGAGTTAGTTTACCCATGGGGTGTTTCCTCATTAGATCGTCATGATCCTAATTTTCACCCTTTCCACCACAGTTGGGAAAATTACCATAAAGATGAAGGTTATCACAACGGAACAATTTGGCTTTGGCTAAATGGAATTGCAATGCAAAGAATGATTGAAGCTGGACAAAAAGATGTAGCGTATCAACTATTCAAAAATATGAATCACCAAGCCATGACTATGGGCGTTGTTGGTGGATTAGGTGAAAATATGGATTGTTACCCAAGAAAAGACGAAAATTGGCCAAAGCTAACAGGTACTTATTTACAAGCATGGTCAAATGCTGAACATTTAAGAGTTTGGTATCAATCGTTCTTAGGTATCCAACCGGATATGATTAATAAAAAGATTACAATAACGCCTCAGATACCTCAAGAAATCGGAGATTTGGAGTACAAAGTTTACGTAGGTGAAGGCTTTATAGAAGGTCGTTTCCGTGAAAAAGAAAAGGAATATAATTACACCTTCAATAATATTTCAGGGAAAGTAATAGTCCGCATTAATGAATACCAAGATCTCAATGTAACTATTGAAAAAGGAGACCAATTAGTATTAAAAGATAAAGGCAATCAACTCAGTTATCAACTAAATGATAAAACAGGAAACATCGATATTGATAACAATAAGGTGGCTATCAAACATCAATCAGATGCACTATTTAAAGACATTCGTTTCTGTTCACCTTTATCAATAGATCATCATCCTGTGATGAAGAAAACATTTAGTGGAGATCGTGGAATCTAACACCAGAATAAACATTAGATTATTTATATCAGAAAAATAAATCGTTTTAATATGAAAAAGAAAAATATATTACTTACACTCTTCATGTGTATTTCTTTACTACAATTTACACATGCAAAAGGGAAAGTTTTAATCGATCGTGTTGAACCTGCTTTTTGGTGGGCAGGAATGGTAAATCCAGAACTTCAGGTATTAGTTCACGGTGAAAATATTACAGATCTTACTCCATCACTTAGTTATGAAGGGGTGACTGTAGAACAAATTATTCGTGTTGAAAACCCTAACTATTTGTTTTTAAACCTTAAACTAGATGAAGAGGTAAAAGCAGGTAAATTCCCTATCGAATTCAAAAGAAAAGGAAAGGTCGTTTTTACTTATGATTATGAATTGAAAGCGAGAAAAGAGCATTCTGCTCAAAGAGAAGGTTTCTCAAATAAAGATATCATGTACCTGATCACACCTGATCGTTTTGCGAATAGCATCCCTGAAAATGACCATATCGAAGGTATGTATGAAGATACAGACCGATCGGACAGTGGAAAACGTCATGGTGGTGATTTACAAGGTATTATTGACAACTTAGATTATATCCAAGATCTTGGTTTTACATCGATTTGGATTTGCCCAGTATTAGAAAGTAACCAAGTGGATTATTCTTACCATGGTTATGCGATTACTGATTATTATAAAGTGGACCCTCGATATGGATCAAATGAAGACTATTTGAAACTTGTAGAGGAAGCCAACAAAAGAGGGATTAAAATCATCATGGACCAAGTGGAAAACCATGCTGGTTTAAATCACTGGTGGACAAAAGATCTACCGACAAATGATTGGTATCATCATGCAGACAAAGAAGTAAAGCCTTATACTAACCACAATAGATTCGCTTTAGCTGATCCTTACTCAACGGAGTCGGAGAAAAAAGCATTTAGTGACGGATGGTTCGTTGATAGAATGCCTGACTTGAACCAAGAAAATCCTTTGATGGCAAAGTATTTAATTCAAAATTCAATCTGGTGGATTGAGTATGCAGGTTTACAAGGTATTCGTCAAGATACATTCTCTTACCCTGATGCTGACTTTATCAGTGATTGGTCTAGAAGCATTATGGAAGAATACCCTAACTTCAATATTGTAGGTGAAGAGTGGACTGTCAACCCTGCAATTGTAGCAAGATGGCAAGTTGGACAAAATAACAGAGATGGTTATAAATGCTATATGCCATCAATGATGGACTTCCCGAACCAACATTCATTTGTGGAGTCTTTAACACAATCGCCGGATGAGGAATGGAAAGATAGTTTCAGAGGTGCTTACGAAATGCTATCTAATGACTTCTTATACACGGATGCATTTAATCTAGTAACCTTCATGGATAACCATGATATGGCTCGTATTTACGACCAAGTAAATCAAAACTATGACCTTTATAAAATGGCAATGGTTTACTTGTATACATTAAGAGGAATTCCTCAAGTATATTATGGTACTGAAATTACAATGTCATTCCCTGAAAACCCTGGAGACCACGGTGGATTAAGAATCGATATGCCAGGTGGATGGGAAGGTGATAAAGTCAATGTATTCAAAGGTGAAGGTCTTGATGAGCAACAAAAAGATGCATTGAAGTTTATCAAAACACTTACTCATTACAGAAAAAATACTCCAGCTTTACAGGATGGAAAACTAGTACATTTCTATCCTCAAGAACAAATCTATGTGATATTCAGATATGACGATAACAAAACTGTAATGTCTATTTTCAATAAGAATACAGAAGATAAAGAAGTAAAGTTAGAGCGTTTCTTCGAAGTGATCGAAGGTGCTACTTCAGCTAAGAATATTTTAACTGGAGAAAATATTGACCTTTCTTCAGGTGTTATCAAAGTTGATGGTACTTCGGCATTGATGCTTGAGGTGAAGTAATTGAGATTCTGAAAAAATGATCGCCCTGCAAGAGTATAAGGTCGATTGAGAATAATAAACAACCCCATCGCAGATTTAGGACTGTGATGGGGTTTCGTATTATTAATTAATAACATTGTTAATTTCTTTATTCTTTGATACCTTTAAATAGGTTAAAGAAAATCAATTACTAACAAAGCAACTAAGAAATGAAACAAACTTCAATAATTTCAATCTTCCTTTCTATCCTTTTTTTTTCATGTAATGAGGATGAAACTACTCTAGAATATTTGTATCCTACAGAAATAGGTAATCAATGGTCATATAAACTTGATATGTTCAAGTCAGACTCTCTAATATTTGATCAAGATTATACCATAGAAATTACAGGTACTAAAGAGCTCAATGGGTATAATTGTTTTGTCTTTGAAGAACAAAACGAGACAAGAAAAGGAGAAAAGTATTATACGTTTTCAGATAATAAGTTTCTATATGTAGGAAGTAACTATTCAGGTTATAGCCCTATTTTTGATATAACTACAACCCAAAGTAATCTTAGAACTAAAGATGATATTTTTCTATTCCCTGCTGATTCATGTCCTATAGTTTATGATTATCCTTTACTTGATAATAAGACTTGGGAATACTATCCTCCAGTTTTCACAAGAATTAAAGAAGTAATAGGAGACACAATTATAACTGTTCCTGCAGGTACATTTCAGTGTAAATACATATGTACAACTGAAAATGAGAGATTTACCACAAAAGAGTTTATTAATAAAGATTATGGCCTTATAAAAAAGGAATTGATAGTATATACTGATGTCCCTGGTATTATTAACGGAATAGACTCAACAAAATATATAGATATTCATGAATTAGTTGACTATAATATTCTTTAAAAACTAAACCTACTAATATGATTTATCAAGATCAACAAGGTAATATTATCTCTAGTCTTAACGAATGGAGAGATGCTTTCTTTAGCGGTATGAAGAAAAAGCATTGGAAAGAAGGTAGGAGTGCTTTTGAAATTGCCAACTATTTAATCCATAAAAATGGAGAAGATAAAATTAAAGAAATCATCAAAGAGATTGTAAATGATGAGGTCACATTAAAAGTTGGGAAGCCTGAATTTAATGTCAAATTTGACAATCTAGGAAAAGGACGTGAACATGATGTGGGTATTTTTGCTGAAACAGCACAAAAAAAATCTATATTCATTGGCATCGAATCTAAAGTTGACGAAACTTTTAATAATACTATTTCAGAAGTATATCTTAAAGCAAAAACTAGAGAGTTAAATGGAGAAAAAACAGGAGCAGCGACAAGAGTTGAAAGTCTTTTAAAGAAAAACTTCAAAGTAGTTAAACCCAAACATTTTGACTTAAGATATCAATTATTATACTCTACAGTTGGTACACTAGAAGCAAAAGAAAAAGAGACCTATTGTGATATATCCGTTTTATTTATCATCGTTTTTAAAACATCTCTATACAATGATGTAATAGGTAAAAGAAGTCATCAAGATTATAAAAACTTCATTAATACTCTAGATAATAGCCTTCTCTCTAGTACTCCAAATTATGAAATCCATAAAATGAATATAGATGATAGGACACTGTATTCTGTTTATTTAAACGTTGATAATTAAAGTTTGAGGACAGTTTGAGTAATCCAAACAACCCATCGCAGATTTAGGACTGTGATGGGGTTTCGTTTTTTTTAATGTTTTTAGAATCATTACCCTGTAATATAATTTTAGGAATAAATGCAGAAGAAAGATTTTAAAAACGAACAGCTATTTCATTCAACAACATATTACCCCTCAAAAAGCAATAACAATCATCCATTTTAATTGCATAAAGTCACTTTATTTCTCAAAAACTAATATGAACTTATAAGAGAATAGAATCAGGGCAAAAAATAATAATTAACTCAAGATAAAATCATAAAAATCAATCAGTAAAAACACACCAAAAGCACCCACTCATTTACAAAAATGAATACCCTAATTATTATCATTACCCATAAGTACTTTGACAAAAGTTTTTGTGTGTTTCTTGCACCATAGTTAAATCTATGGGCTGGTAGTAAATCAACCTAATCAAGACTAAAAATCTTGATGATTAATAACGTAGACAACACTTTAGTGTTGATGGAGTCAGTATCACCTGCCCATGACTTCAGTCATGGTGTACATCTAAATAAGAAGAAAAAAGTATGAAAGAATTAAACATAAACATCAAACCTAGAGAACTATGGAAACTTTACGTCAATGGTATTTACTGACCTCCAATGAGGTAGTGAATCTACTTAATTCCGACCCTAACAAGGGCCTTTCCCTCCAAGAGGTGGAAAGGAGAAAATTAAAATATGGAGAAAATAAACTGACGGTTAAAAAGAGCGAAAGTAAGTTTATTATCTTCCTACGACAGTTTCATCAACCCCTTGTTTATATTTTATTGATTGCCGCAATTGGAGTAAGCTTTTTGGAACAATGGCTCGAAACGGGTGTGATCTTAGGTGTTGTGATCATCAATGCGATTATAGGGTATATCCAAGAGGTGAAAGCTTTAAGGGCAATTCAGGCATTAGCTAACTACATTCAAGATGAAACTGTTGTGATACGAGAGGGGAACAAAGTAAAAATCCCTGTAAAAGAGGTGGTCGTTGGAGATATCGTGGTGCTCCACTCTGGCGATAGAGTGCCTGCCGACCTAAGAATTATTACTTCCAAAGAACTTCGAATTGATGAATCTGCACTTACGGGAGAATCCGTATCTGCTTCCAAAAACGCTGCTCCAATCGAAGAAGAAACCATTATTAACGACAGAAAAAACACCGCCTTTGCCACTACGTTGGTGACTTACGGCTACGGTGTCGGGGTAGTGACTAATATTGGTGATACGACAGAAATTGGACAGATTAATCACCTCATCGCCTCGGCGGATATTTTAGTCACTCCTTTAACCAAAAAGATTGAGCAATTCAGTAAAGTACTGCTATGGATTATTCTTGGTTTGGCCTCCATTACAATGGCCGTTAGTTGGATGAGAGGACATGCTTTAGAGGATGTTTTATTAGAAGGGGTTGCTTTAGCGGTAGGTGCCATTCCTGAAGGACTCCCTGCCGTAGTCACCATTACCTTGGCCATTGGCGTATCGAGGATGGCCCAAAGAAAGGCGATTATCCGAAAATTACCTGCTGTAGAAACTTTGGGAAGTACAACGGTAATTTGTTCTGATAAAACCGGTACGCTGACTCAAAATGAAATGACGGTTCAAAAGATTTTTGCTGGGAATGAAAATTTTGAATTGGACGGTATTGGCTATAACCCCAAAGGAAATATAACACTCAACAGTGCCCGTATTACTTCCCATCACTCCAAAGCTTTAGAAGAATTGCTGATGTGCGGGGTGCTTTGTAACGATTCCAAACTCATTAAAAATGAAGAAGAGCCTACGTGGAAAATAGAAGGCGACCCTACCGAAGGGGCCTTATTTACTTCTGCAATTAAAGGTGGATTAGAGATTCATCATATCGAAAATAAATACCTAACCATTGATACCATCCCTTTTGAATCTGAATTACAATATATGGCCACCCTACATGAAAACGGGGGGCGAAATATGATCTATCTAAAAGGATCGGTGGAACGTATTGTCTCGGCTTGCTCACATTATTTAAATAATGAGGGTGATCTGATGGAGATGGAGGCTACACTCATTCAGTCACAAGTAGAAAGAATGGCGTCCCTAGGGTTGAGAGTCTTGGCATTTGCAATGAAGAAAGTTTCAATCACAAAAAGGGAGATTGTACACCAAGACTGTACTTCTGATTTGATCTTCTTAGGATTACAAGGCATGATTGATCCTCCCCGAGACGAAGCCATAGAGGCCGTTAAGATTTGTCATCAAGCTGGAATTGATGTAAAAATGATTACCGGCGATCATATCATTACGGCGACTTCAATTGCCGATATGATGGGCATACGAGCACAAAATCCAACAGAAAAAGGAATTACCGGACAGGAGTTGGAAACCCTCAATCCACAAGAACTTCAGGAAGTCGCACAAAAGAAATCGGTCTTTGCCAGAGTGAGCCCTGATCAGAAATTAAAATTAGTGGAAGTACTTCAAAAAGAAGGACATATAGTAGCGATGACGGGTGACGGTGTGAACGATGCCCCTGCCTTACGACAGGCCAACATTGGTATTGCCATGGGGGTAATTGGTACGGAGGTCGCCAAAGAAACCGCAGACATGATCTTGACGGATGATAACTTTGCCACCATCAAAAGTGCCACCGAAGAAGGAAGAAATGTCTTCGATAACCTCCTCAAATTCATCACTTGGACCATCCCGACCAATGTCACCGAAGGGTTGGTGATCTTAGTGGCCTCCATTTTAGGTTTAACCTTACCCATCACCCCATTACAAATCTTATGGGTAAACATGTCGACCGCCATTTTCTTAGGGGCCACATTAGCTTTCGAGAAGGCAGAAAAAGGATTAATGACCCATCCGCCAAGAGATCCTAAAAAGCCCATCCTCACCCCCACCATGCTCACCAGAGTACTTTGGGTAAGTACCTACCTCGTGGCCATGATTTATTTCGTTTTCACTTTTGAAACACAAACCAACGATCTACAACTCAATGTCTCAAGAACCATTTGCATCAACCTGATTGTCTTTGGGGAATTGTTTTACCTCTTTAATTCAAGATCACTCCATTACTCCCCATTCCGACTCGGGTTCTTCTCCAACAAATGGCTTATTGGCGGAGTGCTCATCATGGTAGGTCTCCAATTATTTATGACCTACTCCCCTCTAATGAATCAATTATTCGCCACGGCTCCAATAAGCCTTGAAGAATGGGGATTAGTCATTGGCATCTCCCTCACTCTATATCTATTGGTTGAATTAGAAAAATGGATTAGGAGGAAAGTGTATCATTATTAAAAAATGCAGATTTTTAAATAGAATAGAGTAAGAGCAAGGTATTGAGTTCTTGCTCTATTTTACTTCGGGCTAGTATTATCAATCAAAAGTAGAAATGTATTAAAATAAAGAGGTTGTTGACGTAAACTTCTTCCTTCTCACCTCTTGCTTGAAAATAGTTGTAGCCGCACCAGGGCTTGAACCACTACTGTTATTCAATCAGTTACGCATATATATTGGACAACAATAATGATATATATTGAAACTACTTTTTTTAAATACGAATATTATTAATAATTCATTTGTACTTTTACATTAATAAGCAAACCAATTTACAAATGAGCTCTAATAATTCTTTTCAAAAGTACATATTCCATATTTTAGTTTCTTTAGATCAATTAGGTAATACAATAGCAGGAGGCAATCCTGATAATACAATTTCAGCTAGAGTTGGATATGCAAATACATTTGACAAACCAAAATATTATTGGAAGACTTTTCAAACAATAATTAACTTTACTTTTTACCCAGTAGATGGCAAAGCACATTGTTTAGAAGCATATAAAAATGATTCTAATGAGGTATTTGATATTAAATTATCGAAACTCGAGCTTGTATCTCTTTTCGTGTTTATTGTTTCATTTTGTATAGTTATATCATTAGTACTTTATCTTTTATATGCCTTACATTTAGTAAAGCCAAAAAATAAAGATGGAAATGACTCTATCGTTTCAAGCGACATCTATAAACTTACTCCCAATAGTGATGATATAGAAAAAAATGATAGTTACATTGTAAACTTAGCAAAAGGGGTACTTTACCATGATGATGTAAAAAATATTGCGGTAACAGGCCCATATGGAGCAGGTAAATCAACAATAATACAAGCATTTAAAAAGTACTACAAGCTGAAGTTCATAGATGTTTCTCTTGCCTATTTCAGTACTAATAAAGAGAGTGAAACTAATGTAGACAGAGAAAAAAGTAAACTAGGAAATCAACATACTACCTCAGGTGAAGAACCTTCAGAAGGTGACAAAAAAACAGAGAAAAATGACCTCAATAAGATTGAAAGTGCTATTGTCCAACAAATATTGTATAAAGTTGATCCCAGAGCTATTCCTTTTTCAAAGTTTGATAGAATTTTGGATTTTTCTTGGAAAAGAATAATTAGCCATGTATTGTTTTTCAGCATATGGATTCATTCTATTCTATTTGTTTTCTTGAATAAGTTTTATTTAACTGAGCTATCGCTCTTTTAAAATTTTGAATTTTCATTTCTTTGACAGAAAGCCGATCTTTCTCCTATGAAAAG
>NZ_JACVVP010000037.1 GCF_014534745.1 Flammeovirga sp. EKP202
TTCTTTTACTTTTCATAATACTGCAATTTACTTAATTATTAATTTTGATTGCAGTCCATTTTGATGGGGTAACTATAATGGATATATCGTGGTATTTTTTATCCAGAAGATAGGATAACAGAAGAGATTAATTATAAACAAGGGAAAAAAAACGGAGAATCTATACAGTGGTATTTTAATGGAAAATGAAAGAAAGTGCTTTTTTTAAGAACGATACACTGCATGGAAAAGTGGTTACTTACTTTGATAATGGAATTAAAAAGCAAGAAATCGAGTATAAGGATGGATTGAAAGACGGAAAATCTCTTTTTTATTTTGGTAACGGAAAACTAATGGCTACCTCTTATTTTTATAAAGGTAAATCTCATGGTCAACGTATTTTGTACTACACTAATGGTGCTGTTAAGATGGAATTGAATTTTGAAAATGATGTTATGAGTGGTACTCAAAAATATTTTCATGATACGGGGGATTTAGTAAAACTAGAAAACTATAAGAATGGTATTAAACAGGGTAGGCAAGAATACTATAATCTTCAAGGTCAATTGATCAAAGTGGAAAACTGTGAGAATGGTAATTGTATACCAATCAAGGATGGAGGAATCCAATAGAATTTTAGTTAATTCAAACTCAAAAATGAAGTTTATTTATTTCGTATTATTATTTTTTATTTCAAATACTATTACTGCACAAAAAAGTAAATTTGAAATCATAATATCATCAACTAATCTTAGTGAGGATGTAAGTGTTCTTTCAACGAAGAATGATGAAATATTGTTTTTAGTTTATGAATTAGATAGTGATGATTACCAACCTCCAGTAATTAATGAATACTTTGTTCTGGATTCATCTAGAATGGAAATCAGAATTGAAGCTGAACTAGACAGTAATAAAAGCTATCAATACTATCTGTTGGAGATGGATAGCAATAGAGATTATTTACAATTAGATCCTATCATAAGAATCCACCATAAAGCGATAATAGAGTATTTTACAAAAGGAGACTACTTGGGTATAGAGAAATATCTAGGAGATGATGATATTTTAAGTATTGATGAATTAACGATACCAATAAATAAAAAGATCAATGGTATCTTTAAAATTGATAGATATTCTTATCAAATCAAGATGGATAAACCAATATGATGTAGCCTAACACCCAAGCTATTCCGTAAGTTTGTCCAAATGCACTCTGTTTCCCTTATGCTCTCTTCTCTTCAGTTGGCATATATAAAACAGGGAGCTAAATTATAGCGTAAAAAAATGAGCGACAAAAAATCTATAGCAGTACTTCCGTTTGTCAATATGAGTAATGATATTGATAATGAATACTTTTGTGATGGTGTTAGTGAGGAAATCATTAATGCATTAACCAAAATCGATCAACTTAAAGTGATTGCAAGAACATCTTCTTTTGCTTTTAAAAACAAGGAGATAGACATTAGAGAAATTGGAAATCAATTAGGTGTCAATACCATTCTAGAAGGTAGTATTAAGAAATCTAAGAACAAAGTTAGAATCACAGCTCAATTAATTAATGTTGAAGATGGTATTCACTATTGGTCAAGAAAATATGACAGAGAATTGATAGACATTTTTGAGTTAGAAGATGAAATAAGTTTGGCTATTGCAGATGAAGTGAGAAATAATTTTGGATATTTTGAAGTACAAAGTCAATTAGTCACACAGCCCACAAATAATGTCGAAGCCTATCAAATGTTTTTAAAAGGACGGTCATTACAATTATTATGGACGCGAGAGAGCCTAAATGAAGCTATTCAATACTATAACAAAGCAATCTCTTTAGATAAAAATTATGCAAAGGCTTATTATGCAAATTTACAGTGCTACGGCTTACTAGGTTTGTGGAATTATATGCCCCATGAACAAGCAATGCAATTGGCGATACAAAACTTATTAATGGCCAAAGAAATCGATACTACATTGCCTGAATATCCTTTATCTTTTGTAGGGAGATTTTTCTGGGGAGAATGGGATTTTAAGAATGCTTATACACACATAAAGCAGGTATTGGACATTAATCCCAATCATATTGATGGTTTAGAAGCCATGGCGGAATTATTTTTAGCACTTGGTTTTTTTGAAGAGGCTGATATTTTCGCCAATAGACTTTTAGAAGTAGATCCGCTTTCTGCCAACAATCATTACACTTTAGCACATATTTATTATTATCGTGGTCTATATAAAAAAGCCCTTGAAAGGGTAAATTACGCTTTAACACTAAATTCAACTTTTGAGTTAGCACATCATCTTAAGTGCTATTGTCTTATTTGGTTGAATGACAGACAAGCCTTTGATGCTTTTATTCAAAATACTTCACTTGGGCGAGAGAAAAATTTATTATTCCAACTCATAAATGGAAGAAAATTTGAAATTTCTGAGACAGATTTAAATCAACTAAAACAAGGTTATAAAGAGGCTTTAATTGTACCTTATGACCTTTTTATTCTAAGTCAGACAGCACATAAAGACCTCGCTTTTTCTCGTTTAGAGGAAATGATTTTACAGAAACGTGGGCAAATAATAAACTATAGACAAGACCCTTTTTTAAAACCACTTCACACAATTCCGGGCTTTAAAGAACTTCATGTAAGCAACTTGAGTCATGATGATATAAAGGAAATTCAAGGTGCTGAAAATAAGTTGACAACATCTATTTTAAATCAAGATGAGATTGAGAATTTAAAAAAAGATTTGCTCATTTATTTTAATGAAAACAAGCCTTATTTGAATCCAGAACTGAGCTTGAAATTTGTGGCTGAAGCCTTAGAATTGAACACCAATAAAACCTCTTTTTTAATCAATCAGGCATTTAATAGTAACTTCAATGATTTTGTTAATCTCTATCGCTTAAAGCATTTCAAAAGTATCGCTTTAGACCCTGAAAATGTTCATCTTACTATTTTAGGATTAGCCTACAACAGTGGATTTAATTCAAAAACTGTTTTTAATACTTTTTTTAAGAAAAGTGAAGGTACTACTCCAAGCCGTTGGATTAAAAGTCATTCTGTAAGTACAAATTGAAAAATAAATCATAGTTAATTCTAATTTATTTTTTGTGAGTTCAACTCTAAAAAACGTATGAATAGTGGTTCTATTAAATACATTGTAAACTAAATTACCGTTAACTTTTAATCTGTATTTCTACTAGATTTTATAAGGCCTACTTTCAAACTTCTTTCTTCTTCATTTTTGTCTTGAAACAAAAACGAAGCAAAAAATTCAAGGCATAGAAGTCAAAAGCTAAATTCCATTCCTCTCGCCTAAATGATTTTAAACTCGCTGTGCTCAAACAGCAAAATCATTCTTAACGGCTCACTCCATGAAATTCTTGACGCTTTTCCCTTCAAGGCCGAGGGAAGAAGTAGCAAATGAATTGGGTAGAAAGTCCACTGGCGCGAATGTTAAGCGATAGCATCATTCGTGTCCTAAAGATCAGCAGAAATCTCCTGATTTCTAAACATCGTAAATATTCGAAAACTTAGTTTACAATGTATTGAAAGTTTTTCAAGGAAGTAATCGCAGAACAATAAATAGAATTAGTATTAGATAATTTTGAATTCGTACTTATAAGTTTTTACTTCTTGGACCTAAAGAATGAGAAAGTTCAAAAATAAGATGCTGACAATCATGTTTGATCATGAACTGAGAGTAACTCCCAATCATCTGAACCTTGCTTTTGAGGAGTTACGATAAATAACAAATAATTATATAAAAATAGATTTACTGTTCGACGATAGTAATCAATAAGGCTTAGGGTGTTTTGCTCTAGGCCTTTTTTGTTGGATGATTTTATAAAAAATAGCGATGATCAAGAGTAAAGTACTAAAAAGACCAAAAGAGTATCAAATCATAATTCAGAACGATTGGCTATCACTTCCACCTCATCTTTGCACTATCAAATAATTAACAAAACAAATAATTTAAAATTCATCACTATGAAAAAATTACTATTCATCGGCTTAACACTTTTTACACTAAATGTTTTTGCTCAACAAACCACCGAATTATCAAAGCAAGGTGACAATGATTTAAAATACAGAGTTAGTTTTCCGGCAATCATTTTAGGAAATTTGGGAGAAGGTGGCGAAAGAACCAACACTCAACACATTGAGCTACACATTAAACGCGAGCTTAATGCTAAAAGCATTGTGGGTATCAAATTAGCTACTTGGCGTTTATTTCAACCTATGGGTATACAATGGTGGGACGGACTCTTAGATAAAATAGATTCTAAAGAAGAATTTTATCCTGGCTATTTACGCGAGACAGGAGTAGGTTTTTCATACCAACACATGCTGTGGAAAGGACTATTTGCTTCCATTGAAGTTTTACCGCTGTTCAAAACATATTTAGACCTTGATAACAATAAAATCGCGAATGGCTTTAAACTCTACAATTCCTACCATATTGGTTATCATTTTGCTTTCGGTAAAAAGAAGCAATTTTTTATAGAACCGCAATTTCATTGTAATGTTTGGCATATTGATACCAATACCCCAGATGAGTTTAAACAACTCGATAACAAATGGGATTCCTATTTCCTTTTTGAACCAAATCTTTATATTGGTATAAAATTGTAACATCGTATATCAATTTAAAGCTAACCTCATGAAATATTTGCTTTTTATCTTCATCAACTTCATTGGATTATTAGCTGTCGCTCAGCAATCAATAGAAACAACAATTGAACAACGGTTGAACACTGAATTAGAAAATGAAATCATTAAAAGTGGCATTCTACATGTTTATTCAGCCTCTCGTGATATAAATTTTCGATTAGCCGAAAGTAAAGAAGATTCTATTTCAATACACAGTCCATTTTATACAGCTAGTATTACAAAGATGCTGACTGCTACGGCTATTGGTATTTTAAAAGAGCAACAACTATTAGATTTTGAAGACAAAATTGCACTGTATTTACCAGATTCATTAATGAATAACCTTCATGTTTTGGATGGTAAAGACTATTCAAAGGATTTAAAAATTGCACATTTACTGCAACATACCTCTGGTTTGCCCGATTATTTCACAGATATAACGAATGATGAAAGTCCAAATATCATCAATCAATTAATAATTCAACCCAATAAATCATGGTCTGCGGAAGAAATGATTCAATTCTCAAAAGATAAGATGACATCCCTTTTTATCCCTGGAGAAGGCTATCATTATACCGATACAGAATATGTGCTTTTAGCGTTGATTATCGAGAACCTAAGTGATTTATCGTTAGCTATGTTCTTTCAACAGTACATTTTTCAACCTTTAAACATGAACAGTTCATACATCAATCTAAATGAAAATAAAGCAATAGTGAATAAACGACCTCTGGTGAAGTTTTATGCGGGTGACTATGAGTTATCATCACTTAAAAGCTTAAGTGCAGATTGGGGTGGAGGCGGATTGGTATCTTCAACTCAAGACCTCATTAAATTTTTTGAAGCACTCAATCAAGATAAAATTTTAAAGAAGGAAACTCGATTAGTCATGCAACATTGGATTGATGAATCTTTTGGAATGAAATATGGTTTTGGAATACGCCAAGTAGCTTTGGATAAACTATTTAATACAGAAACACCCTTAGAGTTAATTGGTCATAATGGAAGTACAGCATCATTTTTATGGTATTGTCCACAACTCGACACGTACATTTCTGGTACTTTAAATCAGCTTGAGGCTTCTAAGGCTGCGATGATTTTGGTTTATGATATTCTTAGAATCATAGAAACCTACTAAATGCCGTCAAACTTTAATTATTTTAAGTAGAGAAACATCATCTTTGGATGCTTTTCAAGCAAATAAAGTCTTTTAATACAATTGTAAGTGTGGTGAATAAGGAGGCAAGTAATAGATATTCAAGTCTCTTTTTTACCACATTTTCAATAGTTCTTTAACTTTACGGATAGTATAACTCGAGCATAATCTGAGACAAACACTGTAGACTCTCCACAATTCAAAAGAAATGATTTTAAAAAGTATAAATTATAATGGTTTTAAGTTTGAGAAGATAGACACTTCTAAAGAAAATTATGTCAGAGTAGAAGTTGGTATTTCTATGAATACTCAATATAAAGAGATATCAAGTTTACTCAGGGAAAATTATTGTTTCGACAAAAGCGTTCATTCTATTCAAAATTCCTTCAAAGAGCCATTATTGAATAAATTCTTCAAATCGAAGAATGTCTTTGAGTACATGTCAAACTATGGGCTAAATCAAACTCAGATTGATGATTTTTTTACGATTTCCAATAGTGTAAGCGAGGGAATTGGAATAAAGGATAGTTTTTATGATTTAGGAGAACAACAACAGAGAACAATCCAGATTTACATTATGACCATTCAATACAAAGTGATTTTTGTAGAAACTGAAGGGATGTACCTTTCAATATTGCTATTAACTTATAAGCTATTAAAGGTATTTATAGATAATGGAGGTACTTGTATTGAAGTAACATATCCTCATTTTAAAAACGGTGATGATCTTGAGGCATCTATTTCTTCAAATCCAAAAGTTATAAAAGTGGGTGAAATGACAATAAATAACAATTTGTAAAAGTTCTCATTGGATAGCTAAATATTCTAACATTGTTTGTACTTTTACTTCTTAAGCAAAACTATTTAAAAATAACTCTCAGATGAAGGGTACCACTAAATCGGAATGTGTTACTATGCTTATCTGAGGTTATAATTCATACTTAAAAACTAAACAAAAATGAAGTACGCTGAATTTAAAATTGAAAATGATAAGATAGAGTTTCACAATTCAGTATTTGGGGTGGAAAGTGTTTTATTGAATGGAAAACCTGCTTCTAAAAAGTTCTCTTTCTCTGGGTTCGATCATTCATTGAACTTGAATTCTAAAAACTTGATTCTGAAGTCCAATTACAAACAGTTCAAGAATAGGCAAATTGAATTGGAATTAATCCAAGATGACAAGGTAATCGAAAAGCAACAAGTAAAAACCAACATTTTTCAAAGATTCATTTGGGTGTTTTTAGGCATGGGTACCTTTAAACTGTTGGATTACTTAATCGATAGCTTGACTTAGAAAATGCTTAACATTGTTTGGGAATTGAAGTTTTAAAAGGAATAGATACGAAGACTGGAATTATAGATTATATTCGTTTACAAAAAATACTGATAAGCTTGAATTAGCCTTAAAATGCTCGAATTAGAAAACTATAAGAAAGAAAAACTGACAATTAATTTAAGTTGGGCCAATATATTTGGTATACTCATTCTCATTCCGATTGGGTTTGTCTTCGGAGTTCCTTTTTTTATAATTTGGAAACCTCAAATTGATGTAGGTGATTTCCTGAGTAATATGGGGCCTGAAGGATCAGAATTAGGGATGGTATCGGTATTATTTATTTTGATTTTAGGTATTGTAGTACATGAACTGATACATGGAATTAGTTGGGCAATTTTTGCTAAGAAGGGCTTCAAATCAATAAAATTTGGTGTGCTTTGGAAGGCGCTGACACCGTATTGTCATTGCAAAGAACCTTTATATGTAAGACAATATATTATTGGGGCTATAACTCCAGCTCTATTTTTAGGTATTCTTCCTTCGCTTGTAGCAATTATGATTGGTGATTTTGGGTTGTTACTTTTCGGAATGTTTTTTACAATGGCAGCAGGAGGAGATTTTTTAGTGATTAATTTGATTCGAAAAGAAAATAGTTCTGATTTAGTACAAGATCATCCTTCTGAAGCAGGGTGTTATATCTATCGTCAGCACCAAGCCAAAAAGTGAACATAGTGAATCCTTTTATTATTTTGTCTTAGTATCGATTAAAAGTAAACCATGAAACTAGAAATACCTGAGGATTATATAGCGTTTCTTTATTGGGTAAAAGAGCGCACAGAAAACTTTTGGAGCATCAACCCAGAACATTCGGAGGCTGATTTTGTATGTGAAAAATGGATTTATGGAGCAAAATGGATAGGGTTAAGTGATGAAGAAATTGATGCTATTGAACATCGTTACAATATTTCATTTACTCCCGAATATAGACAGTTTTTAAAGATTCTTCATACTATTGATAAAAAGGATACGATTGAGTATAAAAGTTCTGTTGATAAAGATGCTGAAATAAAAATTGAGCACATTCCATTTTTTATTATTGGTTAGAAGATGAAAAGGAAATCAGAGAAAGATTCAATTGGCCTTTCCATACCATTTTTAAAGATGTTGAAGGGGCAAATGAAGTTTGGTTAAAATCATGGGGTCAAACAAGACCTAAATCGGATATAGAAAAAGAAAGAAGCCAAAGACAAAACGATTCCTTTTTGGGAAGAAATGATTTTGTTTTGGAGTTCAGGTAGGTCAAGTTTTGGCAAAGAATACCCCAACCCCAAAAATAAATCGATCTTAACGATTGTCAAGACATTCACTTCTGATGATGATGAGGATAATACTCAAAAGACTTTTAATCCGTTTTTAAGTGCCATTATGTTTTCTTTAATATTAAAATCACTTCAGAGCTAAGGATAGAATTACTCAACTAAGAAAGTAGAAGTTCCCACTGGTGCAAATGTTAAGCGAAAGCGTCATTTGTGTCCTAGAAATCATCAGAAATCTCCTGATTTCTAAACACCATAAAAATGATGACCTTAAACAAACACTTCAAAACAGGGATTAATCACTTGAATACAATAAATGCTGCTGCTGATAAAAGTATTAAAACATCACAATTAATAATAGCAGCAAAACAAATACTGACAGAAAATAAATTAAATGAATACAAGGAAGATAAAGTAAATTTACCTTTAATCGTCTTACATCATCGTGCGGGTGAAGAGTTACTTAATGATTCAAAAGATTTATTAAAATCTAGAGATTTGATCGATCGTGAGCTTGGATGTCTAATCATGAAAGAATTTCCATCAATTAATGAAGCTCCTACTAAGTATTCTCCACGTATTATTTCAGCAATAGAGAAAATGATAAATGAAGAAGAGAATAATACAGATATTTTAGTATCTGGGTTGAGTGCAATTGGATGGCAGTGTCACACTAAAGCTCAGAACATCTTTAGATTATTTATTAATGACGAAAGAGAATTAGTCAGAGAGGTGATAGCTAATAACCTTTTGAAGGTTATGATGCCTAATGGTATTTTGACATCTTTCATCATTGAAGGTTTTAATCAATTGGGTCGAGATCCAATTGCAGATATTAGATGGTCTATATTTTACGATATGTCTGAACATTTTGAACTTTTTGAGAATGATAAAAATCTATTTTATCAGTTACCTTTAGAAGGTATGGAAGATCCCAATAGTGATGTAAGGTTAGAGGCCCTATCAGCATTTAAAAAACTCTATTAAGAAGGAAGAAATGAATTATAATATAAAGTTGATTTGATCCTGGTATTTATATAGTTATAAAAGTGGCATTATGAATGATTCTAAGTCATATAAAAATATTTATGGTCGAGATTATGATTTCAAAGTGAAATATCAATTATTCAGACCAGATCAAGGTGGAAGAATGACCTCTGCATTTCAAGGCATAAAGTGGGATTTTGGGTACAAAGACCTAAGCTTCAAGAAAAACCAACTATTTATGATCTATCCAGAATTTGAGGATTGTGATGGAGAAAGGCTTTCAGATGAATTACCAATTCCTGAATTAGGAATAGCAAAAATGTTTGTTGCTAATTATGATTGGTTAGAATTTCATAAAGAGAAAATACAAATAGGAACTAAAGGAACCTTTAATGAAGGAAGACCTATCGGAGAATGTGAGGTGATTGATGTAAATTTTAACCAATAATATAATAAGTGGAAGCAGTTCATTTTTTGGATTGTTGAAGAGTTTCATTTTAAACAAACACATTGCCGTTTTATCTGATCCTGGTGGAGCAGCATTTGCTTTTATAGAAGAGAAAAAGTTGTAGATTAGTATCCTATAAAATCTAGTAGAAAGACTGATTAATAGTAAACAAAAACTGAGTTTATAGTGTAATTACTATTATTATACATTTGCTGCCTTATATTATGACAAGAAAAGAGTTTATCAAAGTATGTGGAATATTGGGAGTTTCACTTCCCTTTCAAACGGTTATAGCTTCCTGTAATAATGATAATACAGTAACTCCCTCAGGGTTTTCAGATTCAGTGTTGATTATAGGGGCAGGTGTTGCAGGCATGTCTACTGGCTATTTATTAGCACAAAATGGGATTGACTTTAAAATTATCGAAGCAAGTGCAACGTATGGAGGCAGAGTAAAACACAATACAACTTTTGCAGATTTTCCTATTCCCTTAGGGGCTGAATGGTTACATGTTGACCGTTCAGATTTAGATGCAATTGTAAATGATACCTCTATCCAAATTGTAACTCAAACGCAAGGGTATAATGGGAGTGATGTTATTGGTTATTATGATGGTACTTATTCCTTGTCTCCACTAGCAAAAGAGTTTGGGAATTTTGAGGATCAAAAGTTTATAAATAGTAGTTGGCTGGACTTTTTTGAAACTTATATTGTGCCAAGTATTCAATCCAATTTTATCTTCAATACCCCAATTACAAGTATTAATTATGAGGGTGATAAAGTGGTGGTGAATAATAATAATGGGGCTTCTTACGAAGCTGATAAAGTTGTGGTGACTGTACCTTTGAAAATATTACAAATGGATACCATTACTTTCACTCCTGCATTATCGGATTCAAAACAAAAAGCCATTCAAGATGCTACCGTATGGGGCGGAATTAAAGTATTTATAGAGTTTACCGAAAAATTCTACCCTGTTTATCTGACTTTTCCTGATACAGAAACCAATGAAGGACAACGCTTGTATTATGATGCATCTTATGCCCAAAATTCTTCTAGAAACATCATTGGTTTGTTTGCGGTAGGAGAACAAGCGAAACAATATCAAAGTTTATCGGAAGAAGTATTACGAGACTTTATATTGAATGAATTGGATACAATTTTTGAAGGAAAAGCATCATCAAATTATATAAATCATATTGTCCAAAATTGGGATGATGAACCTTATATATCTGCAGCCTATTTAGCGGATAATACCTCTTCTAGAATTTCAAGAATACTGTCTGCTTCTGTCCAGGATAAAATTTATTTTGCTGGTGATGCTTATACGCAGGAAAACGACTGGGGAGCTGTACATAATGCTGCAAGAAGTGCAAGAGATGTAGTGGAGGAAATTGTATAAAAAAAGTCTTTTTTTGGAAGAGAATTGATCTTTAGTCTAAAAGTATAGATTTTCTACTTCATTTATAGTTTCTGAAGTAGAAGTAAAATACCGTTAGCAATAAACAAAAATATATATTTGTGTAATTCATTTTATAAGTGGAAGAAATATCTATCACTAAGATTAAAGCAAACTATGGTAAAAGCAACTAAAATATTTTTTTTGGTAGGAGTATTAACTTTTTCAATTTCTCTTTACTTCTACTTTAACTATCAGTTTTGGACCCATTATAAAACAGAAAACTTTAAGACTTTAATAGAATATAAAAGTGAACGAATTAAAGGTTTGAGAGGGAGACAAATTCTTATTCATAAAGACTTTAATATACACTTAAAACAAATTGAGGTATATGCGATTGAGCATGATGTTGTGTTGATTATAAACCAAAGTTACAGATCGGATAAACATTCTGTCAAAGGAGCAATTGTAAAGCCAGGTAAACAATCGAATCATTTAGCAGGTTTCGCTATTGATTTTAATATAATAAATGATGGGAAGAAGTACTTGTCCAATGAATTAAAAAGAGATCGTTTAAGTAAATTACCGGTTGATATCCAGAACTTTATCAATGCTATCCGACAAGATAAATCTTTACGATGGGGAGGTGATTTCAGAAACGAAGATCCAATTCACATTGATAGTCCATTGAATCTTAAAAACAGAGTACATTGGAAACAATGTAGTGAAGAATGTGCTATAGACTATAATGTCAGAGTACCTAAATGGAAAATATGGGGGTAGAATTACGAAGTTTTTTATTTGATCGATCATGAATTATAAGTCTTTGTTTTGGTATTCAAAATGAGCTTTTTTATTTTGTTGAATATTTACAATTACTGGTTATTAATATTCTACACCAACTTCATGAAATCATTCTTTTTACTCTTTACTTTACTATTATTGGGTTCAAAACTATGGGCTCAGTTTTCAAGCTCTTATCTTATAAAAAATGTATTATATTCTTCTGAAAATAATACAATATGGATAACTGATAATTCACATTCATATGTAAGAGGTATTTCAACAATCTATGGGAGTCAAGTAGCGAAGTTACCTCATGTATATCCCATACTAGATATACATGAAACTGAAGAATATATCATTACTGTAAATAATAAAGTGAGATTTTGGAGAAAACCAGATTTTAATTTGGTAGATTCCATAGATTTATATTTGGTAGAGAATACTGTTATTGATGGAAATAAACAATTAGCAGCAATAGGAGCAAACGAGATAAGTTTAATTGATCTAAAGACAAAAAAAATACAAAAAGTAAAATGTCCACCTGACTTCCATTTGTACAGATTAAAATTCTCTCCTGATGGATCTTTATTTGTTAGAAACAATCATGATATTTTTCGTTTAACTTCTACAAGTTTAGAACGGATTTATTCGACCCAGAGAAATATTAATCAATGGGATATTAATGAAAACGGAGTATTTCTTCTTACTTCAGATAATCAGTTTGACGCAAGTGAAAACACTGAAATTATTCAGCTAGATTTTGAAGGTAAGCAAGTTGAGAGTTTTGTATTAGATGAAGTAAACCATTTAAAAACTCAATCAGGTAGTGTAAATAGCTTTGAAATTTCTCCTTATCCTTTTTTTAAAGTTGTTGGGAAAGAATGTCTTATCCAATCAAAAAAAGGTGTGTTTATAGCCACCAAAGAGTGGAAAAGAGTATTAATTGATGGTTTTATTGGTGATGATTTTGATATTCTCTCAAGGTTTTATTTTCAAGATAACTTCATCATTAGAACTTCCAATGAAAAGCTTTCTATTTTGGATGAATTTGCAAATCCACATTTTGAGAAAAGGATGGATTACCCAATCGGTCATTTTCGATATTCGGATGAATATGGTTTATCGATGATGTTTGGAAACTTTATAGTGTTTGCTAAAGAAGATGGAAAACCAAAGCAGATTAATTTTGATTTGGAAAAGGAGTTTCTACCACTTACTGCTGTAAACCATAATGAACAACTTACATTTCATTTAAACGGAGAAGTAATTGTTTGGGACCGAGAAACTTTTAAACAAAAAAGCACATGGAAACTAAAAGGCAATTTAAAGCCATTGAGTGTTGTTGCATCAAGTGAAAACCAGAATGCTTATTTAATTTTTCCTTACTCAAAGAAAATTTCAGTTTATAATTTTAAAGGAAAGAAAATCCAATCCAAACATTTAGATTTTGAGGGTTACCCTTCATCAATAGCATTATTCAATCATCATATTCTTATTGGGACTACAAAAGGAGGACTTTATAAGTTAGGTTATGACCTAAGAGTCATTGAGGAACATAAAGGGCTTTTTGCAGAATCTATTTCTGTTATTCAGGGGTTAGAATCTACTAAAGAGCTTTTACTAGGCTCCAATGGTAGATTTGCGAAGTGCAATTGGGATGTAGAAAAGATAAAAGACGAAGACGTTTATAAAGTACATACTGGTTATATTACAGATTTTTCAGTACAACGTTTTGATGGAGTAGACTATTTATTAAGTAGTGCGCGTGGAGATAAAAATGCCTATCTCTGGAACTTGAATTCAGCTTCTTTATTAAAATCCTTCCCACACGACAAAAACATTATACAATCTTCTTTAGAAGATAGTTTGCATGTACTCAGCTTGCATGAAGATATGAGTATCAATCAATATGAGAATTTAGATTTACTTCGTTCAATCTCAGCACATAAGCCACAGACTTATTTTCAATCTCCTATTTCTACTGGAATTCGAAAAATTGAATTCTCAAAAGATCAAAATAAAGTACTTGTCATTGCAGGAAATATAGTTCATGTCATTGATATGAAAACAAGAAAAATTATTTCATCATTTGGGGACAAAGACGAATTTATAAATGATGCTATTTTTGATGATAATACTCGTTCCGTGATCATTACAAGAGGAACAAATCTCTTACATTTTGACATCTCTACAGGTCTTCAAATAAGAGAATTAGATTATAAATATGTTCCTAATGTGAGTATACATAAGATTGTAGCAACACCCAACTATAATTTTATTGTAGGACTGAATACACACGGTTGGAGTAATCCATATTTATTGCATGCTAATTCTGGAAGGTTTTATGGAAAACTATTTTTCCCAATTGAAGGGAATTATATATATGATCTTCAATTTTCCACATCCGGTAACTTAATGGCTTTGTATACGAACAATGAAGTTATGGTTTTAAAAGACTATTTAAATAATAAACCTGAAGTGGTATTCAACTATAAAAGAACAGGAAATTCAAACTATACAGGACATAGTTGTTTAGCCATTGATGAAGAACGAAATTTAATATCTTTTGTAGATAAATATGAAAATAGGACTTCTGTAGTAACTTATGATTACATAGAAAATAAGCAGAAAAAAGTTGTGGATTTATCCTATATTTTTACTTTGAAACAAGGTGCTGTTTTGTTTGCAGATCAGGATAAATTAAAGGAGCAAGATACTGATAGGAGAGTAAGGAAAACGTATCAACCTAAAGAAAAATTTCTTCAAAAAATTAATGCTGTAGGTTATAATTCAAAATATGATGTTGCTGTTGGAGGGGACAATTGGGGAAACTTGAAGTTTTTTGATGGGAAAAGCGGTCAAGAAATTTCTAGTTTCAGTAGGTTTAGACATGATATCTATGAATTTTCAGTTAAAAATAATATACTGTTATATAACCATAAACAGGGCTTATTTTATTTTGATAAAGAACGGTTTGAAAATAGAAGGGTAGACAATGCAAGTAATTATCCCTTTTTCACAGATCAAAGTGAGGATGGAAATAGTTTAATATACCTTGAAGATGTTGAAAAACACAAAAAACCTAGGGTTTTCAAATACAATATTAAACTAAATCAATCAGAGACATTATTTACATTGCCAATTAAAAAAGGGTTGTTAAAAAATATTTTATTAAGAGGTAATAAGGTATTCTACCATTATTTAAGTGATAATAAATTTAATATTTCCTTTTATGATATCAATACTAAAGAACATCAGGAAATTGTAAAAATCGAGAAAGCTGCAACTCAATTGAACCCTTATTCCTCAAGTGAGATGTTGTTTTTTGATAAGTTTGAATATCTGAAAACTCGATTTGTTATATCCTCTTTTCAATATGATTTAAACTCAAAGAAAAAAAATAAACTGAACGAATTAGAATTCCCATTATCATCTAATAAAGAACTAGATAAGATGAGGATGAGCAACTATATTGAGAACTACCATCTTTACCCTAGTAAAAATTACCATTTATACCTTCTGGCTAGCGGATTACAGCTTTACGACTATCAAAAGAAGACTTTTATCTTTAAAGATTATAATCCTTTTATTTTTGAAAAATGTCGCTACGACCCTACAACAAATAAGGTTTTTATTCTAGATAAAACTCAAAACTTCCATGTTTTAGATCCAACGGATATGAGTTTGAAAAGAGTTTTTCAATCAGAAAATAAAGTTAGTCAGTTTACGATCGGAGAAGATAAAATATACATTTTAACAGAGGCTGATAATATTTTTGTTTATTCACTTTCGGATTATTCATTTTTGTATAAACTTCAAACATCTGGTGAGGATGGTATTTCAGTGATTGATGATGAAGGGTATTATTTGAGTAATAAAGAAGCAATAGAATCGATTACATTTAAAAATACCAATAGCAATGAAATATATCGTTTTGACCAATTTGACCCTTGGTTTAATCGACCTGATATTGTCTTAAAGAAAATTGGAGTAAGTGATATAAGGTATATCAATCAGGCACATAAAGCATGGGAAAAAAGATTAGAAAAGCTATCTGTTGGGAAAAACTATCCTGTTTTACAGTCACTTCCAACACTTTCTATCAATAAAGAAGAATTACCCGTTAGTACTAAAGAAAGTGAGGTGACAATTCTAGTAAAATCATCTGCTGATGAGAAGATTACTGCAGTTGATGTTTGGGTAAATAATGTGCCTATTTTTGGTCAGGAAGGGTGGACTGTTCAAAATCCGGCAGAATCAGTGACAGAAGAGGTGACAGTATCATTAGGGAATGGTAAAAATAATGTTGAAGTATCAGTTCGAACGGAGCAGAATCAATCTTCTTTAAAAGAAGAAGTATTTATTAATTGCGAAAAAGAAACAGTAAAAAGTAAATTTTACTTGATAAGTATTGGTATTTCAAATTACGTAGATCAAACCATGAATTTGAAATATGCTGATAAGGACGCTAAAGATATTGTAGATGATTTATCAAAAAAGTCAGATGTGAAATTAGTACCTATTTTGTTGACTAATGAACAGGTTACAAAAGAAAACATATTAGCTTTGAAAGCACAATTATTAAATACAACAGTTGATGATAAAGTGATGATTTATTATGCTGGTCATGGTATTTTGGATACAGATTATAATTATTATTTATCGACTTATTCCTTAGACTTCACTCATCCTCAAAATGATGGTTTAAGATATGAAGATCTTGTTGATCTATTGGATGGAATTCCATCTCGTAAAAAGGTAATAATCATAGATGCTTGTCACTCTGGGGAGTTGGATAAATCAGCCGAAAAGTTAGTGGCTCAAAATGATGTCAAAGTAGTTTCAACCTATAGCAGAGGGTTAGTTCCCAAATTACCACTTCCCACTACTTCTTCTTTTAATTTTATGCAAAGCTTATTTGTTGACTTAAGAAGGGGTACTGGTGCAACTATTATTTCAAGCGCAGGAGGTGACGAATTAGCCTCTGAAGGAGGAATATATAACAATGGTTTATTTACTTATTACTTGAGAAAATCTATTAATGAAGAAGTAGCGGATTCAAACAGTGATTATAAGGTGACTTTGGATGAAATTCTAGAGTATGTCTCAAAACAGGTAACAGTGCAATCAAAGGGTAGACAAGCTCCAAATGCAAGAAGATGGAATAAGGAAGGTAATTTTGTATTATGGGAAGTTGATCCAGAGAATTAAAAATGACCCCTTGCCGAAGCGAATTCGACAAGGGGTATTTTATTGGTCAAGAAATAGTTATTTCGGGTCTCTTATTCAGAGTATAATTACAATTATGATAATCTTTAATATCTTATTTATTGTCCTGTATTTTTAAAGTTTCAACATCCTCATTAAGATGCCTTTTCCTTCATCACTTTCTCTTCATAAATTCCCCATTTTGCTTCAATCACTTTCTTTCTGTAGGCAAAAATTTCTTTCAACTTACTTCTAATCATGATAGCATTGGCAATATCACCTAATGGCCCAAACGGAGGAGCATAAGTCACTATATCTTTCATAGTTACTCCATGTTCAGTTGGAATTAAAATATGTTGGTGATGCCATAAACTGTAAGGACCTACACGTTGTTCATCTACAAAATATTCACCTTCTCTAACATGAGTAATCTCAGTCATCCAGTCCATTTTAAGACCTAGAAGTGGGCTTACTTTGTAAGTGATAATCATGCCTTGGTACATTTTGTCTGATGCATGTTCTGATGTAATATCAAACCCCATATAGTCGGGAGTAATTTCTTTCAGGTTTTTAGGAGAAGAAATAAAGTCCCAGATTTCTTCTTTAGATGCTGGTATATTTTGAGTAGCTTTAAACTGATAAAATCCCATGATTATAATTTTTCTATTTCTTCTAAAACTTGATTGGCTTCGTACATTTTTTTGTCGCTTTCCATTCTATTGATTGTGGATAAGCGGTGCGACTCTTCCAATAATTTTCTATATTTTTTTTCGAGAACTTCTTTCTTTGATTTCTTTTTAAATAATCCAAACATAGCTTTACATTTTTAGGGTTGATAAACCGCCGTCAACATGAATAACCTGACCGGTGATCCATGACGATTGGTCTGATAATAAAAAGTGTGTGATATTGGCAATGTCTTCAGCACTGCCAATTCTTTGTAATGGGTGTGTTTTTGAGTTGGCTTCAACTTTGGCTTCACTACTCAAAAACTTCGCCGCAAGTGGAGTAGCAGTCAAGGAAGGAGCAACGGCATTAAAGCGTACTTTAGGTGCATATTCTGAGGCCAAAGATTTTGTAAGCCCTTCAATTGCACCTTTTGATGAGGCTACCAAACTATGGTATTTAAAGCCCATCTGATTAGCAACTGTTGAATAAAGGACAACTGACCCTTTACCTTTTCGGAGTGCGTTAATACAAGATTGTATTACTTTTACAGCACCTACCACCTGCAAATTGAAGTCATCAATAAATGCTTGCGATGATATTTTAGAGAATGGTTGCAAATCAATTGCCCCTGGACAGTATACTAATCCATCTAATTCATTAGGGATAACAGAAAAGTCGAGTGTTTCGTCTAACACATTGAGGGGAAAGAAATGTACGTTACTGTATTCATCAAGTGGGGCAGTTTTATTGTAGGTCGCAAAGACCTCATGACCTTCATTTGAAAGCTGATTTACTACTGCTCTTCCGATTCCTGATGAACCACCAATCACTAAAAATTTTTTCATTCTTGTATTATTGTAATTTGTTAATTCATTAACACAGAAATGAAATTTTTGTTTTGAAAATATAGTATTAGGACTAAAAGATTATAAGATTAATGCAAAATTATATTACAGATTGAAATGTGTGTTATGTGATGGGTTATCAGTTCTTTAGTAGCGGTAAGGTGAGGTGATTTTCAAGAAAAAAACGAAGAGGAAAGAAATTTAAAAGTGGATTCTATAAACGCTTGTAGAAAGGTCGATTGAAAGTTGACGATAATTTAGTCTACTATATCATGACTACTAAGACAAAATCTTATTACAAAAAACACCTAGAAGTTATAGAAACTCCTAGGTGTATGGTTTAGGAATGAAATTAAAACTATCCAGCGTAAACGAGTGAATGAATTTTAACTTCAAATAGTAGTAGAACAATGTCAAACTTTATCTTTATTCATTCATTTCAATCCTATAGATGTGAGGTCCTTGTTTCGTGGCAAAAGGCCACGTTTCAAAAAATCTATTTTTAGAATTTAAAATCTTAAGTTTAAATATCTTGTTCAATTATGTTCTACTACTTTATCTCATTTTTTATTATCTAATGATGAAAAAATCTTGTCCTAAAAATATTAGATAGTGCTGGAATTAATTGATAACAATCCTTTTAACATACTTCTTATCGCCTACACTCACTTTAATAAGGTATAGCCCTTTAGACAAATCTTTTACAGGAACATTGATTTTGGATACGCCACTTTCCAATGTTCTATGAATTGAAGTCAAAACTTGTTGACCATTTAAATCAAATGCTTGCATAGTAAAGGGTACAGGGGTAGTAACACTCACATCCAGTGTGAATTGATTACTAACAATAGTAGGGTATAACTTTAAGTTGTCTTCCTCAAGAAGCAGACTATTTGTAGTTCTGCCATTGGAACCTTCAGGATTAGAAGCATACCAAGTACCATCTTTGTACCAGCCTTCACCACTTCTATTAAGGTCGCCTGTTTGAGCACCAGCACCATTATGGAAAAGTAAGTTACTTGATGTAGCACCTTCTATGGTATAAGTATACCATCCATTTCCTTCATCTGTCATTATTTCTCCTGGCCAGTTTGAACTCGTGCCATTTGATGCTCCCCAATAATGAATTCTTGTGCTGTTACCCCAAGTCGATTTATAATGAACCACCAAACCACTTGCCGGTTGAGGTGCTTGATCAGACCATTGGCCATTTTCAAACCAACCCTCTTTATCTCTTATCATATCATCCGTTTGGTTGCCATTACCATCATGGAAAAGTAAACTTGTTGATTGAACTCCGGCAGGGAATTCATACACATACCATCCATTTTCCATCGTCATTGTGGCACCAGGCCAAACGGCATTCGCTACACTACCACTCGGTACAGCACCCCAATGATAAATCATATTATAACCTTTTACATGTACTTTAAAACCACCTCCAGTATTGTTTTCATTTACTGTAAATGAAGAGCTTGCTAAAGTACTTGTATTACCAGATGCATCTTCAGCATAATATTGAACTGTTGCATCTGCTGTCAATGTAACCGTAGTGCTACCATATGCTACTTCTGATGGTGTACTTCCATCAGTAGAATAATATATCTTAGGATTAGTATCTTCGTTATCTGTTGCAGACAAAGTGATTGTAACACTACCGTCAAAGGTTCCGCCATCAGGAGTGATAGATGTAGTTGGAGCTTCAGTATCAGGAGTGATGGGTTGAGGTTCAGGAACCCATCCATTGTCATACCATACATCTCCACAAATATTCATTTCATCATCCGTAACCTTAGATCCATCGCATAAAAGAATCAAATTTGTACAGCTACCTTCAATGGTATATTCATAATATCCTTCATATTTTGATGAAGCTTGCATGCTTACACCAGGCCAAGTAGTTGTTGCTGTTCCATCGACAACACCCCAGAAATAAATACTCGGATTACTACAGTTCGCCTTAAAATAAACTGTCATTGTAGAAGCTTCATTAAAAGTATAAGTCCTTTCCACTACATCCGAAGATCCATTTTCATTGATCGCAATAGCTTTCAACGTTTTTACTTCACCTGGATTACCGCAGATGTCAAACGCTCCCGTATAAACAGCACTTGCTGAAGTGGGTGTTGAACCATCTAGCGTATAATAAATTGTACCTTCAGTTGCTGAAAGCGAAACATTGGCACATCCTGCTGAATAATTTCCACTAGGAGTATTTAAAGTTAACTCAGGTAGTGTGATTACTGTACCTTTGTCCCAGATAGCGTATCCAGGTCCTGAAACTTTTAAGTTCCAACCATTTCCAGGTGACCAGTTCCCTCCACCAATTTTCATGGCTACTTTATTGTCGATAATAGCAGCATAGTATGAATTATCGTTTTGACCTTCAACTTGCACATAACTAGTGTTCGTGATATTGTTGGCCTTACGGATTGAAATCATGTCTCTTAATGCATCCTTGATTCCATAATCAAAATAGTGAGAATAGAATACTACTGGAATTCCGGGGTGAGTAAGGATATAAGCATATCCTTGTAAAAGTTTGGAATTGTTGGAAGGATCATTAGGAAATGAGTTATTTCCGTACTCTGATCTTACAGGCTCAGTATCATGATTTTCTAGGAAAGATACTGCTTGATTACCATGTGTACCTAATAAACTAGGTAAACCATTAAGATAGTTGTAGTTGCCATTTACGGCATCGTGTAATGTATACTTCAGAGGAAAGTCAAAGGCTGACGAGGTGTTTTGTGCACCATTCAACCAGCTTACAATTTCGTTGTAAGGCTTCCATTGTTCCCCGATAGAAATGTAAGGAGAAGTAGCGTTGTTGTATTCCGCAAAGTAATACGCATTGAATCCATGTACGAAGTCATATCTCCATCCATCATACCCTACATCATTTTTTAGCCAGTTCATCCATTTTTTAACCTCATCACGAACCGTGAAAGAGTTGTGATTAAGGTCTCTGGCAGCTTCATATTGTGTTCCAGAGTCATTATCACCACAAGCAGCACCTTTTTCAGTACTGTACTCGCTCCAATTCACCTCATCGTCAGCACAAATAGAAGAACAGCCCCCTAAAGATGGTTCTGTAAAATCTGCCCATCCTGTTGAACCTACTCTATGGTTGATAACAATGTCAGCAATGGCCTGTACATTATTATTGCCAAGATTAGAAATTAAGGTTCTTAATTCAGCCTCAGTACCATAATTGGAGTTGAGGTCATACCATTTACGAGGAAGATAACCTGCTCTGTCTGCCGCGTCAGATGGAGGTGGTAGCCAGATGGCATCAAATCCAGCAGAAGAAATATCTCCTACTTTACTGTTAAGATTTTGCCACCAATCTTTTTTGGTAGCGTCAGCAGCTTCCCAGTGGAAACCTTGTAGAATTACATCATTTCTACCGCTCTGTTGAGCGAAAAGTCCATAGTTTAAGCTTAGTAATGCCAATACCGATAGGATAACGGTACGCATAAGAAGTAATTGTGATTTCATTTTCATTTCAAAAAGTAAGTTAATTTTCAGACCTATCATAAGAGCATCTCTAACATGCGTCTTAAGGCTTTATTGCTGGTTGAGAGAGCCTTATTAGTAATAGGTTGATACAATGTTACGGAAGAATGATTTTAGAATCGTACCCCTAGCTGTTTTTTAGGTGCTGAATAATTTTGTAACGTACCGGTAAATGAAGTGGCACTATTTAATGTGTTGAAAATCAATTATATAAAAATTCGAAGGTATTGAGAGGTAAAAGTTAGAAATGAAGAATGAAGTGAGTCTTACTCTGTTTACTTGTTAAATTTTATTTTTAAGGATTTGATAATTTTTATGCAAATCTTTATGATTTGAATGCTATCGTTCATAATACTTTGACATTCAGAGGTGTTTATGTAGGCTGTTTCATTCATTACATTCTTTTAGTAGAGCTATTGAATGCTTGTGGCTAAAGTCCTTTTTACTTTCATCACATTTTGCACTTCAGAAATATTGTAAACTAAGTTTTCATTAATTATAGTAATTCCTTTTGTGAAGGACAAATGGTAGTGGATTGTGGTTCGCGAGGTCGTTGCAATGCAACGACCCTACATATTTTAGAAGATTATTATTAAACATTTGTCTTCGTTCAATAAAAAAATCCCACCTTCTACTTTTGTAAAAGATGGGACAAGAGTTAAGTTGGGGTGTATAATTACTTTTGACTAGATTAAACCTACAAGGTCAATGCTAGGCTTTAAAGTTTCGTTTCCTTCTTTCCATTTTGCTGGGCAAACTTCAGAAGGGTTCGCAGCAACGAACTGTAAAGCTTTTAATTTTCTCAATAACTCTTCAGCGTTTCTTCCTACGTTACCTGCAACTACTTCGTAAGATACGATTTCGCCTTCAGGGTTCACGATGAATGTACCTCTTTCAGCTAAACCTACTTCCTCAATCATTACGTCAAAACCTCTTGAAAGAACTCCTGTAGGATCTGCTAACATTGGGTAGTTGATTTTTTTGATTGTTTCAGAAGCATCGTGCCATGCTTTGTGAACGAAGTGAGTATCAGTAGACACAGAGTATACTTCAGTACCTGTAGCTTTGAATTCTTCGTATAAGTTTGCTAAATCTTCTAATTCTGTAGGGCAAACGAAAGTGAAGTCTGCAGGGTAGAAAAAGAATACTGACCATTTACCTAAAACGTCAGCTTTAGAAACTTCTTTAAATTCGTTGTTAGCGTACGCTTGTACGTTGAAGTCTACAATTTGTTTTCCGATTTGTGACATAGTAATATCTATATATAATTAAATAATTTTTCGTTTTCTGAATCAGTTTGTTTCTGATCACATTGCAAACATAATAGGCGAATGAAAATAAGGCAAAGTGATAAAATCTATGACTGTATAAGATAAATTTATAGGGTAATATTAATTTTATTTATACCATTAACTTTCAGTAGAATACAGCTTGGGATAGGTAACTCGTTAGCAACTAAAATGTGAAAATGAATTATCGGTAATGGTTATGCATAATGATTTGTGAAGACGTTGCAATCCAACGTCTCCACAACACTGCATTTTAGAAGGTCATTATCAAACCCTTTTCTTTTGACTTCAAAGCCTTGACTTTTTTACTTCGTTTTTGTGTTAATACAAAAATGAAGAAGAAGGAAGCTTGAAAGTATATCTTATGGAATCTTGCAAAAAGATAGATTGAAAATTGAGGGTAATTTAGTTTAAAGTATGTTTCATAGAATATTAGTTATCAATTTTTTCTATTGCCACTTTTAAATTGAAATTTTTGACGATAGCATCTAGACCTGATTTTAGTTCTTGATAAACTTCAGGTTGATAAACTGCTTTTTTGAAAAAATATTCACCGTTTACAATGATTTGATTATTTCTCTTATCGTATCCAAAAGATAAATAAGTAGAAAAATCGTCATTATTTACATAAAAGGGATCAGGTAAATGGTTGACACCGTACCCTTCAGGCATCTTTATTTTAATGATATATTGATTCTTTTTAGGGTAAAGCATATCTACAGGGTATTCGCGAGTAGGTTGCTTTAATAAATTACTTTTAATGGATAATCCTTGAAAAGGGTCAATGACAAGTATATTATTTAATCTTGAAAGTCCTGATTGTCCTTTAAATGAAATGGTATAAGGAAGATTGATATTGTCATAATTTAAACTTTTTATTTCAGACACTTCGTTGAATAGTGATTTCTTAAAATACTCTTCAATTTTTTCAGTATCATCTTTAAACAATTTTCTATATTTATAGCCTTGATAAAAGTTCGCGACCACTTTCACATCTGATTCAACGATGTTTTCTTCTTCATCAATAGAAATATTGATTTCCGTTCTTTTGACAGAAGGAATATTGTATCCAATTTTCAACCAACTTACCTCTTTACTTTTATCAAGTATTAATGCATACTCATTGATACATCTTGTTGGAATCATATTGACTTCAAGAAGTGGTGCTGTAGCATCTGCAAGAAAAATTGTTTCACCTACTGTTACCTTAGCAAGTAAATAATTGAACATGCTTGTAAAAGGATAAGACATTTTTAGTTTTCCATGATCTCTTGTACTTAATATAGCTGGAGAAGCTTCTATACCAGCTTCTTGTAATAGTGCTATCATTAATAAGTTAAGGGCTGCTACATCTCCAGTCTTTTTATTGATCACATCTCTAGGGGTATCATAAGTACCAAACCCGGTAACTTTATTCCAAATGAAATTCTTTTTCATATAATTAATGATAGCAGAAGCTTTTTGAGCATCACTTAAGCCTTCTACTTTTAAGTCTTCTTGGAGCATCTTTTTTGCCATTCTTTTACAAATTTTCAAATACTTTCCCAAGTGTTCTAAGTTGTACAATGAGGTTATCAATTTCTCCCAGGTAGTGATTATTTCTTCTACCGTTAAGTCACTGTAGGTCACTTTAGAAATTTGAAAGTCAATTTTTTTGATATAATCATTGATTGAAGTGATGTATGCTTCATCTTTGAATGCTTCTACATTTTTTAATACAGAAGTATATATCATTTCTTTGTATTCTAAGCTCCCATAGCCTTTTGTAGTTGTTCCTTTTTCAACATTGTAATAATCAAACTCATCTATTCTTTGATCTAACCTAACGTATTCAAAAAAAGGAATCATAAATACCCTATGTTGACTATGAAGAGTTGGAATTTTTGATTGGAACTTCCAGTCTGGCATTTTAAAAATATAGGGTGTGATATGTTCGTATTTGTATTCAATAATGACACCCTCCTTTACATTAGGAAAAGTAAATTTCTTAATCATAGTGAATTCACTGATTCTTTCTGTGAATATGTTCTCAGCGGAAATTTCTTTTTTATCAACGATACGACCATTTTCTATCACATAAGTGTAGGCTTCGATATTTTTTACTTTTTCGAAATCCTTTCCCTTTTTAGCGAAAAAAGGAATAGAGACACTGGCATAATGTTCCCCTTCTTCATTTAAGATTTTTATTCTTTTGTGCCTTGTTGTACGAATAGAATACCCATCTAAGTAATCGAGAAACTTAGTTTCACCGACATCAAAAAGAACTACTGCTTCTGCAGCAGAATCAAAAGAACAGTGTGTTAACTTTATTTCTTCTTCTGATATTACACCTAATTTAGGTTCGATGGTATCTTGTCCTAGAGCAAAAAATGAATATACAGTTAGTAACAGTAGTAATAATAGTTGCTTCATTAGTATTTTTAATTTGTCTTGAAAGAAGGATATGCACTATTGATAGCCCTTCATAGGTTTATATTTATTAGGCTGCAAATATTGAACATATAGAGAAAAAATAAAATTTATAGTATGCTTTTATAAAAAAATACATTGTTGGCCCTTCAAGTTATAGACCAACAATGTAGTATTGATATTAATTGATATCTAAAGGTTCAAACCCTTTGCTAGGGTATTCTACTTCATATTGAAGGATTAATTCTTTGGTTTTGGAAGCCTCTAAATAGAATTCCCATTTGACTTCACCGTCTTCCTTATTCAAACGTCCTTTGCTTAATTCCAATGGAGTCACAATCACCTGATCATTGGTAGAAACAGGAATTTGATCCAGCACTTCAATATTGATCTTCGACGATTTATTATTTTTCACGGTAAGTTTCCAAACCCTATTTGTGCGTTTTTTATTACTAAAAGAACGCTTTTTCTCCATCTCATAGGCTCTTTCTCTTTTGACAATAATACTCTCATCAATGCCTAAAGAGATGTCCAATGTATCTGTAGATTGACTTGATTGCAGGAATGTTTTGCCTACAAACTGATTCTCAAAGTAGATATTGGCATTACCAGGAATGAAATTGTATTTTCCCCAATCCGTAACTTTTCCTACCAAAAATACATCAGTGTTAAGCTTAGGAATGGCTCTGTAAGAGTAAAGTGCTTCAATTTTTTCATTTTTCAATGAAATTTCCTTTTCTCTTGTACCATCATTAATCGTGTATTTTTGAGGTATTTTGTAAGTAAATTGTGTTTGGAAAGATGTACTTTCAATATTCCATCCGGAATAAACTTCAACTTCCTGTATATATTCTTCCTCTATCTCATCACTAGCTCCCCAATCATCATCATTAAACTCTTGTACTATTCTACTTTTTTGCGGAGCAATCTGTACACCAGCTACTTTATCTTGAAGCATATTATAATTATTTCTATTGGCTGAAACCAAGTTAAGGTAAAGGGGCTCAAGGTAAGGAAGTGTGTTGTCTTTTGATGGATTACCTGATGCAATGCTGACATTAATGTCTTTCCAATCAATTCCTGTATTTTGATAAATATTGGCTTTGAAAACGACATCAAAAGGAGAATTAATATCTGTAGCCAACACGTCATAAGTTGGGTTCCAACCTACATTATTCACAATATATTTTAGAAGACACTTTATATTTTGTTCTTTTTCGGATTGCACAGTTACCAAAATATCTTTAAAATAAGTCTTATGTTTCTTTCTGATTTCATTGGCTTCTTCTTGAAGCTTTTTGATCTCTTCACTTAGAGTTTTGATTTCTTTTTGGTAAATGCTTTTTTCCTTTTCTACTTGAAGTCTTTTATCATGAAAAAAGGCAAGAGCACTTTTCAACTCTGCAATATTTAGGTTATTGGAATTGATCGTTTTGTTGGCTTCTAAGAGTTCCAAATCCTTATTTAAAATCTCTAGATAGGTATCCTTTTCTTTAATTTTTTCTTTAATATCTTTAATCTGATCCATCAATTTTTGATAGGCATCATTATCTTTCAATAAGATATTATTTTGCTGGTAGTCTATAGATAAAACTCTTACCCCTTTTGCTTGAAATTGTATCGTATTTGTAAACAGGTAGGAAGAAAGCCCTTTAAAAATAATGGTAGATTTTCCCTTTGGTATTGCAACTGCAGCTTTTCGTTCCACACTTGCAGAATTGGTATAGACTGTTGCATTGCTCACATTGGTTTTTACTTCGATAGGTGTATTCGCCAACGTAAAAAAAGGAAGGCATAAAATGATAAATAGAGCGTTGATATTTTTTCTCATAAGAATAAGTATAGTGATTGATATTATAATTTGACTGAGTATTTGTTCCTATTTATAGAGACATTTGAAGTATGAAATAGGAAGCAATAGAAATGGTTATTTATAGATTGATAACATTTTATATAACCATAAATACGTTGAAAAATTGCTGTCTCAAGTAAAAAGTAGGGCCTTGTATCATCCTTTTTAACACAAAAAAAGGATTAAGCTTTCACCTAATCCTTTCATTTGACGATTGTTGTATGTTCTTTAATTCTCTGCTATTTCGAAGAATTATTTTGCCACCATTGTATTTTCAATAACGTTGACTTTATTTTTATCAACAGGCATTGTAATTGTGATTTCATAACGACCATCAAAGGCATATGATTCACGTTGGATTTCTGTTAATTCAATTCCAAATTCTTCAATCATTGGAATCGCTGCATTTGAAGCCTCAGCTTCTGCATAAATTTCGTATTCAGGCTTACTTACCACGTGTACTTTCATAATACCTCTTTTGTGGTTGTAAGAGTAAGTGTAAACAATATCGTTAAAATCGTTGTTGTTTACATCTTTACCAAATGCATTAGAGACAAACGCTCTTCTTTCTTTAACGTAATGTAATGTTCCTTCTTCAGTTTCTATTGTTTGAGCTTGTAATGAGAATAACGTTCCGAAAAATAATAATGATGAGATGATTAAATTTTTCATGATTTTTAATGGATTTATATTTTTGTAATAATTTATAGCTTTATGAACGGGAAAGGTTGAGATAAGGTGCTGATTATTAGGATTGATTAAGTAAACGGATGGTAACAAATTTATCTTTTCATCAACTTATTTTTTATTCATCAGTTTTTTGGTTACAGCACAATAGTATTTTTTTCTTTATATGCACTGTGTACTTCGGTGTTTTTGATGAAAAATGAAATGTAAAAAACGAGTCTTTTTTTAAGTTGTTCTAGTCTAAAAATTTATTTGATTTATTTCTTCAAATTTATCTTGAAAGATCTCTTCAACGTATTTTAGCTCCTCTTTTGACTTAATATCAGACCTTGAAGCAAAGTACAATGTATTGTCCGTACTTACTTTTCCTTCCCAGACTAATTTAATTTTACCTTCAGCAATAGCTTCTTTACATAAGAAATCAGGAACTAATGCCACGCCCTCAGCATGATAAAGGCATCGAATGATAGAAGTGATGTTAGGAAGAATATAATTAGGTTTAAAAGCAGGTTTTTTTCCTAAATTCTCAAACCAGAACCTTCGGAAGTGTTCCATTTCATTAGAAGCGCTGTACCAAGTCTTTTCTTGAAGTACTTCCTCCAAAGCTTTCCATTTCTTAGTTTTAATCAATTCTTCAATTTCTGTTGTCTCCACATTATTTCCAGCTATCAAAATGATTCTCTCTTTGGAAAAAGGAGTATACGTCACTTGTTGATTTTTGGTATCAGGAGTTTTTGGTGTAATCACCAAATCCAAAAGGCCATTACTAAGGTCTTTGATCAAATCAATATGACTACCAAATTTAGCGATAAGGTCAAATTCCAGTTGAGGTACTTTAGGTTCTAAAATTAATTGAAACATCTCCGAACACATTCCTATATGTAGTGAAGGTTTTCGTTCTTTTGAAGTTCTTCTAAAATGCTGTTCGGCTTTCTCCAATTTCTCAATGGACCCAATGATATATTCATATAGAAACTTTCCCTCTTCTGTAGGTATCATCTTTCGAGAAGTTCTTTCAAATAGCTTTTTACCAATATAAGCTTCCAAAGCATTAAGGTGCACGCTCACTCCGGGTTGTGATGAATACAAAGCATTGGCCGCTTTTGTCAACGTCCCATTTTCATATACTTCTTTAAAAGTTCTATACCATTCTAAATTGACCATATTTTTATCTATTAAAATTTTTATACAAAGGTATAAAATGTATTATTTTTATGATAGTAATTCGTGTTTTACTTTTGTAATTGTCAAGTCAAACGGATTGATAATCCAATACTTGGCTTGGTACTTATTATCATCAAAAAAACGAAAACATGAAAAATATACTAATCATCAACGCTGCGCACCCATTTGCTCATTCAGGAGGAAGATTTAATAAAACATTAGCTGAATTTACAGCCAATTATTATGCAGATAGACAAGATATAGACGTTAGAACAGTTCAGATTGGAGACGAATATGATCCAGTAGCTGAGGTTGAAAATTTTCAATGGGCTGATGTAATCATTTATCACGTACCGATATGGTGGTTCCAAGTTCCTTTTGGTTTTAAAGAATACATTGATCAAGTATTTACAGCAGGTCATCAAAATGGAATCTATAGGAGTGACGGTAGAAGCCGTAAAAACCCTGCGATCAATTATGGAACAGGTGGAATGTTGCATGGTAAAAAATATGTATTGACTACAAGTTGGAATGCCCCTAGTACTGCATTTACTATGAAAGGGGAGTTTTTCCAAGAAAGAAGTGTCGATGACGGTGTGATGTTCGGTTTCCATAGAATGAATGCCTTTACAGGGATGGAATTAATAGATACCCATCATTTTTATGATATGGAAAAAAATGCAGATGTGCCTAAAGAGTTAGAGAAATACAATGACTTCTTAAAGCAGTTAGCACTTTAAAAATACTGAATCAGCTCGTAATGGGCTGATTTTTTTTGTTTCATAAATTATTGAATTCGATCATTACTACTGCAATGCTACTTCAAGTCTCTTCATTTTTTTGATCTAGAAGAAAAATGCTTCAAATTGGATAGAATTTGAAACACATGTGATAGTACTGTTTCTCTTTGCTTTTTAATATTAAGGTATGAATAATAGAAGAACAGTATTAAAAGTGATGTTGAAGTCTGTCTTAGGACTGACATTTTTTCCAACTACTCTTTATACAATGAATGATCAAACTTCTTACGTTGATAACTTAGGTATTCAACTTTGGACTTTAAGAAATGAAATAGAAAAAGACCCTTTGGGGACATTGAGAAAAGTAAAAGACTTTGGATATAAGCAATTGGAAGGCATGGGACTCTCACAAGTTCAATCCTTGAAACCAATAGTATCAGAAGTAGGCTTATTCTTCACAAGTTCTTTTTTCCAATGGACCTATTTAACTGAAAACTGGGATCTAGCAAAACAGAAAGGGATACAAAAAATTGAGAATGTTGATACTTTCGAACATTTGGTGGAAATGGCTCACCGATTAGGATTAACACATCTTACTTTCGGTTATATCTTTGAAGAAGAAAGGGGAGTAGAAAATTATAAAAAATGGACAGATGCTTTAAATAAAGCAGGTGAACTATGCAATGAGGCGGGAATAATTTTATCCTACCATCATCATGGTTTTGAGTTTAAAAAAGAAAACAATACGTCTATTTTTGAAATCCTAACTCATCGCTTAGAAAGTGATTTAGTAAAATTTGAATTGGATACTTTCTGGTTGGAGATTGCGGGTTTAAATGCTACAGAGGTGCTTCAGAGTTTAAATGGTAGAGTAAACGCACTACACCTCAAAGACTTGAGGAGTAAGGATGAAATCTATTTTAATGACCAAATTGTGCCCCATGATTTTTTTGTTCCTGTCGGGAAAGGAGTAATTGATTTTCCCTCTTTACTTGAAGAAACAAAACGTCAAAATATCAACTCTTGTTTTGTAGAACAGGATTATTCCGAAGATACTTTTTTGAGTATCAAAGAAAGTATGGAGGGGTTAAGGAAGATAGAGTTGAGATAAGGGTGAGTAGATGTTGTAATGGTAACTAGAAGATTATTATAAAACCTTTGTCTTTTTGATTTGTAATCAGGCATTCATTTAGTAGTAACTCCCCCGGCCTTGAAGGGAAAAGCGTTAATAATTTCATGTATTGAGCCGTTAAAAATGATTTTGCTGTTTGAGCATCTCAAAACGATGAAGTTTTGATCGAGTTATCCTTTCAATAGGCTCAAGGAATGGAATTTAGCTTTTGCGTTCAAAGCCTTGACTTTTTTGCTTCGTTTTTGTGTTAAGACAAAAATGAAGAAGAAGGAAACTCCACTGGCGCGAATGTTAAGCGTGAGCGTCATTCGTGCCTTACAGATCATCAGAAATCTCATGATTTCTAAAAACCAGATATGTCCAAAAAATTGGTTTTGAGTTTGCTTAATTTTTGGGATCTGTTTCTATAAATGGAATAGTCACAATAAACTGAAGGACATTTACCCTAGACGAAACTGCAGCATCGTTGGCCGCAACATTTGATAACCCAAGTACATAACGGAGTCTTAAATCCAACCCTTTTCCTTCTCTAACTTTTCCAAAACTTTTTACAACTTCAAAAGCCCAACTGTAGTTCACACTTCTAAAAGCATTTTTGATGTCTTGGTTGATCGTGGCCTCATTCCCATTTTTTAGGTCTAGTTCTGTTATTTCTGTCGCTCTATTTAAGAAAGAAATTTGGGGACCCGTACTAAAATGCCAACTATCTGAAACGGAGTAACGGACTAAAATGGGAACATCAATGTATCTGATATTCCAAGAAGTATTAATTTCTGAAATGAGTGAATCTGCAAATTCAGGAACTGGCAAAATCTTAGGAGTGTTTCTTCTACTCCGATCACTGATCATTTTAAACTCAGCGACTAATTGAAACTTCTCTGAAATTTTGGTGTGTGTACCCAAACCAAAGTTCCACCCCATTTGTACATCCCCAGGTGCATTCTCGTAAAATGAGGCATTTGCCCCAACATCTAAACTTAAATGAAATTTTTCTGAGGCTACTTTATCACCAAATATTAAAACAAGAATGGCAGCTTGTCCATGACAAATTGATATTGAAAAAAGGATAAAAGCAATTGTTGTAATTATTTTTTGTCTACTCATAGTTCGTTTAAGGGTTTTCTACTTTTAAAATAGTTGAAATTATTACGAAAAAAAACCTCTTACCCAAAAAGAATAAGAGGTCCCTATTGATAATTTCTTTTAATGCATCATTACTTCTTTAGAAGCACCTTTTGGATAGCGTATACTTTCTACCATTTCCACTACATCAGATGGAGGAGGAGAGGTGAATTGAACTACTATCAAAGCAGTGATTACATTAATCAACATGGCTACTGTACCGAAACCTTCTGGCGAAATACCAAACCACCAATCTGCTGAAGTAGTTTCTCCAAATAGATGAAACTTATAGGTGAGGATGTATAAAATCATACTGCCTAGACCAGTGATCATTCCAGCAATAGCTCCTTCTTTATTCATTTTTTTATAAAAAATACCCAAAATAATGGCAGGGAAGAAGGAGGCCGCCGCCAAACCAAACGCCAATGCGACAACAGCTGCTACAAAACCTGGAGGATTTATCCCAAAGTAACCTGCTACAATCACTGCAAATGCAGACGAGATGCGGGCCGCTAAAAGTTCGCCTTTATCACTGATATTGGGCATCCATTGCTTCTTCAAAAGATCATGAGAAACGGAAGCCGAAATTACCAATAACAACCCAGCAGCTGTAGAAAGAGCTGCAGCTAAGGCTCCGGCAGCCACCAATGCAATCACCCAATTGGGCAATTGAGCAATTTCAGGATTTGCCAATACAATAATATCACGGTCTATGGTCAACTCATTGGCATTCGCATCTGCCAAATACTGAATTTTACCGTCTTGATTTTTATCTTTAAAGGCAATCAAACCTGTTGTTTCCCATTTTTGGAACCACTCTGGCATATTTGCATATTCTTGATTACTGACTGTTTCGATAAGGTTTACTCTGGCAAAAGCGGCAATAGCTGGTGCAGTAGTATAAAGTATAGCAATAAAAGCCAATGCATATCCCGCAGAAGAACGGGCATCTTTCACTCTCGGCACCGTAAAGAAACGTACAATCACATGAGGAAGTCCTGCAGTACCCAACATCAAAGCTGCAGTAATACAAAATACATCCATCATAGATTTCTGTCCCTCGGTGTACTGATTAAAACCTAATTCAATAGAAAGTTGATCTAATTTATCCAACAAATAAGTATCACTTCCACGCAAAGTATCACCAAAACCCAATTGGGGAATAGGGTTGTTTGTCAATTGAATGGAGATAAAAATAGCGGGGACCATAAAGGCAAAAATCAAGATACAATACTGAGCCACTTGTGTATAAGTGATGCCTTTCATACCGCCCATTACAGCGTAAATAAACACCAACGCCATACCTATAATCACTCCTGTATTGATATCCACTTCCAGAAAACGAGAAAAAACGACGCCTACACCTCTCATTTGTCCTGCTACATACGTAAATGAAACGATTAGAGCGGCAAACACTGCAATCGTTCTAGCTTTTTGAGAATAATATCGATCGCCTATAAAATCAGGAACTGTAAATTTCCCAAACTTCCTCAGGTAAGGCGCCAATAACAGTGCAAGAAGAACATATCCTCCGGTCCACCCCATAAGGTAAACTCCCCCGTCATATCCCATAAAGGAGATCAGGCCAGCCATACTAATAAATGAAGCCGCTGACATCCAATCTGCTGCGGTAGCCATACCATTTGCTAAAGGAGAGACGCCTCCTCCGGCTACGTAAAATTCTTTGGTAGAACCAGCCCTTGACCAGACCGCAATACCGATATATATCAAAAATGTGAAGCCTACAATGATGTAGGTCCAAGTTTGTACGTCCATGATTAAAGTTTGTGATGTGTGTAATAATTCATTAAATGAAGCCTAGCTTGAAAGTAATAATGCGATTATTCATCTTCTAAGTGATGGCTTTTATCCAACTTGTTCATTAAAAAAATATAGATGATAATCAATACACAGAAAATGTAAATACTGCCCTGTTGAGCAAACCAAAATCCCAGTTTGAAACCTCCGAAAGTAATTTCATTTAATGCATCTTTAAAAAGAATACCCGCACCAAAAGACGAGATAAACCAAATACTCAAAAGAATTCCGAGGTATTTTAGGTTGGTTTTCCAATAGTGTTTTTTTGCTTCAGAAGAGGAAGTAGTAGAGGTTTGAGACCTTTCCGTCTTCTCCAATTGTTTTTGCATAGTAAGTAGTTCTAAAAAGTTTGAGAAAAAAGTTCACAATAAGATAGGTGTTTACAATTGATGTTGAAAGTTTTGAATGAAAATTTTCTTACTCCTATAATGATAAATAACCAATTGTAAGTCAAAATATTGACGTAATCTCATTTATCACTAATGAAAAATTAAACTTTCTTTTTGATGATTTTATGATGATCTTCATGCTAAGAGTAAAAATTGATCATACAAAGATGAAAATACTACATACCGCCGACTTACATATTGGTAACCGCCTTCACGAACAATCACAAGCCGAAGAACAACAAATGACTTTGGATTGGATGGTGGATCTTGTCGAAAAAGAAAAGATAGATGTAGTATTGGTATCAGGAGATGTTTTTGATACAGCACAACCGTCAGGTCAAAGCTTGAAAATGTATTATAAGTTCTTGACGGAATTGGTGAGGACGAATTGTAAAAAAGTAATCATTACTGGTGGAAACCATGATGGTGCTTCTGTGCTAAATGCGCCCAAAGAGTTACTGTCCTTTTTAGATGTAACCGTGGTAGGTAAAGTATCTGATAATGTAGAAGAGGAAGTCTTTGCCTTTGAAATAGAAGGAGAAAAAATGGTCATTGCCGCAGTTCCATTTTTAAGAGATCAGGATATCCGTAAAGCCACAAGTGGGCAGCACTTTGAAAATATTGGTGACCGTTTTAAAGAAGCTTTGATTGAACATTACCAAAAGGTAGGAGAAATATGTGAACAGAAAGCGGATGATGATACCTTTGTAATGGGTATGGGACACCTTTTTGCCATTGGTGGAGAAACCTCTACTTCTGAAAGTGAAAGGAATGTGTACGTAGGAGGATTAGGGGATATAGGAGCAGATGATTTTCCAAAAGTATTTGATTATATCGCTTTAGGTCACTTGCATAGGGCTCAGAAAGTGAAATATGATTATATCCGATATTCAGGTTCACCTTATGTATTGAGTTTCAGTGAGATTTACCATAAAAAAGAAGTGGTGATTTTATCTACAAATAATAAGGAATTTAGTCTTGAACATGTAAGTGTACCTGTTTTCAGAACAATCAAAAAGGTAAAGGCTAATTTAGAAGAATGCTTAACTGAATTAACATCACTTTCCGCTCTAAATCATCAGTTAACCCCTTGGGTAGAGGTGGTGGTCAGTAATGTCAAAGCCAATGAAAACCCCATACACGAAATTTATAAACATATTGAAGACCTAAATATTGAGGTATTAAAAATTGGTATTCATAAAGAGTTAGAAAATAAAAAAGTAGAAAGAGTACAATTAGCAGATTTGGAAGATCTAACACCTGAGGAAACTTTTTTAGAACTTTGTCAATTGAGAAACTTGAACTTAGAGGAAGATCCTAAAATGAAAGATGCCTTCTATGAAATTTACAATAAGGTAAAGGAGAGGTCTTGATACTTTCCGATAAAGCTATTCAAAAACAAAATTGCCCTATTTACAATTCCAATCCATATTTTTATATAAATTGCTTTACCTAACGAATAGAAACGTAGTTAGGATAAACTTATTTTTTCAACTATTTGTGTAAATTATCTTGTATAATAACCCTAATTGAAGAAAATTGATTCTAATATTTTAAAAGTAGATCGTTAAACCTGCTTGTTGCTACTTTTGAGATTTGATTACCCTCCGCTTCTTTTAGTTTGTAGTACAAGAACTGATATTTGATTATTACTGAAATGATATTTAAAAAGAGTATTTTATTTTTTGGAGCATTCGCCCTGATGAGTTGGAATGCTATGGCCCAATCTGACGTTCCAGTGGAAATAATGAAAGGAAAGAGGACGTATTTGAAAAAGACGATGATACTTCCTCAGAGTTCTTCTTATTGGAAAATTGAACAAAATCAAGCGGTAAGTGGAGTACCTCTTCGTATGAAAGGAAAGTTATACGAAAAGGGGTTAGGTGTTCATGCTCCATCCAACTTGATTTATAAATTACCACCAAAAGCACACTACTTTTACGTTGTACCCGGAGGTGATGATGCACATCATGGAAAGATTTCAATGTCTATAAAAGTCGACAATGTGGAAGTTTTTAGTTCTGGTGTTTTTGATAGTCAATCCCAAAAGTATATGCCTAAATTACATGCAATAGATGTTTCTGGTGCTACCTTTCTCACTTTAATAGTAGATGATATAGGTGATAAAGGAGGTGATCATGCCGATTGGGGAGAAGCTTTCTTTGTTGAAGGGAAAAAGGAGTTTAAACCTAAAAATCCAGAATTAGCAAAGAAATTCTTCGAAGAGGATGATAGCGACCTTGAAGGTAAAAAAGTATATCTTGTGAAAGAATTAGCGACCACAGTTGATTCTTATTGGAAAGTACTCAATAATGAAGGCATTGAAGGAGGGAGAATTAGTATTGAAGGCCGTAAATATGAGAAAGGAATTGGCTTACACGCTCCTTCTAAATTGGTATTCCCGATTGAAGCCAATTACAAAACGTTTGTTGTAACGCCTGGCGCCAATGATTCTAACGGCGGTTTAATACGAATGAGAATTCAAGTGGATGGGAATGAGGTCTTCAATAGCGGTCCAATCAGAAGGTCAAACCAAGAACCCCAACGATTACAAATTGATGTAAAGGGTAAAAAAGAGTTGACATTATTGGTCGATGAAGAAGATGGTGATAGAGGTGGAGACCATGCAAGTTGGGCCAATGCTTACTTCTTAATTGACGACGGTTCAAAGTAAATACATTGTAAACTAAGTTTTCGTTATTTATATTGTTTAGAAATCAGGAGATTTCTGATAATCTGAAGGACACGAATGAGGCTAACGCTTAACATTCGCGCCATTGAGCTTCCTACCATTTTAGTTTGGTAGTACTCCCTCCGGCATTGAAGGGAAAAGCGTCAAGTATTTCAGGAATTGAGCCGTTAAAAATGATTTTGTTGTTTGAGCGCAGCGAGTTTAAAATCATTTAGGCGAGAGGAATGAAATTTAGCTTTTGACTTCAAAGCCTAGATTTTTTGCTTCGTTTTTCATCAATGGAAAAATGAAGAAGAAGGAAGCTTGAAAGTAGGACATAAAAGTTTGTAGAATAATCTATTGGAAGTTTGCGGTAATTTAGTTTACAAGGTAGCAAACTTATTTTCTTTTTAAAAAACCGAAATGTACATTGTTTAGTAAAAATAGAGTAAGAAAAGGGGGAGTAATACTTCTTTTTTAAGATGGATAATTTTTATTAGCCAAAATATTGACTTTACGGCATTGGCACATCTATTACATTGCATCCATGAAATGATACATGAAAAGTAAAGATTTTTTATAATGAGAATTCTACCATTTTTTACAGCCTTATTTTTAATTCCGTTATTGATGAGTGCTCAAGAGAAGAAACCCAACATACTTTATATTATGTCGGATGATCACACTTCTCAAGCAATAGGTGTTTACGGAAGCAGATTGAAAGCATTAAATCCAACACCCAATTTGGATAAATTAGCCAATGAAGGTGTTTTACTAACCAATACATTTTGTACAAACTCTATTTGTACACCTTCAAGAGCAACGATCCTTACCGGTCAATACAGCCAAACCAATGGTGTTCTCGATTTAGAAGGTCGTATTGCAGAAGACCAACAGTATCTGCCAAAAGAAATTAAGAAATTAGGTTATCAAACAGCAATTGTTGGTAAATGGCACTTGAAAGAAGAGCCAGGTGCTTTCGATTATTATAAAGTATTGCCAGTTCAAGGAAAGTATTTTGATCCAGTTTTCAGAGAAAGAGGTGATAAGGCATGGCCCAAAAATACAGTCAAGTACAAAGGACATAGTTCTGATATCGTTACAAATATCAGTATTGAATGGTTAGATAAAGGCTGGAATAAGGAACAACCGTTTTTCTTAATGCATCACTTCAAAGCGCCTCATGACTTCTTCGAGTTCGCACCTCGTTATAAGGACTATTTAGAAGATGTTGAAATTCCTGAACCATCAAGTTTGTATGATAACGAAAAGAATGGTTCTATCGCTACATATGGTGAAGATGGTAAATTAAGAAATTACATAGGTTCGTCTATCTCTAAACGTAATGTGACAAGAGATATGGGAAGAGATTTAAAGATTGACCAATCGTTGAGTGATAAAGAGTACACTCACGCTTCTTATCAAGAATATTTAAAACGTTATTTAAGATGTGTGAAAGGTGTGGACGACAATATCAAAAGATTATTGGATCATTTAGATAAAATTGGTGAGTTAGACAACACAATTATTGTGTATTCTTCTGATCAAGGAATGATGTTAGGAGAGCATGATTATCAAGATAAAAGATGGATGTATGAGGAGTCAATGCGTATGCCTTTAATTGCTCATTATCCTAAAAGCTTTAAGAAAGGAATTAAAGTAGATGCGATCATCAATAACACTGATTTTGCTCCAACGCTAATTGATTTGGCTGGGGGTAAAACACCAAAATATATGCATGGTGAGTCTTTCAAGTCTATTTTAGAAACTGGTAAAGAGCCTAAAAAATGGAGAAAAAGTACTTACTATCGTTATTGGATGCACATGGCACACAAGCACGGCAATCCGGCACACTTTGGGGTAAGAACGAAAGATTACAAGTTGATTTTCTTCTATTCAAGACATTTCGATCCTAACAAGAACCCTAATGCTTGGGGTGCAGATTATAATTTCGAAGGGCCAATTGCTTGGGAATTTTATGATTTAAGTAAGGATCCACACGAAATGAATAACGCTTATGACGATCCAAAATATTCAAAAGTGATCGCCGATTTAAAAAAGGAAATCAAAAAGCTTAGAAAGAAATATAATGAGGAAGACGGTAACTATCCAAAGCTACAGAAAATCATAGACGAGCATTGGGATGACAAGGCTCTATAAGGAATATATTCCCTATAACAGCACACCCAATACTTTAATGAAGTAGCACACGGTAAATGATACACACGTAGATTAAGCTCCGAGCATCTTGGGGCTTAATTTTTTTGTTTAGGGAAAAGTGGTTTGTGTTGTGTTCCGTACTGTGGTCCTTGAACCTTTTATATCGCAAGTGTTAAGCCGATAGGCGTCACTTGTGATGATACATTGGCGAAGTCTCCCGACTTCGAAATGAATGAAAGAGTGGTATTTCTATTCGAAGTCGGGGGACAATGAATAGTTCCAAGTGACGCTCACGCTTAACACTTGAAACATCTTGAGGTATTGTACTCTACAGAGTAGTATATTTTCAATTTTATCTACTCATTTCAACAAAATCTAAATCAAATGGAAGAAATATAAGTAAACAAATTATCATCACGGTGAAGTCCCAATTTCTTTCTCAATCTATACCTCCCTTTATTGACCGAATCAGTCGAAATACCCAACAATTGAGCGATTTCTTTACTGGAAAAATTTAACTTGATCAAAGCACAAAGCTTGAGGTCATTTCGAGTCAAACTGCTATGAATAGTGTTAAGTGTATCATAAAAATCACTATTAACTTGTATAAAGCGAGTTTCAAATTCTTCCCAAGTCTTAGCTGTATTTAGGTTGATAGTCTTGTTGATGCGTTCTACAGCTGCATCACTTTTGTGTTGTTTTACATCTTCTAAACCTTCTTTTATCTCTTGGAGTAATTTGTCCTTTTCAATCAATTGTAATGACGTCACGGTCAATTCCTTTTTCTTGATTTCAATTTCAGCTTTTGATCTTTCCTCCAAAAGTTGTTGTTTGGTTTGATGTTTTACTTTTAAAAGTGAAATAATAAAAATGGCTGATAATACCGTGACAAATAAAAGTGATACAAGATAAATCAAACGTTGTTGAAGCGTTTCTTGCTCTATTTTCAATACTTTCAATTCCTGTTCTTTTCGATATTGTTTATTTTCTTCTATTGTTTTTCGATATGAATCTTTAATCTCAAAAAGCTTTTTATTACGAGAACTTTGACTCCCAAAGAGTTGGTCTCCTAACTCTTTTGAAGCAGTCATTTCTTGATACGCTTTTTTGTAGTTACCAAGCTGACTATTCAATTGAGAGGCTTTTTTAAGTAACTCTACTCTCAAACCCAAACGCCTTTTATGTTCATCTACCGCTTTTAAGCTTTTGTAATAATAGGCTAACGCTTCTTTAATTTTTCCTTTTTGAGTGTATAAATCTCCCCACATAGAATAGAGAATGGCGGCATAAGAATGTGTAGGCGAAACTTCAGCTGATATTTCTCTTAAGATTTCCTCTGATTGCTCAAAGTTGCCCGTTAAAGTATGCAAGTGCGCCTCCTCTGACAACACATAAAACTTTTCATTAAATGGTCTTTGTGTGGAATCTAAGAGTTGGCGTGCCACATTTAAAAACTCCCTTGCTTTATCAAAATTACGATTCATTCTGTAGGTATGTGCAGCAGTATAATATGTTTTTTGCTTTCCATATGGGGTAGAAAGAATACCCGATTTCTCAGCATAAAAAAACATGGAGTCTACACTATTCATTGCATTGAGGCTATCATAAAAAATCGAATAAAGTAAAGTTAAGCGTTTGTAAGCCCTGTACTTTATTCTTGAGTTATTTGCTTCGTCGGCACTGCTCATCAGCGACCAAATTTTATCATATGCTTCAGGGTAAAATGCAGTCCCGATCAATTGATCTACGGCTTTAAGTTCTACCTTTGAATACTCCATTAATGTATCATTTCCTTTTGATTGAAAAGGCAATAACAATACAATAATGACAGTGCTTATATAGAGTTTCCAACAATCTCTCATCCCATTCATTCCATTTTCTGTTTAGTAATTAAAGCTACAACAAAGAATTAGGAAAAACCTCTAAAATTCATTTCTCATAGGGTAGATTTTTCAGGAAAATGAGGGGAGATAATTTTCTTACTAAACTCTGACTTAAGTTTGATGAAGTTCTTCCGGAAATATCCCTTTTAAAAGTTTTTATTGTGATTGATATGTATGAAATCAAATGAACAAATATGAAATCTCAAAAAATGTACTTTTTATGGATCGGGTTTTTCCTAATGTTATCCAATATCCTTTACGCTCAACCAGAATTTGTAAAGGGAAATGATCCTAAACCTTTAGGTACTTCTTGGCAATTAAGACCTGAAGTATCGGATGATTTTGACGGGACTGAATTAGATCTTGTAAAATGGAAAAATACAGACCCGAAGCGTTGGATTGGGAGAGCACCTGGCCTTTTTAAAGAAAATACAGTGAGTGTGAAAGAAGGGGCAATGTGCATCACGAACTATCAGTTGGAAAAAGAAGAAGTAGTCAATGGACAAACATTTACGCATGGATGTGGGCATGTTATTTCGAATAAAAACGTTAATGTGGGCAACTATATAGAATGTAGAATGAAAGCCAACAAGACCTTCTTATCTTCTACTTTTTGGTTGATCAATTATAAAAATGAAGGGCAAGGGTGTGATAAGCGTGTGACCGAATTGGATATTCAAGAATGTGTAGGTCAAGTGACAAACCCTCAATCTTGGAATGAAAATTTTGATCAATCAATGCATTCTAATACACACAGTAGAAACGTTTCTTGTGATACACCAACTGGGTCTGTTGGGAATAGTGTAGATCTTCCTTCAGGAAAAGTGTACGATGATTTTCATGTGTATGGTGCATGGTGGAAAAGCAAAAATGAAATATTATTTTATCTAGATGGGGTATACCAATATTCTGTAACACCAGCAGCTGATTTTAGTATTGATCTCTACATAAAATTAGTAACAGAAACGTATGATTGGAATCCAACTCCAGCAGATGGAGGAATGACGGGAAGCTGGGAAGATAGAACCACAAAATATGATTGGGTAAGAACATGGGAATTGTCCACTGAAAATGTAGAAGAGTCTGTAGGTTTTAATGAAGTACCGAACAACGTCCCTCCAGCCAAATCTTATGATTTTAAAGTAGATTATGTGGCCAATGAAAAAAGAGAAATCGTGGTAGAAGTTTGGTCGGCAAACAAAGTTTTACATACTGCTAAGAAAACAATAGAAAAGGGCTTTGGTACAACATCGATTGCATTGGAAATGGATGAAACACTTCCTTCAGGAAACAATTATTCTTGGAAAGTAAGCCTTCGTGCAGTGGGTGGACAAGACAATCTTTCAGACGAACAAATTGACAATATCATCATTACTTCAGAACCTGTTTTGTCTATCGATGATTTAGATTCTGTAAAAGTGGCGATCTATCCGAACCCTACTGAAAATACATTAACGGTAGATGTTCCTAAAGGGAAATATTCTGTAGATATATATAATGTGAAGGGCCAAAAAGTGATTCACAAAACATTGAAAAATAAAGGAAAAGTAGATGTTTCAGCTTTAAAATCAGGCTCTTATATCCTAAAGGTACAGTCGACACAAATGTCACATACTTTTAATTTTATCAAAAAATAAAAAGTACAATACACTGTAAATTATGAATCCATTAATTCTAATGGGTGATTCTATAATGGTCAAATGGTTGTGTAATGTGGTTCGCGAGGACGTTGCAATGCAACGTCCCTACAGAACTGCATTTTTAAAAGGTTATTACAAAATATCTGTTGATAGTGATCGATCATTTAGTTTAAAGCATAATAATAGTAGAGGGGTAAATATCTTCTATTCAAGGGGATAGCCTATTACTCCCTTTAATACTAACGGTTGTTTTTTTAGCAAAAAGCTTTGTTCCACTAGTTTTAATTCAATAGTAAATAGAACACTAATATCGATTAGATAGAGAAGTGTTTTAACATGAAATGAATTTAAATAACACAAAGTGAAATGAAGAATTACCGAGCAAACATGTTAGACCTTTTGATTTTGGTAGCTACCCTTTTTATGGCTTCTTGTAATGCAGAAGACGTCATTGATGAAGTCACCAAAATCGAAGAACCACCCAAAGAGGAGGACCCCGATGAAGAAAGTGATGAGGTCACCCAACCTGTTTTCTTAGCGGACCAAGACCCGAAACCTTCTAATACAAAATGGGTATTGGTAGAAGCCCTTTCGGATGAATTCGATGAAGGAAATATCGACCTTGAAAAATGGAACGAAAGCCCAGAGTTTTTATGGGAAAATGCGAATGGTTCTTTTTCGGATAGAGGTTGGTATGGTTCTACCCGCTGTCTTTTTTCAGCTGAAAATGTAAGCATTGAAGAGGGAGAACTAAGAATTGAAGCTAAACTGTATGATGAACCCCAGTACAGCCCGAAAGATGATACAAGCCAACCGGCTAAAAGATGGTATGGAGGTGCCTATGTGTCATCCAAAACAATGGGTAAACCGGGTTATTATTTTGAAGCGGAAATGCAATCAAGTTCTACAGTGATGTCTTCTGCTTTTTGGTTGAAAACACCACCAGTACCGTGTACTACAACATCAGATGGTGAGAACTTAGAATTAGATATTCAGGAATGTGTGGGCCGATTTTTAGGCTCGAAAACAGATGATTGGACCAAAGACGACTGGGCAGTCAATTCAAAATGGGATCAAATTTTTCATTTTAATACCCACCGTCACTCTACCAATTGTGCTTACAATGGTAGCCGACAAAGTAAAGGCGGACACATTAACTTCGATAAATTTAATCGTGAAGAATACCATATTTATGCTGCATGGTGGCATGAAGGAGGTAATCAAGTCGACTTTTTTATCGATGGTAGATTAGTAAAGTCAGTCACTCCACCAGTTCCTTTTACCTCAGATCAACGTTTGATCATGTCAAGCAATTTTTATGATTGGGTAAGGGAAGATGCAAGAGATGATATGGGCTTTAATGATTCTAAGTTAGATCGAAGTACAAAATTCAAGTGGGTTAGAACTTGGAAGTTAGAGGCGGAAGATTAAATCCTTCAGGTCGAGGAAAGTACTACAAAATGATTTTCTTATTACTGATCGGAAGATGAGTATTTTACAATAGTATATTTAAAGTGTAGTGCTGTAGGGTCGTTGCATTACAACGACCTTGCGAACCACTACAAATTACCATATGCTATTCATGAAAACCTATCTCAATTAAAGAAAATCTAGTTGACAAACACCAATAACAAAGTTCGTGAGGAAGGGTAAAATAGATCCTCTTCACGAACTTTATTTTTATCATTACAAAAACGACCTTTTCTCATCTTTTTATCTGTTACTTCTACACTTCAAAAAGGGGATAATTACATCCTATTCGATGGGGGATTTATTATATGTTATAAATACACTTGTGTTTGAGGTAAATTTATCAACCTTCAATTAAAGTAGATCAGGCAAATTGAAAAAAATTAGTATGAAATGATCTTAAGTAACAACACAAAAATGACTTTACCTTTTTATTCCTATCGTATTGAAATGAATCAATTTTTAAATGAAACGATTAGTCCCACTAATCATGAATTATTATGTCTTTTTCTCCAATGATAACCAATAATCACGTAAAGTAATTTCTGTTGAGTTACTATTTAAATACTTAACACTTTGTAAACTAAGTTTTTGTTAATTTATATATTTCTTTTGATGAAGTATATAGGATAATGTATTGTGGTTCGCAAGGTCGTTGTAATTCAACCTCCCTACAGCACTGCATTATAAAAAACTTCTCTTTTGACTTCTAAGCCTTGAATTTTTTGCTTCAAGACTAAATTGAAGAAAAAGGAAGTTTGAAAGTAGATCCTATAATTGCTTGTAGAAAGGTCGATTGAAAGTTGACGATAATTTAGTTTAAAAGGTACTTAAATAAAGAGCATACGGAACGTGCTCAAAGATCGCATAACCAATCGTTTAACTATTATTTCACTAGCTATGAAAAAACAGCTTATTGCCCTATTATTATGGGCATGTTTTTGTGGTGTCGTATCCGCAAAAGAAATCCATGTTGCAAAAAATGGAAACAACAACAACTCCGGAACAGCTTCAAATCCTTATTTAACTATCCAAAAAGCAGCGAATGTAGCCGTTGCAGGTGACGTCATTGTGATTCACCAAGGTACTTATCGTGAGACTGTTGAGACCGTAAATAATGGTACATCAGGAAACCCAATTACTTTTAAAGCAGCTCAGGGAGAGACCGTCGTCGTTTCTGCCGTGGAGGAAATCAACAGTTGGACTTTGACCAACAACAACATCTACAAAGCCAATGTAACAATGCCGTTAGGGATAGAACACAATGCATTGTTTTATGATGGAAATATGATGGACATTGCCCGTTGGCCAAACAATGCGGACAATGATCCTTTTACTGTAGATGCGAATTACATTACAGGGGGTTCGGCTTCTCATATCACGTATGCTGGTATTCCAAATTATGATTGGAGTGAAGGTTATATGTGGTATTTAGGGGGACACTCTGGTGCCAGTTTTACTCGAAAAATCACCGCTTCATCTACTTCAAGAATTGATTTTGAAGGAGTAGATATTTCAAAGTGGCCTTTTGGAGTGCACAATCCAACCGTTACAAGAAATGGTCACAAAGGGATCTTTTATTTGTTCAATAGTTTAGATGCTTTGGATATCCAAAGGGAGTACTATTATGATGCAACCAATAAGGTCATCTATTTCAAAGCACCGAACAATGCGAATCCTACTGCCGGTAAATGTGAATACAGAGCGCGTGAGTATACATTCAAAGTTTCGAAAAACTTTATTGTTTTAGATGGTATTGAAACTTTTGGAGGTATTGTTTTGATCACAGGTAACAACAATGTGGTGAAAAACTCAACAATTCGCCATGGTATTCCAATCTTAGATGAGTTAGACAATACAGATGCTCAAATTGGTTCTGGATCTATAACTATAGAAGGAAGTAATACATTGATTGAGAAAAACTTGATTGAAAATGGTACCGCAAATGGTATTTCAATGCTGGCTGCTTGGAAAGGTTCTCAAAACACAACCATTAAAAATAACGTGGTGAGAAACTTCAATACATTAGGCATTCACGCCGAACCAATTCGTTCTAATTGCCCTGGAACAGTGATCGAAAATAATACGGTTTATGGTGGTGGTCGAAGTGGTATTTATGTGAGTGGTTCCAATGCAACTGTAGCCTACAACGATGTGTATGATGTAATGAAGATGAACGCTGATGGAGGTGTTTTCTATACTGTAGGAAATGCAGATTATAAGAACTCAGTGATACATCATAACTGGTTCCATAATTCTACTGCAGCTCCACATGCCGGCTATAAAGTGGCAGGTATATACCTTGATAATAACAGTAAAGGTTACCAAGTCTATAACAATGTAATTTATAATGTATCATGGACAGGTATTCAAATCAACTGGGACAACTGGGGCTTAGACTTTTTCAATAATTCTATTTATGATGCTTTGGAAGGTATGGGACGTTGGGAAAATGGTTATACAATGGATGATGTGGTATTGATCAATAATTATGCAAGTACTGCACCGTGGTTTGGTACTGATATTCAACCACAAAACATCATCAATGCCAATAATCCATTTACGAATGTAAGTACTATGAACTTTGAACCTAAGAGTGGATCTTATTTAGTAGATGCAGGAAAAGTAATTCCAGGTTTTACAGATGGTTACGTGGGTAATGCTCCGGATATTGGTGCATACGAAAGAGGAGGAACGATGTGGGTGCCGGGTGCAGATTGGACACCTGCAGGAGACTTGCCTTCAACGAATAGCGTTAGTATTGCATCGGCTCCTCAAACGGTTGCCACTGGCGATAGCTTCAATGTTCAAGTCAGCTATCAGGCAACGGCACAATATGAATTGGTAGTCTTGGTCAATGACCCATCAGGATTGTGGTTGACAAGTTCAAAACAAACTGTCAATGCAGGTACAGGAACTCAAACGCTTACGCTTACGCAGCCATCAGCGTGGGCAGCAGGCAACAATTATAAACTGGGTGTTTCAATACGACCTGTTGGTGGAAATTTTGGATCTAACTTAGATTATGTTTCTACTACTTTTGATGTTACGGCAGGCTCGGTATTGTATTCTTTCCAAAACCAAGGAAGCTTTGATTATATAAGTTCAGCGAACCCCAATGTATTAGGAACGTCTTCTTCAGTGGGAGCTACAGAACTTTTTGAAATCATTGATAACGGAGATGGTACATTTTCTTTTAAAGGAAGTAATGGTTTGTACGTAAGTTCTGAGAATGGTAACAAGGAGCTGACGTGTATCAGAACTTCAATAGGAGCATGGGAAAAATTTGAAATGGTAGACTATGGAAATGATATTTACGCATTAAAAGGCAACAATGCTTTGTTTGTCAGAAATAATATGCTTTGTACAAGCACTGGAGCATCCAATTGGCAGCAATTCAAAATCACAGAAGGCACACCTTCTTCATCTAGGGTAAGAAACTTAGAAGACGAGGTAAGTGGAGCCATTGAATTTGTGGTCTATCCAAATCCTTCTTCGGGTATTTTCAATATCAGAAGTAGCCAAGATTTAGGAGAGGTGAGAGTCACGGTTTATAACACTTTAGGACAGTTGATCTATGACCAACTACTTTCATCTGATGAAAGTACTATTAATCTAAACAGTGTGGATAGTGGTATTTACGTGATTAAAGTAACTTCTGAAAATTACACAAAATCACAACAGATTATGATCAAGTAATCTTTAGAAATACATATTGACAAGCTATAAGCTATAATAATATGGAAATACCCTGAAGGAGCGTTAGTGTTCTTTCGGGGTGTTTTTTTACTTCTTTAATCAACTTATGATGAGTTGATACTTTATTCCACTGTAAAGTTAATTATAGCAATTCCTTTTATGAAGAATGTAATGTATTATGGTTCGCGAGGTCGTTGCAATGCAACGACCCTACAGTACTGCATTTTAGAAGATTATTACAAAACCTTTGTCTTTTGATTTGTAATCAGGTAATCATTTAGTAGTAACTCCCCCGGCCTTGAAGGGAAAAGTGTTAAGAATTTCATGTATTGAGCTGTTAAAAATGATTTTGCTGTTTGAGCAAAGCGAGTTTAAAATCATTTAGGCTCAAGGAATGGAATTTAGCTTTTGCGTTCAAAGCCTTGACTTTTTTGCTTCGTTTTTGTGTTAAGACAAAAATGAAGTAGAAGGAAGCTTGAAAGTAGACCTTATAAAATTTAGTGTAACTATGAATTGAAATCAGATACCCCTAAAACCACAAAAAAAGCAGAAGACATCAAATCCTCTGCTTTTTTAAAGATTACCTGTTTTATTTTTAAGTTATAAGCGTCACATGCATCTGTTGACTATTCAAATTATATTATTTTGAAGCTTTCAATATTGCCTCATTTTCTCTGGCAATACGTGCTTTTTGTTTCTTATTCAGACCTTTAGAGAAGTACACACTTGGCTTAAAGTAATTGTGTGTTTTCTTCATATCAGGATCGTTGACATCTAAGCTTAAATCACAATCAAAACGGGCGATAATTGCGTGGTTTTCTTTCCAAGTTGTAACATTGGTAAAGTGTGAAATACCCCATGAAATACCTCGGCCATTTCCGTTGCTATCAAAAGCATCTGGAACGTATGGACCTGCTGCTGTTGGCATTAATGATACAATCGAAGCAATGTCAAAGTTGACACCATCTTCAGCATATTGAATCGTATAATGCTCACTGCCGTCTCTGATCACTAACGCAGCCATACCTTCTTTGAAAGGGAACAAAGTAGTTTCATGCCCCGATGTAATGACAGGGTTCAAAGGGTGCTTTTTAAACGGTCCCAATGGATTGTCAGCGATGGCTAAACCTTGCATACGTACTAAGTTGGGATCACCATCAAAGTCTGATTTATAGTACAAGTAGATTTTACCTTTGTAGACCAATGGGTAAGGATCATGGATAGAATATTGATCCCACTCACCTTCTTTACCGTTTGGAATTACAATTTTGTTGGCAGGAGTCCAAGGACCGTCAGGTGAATCTGCATAAGAGACCGCTACAGGACAGTCATCTCCACGCTTACCACTTGCTTGCATAAACCCTTGGTAGTATAAATAGTATTTTCCTTTCCATTTTAAGATATCTGTAGTGGTTACAGATCTCCAACCCACATTTGGTTTTGGAGGACGAGGCACTGCTACACCTTGCTCTTCCCAAGTGAAACCGTCTTTACTTGTAGCGTACCAAATCTCAGACAAATCCCAGTCTCTCGAAGGAATGGTATCGTTGCATAAATCCGGTCCTTGTGGTGGAGTAGGAGTGTCTCTTTTTGTATACCAAACATAGTATTGACCATTTTCAAAGATCACTTTCGAAGGGTCTCTTCTTGATATTGTACCGTCATGATCATTGTAGTCAAAACCTTTTAATTCAGTGAATTTGAATTGAGAATACAGCTCATTATCCTCCGGACGGCCCGCAGGGTAAGAGTAGTTTCTTTCCATGGCTCTACTCAACTGTCTGTCTGTAGGCTTTTCTTTTGGAAGGATAAAAGGGAAAGCTGTATCGTTTTTGATTTCCTTATTATCAAATGTTGGTTGGCAAGCACTACCTCCTACAATCATTAGTAATAGTAAGTAGTGGATTATAGTTTTGTTTGTTTTCATTTCAATAAGTTGCGATTTATTTGTTGATAGATTGAAGTGTGAAGAATGACAAGTGAAGTAGTTTTTATGTAATGCAAACGACAATTTTACCTTCACCCGCCATTCATCACTCTTTCTTATTATTAATTAGTACATTGTAAACTAAATTTTCATCAACTTTCAATCAGCCTTTCTGCCAGCATTTATAGGATCAACGTTCAAACTTCCTTCTTCTTCATTTTTGTCTTGAAACAAAAACGAAGCAAAAAATTCAAGGCTTAGAAGTCAAAAGCTAAATTCCATTTCTCTCGCCTAAATGATTTTAAACTCGCTGCGCTCAAACAACAAAATCATTTTTAACGGCTCAATACATGGAATTCTGAACGCTTTTCCCTTCAAGGCCGAGGGAGATACTACTAAATGATGGTCTGATTACATGTTAAAAGACAAAGGTTTTATAATAATTTTCTAAAATGCAGTTCTGTAGGGACGTTGCATTGCAACGTCCTCGCGAACCACAATACACTACCATTAATCCTTCATAAAAGGAGTAATATTAATTAACGAAAATTTAGTTTACAGTGTAATTAGTTTTCAAGAGGTTTGTCGTTTTCCTTCATGACTTTAGACCAGTCTCTGATCTTTGCATTAGGAACAACGGCACCAATGATATTTCCTTTAATTGGATTGCCGAAGAAATCCGTTTTTACTTCAAGACCACCGAAGTAGATTCCCTTTTCAGTTTTGTCTGATTTCAGTTTTTCGATTTTCTCACCAGCAGAAATTAATGCCGTGTTTTTAGGCACAAAGTCTGCAGCGTCAGAACCTTTTTCATTTACAAAGTCAGGGTTGCCTCCTAAGGCTTTCTCATCCCAGTAGCCTTTTGGTAATGCATTCTCAACTTTAGTGTATTTATCTTTTCCTTTTTCATTATAAAGTTGATAAATATTATTACGCATATTGAGTTCAACCTTAGCCAATTCTTCCGCATTCATTGGTCTGATATTGGCCGCTACAGAACCATCAAAACCTTTTTCTGGCTTTGCATTTGGTTTTGGAGCTTTTGAGATTTTAAAATCAAAAGCAGCATCATAATCAGCACCATCTTTCCAACGGTGCATTGACCAGCTTGTTGTTGTTTTATCGTCTATCCAGAAGATGTTATTCATCATTACCAAACCTTCATTTGAAGTCGAGATATTGAATACATTAGGATTCTTATAAGGTGCGTTACCAGCCTTTGTATTGATGATGGTGTTGTTGTAAATGTAAGTTTGGTAAGGACCTTCATATTGTTTTTTATGGTTATGACCATTAACCGTTACAATACAGCCAGGCGTACCTACTTTTCCCCAGAATGCTTGAGCAGGGTCTTTCATATTTCTCCATCCATCATTTACACTGATATTATAGCGGTAAGAACAGTTGTAGTTTAGACCTAAAATCTCAATAAAACCACCCGCATTATATCGGCTTAAGTTGTTTTGTAACACTACATTTTTACAGTTGAAATCAATATGAGCACCACAGCAATCGGCAATACCTTGTGCACCTTCGAAGACATTGTACTCAAACAAGAAATTCTGAAGACCCCAAGTCCACATACCACTACCACGACCCCACTTACGCTTGTCGTTTCTGTTGCCTGATTCAGTAATTCTGCTGTATTTCAAGTGGCTATTATTACATCTGTTGAATTGCATACCCGGACCACCTGATTGGTAAACCGTACAGTATTCAATATGTACATTGTTCACATTTCTAGGAGCAGAACCGTCTATTTTACCGCTACCTTTAAAACGGATACCCATCTGACTGACGTTTTCTACCGTCACATGCTTTACAGTGACATTATTAATGCCTTTTCCTTTTTTCAAGACTTGACCGAATACACCCCAGCCCCAGCCAGCGCCATCGTTCATGTTCCATTGACGGCAAGCACGAGAAGTTTCAGCACTGTTCAATAAGAAAACATCATAGATATCTACATTGTAAATCACAAAGTCCTCCATTAAACTATGCTTGTGCGTTTCATCAGATTGAATACGGATTCCATAACGTTGATCTTTGAATTTATCTTGAGGACGCTTCATCAATTTATCATTACTAGGGCCACCGTTTCCAGTCATTTTTAAGTCCGTAACGATTACGTTTGAAGTGTTTTGGATCATGACACCTGTAGGATAACCCTTAAAATCAATCGTCGCTTTTCCTTTTCCATAACTACCGATATGAATTTTCTTTTGCGCTTTTGAACCTTTATTCAAGTTGATTAATTCAATAGTACCGAAGTGCGTTTGATTTCCTTTTAGTAAAACTTGATCACCAAAAGTCAATTTCATTTCACCCAATTTTTTCAATGATTTAATCGCTTCTTTAGCCGATAAACCATCGTTCTTATCCTTACCATTTATTGCATCTACATAAATAGTTCTGTTGAATTTAAGGGAAGATTTATATTTAATTTTGTTGTTTGTCGTTGGTTTTTCAAAGACAAATCCATTCGGCGCTTCAGGCACATCCTCAATGATGGGCGCGTTGGCAGCATCTTTTAAAGCACTTTCCAATTGCACTTGGGCAAACAGCCCCAATGGCAAGAGATAAAGTAAAAGTGATAGTTGTAGGAAACGATTTTTCATATTTTTTGATATAAAGTTGATTTATAATTGAGGAGCATCATGTTCAGTATCGAAGTTGTCGTACTTTGGAAGTATTTTCTCCAACATCTCTTTTTCTTTACGATGTGCTTCTGATACTTTGCTCCAGTCCGTGATCACTGGAAAACTGATAAGGTCTGAAGGGTTTTTGGAAACATCAAAGTATTTGCCATGCCCATCAATCAATACATTTTTCCCTCTGATCAATTGTTTATCTTTATGGTAAGAGTAGATCCACTCTCTATGTTCGTTTGTTTTTGTAGTCAAATAAGGTACTAAGCTCTTACCGTTGATTTCATAATCCTTTGGAATAGCAACACCAGCAATTTCAGCAACGGTAGGAAGGATATCTGAAATGTTGACTAAGATGTCTTGCTCTCCTTTTTTGGTGAAATTAAAACCAGGTGCATAAATTACTAAAGGAACGTGCACTCCTTTTTGAGACACAAAGCTCCCTTTACCGTATTTGCTTGTGCCATTATCAGCACAAAAAATCAGAATAGTATTATTTTCCTCTCCCAATTCTTTCAGCTTATTCATGTATTGCCATACTTGATAGTCCAAGTAATTGATATGGTGGTGAATGCCACCTTCTGTTACAGTGTTGTGTGTATCATATACTCCTTTATCTCCTGTAACGTGAGGTTTAGTGCGAGTATATTTCCCATTTTCCCATTTGATTTTTGGAGTTCCTGGCCATTTCTCTCTTGTTTTAGGATTAGTATCCCTACTGAAGAAGTTCCATCCATCATGACCCAAATGACTTGTATGGTAGATAAAGAAAGGCTTGTCTTCTTTCGTTTTTCTTTCCATAAACTCCATAATGTATTCCATTTCCACATCAGGACCATAGGTACTTAATCCGTACTCTTTTTTCGCTTCTTTTGTATTTGGCCACCACTCATATTTCTTAGAAGCCTCTGGGTGATTCATCAGTTGAACGTGTGGTTGCCAGTACCATCCGTCTTGTGCATAATATTTAACCTGTTGATCTGTATCCACATTGACCAATACACGTTTTCCATCCACCTTTTTTGGTTTGATTTTAAAGTCACTGTAAGGATATAAGTTCTTACGATCTCTTACTTCTCCTGGAGTAAAAACACCTTCATCAAAGCCAAATTGATCTGTTCCACTCATTTGTGTTTTACCAGCCCAATAGGTAGCATATCCACCTTCTTTTGCAATATGACCGATTGTTTTTGGAGAGCTCTTAAACAAAGGCCAAGTTACTTTTTTACCATTTGGATTAATCCAAGTACCTCTGTCTTTTAGATGCCACCATTTATGAATATGAGCATAACGACCCGTCATCATCATGGCTCTACTTGGAGAACAAATCGTAGTGGCCCAGGCTGTTTTTACATAAACGCCTTCTTTGGCCAACTGATCAATTACAGGTGTAGAAGCTCTGAATTTTGTATCAGAAGTATTTCCTCCTTGAGGAGCAGGACTCCATTTTGTAGAGCCATAAATAGGCATTTCTCTAGCACTAATATCATCGGCAAAAATTACAATGATATTGGGTTTCTTTTGAGCAAAAGTAGAGGTGCATAGGAGCATTCCTAGTAAAGAATGTAGTAATAGTAATTTCATCTTAATTCATACTTTTTTAAGTCGTCACGTCATTTGATATCCAAAAGTTAATGATGAATTGCTCTACAATAAGGAGATTTGCCCCTAATTAGGGGGGAGATATGAGATGTACGTATAATACACGCCATATTTATCACCTTTCTCCACAAAATCATTGACCAAAAGTGTCTTCCCTTTTTCTAGATAAACAGTAAAGGCAACTTCTTCCTCTTGTGCATTGACCTCCTTTTCATGGATCTGATTCCCTATTTTTATGCGTACTAACTCTGGTTTTATGACATCATAATTAAAGTGATGCTTAGGGTGTTGCTCCGGTTTGCCGTGTAAAGGTCCAGCCCATTCTTTGGGCCATCTTCTACAGCTGATTTTGTACATTCCCTCTTTCACTACTTCTAAAGCGTGAGTGTTATTTTTATTCTTTAACCCTTCTGCCACTTGCTCACATTTCCAAATTCCTTTGTCTTCACCGATGGCGTGTTGAATGGTCAAGGTCACTTCATTTTGAATTGCACTTCCAATGATGGTAGAAGGCATTTCAGAAAACGTTTTTTCCTTTTTTATTCTTTGATAAAAAGTCTGATTGTCTTCCAATAATTGTGTGATGACAGAAGGATGATCTTGTGCTAGGTTCTTTTTTTGAAGCGGATCTTTTTTGATGTCATACAGCTGTTTTCCATTGATCAATCGCCAATCATTTTGCAAAACACATGTGCCTTGTACAGCGGTTGGAGGTCGCCAATCTTGTCTGTGATGAACAAAAACAGAGCGTTCTATTTTTGCATCTTCCTCTTTTAATACTGGAGATAAATCCACTCCATCTAATTTCATACTGTCCGCTAACGAGATATTGCATAAGTTGGCCAACGTAGGAAGTAAATCTACATGAGCGGCCAACGTAGGAATGTCTTTTCCTCCTTTGATGCCTGCTCCAGCCCATTGCATAAAGAATGGTACTCTATGTCCACCTTCTAATTTGGCTCCCTTGATGCCTCTTAGATTATAATTATATCCTTTTTTACCATCAGGACTGTAGCCAAAGCGAGTTCCGTTGTCACTCATATAAATGATGATGGTATTTTCTTCCAGTTTTTGTTTTTTGAGGAATTTTTGAAAACGACCAAAATTTTCATCAATGTTGGCAATCATTCCGTAGAGGTTGGCATCTATGATTTCATTGTTTTCTTGATATTTTTGGTAAGGTTTAGCGTATTTTTCGGCTACAATTAATGGATCATGAGGAGCATTGAGTGGAAGGTAAATAAAGAAAGGTTCGTCCTGATTGTTCTCAATGAATTTCATGGTTTCATCAAACCAAACGTCAGTACAATATCCTTCAAATTGTTGGGGTTTGTTGTTGACATAATACACATCATCAAAATAGGTGTTTCCCCAATGATCAGAAAGTTCTCCAATTCCACCGGCATGATGTTGTACCACATGATCAAAACCTTTGTCTGTGGGTCTTACAGGATAATTGTCCCCCAAATGCCATTTTCCAAAAAGAGCCGTTTTGTATCCTGCATATTGGAAAACTTCTGCAATAGTTGTAGTCTTTTTTGAGAGGGCGTCTCTTCCCTTGTAGGTTGCCCAAGCACCATTGTGTACAGGATATTGCCCAGTCATAATTGCTGCACGAGTAGGGGTGCAAAGCGGACTCACATGAAAATCTGTAAATCGAACGGAAGAGGCATAAAATTTATCAATGTTTGGCGTTTTTAACCAAGGGTTTCCATGACACCCTAAATCTCCAATTCCTTGATCATCTGTAAGGATCAGTATAACATTAGGCTGTTTTTTGGTTTGTCCAGATACGATAAGAGGAATTAAAATAATTCCCCCTATCGCTAAAATTAATGAATGAATTATAGGTATCATCTATTTATTAAGCTTTTGATCTTGAACAGTTGTAGATGAGAAAAACACCTTACGTCCCTCTCTTAATTCCAACGGAGCACCTTTGATTTGTACCGTAGCACTCAAACGAATATCCGTAGAAGAGGCACCAATTTTAAAGGCATAATTTCCTCCTTCAACTACCCAATCATTATTTTTGTATTGTGCCAGCAGTTGTGGTGACACTTTAAATGTAATCTCTTTTGTTTCTCCTTTTTTCAAGTTGACTTTATCAAAACCTTTCAATTGAATAGGCTTCATCGTAGAGTTTTTATCTAATGGAGAAATGTATAATTGAACAACCTCCGTTCCATCTACTTTACCACTATTAGTAACCGAACACGAAACTTCAATCGATTCATCTGTCAATTTTGCTTCTTTTGGTAATTTGATATTATCATATTGATAAGAAGTATAGCTCAAGCCGTAACCGAAAGGATATTGTGGCTGATCATCTTCCGCATAACCCAACTTGTAATCGATCTCCTTTTTCTCTTGTGTTCTAGGGTAACTCACACAAAGTTTCCCTGAAGGATTCGCATTGCCTAATAAAATATCCGCTACAGCATTTCCACCTTCCTCACCTGGGAACCAAGCATTGACAATTGCCGCACAATCTTTCTCGATGTCCGCAATCACTTGTTGTCTACCACCGAATAGTACCAAAATAACAGGTTTTCCAGTCGCAATTAATTGTTTTACAAATTCCTCTTGTTGACCCGGTAGACCAATGCCTTTTCTCCATCTTCCTTCACCATTGAGGTAAATATTTTCACCCATAGCAGCAATGATTACATCACTTTCTTTCGCAATTTTTAATGCTTTCTTTAAGTCGGGTTGAGGTAGGTCTGAAACAGAGATCATTTTTAATTTGCTTAAACGATCATCTCCAAAACCATCTTTATCAATTGTAGCTTCTAAAGCAGCACTCCAATCACAACCTCTTTCGTGTTGGATACTTACTTTTCTACCTACTTTACTTTCTAAACCTTCTTTAAGTGTCACTAACTTAGGATTGAGTTCATCAAACTTGGCACTCTTCCAGAAGGCACGCATCGCTTGGTATGTGTAATCCCCTAAAAGACAGTGTACCGTTGAAGAGTTTGGACCCACTAATGCAATTTTTCTAGTAGATTTTTTAAGGGGTAAAACGCCGTCATTTTTTAGTAAAACAATAGATTCTACAGCTGATTGATATGCTAAAGCTCTGTTTGAAACTGGATCAAAGTCCAAATCCCCATCCTTACCAATCATTGGGTTATCTTCCAACAAACCTAACCTTGCTTTCATGGTCAATGATCTTTTTACCGCTTGATTAATGTCGTTTTCAGTCACTAAACCTTTTTTCAAGGCATCCTTTAAATAAGGGAAAGTCATAGGAGAAGAAAGTTCAATATCTACACCAGCATTCAAAGCCATTGCACCAGCAGTCATCTGATCTGGCGCTCTCTTATATTTTTTGTAGATCATATTAATGGCACCATAGTCACTGACTACTAACCCATCAAAACCAATTTCTTTACGAAGAATTTGATCCAACATTGTAGGGCTCATGCTAATAGGAAGTGCTTTGTATGTACCATAAGAAGGCATTACACTTTTTGCATTTCCCACTTTAATACAAGCTTCATGTGGCATTAAATACTCTTCATAAAGTTCTTTTACCGCATTATTTTTAGTACCATAACCAGCGAAGTGTTTTACAGTTGCCGCTACACCAGTTTTCAAATCATCACCTTGTAAACCTTGAACAAAAGCAACACCCATTCTCGATGTCAAATAACTGTCCTCACCGTAGCTTTCTTGATGCCTGTTCCAGTGGGCAGTTCTACTAATATCAATCATCGGAGATAGTGCAAAAGAAGCCCCCACTTCTCTCATACTTTTGGAAATAGCGGTAGTATTTTTCTGTACTAATTCGGGGTTCCAAGAACATCCCATTCCTATTTGTTGAGGGAAAGTAGTGGCTTGGTAGGTCGCGAAACCGGTGATAGCTTCTTCATGAAAAATGGCGGGTATTTTTAAACGAGTTTCGTTCATCAAGTAATTTTGAACTTCCCTCACTAAATCTCTTAATTGCTCTGGGGGTAACTCCTGCCCAGATGAAAATTGACAAAAATGACCTATTCCATGGGGTATATGTTCTCTACATTTTTCTAGAGAAACTTTTCCGTCTACCATAATATCACGTAAACGAGTACCTTCTATTTGAGCGATTTTTTCATCCAAAGTCATTTTAGACATTAAGCTTTCTACTTGTTGGTCTATTTCCTTTGTTGAAAATGAAGTTTGTCCCATTGCACCTTGCATTACAAAAAGTGCAATTATTAATAAGTAATATTTGTTCATCATTTCTTTTCTTTTACCCAAATGTATTCTAATGTGGTGGTTTCAGTAGAAATAAATTGAGCAGAAAAAGAGGGAGAAAATTTTATTGAGATCAGAATAGTTAGTTTTACCATTGTAGAAGGCAATATCATCAACCCATAGTTACACTTCTGAGTTGATGATATGCGTTAAATCTTTCCATTGATGAAAAACGAAGCAAAAAATCTTAGCGTTGAAGAGAGGCACTATTAAACTAATTGGATAGAAAGACTACTTAAACTAATGTTAAGTGAAAGCGTCATTTGTGAACTGCAGCTTTTTAGAAACATGGTCTTCATTGTGATTAATGTACTTCAGCCAACTGCTTTCCTATATTCGTATTCCAAGAGTAGATCTTTTTTATGGAAGGTATTCCCTTTAAAATTTCAAGCCCCTCATCACTAATGTTAGTGGAATGAAGATTGATGACTTCTAAGTTTTGAAGCTCTTTTAAGGCCATTAAATCATTATCGTGAATTGATGTTTTACTTAAATTGAGTTTGACAAGATGAGTGTATTGCCCAATTTTCTTCAAATCCTCTCCATTGACGTCTTGTTCTTTTAAGTCCAGCCAAAGAATATTGTTTTTGATGGGTTCTAATGTTTGAATGCCTTTATTAATATCGATTTTCTTGGAAATAGAAACATCCAAAGCATTACTTCCCACTATCAATTCCCTGATCTCAAAATGATTCTCTTTTAATTGAGTGATGATAGCCGGATCAATATTTTCAAAAGCATAACTACTTTTACTCGCCTTGAAACCTAATCGTTGAAGTACAATTTCTTCTAATTTTTCATCAGGTGACAAAGCCACAAGGGTAGTATCAAAACTTCCCATTCCTTGATCAATCCAAAATGTAATCAATGCAATGTCTTGATCCGAAAGAGGCTTTTTCCCTTCCGGTGGCATAATATCTTCATGATGATGTGGTAAGGAAATTCGCTCTACAAAACTACTTTTGGCAGAATTGCCTGCAACCACAAAAGCACCATTTTTACCTCCTTTCAAAATAGAAGCTTTACTTGTCAATGATAAGTTTCCTTTCTTTTTTTCTTCATTATGACAACTGATACATTTGGTTTCAAGAATAGGGTAGACCAAATCACCAAATACTTGAGCTTCTTCTACAGAAGTGATTTCAGGCCTTTCAAATTCGTTGGGATGTTCGTTGAATTTGATGGGTGCGTATTGTGTCAAATAAGTCGAGCCATGCGTGAGATTTCCCCCCATATGACCTGTTGCACTGAGTAATATAAAAAGTAAACCCAATGAAGGTTTATAAAACTGATTGTCTTTTTCTTTTAAAAAATAAGCTCCAAAAACCACCAATGTTGTGATTATTCCCAACCACTGATGTAGCTGAATACTTTCAAAATCGTAGTCACTTTCACCACTTCCAAGGAAATAACCTAAGACACATGTAATGATACCACTCACGCCCCCCGAAAGTAAAATCAGTTTGACTACCTTTTTGGTGTGTTCTATTAGTTTATAATGCTCGGCGATTTCAATGATATAAACCATAAAGATAAAACCGATGGGAAGGTGTACCAATAGCGGGTGAAATCGACCTATAAAGAGAGAAAAATTTGAAAAATCCATTTTGTTGAATTTATAATTTACAATGAGAATCAAGAGGTATTCATTTGTGATAAAACTGAATATTGTTTTCTATAACCATACATGTTTTTCAACTAGAAGTCGGAGACTTCTTATGATCTTTCAAGCACAAATGACGCAGTCGCTTAACATTTGCGCTAGGAAGTGGAAATCAGTACCACTGGCGCGGATGTTAAGCGATAGCGTCATCCGTGCCTACAGATCACTAGAAATCTCCTGATTTCTAAAAAAATACATGTTGGTTAGAATAGGGTAGTTCCAGTGAAACCTTGATTCGCATTAAATCATTCCTATTAATTTATACACGCTCCAATTTCAAAGGCGCTGTATGTCCTGCATTCCACTGACATATGTACAGGTTTTTATCCTCATCCACACACACATCATGACCGTGAAGAATGGGTTGAGTAAGAAGCTGATAAGAAGCTTGAAGCTCACCTTTTTTATAAGTTGGAGCCGTACCGCCTGGGTTGGAAACCACTTTATCATCTTCCAGAATAGTCACAAAACCAGTGTGTTTTTTCCAGTTATGACCGCTTCCATCTTCAGGTCTAGACCAACAAACGCCAGCGTATAAGTTGTTTTCATCAAACACCGCACGGCAAATGAACATGTTGGTGAGATGAAGCTTTTTGACGAATTTCCCATCCAATGTAAACCACTTGTACATATTTTCACTTCTTGATGAACAGCATAATAGTGGCTGATTAGGATCACGTAAATCTAGTGTTACCCCATGAGCATTCATCAGATTATAGTTCTTATCCTTGTTTTTATGTCCGCCCCATTTTCTGATAAATTGCCCTTTGGCATCATAATGTAAAATGTAGTCTTTACCGTAGCCATCTGCCACATAAATATCACCATTGGGAGCGATGGCCACTTCGGTGGGACAGAATAAATCTCCTGGCTCATAAGCACCCACTGTTTGAGGGTGACCGATATCAAAAACGACTCTACCATCTAAGGTTGTTTTAGAGACTCGACCATTGTGGTGCACCCACTTTCCGCTTTTATCCAAGAACCAACCCGAATCTGTCAAGTAAAGGAAATCTTCTTCCCCTTCCTTGCTCAAAGTCAGACCATGACCACCCGGATAGGCCGTGCCCCAGTAATCTAATAGCTTACCTGATTTATCAAAAATCATGATGTTGTTGTCGGTATTATCACCAATCATGATCAACCTTCCTTTACTGTCCATCACCATTTCATGGCAGTTGAGTATAGGGTTGCGGACACTGCTGATTTGTGCCCAATCTTTGTTGAGTTTATATTGATAATCACCATGCCCTAAAATGATTTCTGGGGCTGGTTTTTTCTTTAAAATATTGAAACTATAAAGTGGAGAAGCCATAGCACCACCAAGAGCGGCAATGCTTGTGTTTTTTATAAATTGTCTTCTTGAGTTCATGGTAAATTAAGATAAAATATCGTTGACAACATTTCCATGAACATCCGTCAATCTAAATCTTCGTCCTTGGAATTTATAAGTAAGTTTTTCATGGTCAATGCCCATAATGTGCATAAGTGTAGCATGGAAATCATGTACGTGAACAGGATCTTTTACAATATTGTAGCTGAAATCATCCGTCTCTCCGTAACTCATTCCTGCTTTTACTCCTGCGCCAGCCATCCACATACTAAAGCATTTCGGATGATGGTCTCTACCGTAACTTTGAGGCGTTAATTTTCCTTGAGAATATACCGTTCTACCAAATTCACCACCCCAAATCACGAGCGTGTCTTCCAGTAAACCTCTTTGTTTCAGGTCTTTCAAGAAAGCCGCAGTCGGTTGATCTGTCGCTTCACATTGCTTTTTCATTCCCCAAGGAAGTCCGGCGTGATGATCCCAGCCTCTGTGATACAGTTGGATAAACTTCACATCTTTCTCTAAAAGTCTTCTGGCCATCAAGCAGTTGGCGGCGTAGGTGCCCGGTGTTCTACTGTCTTTGCCGTACATCTCAAAAACCTCGTCGGGTTCGTCTGACATATCAGTTACTTCTGGAACCGAAGTTTGCATACGGAAGGCCATTTCATATTGTGAAATTCGGGCGTCCACTTCAGGGTCACCATAAGCGGAGTTTTGCACTTCATTTAGTTCCTTCAAATAAGAAAGCATGTCCTTTCGGTCCTCATGATGATAATTTTCAGGATTATTGAGGAACAAAACAGGGTCTTTTCCACTTCTAAATTGCACTCCTTGATGTTGAGTTGGGAGGAATCCATTCCCCCATAACCTAGAGTAAAGGGGCTGGCCACCATTTCCGGAAGTCAAAACAATAAAATTAGGGAAGTTCTTATTATCAGAACCCAATCCATAACTCATCCATGATCCAATCGAAGGACGACCTGGCAATTGGTGTCCAGTTTGGAAGAAGGTAATGGCAGGGTCGTGGTTGATTTGTTCGGTGTACATGGATTTGATGATACAAAGGTCATCCACCATTTTAGCCGTATGCGGAAGCAATTCACTCACCCAAGTTCTGCTCTCACCATGTTGCTTGAATTTGAACTTGGAAGGAGCGATGGGAAGTGAAGATTGTTGTGCACTCATGGCGGTCAAACGTTGCCCTTGACGAACGGAAGAAGGAAGTTCTTTCCCAAACATATCCGTTAGTTTTGGCTTATAATCAAACGTCTCAAATTGTGAGGGACCACCACTTTGGAACAGATAAACAACACGTTTTGCCTTTGGTAAAAAATGAGGCAAACTTTGCATTATTTCTTCCTGAGCCGTTTTCTTAGTTCCTCCAAAAACCTTTTCCAATCCCATCAATGAACCCAATGCAAATGCACCGATCCCCATGGAAGTGGTGGTGAGAAAGTGCCTTCTATCCATTTTTTTTTCAACAGATTGAAGGTCTTTATTATTCGATCTGAATTTCTTTTTATTACACATAATGTTGTTTATCGTCTGGTAATTGTAGCGTCTGAGTTGAGGATTAAGCTGGCCACAATGGCATTAGCGGCCACTTTTGATGGATTTAATCGAGTATCCACTTCTGATTCACCCGCTGAAAGCCAACCTTTTGTTTTCTCTGGAGAAGTCTCAAAACGTTGTATCTCTTTTGTTTGTACTTCTTTTAATAGTGCTAATTCTTGGTTAGAGATAGCACGACCTGTCAATTTGTAATAGACCGTTTGAATGCCTTCATCGATAAAATCACTCTTTGTAATCTCTTCCCCTAATTTTCTGCACGCTTCCAAGTATGTCGGGTCGTTCATAAGTACTAAGGCTTGAAGTGGCGTATTGGTTTTTTGTCTTTTAACAGCACATTCACTTCTCTCAGGCTGATCAAAAGTCGATTGCGTAGGATTGGGAACCGTCCTTTTCCAAAAGGTATACAAGCTTCTTCTATATAAATCATCACCGTGATCTTGCACATAAGTGCCACCATTCATTTTCCATAATCCTTCCGGCTGATAAGGTTTCACACTCTTACCGCCTACTTTCGGTTTTAATAAATTGCTGGCTAGAAGTGCATTATCTCTCATCATCTCACTGCTCAGTCTAAATTGAGGTCCTCTAGCCAAAAGTGTGTTGTAAGGGTCTTTTTCTCTCAATTCAGGGGAACAATGACTACTTTGTCTATAAGTGGCAGACATCACCATTTTCTTCTGAAGTGCTTTTACATCCCATCCGCTTTCAATAAATTCTAAAGCGAGGTAATCCAATAATTTAGGATGAGTAGGTAGTTTTCCTTGATTACCAAAATCTCCGGTAGTTTCCACAATGCCAGTTCCAAAATAGTTTTGCCAATAACGGTTCACGGCTACTCTGGCAGGCAGTGGGTTACGAGGATCCACAATCCATTGTGCCAGCCCTAATCTGTTTTTAGGAAGCTCTTTATCAAAAGGGAGAATTGCGTTGGGTGTATTAGGATATACTTTTTCGCCATGTTCACTGTATACACCACGCTCTAAAATATAAGCTTGGCGAGGTGTTTCCATTTCCTTCATCACCATGACCTCTTTCAAAGTATCATAAGTATAATCCAATTCCTTTTTGGACTTGAGGTAATCATTTTGGGCCCATTGTACTTCTTTTGAAACTCTCTGTTTATAATGCTCTTTCAATAGTGTTTTCTCATCCGTAGATAAAGAAGAAACATTTTTAGCAAGCAATGCTTTTGTATGTTGAGGAGCAAAAAGGTGTTGCACTTCCAAAGGCGTCAAGCAGGTATTGAAAACATCTACTTCATCCACTTTAGCATCTTTTAAACCAAAACCTCTCCAACGTGCCCCAACCTGTAAACCTGGCTCGATTGGCGTGGCATAGATCACATCTTCATAATTATTGAAAATGATACTTTTGGTTAGATTATCTTTGGTTGTATTCATTTTAGCCACTGTACCATCAACATATAAAGTCACTCCCTCCGCCTTACTTTTTCCATCATAGGTCAAAGTTACATGTACCCATTTATCTCTAGGGAAATCTTCTATCGTCTCTTGAAGAATTGCATTTTCTGGGTAGGTATGTGCCAACGTTGTTTGCAGTTTATTATCTTTTAAATAGAGCGTATAACCTTTTACAGAGTGAAGCATCACCGCTTTATTTTTATGGAAAATCACTCCTTCTTTCAGTCCGGCAGGTATATTGACCCAAATACTAATTGAAAAAGGATCATTGCGATCAAATACACCAATTGGTTTCATATCAATCCATGTATCACCATTTAGTAAAATACCTTTCCCTTCTTTTCCTTCTGTATAATTTGCGACTTCATTTTTAGAAGTCTTACGAATCATTTTGGCCTTCTTTCCTGTAATACCGTTCTTCAAATTGCCGTTCAATGAGAAATCACCCACTTTATGTTTTCTAGCCGAAAGAGATGCCGTGTGATAAGCCGAGGTATTGACCCACTGTTCCGCAGTACTTTCCGCTTTTTGCTCCGCCGACTTTACTTTTTCATCTTTTTGTTGACAAATTTTTTCTAAGTAAGCAATCACTTCTTCCTGTTCTTCCGTTGGCAATGTCATCGTTGGAACCGGAATATCGTTAGGGTCCCATGAGATTTGACCGGTTTCATTGACATTATTAAAGAAACTGTAGATCTCGTAATAATTTTTCTGAGTGATCGGGTCGTATTTATGATCATGACATCTCGCACAAGCGAAAGTTAAACCCATTACACCTTGACCAACCACCGCAGTTCTATCCGCTACATATTCTACTCTAAACTCTTCGTCTACAATACCACCTTCCGCATTTTGGGGGTGAAGTCGATTAAAGCCAGTTGCTAACACTTGATCTCTTGTTGGATTAGGCAGTAAATCACCTGCGAGTTGATAAATTAAGAAAGAATCATACGCCATATTATTATTGAAAGAGGCAATCACCCAATCTCTCCATGGACTCATATCTCTATAGCGATCCACCTGATAACCGTGTGTATCAGCATATCGGGCAAGGTCCATCCAATCGGTCGCCATTTTTTCGCCATAGGCTTCAGAAGCGATCAATCGGTCCACTTGCTTTTCATACGCATTCTCATCATTGTCATTCAGAAATGCATCAAGGTCTTGTTGAGTCGGAGGAAGTCCGGTAAGGTCAAGCGAAACTCTTCTAAGTAAAAGGGATTTTTCAGCTTCCGCTGATGGTTTTAGCTTTTCCTGTTTTAATCTTTTATATACATAATCATCAATCTCATTCTGTCCCCAATCTTTTGCTTTTTCAACTTCTGATTTCGCCATAGGCACAAAAGACCAGTGGGGTTTATATTCTGCTCCCTCTTCAATCCATTTAATTAATGTAGCTTTTTCAGTAGCAGTCAGACTAAGGTGAGATTCAGGAGTCGGCATGATCAGATCAGGATCGTCCGTTAAGATTCTTCTGACTGCTTCACTGCTTTTTGGATTACCCGGAACGATAGCATATTTACCTTTCGATTCTGTCAGTTCTTGCGTAGCCGTTGCATAACTATGTAATTGTAATCCGGCCACAATTTTCCCTTTATCCGGTCCATGACAAGCAAAGCATTTATCCGATAATATTGGTTTGATATCTTTATTAAAATCCAGTTCAGCCGGTAATTCTTCATACGCTATTTCCACTTCTTGGGGTAGGTCCATTTTACAGGAGGATAGCAAGTAGAGCAATAGCAAAATAAATAAGCTATGAGATTTCATTCCATTAAAAAAGTTTGAGTGTGTGAGATAATTCTGACTCTAAATTTCATGAACAATTCCTCCTTCCCCTAAAAAATGACATAGACTCTATATAGACAAGTTTGAATTTTACAGCAAAAAAATTGTAGACAAACCTTATTACAGGCATATTTAAGAGGGTTTTTCCAATAGACAATCCCAAAACTTCAATTTTTATGTATAGACAAATATTAATAGTACTCTTCAGTGTCATTTTTTCGACTTCGGTTTTTGCAAGCGATACTGATATTATCATTACCACTGATTTTTTAAAAGAAATTTACGAAGACGATGATCTGATCTCTGCCGAAAAAGAATTGCTTGAATTTAGGAAGGCAGGTGATGTAAGAGGGGAAGTTAGAACGTATTTAAAGTTGGGTGGACTTTATTGTAATAGGGTCAATTATCATAAAGCGTATGAGTCGTATTGGGAAGCACTTTTTCTGTTGGACAAAGAAAATTACCCTATGCTGAAAGCGAAAGTATATAGAGGAATGGGCATCTTGTATAGCTTGTTTGAAAGAAACGATTTGGCAGTGAAATATTATAAGCAGGCATTGTCTATTAATAGGAGATTGGTGGAGAATGAAGTTATCCCTTCAGAGAATTTACGTCCCAATTATCACTCATTGATGGTGCATTACAGGTATGAAGGAGATGCTGAAAATACACAACTTTATTACGACAGTTGTACTACTATTCCAATGGAGGATAACATCTCTAGAATCTTATTAGAAAGTGAAGAAACTTTTTTATCCTTATTAAAAGGAGAGTTAATTGAAACGGGTAAGTCTTTTAAAACATTGATGCCTCAATTGGAAGGATTAGAAGATAATCAATCTTATCTAGTGATTTTTTATTCCTCTTACGGAGATTACTTTTTTAAAATACAATACTATAAAGAGGCGATTGATTATTATAAGAAAGCTTTAAAAGTGGCGAAGCAAGAACGCGCCCATCTAAATTTTACGCCTTTGCTTTATGAAAAATTGGTGGAAGCCTACAAAATGATAGGAGATTATCAGTCTGCATTAAAGTTTGCTACGGTGGGAAACAACTTAAATCAATGGCTTTACAGTAGTAAAAGTGAAAGAAACAGGTCTTTATTAGAAATTTCTGATGAATATAAAAAGAGAGAACAGGCTCAACATTTAGAGATCGAACGCCAAGAATTAGAAAATTATAAGCAGGAACAGAAGATTTTATGGTTGACTGTAGCCCTTCTATTTTTAATCATATTGGGGGTATTCTTTATGGTCAGAACAAGATTGAAAACATTAAAACTGAAATATGCATTAGAGAAAGAAGCTATAGAGCAAAAACAAAAATTGCATGAAGAGAAAAATCAGGAAATTCTGTATGTCAAAAACAGTGAACTGACCAATACCACCCTTCAAATTATAGCCAAAGATGAGTTATTGACTTCCATAAAAGGAAAGCTGAAAGACGTTTATAAGGAAACGAAATCAAAGGAAGTTCAAAAAGTGATGAATGCCATCAAGCTCAATCAGGATCACAGTTGGCTAGAATTTGAAAATCGATTTACGTCTGTCAACCCTAGTTTTTTCTCTCAGTTAAAAGAAAAGCATCCTTCACTTACGAATTATGATTTAAAAATTTGTGCCCTTATTAAACTTAATTTTTCAGGAAAAGAAATGGCTAGACTGTTAGGGATTTCTCCCGAAAGTGCGAATACTTCTCGTTATCGATTAAGGAAAAGATTGGGTTTGGTGAAAGGGGAAGACTTGGTGAATTATCTAGGGAGCGTGCTAACCACCCAATAGCCCTTAAGTTTTGAGGCTTGTGAGTACGAGTTGTTAATCCATTAAATTTTGCTAAAAACCCCAATCAATATCCTACTATCATTATATTTAAGAAATCTAAATGAAATGAATTTTTAGCCTGAGCTCATTAACCTCAGGTTATTTACTAACTAAGACAATCTTTTTTTAAATGAAACTGTATTATTATTCTTTATTATTAGCTACACTTTTTTTTGGATGTACGACCAACCAACAACTTGATCCAGTTGAACAAAAAGTAGAAGACCTATTGTCTAAAATGACGATAGATGAAAAAATCGGCCAGACCTCGTTACGAGGCACTTCAAGTAGGGTAAAAGGCGACTTGCCTGAGTCGTTGAAAGAAGCCGTCAGAAAAGGTGAAATTGGTGCTTTTCTGAATATCATGAACACGGATTATGTAGACGAACTACAAAGAATTGCCGTAGAAGAAAGTCCTAATAATATTCCTCTGATTTTCGGTAGAGATGTGATTCATGGTTTTAAAACAATGTTTCCAATACCTCTTGCTGTAGCGGCAACTTGGGATCCACAACAAGCAGAAATTACAGCAAGAGTCTCTGCCTTTGAAGGTACATCTTCAGGGGTTAACTGGACTTTCGCACCTATGTTGGATATCGCTAGAGATAGCCGATGGGGGAGAATTGCGGAGTCGCCAGGTGAAGACCCGTTGTTAGGCAGTCTGATGGGAGCGGCTTATGTGAAAGGCTTCCAAGGGGATGATTTGACGAGTAAAACGAGTATGGTTGCTTGTGCAAAACACTTCTTGGGTTATGGTGCAGCCATTGGAGGTCGCGATTACAATACGGCAATTATTCACGATCCGTTATTGTATAATGTATACATTCCACCTTTTAAAGCTGCAATTGCAGAAAATGTTCAAACGTTTATGTCCTCGTTCAATGAATTGAATGGAGTTCCCGCTTCAGGAGATAAAAAAATCATGATGGACTTATTGAGGGGCAAAATGAACTTTGATGGTTTTGTGGTGAGTGATTGGAATTCTGTCACAGAAATGATTCCTCATGGTTATGCTAAAGATGAAAAGCATGCTGCCGAATTGGGTACCAATGCAGGCGTTGACATGGAAATGACCAGCCAATCTTATGAGAAACACATCAAGGAATTATTGGAGGAAGGAAAACTATCGATGGATCAATTAGATTTTCTTGTGAAAAACATTCTCAGAGTGAAAATCAGAATGGGCCTTTTTGAAACTCCTTACAGAGATAAGCATCATAATGGTCAACTTTATGCAAAGGATCATCTTGAGAAAGCAAAAGTTGCAGCGGCAAAAAGTATTGTTTTATTGAAAAATGAAAACCAGGTTTTACCGCTTACTGCCAACAAAAAAGTAGCATTAATAGGTCCTTTGGCTGATGCTCCTCTAGATCAGATGGGTACATGGTCTTTTGACGGTGAAAAAGAACACTCTCATACGCCTCTGATGGCACTAAAAGATCATGTTATTGGGTTTGAAAAAACACTTGATTTTAGTAGAGATAAAAGTAAAAAGTCCTTTCACAAAGCAATTGCTTTGGCCAAAAAAGCCGATGTAATTTTGTTTGTAGGAGGAGAAGAAGCCATTCTTTCTGGTGAAGCACATAGTAGAGCTGAAATCGACCTACCGGGTGCTCAGGAGGAATTAATTCTTGAGTTAGCAAAATTAGGGAAGCCAATTGTGTTAACAATTATGGCTGGACGTCCGATTACTATTGGAAAAATTAAAGATAAGTTAGACGGAATAGTGATGGCTTGGCACGGTGGAACAATGGCAGGTCCAGCCTTAAAAGAAGTGTTGTATGCGGAGAGACAGCCGGAGGGGCGTTTACCAGTGACATGGCCTAAGACTTCAGGTCAACTACCGTATTATTACAATCATAAAAACACGGGACGACCTGCTATGGAAGAGAAGTATGTGGCCATGTATGACATTCCTGTAGGGGCTTGGCAAAGTTCTTTGGGCAACGAATCTCATTATTTAGATGCAGGTTATCTTCCTGAATATCCATTTGGATACGGACTCAATTATTCAAATATTGCCTATTCTGCTACAACAATTTCCTCTAATCAATTGAAGAAAGGAGGAGAATTGACGGTAGAGGTAACCATTACCAATAATGGTGACTATGATGCAATAGAGACTGTCCAACTTTATGTGCAGGATGTCGTTGGTTCCATCACTAGACCTGTTCGAGAATTAAAAGATTATCAAAAAGTTCACTTAAAGAAAGGAGAAAAGAAGAAGGTGTCTTTTCAACTTCATACCGATCAGCTTAAATTCTATAATAGAGATTTAAAATATGTATTAGAAAAAGGCGATTTTAAGGTGTGGATTGCTCCGAATGCATTAGCTTCTGAAGCTGTATCATTTGAACTGATCTAAACATAAATTCAATTAGAATAAACAAAATGACCCCTCAAGATAAAGATCTAAAGGGGTTTATGATTCACCATTCTTCATTGCCTAAAATTATGGTGATAGAAACAAGGAATCTTAGTTTGTAATTTATTGAAGTTACTAAGTAAAAAGGATCCCGACTTCAGGAGAAAGTACTTCGTATGAAGTCGGGAACTTTTGTTTATTCTATGATAATTTTCTTAGTAAATTGTGCTGACTGAGTAGTGATTTGTACGATATACACACCACTTGTCAAATCATTTACACTGATAGCGTGTAGACCCCCGTTAAAGGATGCAGTCTTTACGACTCTACCTTGTAGATCTACAATCTCAACTTGTGTAGTACTTTCATTAGGAGAAGGAAGTTTGATATACACTTTCTTATCCGTAACAGGGTTCGGGTAGACCACAACATCATTTTCTTCCTCTACCACTTGTCTTGTTCTGCTACTAGAAGTAGAAGATTGCCATGCAGCCCAGCTATTAAAATTATAACCTCCACTGACCGTCTCCCATCTAATGACATGTTGACCAGCAGTGAGAGCGATATTTCTGATGTGCATTGTTTGGAATGTTTGCCAACCCCCTGTGTTCGGTACGCTTAGGTTTCCTGTAACTGCTACGCCATCTACCAAAATTTTGAATTGACCATTTGCGGAAGTACTTGCCACTCTAGGGAAGAAGTCATAATTATCAGTAATACCTACATTTACGGTATATTCTAACCATTCTGAAGCATTGATCCAGCCAATATTGAACCCTCCGCCAGTATCAGAACAGGCTTCAACATCTACACCATCTGTTCTGTATTGACCACCTTGGTTACTGGTATTACTATCGTGGTACGCTACACCCTCACCACCGGTATCATAGTTTTCAGATTCCACTTTACCAGGCAAGTAAGAAGGTGTTCCACCGTAAGGATTTTGAACTGCGGCAGGGATGACATTAAGCCCATTGACTTGATCGGTAGCAATATTGGATGTCCAATTAGTACCCACCGGTCGAATACTTGCTTTGACGACATAACCACTGCCTGTTGCAGGAGCATTATTTAAGTTGATTGTCAGAGTTTCAGTTCTATTTCCTGCACTGACCGTTTTTACCGCTTGCCCTAACCAACCTGTTGAAGACCAGAATTCCGCGACAATATCTCTTGTAGAATTGGCAGTATAAGCCAATGTAACATTCACTTTTGTATCGCTTTCCACATTGGTAGAAGGACTATTAATAGTGATAGACTCATTGCCAATAACTGCTTGATCGTATTTCTTCACTTCCAAGATCATAGAACTGATATGTCCACCGCCATCAGGGAAAGTGACAGAGACTGTATTACTTGCTTGTAAAAGGCTGATGTCAAAAGGAATTTCAATTACACCAAAGAAATCACTTCGGTCAGTTTGATCATAACCTTTCCAATTATTAGGGACTGTTACTGTTGTACCATTAATCTTGATGGTTGGATTCTTTGATTTGTTATGTTTTCTTCCAATTCCCATTTGAAGGGAAGCAAGACCTGTTCCTGTTTGAACAGTATTAAAATTGAAATTGATAGTGGTGTTCGCATTAATCGCTTGAAGGTGCTTACTCGTATAGTATTTACGGTCTCGGATTGTATTATCAAAAGTAATTGCACTTGAGAATTGGTATTCAAAAACCACTGTTTCACCTCCAATTAGGGTAATAGATCCAGGTGCAGTACTCGAAGTCGAAATATTCATTACCGGTGCTGTTGTATCGTAGATTTTTAATGATTTCTTCGTTACATTTTGAAAACCACCTAAGCCACTAGCAAAATCAAGATTGACCGTTTGATTGGCATCATCCAAGTTATTTAATGCCACATACAGCTTATTGCCATCAGCAAATCCTTGAATCTGAATATCAGGATTATCAGTAGCTACATGCACTCTGTTTCCTTTGACGTTTTTCCATAATTCATAGAAATGAATTTTTGGTGCATATTTCCAACCTGCCACATTAGGTTGGCCTAAGTTGGTAGGAATAAATAAGGCAGCACTGTAAGGTTGATAGTTATTAGCCGCTGTCAAGTGCCATAAGGATTTGTCCGTAATAAACGGAATAGAAATTTCAATTTTGTTTTCTCTATCCAAAAGATTGAAAAGCATGTGGTTGATACTTCTGACTGTTTGAATACTTGCAACATCAGAATAATTGTCCCCATATCCACTAGCAATTGCACCATACTCCGTAATAGCGTGTGGTTTTACAGTTCCCCATTTGGTGTGAGAGTACGTTTCAATCAAATCTAGAATAGCCTCTGAATTACTACCCGATCTTTGGTTGTTTTGTCCCGTTACGTTTACTCCATCATAAAGGTGAGTAGAGAAGGCATCCATGTCAGCACCTGCAACATCCATAAACATCTTCATGTTTTCATCCCAATGAGCAAAATCGCTAATTTCTAAAGAGGGCCAAGCAGCAGAATACCCAATAATTTTCATGTTATCCAAAGCAGGTGTATCATGGATCTTTTTCCCGATGGCTGCAAAGACTTCTGCCATTTGTAACTTAATACGATTTTCTTCTGCAATATTCCAAGGACCAGAATAATAATCAGAAGCGTGTACAAATGGTTCATTCATGGGCTCAAAATACTCCGGTCTTTCGCTATCACTTGCATAATCTTTGTAATATTCAGCAGCCCAATTTGCCGCCGATGTAGCGTTTAGACCATCTTTGAAGATATTGTAAGGATGTTCCGTGGCAACATAGCGAGTCACACTTTTTACGTTGTTATTACCGGATTTATCGGCAGGGTAAGTACCGACTGCATTTCCTTTGCTTTTGGAATAAGAATACGGACCCCAAAAACCACGACTAGGGAAAGCATTATAGTCGCTGTAGAATTGATTCAATTCCGTGTCTTTCCAATTAGAATGGAGGTTAAAGAATTTGGTGCGGTCAAGGCTGGAGACACCACCGATGTACCTTCGTACTTTGTGGTTGATTGTAGCAGTTGTTTGAGCTGTTACTTCATTGACTAGCAAACTTATAAGAGAAGATACTAGTAGTGTTGCAATAAAAACTGGTTGTTTAAAATAATGTTTAATCATAAGTATTTAATTGATAGTTCATTAAAAGCAGAAAATGAGACTCCTGCTTAAATTTTCATTACCAATCTACTTTGACCTCTTTTGAGATGAGTTTAAAAACAAAATGAAATAAGTGGGGGAAATTTTTTATATGTTAATATTACACTAATTCGTAAAATTCAATTTAAAAAAATTCCCCCCTTCAAAATCGAATGAAGATTTTATTAAAAACCTTACAAAAACCTTTAAGAGCACCTCAATTAGTTAATGAATGAATTTACATCCCTTCGAATTTTTCTTTACATACAATTTACGTTAATCATAAAAGTAAAATAATTTATACTTTTTATCGAAAGAGTAAAAATCACACTAATTCATGATGATGTTCATTAAAAATACAGATATTTGAGTGATTAAGAGGTAATTGTTGTTTCTATTTTTTGGTGTTTACCCCTCTTTTTTTCAAGGTAATTCTTGACGGATTTTCTAAATAATAATATCAAAATGATAAGGGAAGTAGAAGGGAAAGCCAATCGACCAAGTTCGAGTAAGACTTGAATAATTCCCATTGCTCGTGCAAGTTTTAGTTTCTTTAAATCAATAAAAAGCCACGTCAATAAGGTGAACGTGGACCTGAATAATAATACACCAATCAATTGCCCTAAAACATATCATGTATCTGAAGTATTGAATTCAAAGTGCTCAACTATAGCATCTCTTACTTCTCTTTCCCAACTTAAATTGGACAGCCGGTAAATCCTTATAGAAAAAATACATGATGATGAGGCCAATTGTAACAGAGAGTCTTAAGACAATAACAAATTGAATGATTTTAATAGAAATCGGTTTTCTATCTTTCATAATTAAGTTTGCATTAGTATTTGAATAATAGTCACTTTTATAAAAGTATTAATTATTTTTTCAAAAATGATAATTACTTCCATCTTTCAGCAATGGAAAAATGGAGAAGAGGGAGGTTTGAAGTTGTATCTTTAAAGTTTCAGATTTAGAACATTGTAAACTAAGTATTTCGAATACTTATGGAGTTTAGAAATCAGGAGATTTCTGTTGATCTGTAGGACACGAATGACGCTATCGCTTAACATTCGCGCCTGTGGACTTTCTACCCAATTCGTTTGGTACTGCTTTCCTCGGCCTTGAAGGGAAAAGCGTTAAGAATTTCATGGAATGAGCCGTTAAAAATGATTTTGCTGTTTGAGCTTTAGCGAGTTTAAAATCATTTAGGCGATAGGAATGGAATTTAGCTTTTGTCTTCAAAGCCTTGACTTTTTTGCTTCGTTTTTGTGTTAAGACAAAAATGAAGAAGGAGGAAGCTTGAAAGTAGAGCCTATGAATGTTTCTAGGAAGGTCGATTGAAAGTTGACGATAATTTAGTTTACAATGCCTTTGGTTGTTAGCATAAATTGATAGCTATTGCACTTTCACTAAACATAATTAAATATACGCTTATTATATTACTGTATAAAAAAACACCCCACTGATAGTATCAGTGAGGTGAGTGGTGCGTTAATGCTTCTTCATGCTAAATTGAGTTAACGTACTTTGACTACTGAACCTGATATATTTTTTACATTATTATTAAGGTGTAATAGAAAGGTATACCGAGTATGACATTGATTGGGAACGTGATCCCCAATGCCATAGGGAGGTATAAGCTAGGATTCGCATCTGGAACAATCTGTTTCATAGCCGCAGGTACTGCAATGTACGAAGCACTTGCACCTAGGATGGCAAATAGAAGTTGGTTACCTGGATTGTCAGTGATTTGTTGACTTATGAATAGGGCGATTAAGCCATTCACAAAGGGCATCAGTGAGGAGAAAAGGAAGGGTGAAAGTCCTTTACTTACTAAGAGTGATAACTGCTTGCCACTTGTGATTCCCATATCGAGCAGGAAGATGGCCAAGAAACCTTTGAATATATCGGTAGTGAAAGGTTTGATTCCTTCGGCATGCTCTGCTGATACGGTAAATCCTATAATTAAGCTGCCAAAAATTAGAATGACACTTCCATTGGTGACCGAATGCCATAGGAGTTTTGAAATACCTGATTTATCGTTACTTTTCTTGTCTTTTTTATAATAATTGATGAGCATTACACCCATTACTATTGCCGGTGCTTCCATAATGGCCATTACAGCGATCATATGACCATTAAAACTGATAGCTTCAAATTCTAAGAAGGAAGTAGCGGTGACAAAAGTTACAGCACTTACAGAACCATAAGATGCAGCAATAGCTCCTGCGTTAGCAACACTCATTTTCCGTTTCAATATCAAAAATGAAGAGACAGGAATTGTGATCGCTAAAAATAATCCCAAAAAGATGCTTGATAGAATTTCTAGATTCATACCACTATGAGAGAGCTCTTGTCCTCCTTTAAAACCTATGGAAAGTAATAAGTAGATGGAAATGAATTTAGAACTGTTCTCTGGGATTTCAAGATCGCTTTTTATTTGTACTGCGATGACTCCTAAGACGAAAAAGAGAAGTGCGGGGTTTGTTACGTTTTCTATAAGTACTTGGATGTCCATGTTTGTTTCTTAATCAGAGATTTTGACAGTGTAGATTTTCTCGTAAGTTAGTTTCTTACCCAAAGACTCTGCTTTCAATAAGAAGCTATGTAGTGTAGCATAAGAAAGCTTACCTTTTTGAAATTCAACTTCGTTGGATCCTACTAGATGTTTCTCAAGTTCATGATCCTCGCCTTTTTCATCTAAGGTATCTTGGAACATGGCCAAGAGTTTAGAGCTTTCAAGAGGCTGTAAGTTACTCCGGACTGCTGGAGTGTCTTGTGTCATTGAAGACTTGATGTGAATCGTCAGTTCATCGTTTGACGGTTGTGCAGTTAGGTCTAGTGTACCATGTTCTTGCAATTCTTCAGTTGTGTTACTTGTCATTTGTATCATAGTGTTTTCTGTATTTGTTGACACAAACCTACAGATTTATATTCATAAGTTTTTATTTAATATATTTATGAAAAATATAAGTTATAATTTATGAATTTCACTCTACATCAACTAAAAGTGCTACTTAAAATCGCTGAACATCAAAGTATTACTAAAGCTTCTGAGGAGCTATATCTGACTCAGCCAGCGGTGTCATTACAACTAAAAAAATTACAAGATCAGTTTGAATTACCACTAACAGAAGTAATCGGAAGACAATTATATATTACAGATTTTGGTAAAGAAATAGTAGAAAGAAGCAAAAGAATTTTAGAAGAAGCAGACGGTATAAAATATACCGTACAGCAATATAAAGGGGTTATTTCTGGTAGAATCAAGATTTCAGTAGTGTCTACAGGGAAGTATGTAATTCCGTATTATTTAAAAGATTTCATGGATGAATATCCAAGCATTGATATTAAAATTGATGTCTCGAATAAAGGAAAAGTGATAGAAAGCTTGGCCAATAATGAGAGTGATTTTTCTTTAGTTTCCGTTTTGCCACCTGATTTGAGGGTAAACAAAGTGGAGCTTATTGAGAATAAACTTTTCCTTATTGGTAGTAGTGCAAGTCAAGAGAAAATAAGGAAACCGAAAGACCTAGAAAAGGTAACTTTATTGATCAGAGAAAAAGGTTCAGCGACAAGAAATGCCATGCAGGACTATCTCAAGGCTCACGATGTGAACGTAAAAAAGTCGATGGAATTAGTTTCTAATGAAGCCATAAAACAAGCGATTAATGCGGGGATAGGTTTCTCAATTGTACCTCTTATTGGCTCAAAACTTTTATTGGAAAGTGAGAGCGTGAAGTTTTATGACCTTAAAGGACTTCCGATGAAAACAAAATGGCATTTCATCTACAATAAAGGTAAAAAATTAACGCCTGCTCATCAGGTCTTTCTAGATTATATTGAGGAACACAAAGACGAAATTGGACGAAAATATTTTTCATGGGCACTAAAAGACATTTAGGTTTAGTAAATTTGGTAAATGCTATTAATAACTGATCTTTCGCTCTCTTAAAATTTGCGAATAGTTAAAATATTAATAAGTAGATGCTAAATTAAGTTGTT
>NZ_JACVVP010000038.1 GCF_014534745.1 Flammeovirga sp. EKP202
GATTTAAAGTTTTTCTTATTCAGAATTTCAAAGGTATTCGGGTAACCTATGCCCACTTTTTGTTAGTGACCCCTTATATCATTGATCTATTTGTTTTTTTGAGCTCAAAAGTCTTCTAATACTAATAGCTTTTGTTTGAAGTGACTTTAATTGATGTCTTTTTTTAATGTCAAAGACACAAAGTTGTATCGCTTTTTGATATTGCTCAAAAGCACTATTCAGGTCGCCCATTTTAGTGTAGTAATCTCCTTTTATTTCTAGGTTGATTGGATTGATTTGTAAATCCAAACTTTGATCAATCAGCTCAAGAGCATCTTGTAGGTTTTCATTTTTTAAAATTCTTTGTTTTGCAGACTCAGCATAAAAGAGCCACTCTGATTCATCGGAGAGTTTATCTTTTCTGCGTTCCTTGTCTTGCTTTGTTGTATCGTTTTTTGATGATAATGGAAAATCGGATTTAACGGGAGAGAATGAAAATAAAGAAACGATAAGAGGTAACAGTAACAGAAGTGAGACTCGGTGTTTCATGATGTTTTAAAGATGAGTGTTTAATTACAACACTATCTTTTATACCAAAAATCACTTAATATTATATAAGTTGCTCATAATTAGAGTTTTATATAGTATTGAGTGATTTAGTGAATGTACGTTAATGAACGTAATATTAAAATATGGACATCTATGAAGTAAATGTTCTAGTAATCAAGGACTTATTTTGATGTAAATGCATCCAATTGAGGTGTGTTTCTAATATCAACAGGTACTACAGTTGTTACACCTTGTTCGATCATGGTCACACCGTAGATGACATCAGTACTCGACATTGTTCTCTTGTTGTGAGTGACAATAATAAATTGAGAATTAGAAGAGAATTTGTTGATGATTCTATTGAATTTATCAACGTTGGCATCGTCCAATGGGGCATCGACCTCATCAAAAATACAGAATGGAGCTGGTTTGATAAGATAAATCGCAAATAATAATGCTGTTGCGGTTAGCGTCTTTTCTCCTCCTGATAATTGGTTGATTGTTAAAGGCCTCTTTCCTTTAGGTTGTGCCAAAATCTCAATTTTAGCATTAAGTGGATCACTATCATCCGCCAAGCGTAGATCGCAGTTATCTTCATCGGTAAACAATGATCTGAAGACTTCCATGAAGTTTTCACGGATCTGTACAAAGGCCTTCATGAACTTCTCTTGAGCTACAGCATCAATATCTTCAATAGTCTGTAATAATTGTTCTTTGGCTTTGTTGAGGTCTTCTCTTTGCCCTAAAATAAATGAGTTTCTTTCTTTGATTTCATTAAAAGCATCAATAGCTGTATGGTTAATAGCCCCTAGAGAACCTAACTTTCTTTTAGAGTCTTCACTGATTTGCTCCAATTCAGCAATGCCCATTTCTTTGTATGGATTTTCTTCTTCCTCCGCTTTTTCTTCATTTTCGGAAGGAACAGCATTAGGCTTGAAAAGTAGCATTTGTTCAATATCTACTTCAAACTCAACGGCAATTTTTTCTTTTACTGACGTTAAAGAAAGTCGTAATGCATTGATTCTCTCATTGGCTTTTAAAAGCTCTTGATCGATTTCCTCTTTGTGAACTTGTTTTAGTTTAATATCAACTTCTGTGTCAGAAATCAAATCTTTGGCGTCCTGATAAGCTTTTTCTGCTTCTTGAACACCACGTTCTATATTTTGTTTTTCTTCTTCAAGCTTTATAAGCTCTTGATCTCCCTCCTCATCCATAGAATCAGCACGCATTAGATCCTGCTCTACCTTTTCTATTTCTTCAATATTTTGATCTATTCTATTTTGAGCCTTTACCAACTCTTCATCTTTGAAATCAATCTCTTTTTTCAAACCATTATATTGGTTTTCCTGCTGCAGGAAATTGATATGAAGTTGATTGTATTTACTCGAAAATTCCGTTTTTTTATCTTTTTCAATCGTAAGATTTTCTTGCATTTCCTCTAACTGTTCTACCATATATTCCATGGCATAAGTTTCATCTTCCAGTTGGGGTTTTCCTTCGCTAATCGCGATTTCAGCGTCACCAATTCGTTCAAGAATTTCTTCTTTTTTATTGGCACTAGCCTCTAAGAATTTTGCAAACTCTTCCTTCTGCGTTTTAATCTTAATCAACTCTTGAGAAACGACTTGCAGATTATGTTGGGCACTTTCCAGTTCATGGGAGAAGTTAATTTGAAGTAAATCTTTGTGTAGAGCTTGTTTCTCTACTTTTTTAATGTGTATTTCTTCCGCTTCTTTTTCTAAAGCAGTGATTTCTTCGGTCAAGTTTTCAAGGTGTCTGATTCTACCTAAAGATTTACCTTCAAAAGAACCAATCGACCCACCAGTAATCGCTGACTTTCTACGAATGGCTTTACCATTTTTCGTAACCAAAATAACACTGTCATTTTTAGGAAGGTTATTTTGATTTCTATGAACGATGTATACCCCGTCTAATAGATAAGTAATTAATGAAGCATATTTATCATCAAAATCCACCACATCAATGGCACAAATAGCGTCTTCAATGGCTTTACGAGGAGAAGCTGAATACCCTTCAAACTTATCTAACAATAGGAAGTTGGCTTTCCCTTTTTTCATTTCCTCCAGAAGGTTTACCGCTCTCCAAGCCTCCTCTTCATTTTCAAGAACGAAGTAATTAAGATAAGGAGCAAGGTAGCCTTCAATTGCTACTCTGTAGTCATCTTCACAATGTAGCGTATCCGAAAGCATAGGTGCTTCCTTGGCCCAGTCTGTTTCCTGTTTGAGGTATTTGATCGCTTCTGGATATCCTTCCAAATTATCCACCAATGATTTTGTCAGAGCATGCTCATTGCGTTTAGCATCCAATGAACGAAGAATTTCAGAAGACCTATCTTTGATGGTTTCTAATTCCTCTCTACAGTCATGAATTTTCTGTTGGTGGAGGTCATGTTTTTCTTTTACTTCTTCAAATTGCATACTAGCACTGAGTCGTTCACCTTCTAAAGAAGCAAATTGCGTATCAAACTCCGCTAAACTTGAAGATTTCTCTGAAGATTCTACATGTGCTCTTTCTAACTCTTGTTTGAGTGCAGAAAGCTGTACTTCATTAATTTCAACCTTTTGTTTGAGTTGAAAAATGATAGATTGTTTATTTTTTACCTGTTGCTCAAACTCTTTCGTTCTGATTTCGAGTTCATCCGATTTCATTGTTTGAGCATCACGTTCTTGTTGTGTTTTTGATAATTCAGCTTCAGTCTCATTGACCATTCTTTCAATAGAACTCAACTGAATTTGCAAACTCTCAATGCCTTGTTGTGCTAAAGCTACCGCTTCACGATCAAGACTAGATTGTGTTGCTAGCGTTTGCTTTTTCTCTTCCAGAAAACGTTTTCTCTCCCCTTTGATTCTTTTTTCACTTTCTATCTGACGCATCTTTAAGATGTGCTCATTGAGTGTTTTTTGTCTAGAACCGAAAAGTGTTTCTTTATCAATGGATTCTTTTTTCTCTTTAGCAATTGAAGCTTCCAGTTCCTCAATGGTTTTAATAGTGAGGTTTCTTTCTTCATTTTTGGCAGTCATATTATCTGCCAGTTCGTTTAATTCTTTTGCTTGAGAATCTACTTTTTTGAGGGCTAATTGAATGCTAGACTCTTTGTAAGTCTTCTTAAGTTTGATGTAACGTTGCGCCTGCTTGGCTTGACGCTCCAACGAACGCATATTTTTTTCTACTTCAAATAGCAAATCGTCCACACGCTCTAAATCAGCATCGGTATCTTTAAGCTTTTTGAGGGTTTCTTTTTTACTTTTTTTGAATTTTGAAATTCCGGCAGCTTCTTCAAAGAGGGTTCTTCTGGCATTTTGGGTATCATTCAAGATTTCGTCAATCATCTTTAGCTCGATGATGGCATAACTATCGGAACCAATACCTGTGTCGAGAAAGAGACCGTGAATATCTTTTAAACGGCAGGGGACACCATTCAGTGAATATTCACCTTCACCTGATCGGTAAAAACGACGACCAATAGTCACCTCAGTATATTCTGTTGGGAGTAAGTTTTTATTATTGATAAAGGTAAGGTATACCTCTGCCATTTGTAATGGCCTCCTACTTTTGGTGCCATTAAAAATGATATTATCCATTTTTTCAGAGCGCAACGCTTTAGTACTTTGTTCACCAAGTACCCATCGAATCGCATCCACTACGTTGGATTTACCACTACCATTCGGCCCCACTACGGCCGTAATACCTTTGTCAAAGTTTAGTGTTACTTTTTCACCAAAACTTTTAAAACCTTTTATCTCTAATTTACTTAATAACATTATTTAGACCCCCGATCAAAAAATGAAGCAGAATGAGTATTTGACCACTCATAAAAAGTTTGCTAGATAGCAATTCTAGAATTTTGCCTAAGATAAATAAAATTTTAAAACTTCTAAGGGTAATACAGGGATCAATTGGGTAGAAAAAGTGATTTATTATCTTAAAATAATTCAATAAAAAAAGAGATACAGTTTGAAAAACCGTACCTCTATCTTTTGACTATTTGTAGTGGAATTCAGATTATTTTGAAAGGTCGAATTTCAATCCTAATTGAACTCTCGCATTATAGTATTCTGATTGCATAGTATATTGCTCTGATCCTTGGTAATATCTTAGTGGAGTGTTAAGCAAGTTATTTGCTTCAAGATAGAATCTCAATTGATCAGTGAATGCATAAGAAGCATTTGCATCTAAGAATAATTGTTGGTCATAGTATCTGTCTTTGAATGCCTCGTCACCCAATTCGTCGATGTAAGCAGCAGTATAGTTTAATGAAATTCTGAAGCTTACTTTTTTCGAATCAAATGAAAGCGATCCGTTTACTGTATGAGGGGCTGTACCTGGCAATGATAACTTTTCGTCTTCTCTTTCTTCAATTCCAAGGTCTTGGATTTCAGAAGCAGTGTAAGTATAGTTTGTGTAGATCCCTAAACCTTTTAATACACCTGGCAAGAAGTCTAATTGACGTTGGAAAGCTAATTCAAAACCTGTTAAAGTAGCTTTTGCACCATTACGAGGTTGAGAATAACGATCGTAAACGTTACCGCTTACAGGGTCAGTGTAGTTACGTGCTTGGTAGTTGTAGATGAAGTCATTTAATGTTTTGTGGAAAAGACCACCTGAAATGATACCTACAGATTTGAAGTAGTGCTCACCCATTAAATCAAGGTTCATTGAAGTTGTTGGTTTTAAACCAGGATTTCCTTCTGATAACTCATTATCTTCTCTGCTGATTTCACGGTAAGGTACTAAGTCAAAGTAACGAGGTCTTGCCAAAGTGTTAGTCCAAGCTGCTCTGATAATTGTATTTTCATTGATATTGTAACGAGCTTGAATTGATGGAAGAACGTTTGTATAGCTGTTTGTTCCTTCAATTGTTTTAGAAGCATCAGGATCAAAATCACCGTCTTCATTAAACTCAACTTGGTAGCCTGTGTAATCTACTTGTGTATTTTCAATTCTAGCACCTGCAATAAAGAACCATTTTGTTCCAAGACTTTGCTTCAACATAGCATAACCAGCAGTGATTTGCTCTTTTGCGTTGTAGTTACCTCCTAAGTACTCTTCAGGTAAGTCTGTTTTATCGAATAAAGCAGTATTGCTTAAGTCGTATTTTCCAAGAGCAGATGGATCTGTAAATTGACCACCTTTATATTGATCACCTGCTAAGAATGGATCTCTTGATTGATCTTTTGTAGGTTGAAGCGTCATGTTGTCAAATGGAGACTCATCAATTGGTTCAAACTCATTGTATCTGTTGTCTCTCATTTTTTCTTTTCCTCTGTAACGACCACCAATTTTGATGATACTTTTGTTACGAGTGTTATTCAATGGAATTTCTAAGTTGATTTTCGCATTTCTATCGATTTCCTCAGTGTATTGATATTCTTCAGTGATTTCTTTCAACCCAAAAGAAGCATAATCAGCACCAGCACCATTGTCAAGTACGTTTGGCTTTTCAGGATTCGAAAGATCTTGAGTTAATACTACGTCCTTTTGTCTCCAGCTGATATAACGTTCGTGAGGTCTTTCTTCAGAAGCTTTCGCAAGAGTACCTGACCAGTCTAACTTAAAGCGATTAGCGATCAAGTGCTCACCACCTAAAGTAACATTGTAAGTTCTTTGGTCTTCTAAACGAGTGTTTTTATTGTTTTTGTCATCTAAACCACCTTTAGTTTGTCTTCTGATTTCGGCTGTATAAGTTCCGTCATCGTTTGTTTCGATATCCTTGTATCTTAGGCGGTATCTATTTTCTCTGTCATCTCTGTGGTTGTAAATACCACTTACATAAATTTTAGAGTTAGTACCTAAAGCATAATCTAAAGTAGTCGAGAATGATCTTCTGATTCTGTGTACATCATAAGTTCTTACTTGGAAGTCAGTCATTTCAGGGTTAGACTCATTGTCCCATTCTGCTTCGATATTGTGAGAACCTAAGTTGTGATCAAAGTATGATCCACTTACAATTACACCTAATTTATCATTAAAGAAACGGTTACCAATAACAACTGCACCGTTGAACATTGCTTTTTCAGAAAGGAAGTTATAACCAGTACCTAAAGTACCTGATACACGTAAGTCGTTTGGAGCCGATCTTAATACTAAGTTAGCAGAACCACCAATTGCATCAGCATCCATATCTGGAGTTAATGTTTTAGAAACCTCTATAGATTGAACCATATCAGCAGGGATAAGGTCTAATTGTACCGCTCTAGTTTCTCCTTCAGCAGATGGAACTCTTTCTCCGTTGATGGTGATTGAACTTAAATCTGGAGATGTACCTCTAATCAAGCCAAATCGAGCTTCACCTTGGTCATATTGCATTGTGATACCAGGAACTCTTTTAAGAGCGTCACCCACATTTGAATCGGGGAACTTACCCACTTGATCAGCACTAATAACGTTCATAATATTATTAGCATTTTTTTGTTGACCTAGTGCTTTAGCCTGACCTTGAAGGTTAGTACCTAAGATGACCACTTCATCACCAAGAAGGATACTGCCTTTCATTTTTAATACTTTCAAGTCAGCTTCTTGACCTGATTTTAATTCTACACTTTGTTTTAAGGTTTCGAAACCTAAGTAAGAAATTTCTAATTCTTGTGTTCCTTCAGGTACATTTACTAAGATAAATTTACCAGATGCATCAGTCAATGAGCCAAGGTATTCATGGTTTATTACACGGACAGTAGCACCAATCAAAGGAAGGTCATTGTCATCCACAATAACTCCTGTAATAGATGAATTTTGAGCGTTAACATAAGTTGATAATAAGACTAAAGTAGTCATTACCAATAGCTTGAAAAAATGTTTCATGTTGTACTAGATTGAAAATTCGTTGATGGTGCAAAACAACAATCCAAATATTATTTAGGTATTGTTCATATATGAAGAATAGATGATTAAAGGAGGAGGAAGGAATGATGATTATGAAGAAATTATGACGTTTTTGAATTTCAATTCAACTCAATATGAAGTAAATAAAAAGCCACATTCATAGGAATATGGCTTTTATGCGGATAAAACATTCTAATTCAAAGAACTAGAATTCTTCAAAACTATTTCTGTAGTACGTATTGTAGGTACGTTCTCTTTATTTTTCTTTTGAAAAATGAGAAATTATCTCTAGTTTGCAGTTACACAGTTATTTAAGGTTACTCAAATATTTAAATTATCAGAATGAAGAAATTTGATGCATTTGACAAAAATGACAATTCTTCAATGAAGCCAACCAAAAATTCAAGCTACTTAGACAAACTAATGCTTGCCCAATTAGAAGTAGCAAAACAAAAGTTGTATCCTCAGTCTAGTAAGACAAAATGATTAACTCTCTTCATTGAAAAAAAATGCTTTATATCTAGGAAGGATATAAAGCATTTTTCATTTGTGTTAATGTATTGATTTACATTGGAGTAAGAATAAATTATAAAAGAGATTACGATGAAGTAGGTCTCCTAGTTCACTGTTGCTTTTATTCTTGTTTCAAAAACGATAGGATCAATGTATTCATTTACCCACGGAATACCTGAGTGCTTCTCTTTTGTGAAGTCAATCATTTCAGTGGTTTTATTATTCATCACTCCCTTGCGAAGGTTTTTGTAAGATTTTCCCTCTCTGATATAATTTAAAAATCCTGTTTCAAGAATAGTATTTGTAAAGCGATCTTCTTGGTTTATATATTGTCCATTGTCAACTACGATTTCGTAATTCATTGGAATATTGTCTTCAAATTTCATTTCATATTTTTCAACCTTGAAAGTATTATCTGGATAGAAAATATAATTCTGAACAAATAGACTCTCCTTAGTTTCATGAAACAATCCTTTATACAAAATAGCTTCTGTACTTTTTGATTTACCATTTACACTACCATCATTTTTTCTTAAAACATTGGAAAGTCTATGGAGTGTATTGAGGAGTAGTCTGGAATATAAACTGTTATTCATGAGTTTCTTTATTTAAACAATAATACAATGTGTTTCCCTGCTTTTGATATTTAAGTTCTACAAACAGGAGCTTTACATTTTTAGTAGTGGATTTAAGTATCAAAACACCTACTTGATTTAAAATTATTTAAATAAAAAAAGCTCATGAAGTGTATTCATGAGCCTTTTGAGATCTAATGTTTCGATTATAAATCAATCATTAGTTGAAGTAAATCTTATCACCAACTTTAGCGTCTGATTCTTTAGACATCTCATTTAATTTTTTCAATGCTTTTAGATCTATACCATATTTAATGGCGATAAAGTTGAGTGATTCTCCTTCGGCAAAGATGTGGTAAGAGACAGGGATAGAAGCTGGTAAAGGCTCAATATAATAGTGTCTGTCCTTCATCAACATATCTTTACCCTTGATATAATTGTATTTCTTTAATTTTCCTTTTGAAATAGTTCCTAAAGATTTTACGAGCTCTTTTTGTGTCATTTCTTCTTTAAGAATTACAGCTTTTACACCATTAACAATCGCAAAATCATATTTACTATCCTCACTTTCCATTTGAGTTGGTAACACAAATGGATAATCGTCTTTAATACTATCTGCATAGAATTGGAAAATAGAACGTGCAGCTCTTGTTTTCTTTGGCTTAGCATAAGGAGAAAGCTTTGCAACCATTTGATTGATTTCTGTAGGATTAGCTTCAATCATTACAGAGTAGACTTTATCCTCAGGGATATAGCTTCCTGACAGCCAAATGTTATTGGATGAAATAATGCTTAATGGTTGCCCCGTGAACTTAGAAACTTGTGATAGTGAATAACCATTGGTAGGCAACTCAATCAAAACAGTGTGCTCTTTGTCTTGTCCAACATTATCTTTGAATGCAAAATAGTGTGCTAAATAATGAAGAACATACGGGTGTGTGTTTTCATTAATCGTCACTTGAGAATAATAATTCAGTTTATTCTTTTTGATATAATTTTTAGCACCAGTCAATCCATCATGGTATGAGATCATGGCATAGAACCAGTTTCCAAGATAGTAATGACTTTTCGAAAGATAGTCAGCAGCACCAATACTCGCCGCTACCACATTTTTTCTTTCATCTATATTTCTATCGATCTTCATACCTCTTTCTTCAGCAGTGAAGTCTTTGAATTGCCAAAAACCTACAGCAGGGGGAGTAGCATTAGAAATGGCATTACCATCTAAAAGAGACTCTTGTAAGGCAAGGTACTTGAATTCTTCTGGTACACCTCTTGTTTTCAGCTCACGAGCAATAAAAGCAAAGTAGGTATTACATCTGTCTAAAAGAATATCATAGTGCTTTTGTGAACGAGTAAGACTATTGTACTTAACCATAATCTTGTCCATACCACCTTTAGTGACAACAACCTTTGAGCCCATTAATTTAAATGAACTTGGAATGTTTGCCTCCGGCTTGGCAAGTAGCGGTTGAGTAAAGAAAATACCCAAAAGGATAATACAAAATAGTTTTTTGCTTGTTTTCATAAACGAGTTAAGTCATTAATTTCGAAATAAAGATATTGCGAATTCTATTTAATTTCAAACAAAGTTTAAAGGAATGCTTTTTTGGTAATAAACAAGATAATAGTTAAAGCTTAAAAAATCACCTCTTTCGGCATAAAAAAAGGCCATTCTAATAAAAGAATGGCCTTAATTATTGGAATAAATCTATTGTTTCTTTTTCACTCTCGGTTTATTTTCATATCCAAAGAGATCATTTAATGACAATTCTTGAACTTCACCGTATTGTGCTAAAGTTTCCATGTTCAGTTTCTCACGATCACCCACCACACAAACATTGTAGTTATTACCTTTGATAAAGTCACTATGGAATTTCATCACATCATCAATGGTCATTGTTTTCATGGCTTCATAAACATCTTTACGAACATCATGATCGTTCCCTTTTTTCAATGCCGTCTCATAATTAAATAACACGCCGCTTTTTGTGATACGCTCACTTTCTAGCTTACTTAAGATTGCCTTTTTAGCGGCATCAAAAGATTGATCATTTTTAGGAGGATTTTCTAATAAATTTTTCATCCCTGCCATAGCTTCAGTCAATTTATCAGACTGAGTACCGATATAAGCTAAAGTATAATCGCTCTTATCTTTTTCTGATGCTACGCCATATTTACTAAATACTGAGTAGGCTAAACCTTGTGCTTCACGCATTTCTTGGAATACAATAGCGTTCATACTACCACCAAAATATTCGTTGAATAATGTAGCTGCCGCGATTCTTTTTGGATCATATTTCTCACCTTTTGCCAAGAAGATTACCTCAGCTTGAACCATGTCATAATGAGACCAATATACTTTTGGTTTGTCAACATCTTTAACATAGAATTTTTTAGCAGTAGGTACAGGTTGTAATGTTGAAGGAACTTTGTGTTCAGCATTCAATGTTTTTACTACTTGATCTAATGTCTCAGGTCCATAGTAAAGCACTCTGTGTTCCATTTTTGTTAATTGATGGATTCTAGAGATAAGCTCTTGTGGTTGGATGAGATCAAGTTCTTCATTGGATAACCCGTTAGTGACAGGGTTGTTATTGCCATAAAGACCATAATTCATTAAACCTGTAAACAAAATTGCACCTTTGTTTTTCTTTGTATCTTCTCTGTTTTTCTTTTCAATGGCAATCATGTTTTGAAGTACAGCTTCGTCTGCTTTTGCATTATTCAGAAGGTCTTCGAATAGTTTCATTGCAGGTACCATATTTTCAGTTAAACCATTCAATGAAACATAAACTTGATCAGAAGAGGTATTGACACTAAAGCTAGCTCCAAGTTTGTAGAACTCCTGCTTGATTTGAGCTGAAGTCAATTTATCAGTGCCTAAATATTCAAGATACTGAATAGCTGTACTTAAAGTAGGGTCAGTATCTTTTCCAATATCAATAATGTAATATAGGTTGAAAAGATCATTTTCAACATTTTTCTTGTAACGAACAGTAATATCACTGTTCATTTCCGCTTCTTGGATATCTTTTGAGTAATCCAAGAATAAAGGTTTCAATGCTTCAACTTTTTGTCCTTCAATTTTCTTAAAGAACTCAGACTTTTCACCTCTATTTAATTCTACTTTAGTAATCGAAGGCTTTTCAACTTTTTGTTTATTAGGATCTTCTCCAGAACGCTTGTATACGACTACATAATTGTCTTTGTAGTTTTCATTGGCAAATGCAACAATCTCTTCTTTTGTAATCGTCTGCATTTCCTCAATATCATCAATGTAGTTTTCCCAAGGAATATTTCTTGTAAATGCTTGTACAAATGCATCCGCACGAGCATTATTACTTTCGAGTTTCTTGATTTCAGATTTCTTGAAGTCATTTACAATAGCGTCAATCAACCAATCTTCAAAGTCACCTGCTTTCAACTTTTCAATTTCTTCTAAAAGTAAAGCTTGTGCTTCTTCTAATGTTTGGCCGTTTCTTGGAATAGCATATAAAGTGTGGATTGTGTAATCATTGAACGGGTATACAAAGCTACTTGCGTTCAATACCTTTTGTTGTTGATTTAAATCCAAATCAATTAATCCAGCACTACTGTTGGCCAAGATCATATCACAAAGTTGCTCTTTTAAAAGATCTCTTGAGTTGGTTTTTAAACCTGGCATTCTGTAGCCCATAAATACCATGGCAGTTTGTGGACCGAACACTTCTTTTTTAATAGGAGCCGTGATAGGTTTTTCTTCTTTATAATTAAATTCAGGAATATCGCTTGCTTCCCAAGAACCGAAGTATTTATCTATTAGTTTAATGGTTTTATCAGGATCTAAATCTCCACTTAAACAGATGGCAACATTATTAGGTCTATAATAATTATTGAAATACTTTTTAATTTCTGTGATTGAAGGGTTCTTTAAGTGATCAATCGTACCGATTACAGTTTGTGTACCATAAGGGTGGTTAGGGAACATAGATGAGAACATCGCCTCAAATACTTTGCGTTGATCATTATCTAAAGCTCGGTTTTTTTCTTCGTATACAGCTTCTAATTCTGTATGGAATAAACGAGGAACAATTTCTCTAAAACGATCAGATTCGATCTCTAACCAACGATTAAGCTCATTGGCAGGAATATCATTTACATATACTGTACGGTCTTCTGTAGTATAAGCATTTGTTCCTTTGGCCCCAATCATTCCGATCATACGATCATATTCGTTGGCAATAGAGAATTTAGAGGCATCATTAGACACTTGGTCAATTTGGGCATAGTATGCTGTTCTCTCTTCAGGATCTGACAATGTTCTATAGTGTTCGAACATATTCTCAATACTATCAAGATAAACGGATTCTTGTGCCCAATCCTTTGTACCAAAGTGAGACGTCCCTTTGAACATGATATGCTCTAAATAGTGAGCAAGACCTGTAGAGGTCGCTGGATCATTTTTACCACCAGCTTTAACAGCGATGTAAGTTTGAATTCTTGGAGCATCTTTGTATTCTGATAAATACACTTTTAATCCATTATCAAGTGTATAAATCCTAGTTTTAAGTGGGTCATTCTTTACCGTTTTATAGGGGAAAGATTTGTCTTTAATACCCGTAGATGATGCATTAAAGCTACCAAATAAAAGTGCACCTCCTAAAAGTGCTGTCTTAATGACATTCGTATAAGTCATGCTTAGTTAATTTATGAATATAATTGACTTGAGAAGTTATATTTTACAACCTGTGTTATTTGACACTACTTGATAATTGGTTAGGCGTAAAATTATCTTTACGTTAAATTACTGAAAATTATTTAATACTTTAAAATTGGCTTGAAAAAACCTTGGTGCTGATTATTATTTATTATTTGATAAGTATCAAAAGATCATTTGAGAAGGATTCATAATGTTTGATACGTTCGTTGTTATATAGTTTTTAATCGGTAAATTATCGAATGTTTTAAGTAAACTACAAGTACTAACATATGGAATCAACTTCTCATTCAGTAATGATGTATCCGCCAGGAAATCAGTCATTACACTATCTATCCAAACTAAAAAATATCATTGCCGCTACAAACTACATGGGCTTATATGGTATTACTTTAAAAACTGCAACTGGAAACACCATCATTGATGTTGACGGTAATCACTATTTAGACTGTTTAACAGGAGCATCAGTAAACATTATCGGGTATGATTATAAACAGCCTGCTTATGAATATTTAGAGCAAAGTTTAAAAATTCAACATACCTGTTTTACTTATTCACCTCATCCCAAAGTAATTGAATTTTCGGAGTTATTACTCTCAATCACACCTGGAGGAGAGGATAGAAGGGTAATTCTTGGCCTGTCCGGTTCTGATGCCAATGATGCGGCAATCAAAGTAATTCGTTCTAAAAGGCCTCAAAAAAAGATCCTTCATTTTGTCAATAGCTATCATGGAACTACAGGTTTTTCTCAACAGGTTTCTCATTTTAAAGATTTCAATGATAACCTGTATTCAGAAAGTAATGAATATATAGGTTTACGTTATCCAAAAAATCAAAATCAAGAGAAAGACACTTTAGCAACTATTGAGAAATTGTTTATTAGTCATGAAATAGGAGCCGTCATTTTAGAACCAATCCAAGGAGATGCAGGAATATTTGTGTTATCCGATTTTTTCATAAAATCACTTTATGATTTGACAAGACAATACAATGTTATTTTTTCAGTAGATGAAGTGCAGTCAGGTATGGGCCGCACCGGAAAATGGTGGGCTATTGACCATTTCAATATCGTCCCTGATATAATGGTGGTTGGTAAGAGCTTAGGAGGAGGTTATGCTCCACTTTCAGCGGCTATTATCAAACATGATCTTCTTGATGAAATGGTACCCGGTCAACATGTACTTACTTTGGCAGGGCATCCTCCGACTTGTGCTGCATCGATGGCGGTGATTCATCATATCTTGAAGCAAAACTTAATCGAAAGTGCCATCATGAAAGGAGAAGCCATCTTGGAGCACCTGACGTGGCAACTTCAAAAGTATCCTTTTATCAAAGAAATAAGGGGAAAAGGGTTGATGATCGGCATTGAGCTTGATGTTTCAAAAGATGAACTTATCACAAAGAAGATGGCTTTCAGATGTGTTGAACTAGGGTTGTATGTAGGCTATTATGGAGAAGCAAACAATGTTATAAGAATTCAACCACCTTTGACGATTTCAAATCATGAAGTAAGCTTTTTACTCTCCACCATTGAACAGGTGTGCTTGGAGTATAATGAGGGTAAATTTCCTGACAGAATCAACCAAAAAGTTAAATCATTTTCAATTGGACTATAACAAATACTATGGACTTTCTAAACAAAATTAATTACTTCTACGTGCCCAAAAGAAAAACCACTTATGAAGAATTTACCGAAAACGCATTTACAGGCGATCTATTTTTTATGCATGGCACTTATAAGGTAAGCCGTATTTCTGAGATAGTACAACGTTCATTATGGTCGCACTCCTCTATTATTATAAGACGGGAAGATGTAGAGGGATTATTGCCATTAGTAGATCATGATGACCCGTTGCTTTTGTGGGAATCAAACCTTAGAACTCCTGTTATTGACCTTTTAACGGGGGTGACTAAAAGTGGACCTACTTTGGTGAGTTTGAAAGATAGATTGGTGTACAATTACAAAATGAAATACGATACTAAATTTGCTTACAGGCCTTTGTATACTGAACGTGACTTCCAATTTTACCAAGACCTATCTACTTCTGTATTGAGTATGCATGGCGGTGATTTTTGTAAACCTGTCAGCCGGTATATCACTAATTTTAAAAAGGGAAGGTTGGAGAATATCGAAATAAAAGATAACACCTACTTCTGTAGTCAAATTGTTGCCCAATCTTATATAGATACTGGCCTATTGACTGATTATTATCCAGCCAACAGTTATGCTCCGATTGATTTTACACCTCGGAGAAGCACCCTTTTAAAGAAGAGGTCCTTTTTAGGTGATGAATATCGTTTGGATATCAATAAAAAGAATATCAAGATAATTGAAGCCGCTCCCTATCAGTTGAGACATTGTAATAGTTAAGAATAGGTCTTTTTAAAATAAAAACAGCTATGTAATTGGATCAATTACATAGCTGTTCTTTGATGATGAAGTGACTAGAATGTGGCATCATCATAATACTCGTATTGAATGTTTTTAGTGTAGACAGTTTCTTCTATCGCTCCAGTGTGATGATTCTTATTATAATAGGTAACCGTGTTTTCTGCTGAAATAGGATAACCATTTTTATAATTGTAACGATAAGTGGTCAAACTAAAAAGGTGGTCATCTTTCTTAAATTTTCGCTCTTCTCTTAATACGTTTCCCATTTTTTTTCGATTTTCAGGTTGATGTGAGTAAGTTGAAGCGATTAGTGATTTTTGATCATCTAATATACTTGTTGAAATGAGAGGGTCATCATCTATTGTTTCACCTTCTTTGAAGTTATAACTATACCATATTGAACTTCCATTTCCATCAGTAAATTCACATTCAAAAAGATATTCTAGTGTACCATCTTCATAGTATTTCTCCTGTTTATTGTATCCAAAGGTCGGATGCTTTGTGTAAATGAAAACCTCATCATCCTCAAGAGAAGGATCGGTATAATTTCTTTCTATTTTATACTTGTTTTCTGATACCTTACTATAAATTCTAGTCAGCGTAAGCATATCGTCAGCATTATACGTCCTTTGATAAATAGAATCATTGGAATAGGTATACAAAATATATGAATTGATGGAAGACTCACGATAAAAGTTTGCTCTCGCAATTAATCCTTCGTCGTTATAACTGTAATCTCTTCTGAGTTCGCCATCTTCATAATAGGCTTTAAGTTTTTGATCATTGGTTGAAACTTCGTCTGTTGAGCATGAAAAAATGAATAGTACTGAAAATAAGATTAAAAAATTTGTTTTTAGCATAATCGATAAATAAGTCTAGTTGAATACAAGCTAAAGGTCAATACTTCGAAGTTTAGATCAAAGAAATACAGATGTTATTTTGATACTATCTTATATAACACTTTTCAAATCAAATTTTTAATAGTTATTAATACTGTCTTCGGTCATTTTTATTAGCTTGTAAGAATGATATACTTGCAGTTCACAATCGAACTGCTGAATACTAAAACAGATGATCTATTTCGAATTATTTTACAGCTTTTTCAAAATTGGGTTATTTACCTTCGGTGGAGGGTATGCAATGATTCCTCTTTTGGAAAAAGAATTAATAGAAAACAAAAAATGGTTGACAAATGATGAATTGTTAGAAATCATGTCAATCGCACAAATGACTCCTGGTACAATTGCGATCAATGCAGCTACATTTGTAGGGTACAGAGAAAAAGGCTTTTTAGGAGGTTTGTTTACGACTGCTGGAGTGATTGCTCCATCTTACTTGGTAATCACAATCATCTACCATCTTTTCTCACATAGTTTTGAACATCCTATTGCTCAAAAAGCATTTATGGGAGCAAGAGCTTGTATTGTTGCCTTAATAGGACATTCAGTATGGAAAATGTTCAAAGGAAGCGTCACTGATAAATATGGCTTAGGTATTTTTATTATTGCTTGTGTCTTATTGTTTGCTTTTAATATTCATCCCATTCTATTAATTGTGACAGGTGCGGTATTAGGACTAGCCTTGTATGTATTTTTTCCAAAACAACTCAAAGATTTATTAAAATAATATGGAAGCGTTTTCATTAGAAGCATTAAAAGTATATGCTGAATTATATTTAGTATTCTGTAAAATTGGATTTTTCAGTTTTGGAGGAGGTCTAGCTATGGTACCACTTTTTGTGGTAGAATTTCAAAAACAAGGCTGGATGACAGCAGATCAGTTTTTTGATGTTCTATCATTAGCACAAATGACTCCGGGGGCTATTGCCGTAAACTCTGCCACTTTTGTAGGTAATGAAGCAGGAATGGCTGTTGGTGGAAGATTAGGAGGGATTATTGGTGGTGTTTTTGCCACGGCAGGTCTAGCAACTCCTTCTGTAGTTTGTATTATTGCTTTATCAGAGATTCTAAAGAAATTAAAAACCAATAAATTTAAGCAAGCTTTCTTCTTTGGGATAAAGCCAGTTACTATTGCATTGATCTTGTTTGCAGGTTGGAAAATCGCCGAAACCACTTTCTTTGAGGAAGGTTTTTCAGAGATACATTGGACAAGTATCATTCTCTGTTTGATCGTAGGGGTTGTTCTTAAGTTTTATGAGAAGAAAGTGCACCCAATAGCTTTAATTATCGTGTGCTCTGTTATCGGAATTTTTATCTTCTAACTATCCAATAACTTGAATTTAACGTAGCAAAGCAGCGGTCTAGTTTTTATATTCGCAACAGCTTAAACTCAATTATCATCAGACTACAAACAACTTAATGCTAAATTATATATACTGGAACCCTGATCCAGAAATCATTAATATTAATGGATTTCCATTGAGGTATTATGGACTTTTGTTCGTTACAGGAGTATTGGTGAGTTCTTATTTCTTAGGTAAGATTTTTAAAAAGGAGGGATTACCGCAGTCGAACCATGATAGATTATTGATCTATGCTGTTTTAGGCATCTTTATAGGTGCTCGTTTAGGACATTGTTTGCTTTATGAACCAGTTTATTTTCTTTCCAATCCATTGGAAATGATTTTTCCCATTCGTTTTTTAAATGATGGTTCTATTGAGTTTATTGGATACAGCGGACTTGCAAGTCATGGAGGAGGTATTGGGTTGACCATTGCATTGATTTTATACTCCAAAAAGACAAAACACCGCTTTATTGATGTGGTAGATCTATTGGCAGTTGTTGTGGGAATAGGCTGTGCATTTATTCGCATAGGTAATCTGATGAATTCAGAAATTATTGGTACGCCAACTGATCTTCCTTGGGCTTTTGTTTTTGAAAGGATTGATTTTATACCAAGGCATCCATCTCAACTTTATGAAGCCATTTGTTATTTGATCATTTTTGGAACTATGATGTTCCTCTACTATAAATATAGAGCCTCATTAAAAAATGGATTCTTCTCAGGAACTGTTATTTTATTGATTTTTACTGCAAGGTTTTTTATTGAATTTTTTAAAGAGAATCAAGTTTCATTTGAAGAGGGACTATCTTTTAATATGGGGCAAATGCTGAGTGTTCCTTATGTTTTAATTGGCATTTGTTTAATTATTTATTCTAAAAGAAAAGCTTTGCCTGAGGCTGAAGAAAAAGTGAGACAGAAGGAAAAACAATCAGAGATTTTTTAGCTTGTTATAAAAAATATTTTAGAAATCAGAGAGTTGTGTACTTGAATTTACATTTTATAGGAGTGGTTTTATTATATTTTAACCAATCAATTCTTAATGCATTAAACTTACCCCTTAATTGACGCCGTATATATAAGAGTGATGTTGTATTAAAAGCAACCTTCAAGAAATAATCTGACATTATTTTACTATCTAATTTATCAATACACATCACTTAATCAGCTAAAAACAAATATCATTCAACGAATTAAACTACTGCGTCATGAATTTAACCAAATTAAAAATATTGATACTTTCACTGTTCTTGAGTATTCCTTTTATGGTAAAAGCTCAAGACGTGACTACAGTTACTGCTACTGATGATGAAATAAGTCAAAACTTAGATTTAGAAGTAGTTGCTGCCATTTTTGGTGAATCCAAAGATTTAGAAGATTTCGAGAAAAAACTCAATGATCCGGAACAACAAATTTCCAATTTAGATTTGAATGGAGATGGTGAAGTGGATTATCTTAGAGTGGTTGACACTTCAAAGAAAAATACACACGTTGTCACTATTCAAGCAGTAATTGGAAAAGATCAGTACCAAGATGTTGCTGTGATTGATGTTGTAAAAGACGAGAAAGGGGAAACTCAGGTACAAGTGGTAGGAGATGTGTATATGTATGGTTCAAACTATATTGTAGAACCAATTTATGTACATCAGCCTGTGATCTATGTATGGTTTTGGGGACCGTATTATCACCCATGGAGATCACCTTATTATTGGGGTTATTATCCTCCTTATTATAGACCTTGGAGACCTTATCCGGTACCTTATTACAGAAGTAATGTAAGGGTGAATATCAATATTCATCATAAACATAAGTACCGTCATACTACAGTAAGAAGAAGTAAGCATGCGGTCAAAATGCAGAAACAGACGAGAAGAAGAGATTATGCAAAGCAGTACCCTAACAAGTCTTTTGATAAAAGGCATAAGGATATCTCAAATGCGAGTCAATTGAAACAAAGACCTGCTACTTCTGATGTGAAATCTAAACCTCAGACCAAGCCTGCAACAAAACCAGAGGCAAAGCCAGCTGTAAAGCCTGAGCAAGGAGTTTCTAAGGATAAACGACCTTCTAACTCGAAGGAAAATACGTCAAAACCATCAAATGATAAATCTTTAAAACCTGCTCAACCAAGTTTAAAGGATAAACAAACAGGTCAGGTTTCTACAGGTCAGAAGGTGAACAAGAATTGGAAAACATCATCCGATCGTTCGGGAAATAAATCGAATGTGAAAAACAATAAGGTGTCGGTTCCAACTCAACGTCCTTCAAATAATAAGAGTAATTCAAAGCAGAATAAATCGAATTATAATAAACAAAATAAGACAAGAGAGAATAAGTCTTACAATAAGTCTAATTCGAATACAAAACAGAATAAAATGAGACCAACGACTTCGCCTAATAATAATATGAATAAGTCGTATAACAGGCCTCAAACAAGACCAGCAACCACTAGGCCTGCGACAAGGCCAAGTAATTACAACAATTCTATGCGACCTTCGCCATCAAGGTCTGCTGCACCTAGTAGATCAAGAAGGTAAGTTGATAAGAGGAGATTCGAAAAGGATCTCCTTTTTATTTGATAAGCCCGATAACAAACAGCATTACAAAATAATTTCAAAAACTTTATTGAATTCCCTTTCGGTTTGTATATTTGCACTGCTCTTTAAAATAGCACACCCTAATGATGAACAAACTGAACATATCAGTTACATTTTTTCTCGCAACACTCGTATTTATGCAGACGATTTATGGACCATTGGTAATGATGGACTATCAACTTCGTCAGGATTTTTATGCGAATGTTTTGTGCGTGAACAAAAACCGAACAGACCTTCCACAGGTTTGTGGGGGGCGCTGTCAGCTAAAATCCAAATTAGCAAATCAGGCTACTTCAGAGTCAAGTAGCAATGAAAACAATCTCAAAGAGGTGGTCGCAGAACCACTATCAATCTCTATCTTTTTGTTTTCTTTAAAGGGTAATAAAAGAATCATTAATCAGTTACCTGACTTAGCAGATGAAAAGGTAGATGGAGACTATATTTCCTCAATATTCCATCCTCCCATCGCATAATTGCACTTCATTTAACGACTTTTTGTACATCAATTTTTTGATGGTGGTATTGTACTGTCTCAACTTTTGAGGGCACAATTCAATACTATCAGAATGATTTTTGGGTCATAAGATACAGTATAGTAGTTTTTATGGTGGTTCGGTAGACGTTTTACTAAAACATTCCTACAATCCCTATAATCTAGAAAAATAGCTATTCGATTTTTTAAGACTTATCAAATCTCTCCAAGTCGTTACACCCCATTTTTTTACAAAATTCATAACAACCTTATTCTAGGCTATTAATCGTTATTTTTCAATAACGTTTAAAAGTGTTAATAGTTCGTTATGTCCAAATTAAAATATAATGAAAAAGCAATTACTAGGTGCTCTACTTTTGATTTTGAGCATCACTTCTCTTCATGCCCAAAATTTAGAGATTTCGGGTACTATTACAGATCAATTATCAAAAAATCCTTTGGTGGGAGCGATTATCGTTAACCTCAATACCAACAATTATACAGTATCAGACGCTAGTGGTAACTATGAATTTATAGCTGATGCCTCTGATAAAATTGAATTTAGAATGTTGGGGTATACGACTTATTCTAGCATCGCAAGTGTGTTGAAATCACAAATTACTTTAGTTCAAGATGACTATGTATTGAATCAAGTAGTTGTTTCGGCAAGTAGAGATGCTCAGAAAAGGGAAGAGGCTCCAATGGCTATTTCTTCCATCGGTACCACAATGTTAGAAGAAACCAAACCACAGTCTTTGGAACAAGTCATCAATAAAGTTCCTGGTGTTATGATGGCGGACTTAGGTAGTGAACAACACATGATGGCTATTCGTCAACCTATCTCTACCAAAAGTTTGTTTTTATATATGGAAGATGGTTTACCTATTCGTCCTACAGGTGTTTTTAATCACAATGCCTTAAATGAAATCAATATGACGATGGCTCAAAACATTGAGGTTATCAGAGGTCCTGCTTCTGCTTTATACGGTTCTGAAGCAATTGGTGGAGCCATCAACTTTATCACAAAAACGCCTTCATTGGTACCTACGGCTAAAGTACAATTGAGAGGAGACTCTTATGGTTATAGAAGAGTAGACGCCATAGTGGAAGGAACTACTGACAATGGAAAACTTGGGGTCAGTGTAGGAGGTTACTCAGCAATAAGGGAAAACGGTTATTTAGATCATAGTGATTTTAACAAATCCATTATCACGGCTGTACTGACTTATCAAGTGAATGAAAGTTTAAAATTGACTTCTAATACCACCTATATGAAGTATCAATCAGATATGGGGTCATCTTTAGATAGTACTTCTTTTTATGATAAAGACTTCACTTCGCTACATAATTTTACAAAGAGAGAAATCGAATTATGGCGATCAACTTTAACGGTAGATAAAAAGTGGAGTGAAAACAGTAAAACAGTAGCAAAAGGTTTCTTCCGTACGAATACATTAGGCCAAATTCCAAGTTATAGAATCAGAAATGATTGGACAAACCCAAGTGTAGCAAAAGGTGAAGTCAATGAAAGCTCACTTCAGAGTTATGGTGCTGTGATTCAACACAATCAAAATATTCCTTCATTAAGAACAACAGTGAGAGTAGGGGCAAGTGTGGACTATAGCCCAACTGCTTTTTGGGCCAATTATATTGATGTGGAGAGAGATGAGAAGGGTAGGTATGTAGGGTATACATCTACTGATTCTGTATTGACAGATTATGAAACAAACTTATTGAACACAGGTCTTTACGCTCAAGTTGAAGTGAACCCAATTGATAGATTATTTATTACAGCGGGTGTTCGTTCAGATCACTTTAAGTATGATTATAAAAATAATTTGGGTGAGGATGCATTCTCAGGAGCACCAAATTCAGTAGACTATTTCAGTGCGATCACTCCAAGAGTAGGAGCCACTTATACAATGTTGAACGGTTTGGGTTTTTATGCAAACTACAGTGTAGGTTTTATGCCTCCTCAAGTATCAGAGTTATACAGAGGAACAAAAGTACCAAGTTTAGAGCCATCAAGATACAATAACTTTGAAGTGGGTACATGGTACTCCTTACCAAAAGGTTTAGGGTATTTGGAATTGGCTTATTACACTATGAAAGGTGAAAACGAAATCGTATCTGTACTCCAAGATGACGGCTCTTATAATAATGAGAATGCAGGCTCAACGAATCATGAAGGTGTGGAAATGGCGTTGCATTTTAAGCCTATTTCTCAAGTGTTTGTAAGAATTGGAGGTACTTACGCAAGTCATACTTTTGACCAATTTAATACAGGAAATGAGGATTTCTCAGGAAATACAATGGCCAATGCTCCCAATTGGGTTTCAAATATGGAATTGACTTACAAACCTAAATTCTTGAAAGGTTTTAGAACATCATTGGAATTCCAAAAAGTGGGAGATTACTACATGGATAACCAAAATACAAAGAAGTATGAAGGCTATCATATGTTCAACCTCCGCTTCGGTTATCAGTTTAAAGGTTTTGATACTTGGTTGAATATTATGAATCTAACTGACGAGCTTTATGCTACGAGAGTGTCTAGATCTTCGTGGGGAGAGAACTATAATCTAGGAGCCCCTCGCACTATTCAATTAGGTATAGGTTATACAATCAGTAAAAAATAAATGAACATCTATAAAATTCACAGACAGTTAAGTTTAATAGCTTTATTGCCTGTATTGGCGTGGACACTGAGTGGTGTGATGCACCCTTTAATGTCTAACTTAAAGCCAAAAGTCAATCAAAGACTTTCAGTTAATAAAGAAGTAAAATCAACAAACCAATTTGATTTATCGGTCGATTCAATTATGAAAATAAACCACTGGGAAGACGTAAAGTCTTTCCGGTTGGTGACCATCGATTCTTCCATTTTTTATCAATTCAAAAGGGAAGAAGGAAATATTTATATTAATGTTAAAACAGGTGAGAAGCTAAGAGGTGGAGATATTGAATATGCTACTTATTTGGCAGGGTTGTATTCAGGAGAGGACAGTCAGAAGATCAATACCATTTCTATTCAAAATGAGTTCTCCAACGAATATGTAAGGATTGCTAGAATTCTTCCAGTCTATAAAGTGCAGTACAAAAGGATGGATGGTTTAAGAGTATTTATTGATGTGAACACGGATCGAATGACCTATGCAACCAATTCCATCAGAAGTACTTTTCAACGTGTTTTCCTTTGGGCACACAGTTGGACATTCTTAGATTTTAATACTACCTTCCGTTTACTTGTACTTGGATTCTTTATTACTATTTCGTTTTTCGCTGGGGTTACTGGTATTTTGGTTTATACGAAGTACAGAAAAACCTATCAACGTCAGCAGAAGTCAAAAGTGCCATGGCAAAGAAGGTTACATAGAACATTGGGAATTGGACTTTCATTTACATTATTACTTTTTGCTTTGAGTGCTTTTATGCACATGTTACCGAAGTACACGGCTTTGGATAAAACAAGTTATGCATCTTCTTATTCCTTCTTTCAAGAAGAATTGATTTTTGACTTAGATACCATTGAAGGAGGATGGGTAAACTATCAACCTGTTAAAATCGACGGCATCAATTATTATCAATTTCACTTTAAAGAAGGAAGAGGTATCACAAAGAGGTATTTTCATAGTGTTTCATGTGAAGAATTAGTCCATGGAGATAGTATTTATGCTGTTCAATTAGCCAAGCAATACAGTGGTCTGTCGACTATCAGAAATATTTCAGAGGTGAAGAAGTTTGCCAATGAATATGGTTTTATCAATAAATTACTGCCTGTTCAGAAAGTTCAGTTTGAAGGAGAAGGGAACCCTAGGTGGTACATTGATACAGCCACAACCTATGTAGGGGCGATCATTGAAGATAAAGCAGCTTTTTCAGGTTTCATCTTTGCCTATTTTCATAAGTATCATATGTTTGATTTCTTAGGAAAAGAAACACGGGATACCATTATGTCTTTATTTGCTTTAGGTAATTTCTTAGTGAGCTTTTTAGGTTTGTTGATGTATATCAATCAGAAAAAAACAGTGAAGAAGAGAAGAAGATCAAAGAATTTAGTGTATTAAGTAAATTGAATATTTACGGTATTTAGAAATCAGGAGATTTCTGATGATTTATAGGACACGAATGACACTTTCGCTTAACATTCGCGCCAATGGGTTATAATCAAAAACTGAAAAATGAGATGTCTTCCCAAAAGCCCATAATTTCTATTATGGGTCTACGGACATTTGATTTATTCTGTCCTAGAAATAAATAAAAAAGCCACATTAAACAAGTGTTTAGTGTGGCTAATATATTTAGACTATATGTGGATTTCTTACCAAATGAAATACCCAAGGCTGACCATAAACTGTTGTGATTTTAAAGACACATCATTGTTGGAAACTAGATTAGCACTTTGTTGATATTTGGCATCAATCGTAAACTTTTTGATATCAACACCCACGCCAATTTGCCATCCTAAACCGAATTTCTCAGGGTCTAAACTTGGATCTAAATCACTGAAGTTGTCAATCACTACTTGTTGGGCAACCACACCACCAAAGGCTCTAGCATTGATGCCGCCGATTCCCAATTTACCACCAAGCAAAACGGGAATTTCTACACGATTAAGCACAAGATCTTGTGCTTGCTCACCTTTCTCAAAAGTACCACCTGTATTGGTGTAATTTAGTTCAGTTTGAAGATAAAGTGGTACAACAGGGAGATTAGCTCTTAATATCATACCGCCTTCCCATGACTGTCTAGTATCATCAGAATAACCCGAAAGGTTATGAGAAAAACCAGACATACCCGCAGTGGCTTTAACACCGAAGTTGAATGTTTTGTCTTGAGCGAAAACAGTAGCCGATGTCATTACAAATAAATTGATAATGATAAATAAAATTGATTTTTTCATGATTATATGAAAGTATGATAATAATTAAATATGAATAAAAATATATAATAACCTTCTTCTTTTGAAGGTGAAATGTATTACAATAAAATAGTTTATTGATCCAACCAATCTTTAAAGTCTTTTACTCGGTCCCTACTTACAATCAGATCTTCTAAAGGAGCAGGGATAGTTTCTATTTGAAGCCTAGAATTAAACCAAGTATTAATTTTAGAAATAGCTTCAACATTGATAATGTATTTTCTATTGACCCTAAAAAACTGACTAGGATCTAATTGAGATTCTAGTAGTGAAATACTTTTATCGGTAGGGTACTTTTTCTCATCATATAGATGTAGAAACGTCAGTCCTTCATCAAAACGAATAAATGCGATTTCATGGGATTGGATCGTTTTGAATTGTTCACCAATAGAAACCAAAAAACGTTTTTTGATTCTTTTTTCACTGCTTTCCTTCACTTCTTTCATAGATGATTCAGAAGCAGTGATAAAGAGGTTTCCATAAAGTGCAAACTTATCCAGTACTCTTTTGATATCGTCAAAATCATAAGGTTTGACAATGTAATCGATACTATTAAGTTGGAAAGAATCCAAGGCATATTCACTAAAAGCGGTGGTGAAAATCAATGGAGATTTTACCTTTACACTCTTATAAATATCAAAGCAATTTCCATCACTCAAGGCTATATCCTGAAAGATTAAATCTGGTGGATTATTCTCTGCAAACCATTCAATGCTGTCTTCTACCGATGACAAAATATCAACGATTTCAAATGCTGAATTGTATTTCTGAATGAGCTTTGCCAAATAATTAGCAGTAGGAAGCTCATCTTCAATGATTAAAATTCTCATGATCAATAGTAGATAAAGCAGGTAAACTTACTTTGAAAGTGTCTTGATTTTTTTCGATAATTATATTTTTTCCAGCAATGAGTTGATATCTTTTATTGATATTAGAAAGTCCCATTCCGGTAGAAGTTTCTTCTACTTCTTTTTTATCATAATTGTTGGTGACAATGATAAGGTTTTCTTTTAAGGCAATGGTAATAAGAAGTGGCTTTTTCATGGAAAGTTTATTGTGCTTTACAGCGTTCTCCACTAATACTTGAATACTTGCCGGAGGAATCATAATCGTTTCAATTATGTTTGGATCTATGTTATTTTGAAGTTGAATTGCCTCCCCAAAACGTGTTTTCAACAGAAAGAAATAGTCTTCCACCACTTTTAGTTCTTCACCCAAAGAAACCAAAACTCTTTTATTTTGCTCTATAATATAGCGTAATGTTTTTGATAGTTTGATAATAAATTCAGAAGCTAAATTCTGATCAGTATGTACAATGCTGGAAAGCACACTAAGGCTATTAAATAAGAAGTGAGGCTCAATTTGTGCTTTTAATGACATATACTGAGACTTGAACATTTCTTTTTCTAGTTGCTCTACATTAACCTCTTTTTCTTTTAATTGAAAGATTTTCTGAACGTAGGCATAAACTGTAAAAATTAATAAATAGATAATACAGAGTGCAACGGAGAGTTCTGGATTGTAAAACGGAATCTCTTCCCATAAATGCCCATTTTGAAAGAGATACGTATCTCCAAGCATATAAATGACCGTAGAAGAAAGACCACAGTAAATACCGATTAGAACGTTGATTGTTACAATTGAGAGGGTATTGAGAGGACTAATTTTCTTTTGAATATGCTCTGACACATACCAAATCGTAAGCCAGTAGGATACAAAAGTGAATGTGAAAATCATTCCTCTAAATGTCAGCGGAAACACTCCACCAAAGCTATAATCAAAAGCTTTGATAAATAATTGCAATAAATAAACGACAATGAGTCGCAGTGCAAAACTGAATTTGGTGGATGAATTTGTATACGTTTTTGACATAAGAATTTCAATTTTTATACTACAAATATACGTCAATGTAAAACTTAACTGTCCATTACTTCTTGTGAGTTGTCATATTATTGATTGAACCGTAGGGGAAGAGAGTTAAGTTGTATTAGCTTCTTTTTCAGACGTTTCAAGCAAGCTTGAACTATATCAAGTAACTATTCTCTTTTTTAATCACGCTCTTAGCAAACTAAATTATGTATCGTTATTTATTAATGGTCGTGTTAGCCATTACATTAAAATCATGTATCCGGTTTGTCAATGAACCGACCGAAGATGACTATGAACCAGTTGTGATGTCCCGAACGGATTTTGAGAACGAGGTGGGAGTATCAGATACACAACCTCTTGAAAATCCTGGGAAAATCTATGTTTATGGGAAGTTTCTTTTTGTCAATGAAAAGAATAAAGGTTTTCATATCTATGATAATCGCTACCCCAATTCTCCTCAAAAAGTGAAGTTCTTAAAAGCCGTTGGAGCAACAGACATTGCCATCAAAGGAGAGTACTTTTATGTCAATCAGGCTACTGACTTAATTACCTTTCATTACATCGAAAGTCTGAATTCCTACACACTGACCAAAAGGGTCAGAAATGTATTTCCTCAGAAACAATCTCCAGGAGGATTTAGTAAAAGTGTAGAGGAGAATCAAATTATAGTGAATTGGTTAAAAGTAACAGATTAAGAAGATGAAACGAATTAATATAATCGTACAAGTTATTGTATTATCTCTTCTCATGATATCGTGTGGAGAAAATATGGACGGGAGCAGTGATGTGAATTCTACCGCAGGAGTAGGGCAAGGAGGTTCTTTGGCTACATTCGCGATCAAAGGTGATTACCTATACACGGTAGACTATGAACAATTGAAAGTGTTTTCCCTTCAGAATCCTGACAAACCTGTATTGATTAACAATAAATGGGTTGGTTTTGAAATCGAGACGCTTTTCAGCTATAAAGAGTTCTTATATATTGGGTCAAGAAGCGGCATGTTTATCTTCAGTGTTGAAGATCCTGAAAATCCTAGAAACAGATCTTCTGTACAGCATTTTACAGCTTGTGACCCTGTAGTGGCCAATGATACCTTGGCATTTGTTACTTTACATTCCAACTCATGGTGCGGTAACAACATTAATCAGTTAGAGGTTTATAATATTAAAGATGCTGACAACCCAGTTTTGCTGCATTCAAGAGGTTTATCTCAACCCAAAGGATTAGGGTTATATGACAACTATCTGATAGTTTGTGATGATGAAATTAAAATCTTTGATATAAATTCTTCAGAAAATGGAGGTGTAACTTTTGTTATGTCACTTGATAAAGAAGCTTTTGATGTCATTATTCAAAACGATCTATTAATAGCAGTAGGAGAGGATGGAGTGTATCAGTATTCTCTTTCTGCCTCTGAAAATACTTTTACAGCAGGATACTTAAGCACCATTGATTTTTAAAGTATAATAAGAGACATCTAAAGTTTATAACAAAGGTCATTAGTATGTAAATGGATATTAATGACCTTTGTGTTTTGAAGAATTACCCGCACACACATCATTCATGTCCATTTTATTATTAGACTAATTTTACAGCAAACCAATTATTGTTGATTAATTAGACCATTGGTATCTTAAATAATCAGGTTAACGATGAAAAAATTTAAATTCTTCTTTATTAAAGGTGTTGTTTCAAGAAAGGGTGAATTATTTAATGTTGTTTTTGGTACTGACCATGAATTGCAAATCAAGGATCTTTATAATTCTTTATATGATTTACATATTAATATTGATACCGTGAAAGGAATTGATTTTGATGATCTCATTCATTTCAATGATCATGTAATTACGACGGATTTAGAGTCTTTGAAGTTTTTTTAATTCCTTAAAAACTCCACTTTAATCGCCAATTGAGTTGAGATCCCCCTTGTCCGTATTGAGAGTTTTCTTCACCAAAAAAGAATAAACCAAATACCAGAATTTCAAAATTATCACTCAGTGATGTAGTAGCGTTTCCTCCTATATAGTAGGAGCCGTCGTTGGTATTGATGATATTGTTGATGCCTAGTCTTGTCAATGGAGTAAGTTGATATTGTAATTCATTAAACAAGGCAAATCGACCTAATGAAAGTGTTTTGGGAGTTAATTGAAAGTTAGGGTCAATGGGTCCAATTGGACTCGTCGCCCCTGCACTGTTGAAAATAGTTTCGATATGTAGATACAGAGAGTTTTTGAAGGTATAATCCAAAGAAATGTCCATGACTAATGAAGGATCTTCTCCTTTATAGTCCGGATGGAAATAAGTACCTTCTCCTTTAAAACCTGCTCCACCGATCTGTCCTTCCCAACCTAATCCAAGATTATAATTTTCCCTGACATAACCGGCCAATAATTGAAAATCATATTGCCACAAGTTGGTTTTGTACAAGGCTGCAAAATTGTAATAATCAAATTGATTAGAAGGAGAAAACACAACTTCAATTGAACTTACAGGACCTAAGTAATTACGAATCAATACGGCATCAGTACCGGGACGTTCTTCATAATCAAAATCAAAAAACGAATAGGTATTAAAAAGATCCATAGGATTCCAAACCATAGCCACACCCCAGTTAATTCTTTGTCGACCGATTCTTACTTGCCAATCTCCCGAAGAATAATCAAAGTAAGCCCTATCAATTTCAGAATTTAAGACATAGGAAGTTCCTGTAGTCCAATTATGAGACATGTTGAAGGCATATTGGTTTTGATTTCCAAACTCATTAGCATAACCCGGAATATTTTTAGGGCTAGCACCATAAATAAGTCTGTTTCTACCTTCCAATGCGAAAGTGATTTTATCAGAAGCGTAGTATTTAAAATTTAATCGATTGTGGAATAAATTGTCAATGTACCATTCATCATCAAGGTCTTTGGGAAGGTTTACCGTTTGCATAAATTTTAGGTAACCGCTTGCCACAAAGTTTTCTTTGAACTTGCTATTTTTTTGCTCTTCTTCTTGAGCGAATACAATAATTGGAATTAAAAATAGGAAGGTGAGTAAGCTTTTTTTCATTGCACTTTAAAAAGGAGTAGAAGAAAAAATAGGAGTAAGCAAGATGAGGAGTGAAGGAAGAAGGGAGATTTAATGTGAAACATCTCTTCCTTCTTCCCTCATACCTGTTCCCTCACTTATATTTTAGTGTCAATTATTTTTCCGTCATCAAATTGGATCACACGTTTTGCACGATCCATTACACGTTGATCATGGGTGGCAATGACGAAAGTGATATTTTCCTTTTCATTTAATTGACGCATGATATCGAGTAAATCAGAAGTAGACTTTGAATCTAAATTGGCTGTAGGTTCATCGGCAAGAATTAGTTTTGGTTTGGACGCCAATGCTCTTGCCACTGCGACTCTTTGCTGTTGTCCACCCGAAAGTTTTGTAGGAAATTGCTTTCCTTTATCACCTATCCCTACAGCTTCCAAAAGAGCTTTAGAACGAGCCGCTCTTTCTGCTTTAGGTCTACCTTGTAACTCCATGATAAACTCTACATTTTCTTCCGCAGTCAAGACAGGCATAAGAGAGTAATCTTGAAAAACGAAACCAATATGATCCCTTCTATAGGTAATCATATCTGCTGAAGAACGATTGTGTAAATCGGTGCCATCAATCAGTATAGTACCATTAGTAGGGGTATCTAAACCTCCTAGTATATTAAGAAAAGTCGTTTTACCACAACCCGAAGGACCAACAACGGCAGTAAATTCTCCTTCTTCAATTTTTAAATCCACATGATCCAAAGCCTTCACTGGAATTGTATCAGCGTTATATGTTTTGACTAAGTTTTTTATTTCAATCATCTTAGTATTAATTTTTAGTTTGAAAAATAGTACTTACCCCTTGTATCGAACTGCTTCAGCCGGCTTTAACTTAATGGCTCTCAATGCAGGTGGAAGTGCAGAAACGATAGCAGTAAGAAGAATCATTAGGAATAATGGAATAAAGGATTCCGGCATGATGGGATAAACCACATTATTGAAGCCCGCTAAACTCATTTCAGCATATTGAATGCCGTGTTCACCATAATAGGTAATCAAAACAATAGATAGAATTGCCCCTATAATACCTCCAATCATGGAAATATAAATTGTTTCCAAAACAATCATCAGAAACACTTTGGAGCGTTCAAGTCCTACTGCCATCAATACACCTAACTCTCTAGATCTTTCCCAAATCGCCATGGTCATAGAGTTTAAAATCCCAAATCCAAGAGCAAATAGTATAATCCCTAAAATGATATAACTATTGGTATTACCAGTTTCAGCCAAAGCACTTAATTCCGGTACAATTTCTCTCCAAGTTTGAATATTCAATGAGCTGTTCGCAATACTTTCTTTTAAGTGATCCCTTAGACCTTCAGGTTTAGATCCACCTTCAATAGAGGTAATGGCAATCTCATGAATAAATTGTTCTCCTGTATTTCTCCAAATGTCTTTGGATTGTGTAAATGCGACAGATTTATCAAAATCAGGTGAACTTGTAGCAAATATACCTGCCACTCTATAGGCTGTATTAATCATTTCATTATTAGGTCCCATATAAGCAATAACTACTTTTGATCTAATTTTCACCTTTAACTTTTTAGCAAGGCTGGAACCAATTACAATTTGATTTTTCCTTTTCCCCTTAAAGAAATCACCTTCAATTAAAAACGACTCTATTTCCGTTACCCCTCTTTCTTTTTGTGTATCAATACCAAGTATTTTTATTCCTTGACTGTCATTAGCAGAAGAAGCCATACCATTAATCACAACTCTCGGCGAACAACCCTTGGTTAATGAATCAGTTTCAACGATTTTGACTACCTTTTCATAACTAGGAATGGAATCTCTAAAATTATTATTGATTTCAAATCCTTTTCTATGAATCTGTACGTGTGCCATTTCTGTAATGAGGGATTCCTGTACTTTGGATTCCATCATTCCATTAAGCAAAGCCATGGTAAATATTCCTCCCAATAATCCAATGGCAATTGAGGCGATAAGAATGCCGCTTCTTACCTTGTTTCTCCAAACATTCCTCCAAGATATTTTTACGATCATCATTGTGTATAGGGATTAAGAGTGAATGGCTTCAACAGTTTTGATACGAGCAACGTGAATGATGGGATAAATAGTGCAGACAATCATAATTAAAGCCATCAGTAGTGCTTGAGGCCAAATGATATCCAAACTAGCCGTGAATCTAAGAATTGGCTCCATACCCATTTTTGCCATTGCTTCTCCTTTTGCTCCTTCAATGAGAATAGGATGATTTTCCATGTAGAGTAGTATCGGAAATCCGGCTAATATTGAGGTGACAATTCCAATCAGACCAATAAACAATGCTTCCTGTAAAAGCATGCTGTATATCTTTCTTCTTATCATTCCCACCGCTGTCAAGATTCCAAATTCCCTTTCTCTCTCAATGGTCATCATTAAAATGGTGCTAAAAATGCCAAAGGCAATCACAACGTAAAGAATATAAATCATGATCTTTCCCCCTTCACGATCGGTATTAATCAGTGTGACCATTTCAGGAGCTAATTCTGACCAACTCATTACTTCATAAGCATCAAGGTCCAATTTTTCTTTGAGTTCAGCTACAGTTTGATCCACCTTTCTGTTATCATGCACATCTAGTATGTAGGCATTGATCATATTAGGGGCTGTAACAAAATATTGTACCGTAGGCAATGACATGTAGATCACTTGATTGTTCATCTGAGGATTAGGATGTTTTAATATCCCTTGAACGCGATAGAGTTCGGCAGCACTAGCACCATGATAACCTTGCCCCAACAATGCCAATGTATCATTGACTGTTATTCCTAAATAATTCGCTAATCCTTCACCGATGATAATATCTTTACTATCAGAAGTGAGGTATTGTCCTTTTGTAACTTTTTGAGAAAGGTTGCTTAATTGATCTTCTCCTTCAGGCTCAGTGCCCACTATCATAACACCTTTAGTCAAAGTATCAGTGGCAGCCATGGCGTAAGTTTCCAACCTGCCAAATGCTCCTTTAATATTTTTATCGGATAGGATTTTAGTTCTGGTTTCTTGTAAGTCGGTCATCAAACTATTGATAGACTTGTCTTCCCAAAACCCTTTTTGATGTACTTGTGCATATCCCATATAGAATCGGGCTGCAGTATCAATCATCTGCCCATACGAACCTTCTTGCAAAGACCGCATTAATATGGCTAAGATAACGGCAAAGAATATTGAAGAAATACTTGTGACCGTTCTCCGTTTATTTCTCCATAAATTTCGCCATGCTATTTTTGTAATCATGATGTATAGGGGAATTATCGAACTCTTTTCATGTTCTGTTGAGTGAAGAAACTTTCAGCAATTTTCTGATTGAATTTTGCATCATTATAAATCATCACTGTTTTCTTTCCTTCTTCATCTACCGGAACCATTTCCATTCTTGATGGTAACTTTCGTCCTCCAAGATCTTTCACATCATAACAGTTCAAGGTATTGACCAAGTACATATCTTCATCAAAGTTTTCTACTTTGATTTGGTTATAGATACCGTCAGTCGTCACCCAAACGATCACTTTTCCCCATACAACGGCTGCATCCTCATGGGGTATCATCTCAATTTTATAGCATTCATAGCCGTTGACTTCTTCTTTACCTAATAATTTATGGTTATAATCTTTTACAACAGAAGCACCTTTCATTAAATCATCATTGGTAAAGTCAGACCCCATCCAAGATTGAGACATCATAGAAGGAGAAATTTTAATGGTTCTTTCAATACTTGGCGTCCAAGACCACATCTCTTTATATCTTTTCAAAGAAGCAGAACCTTTATCTTTGGCAGGGGCAGTTAATAAAACTAGAAAAAAATCATCCGTTCCTTTTGACCAGGATTTCATTTGCATCGTTCTGGTCCAGTCCGGACGAATGACTTTCATGGTCATGTTGATATAGCTACTTTTTCCTCTTTGTTGTTCTTGCATTTTGGCAATAATATCTGAAGCAGACTCTTGTGCCATAATCGAAGTGGAGGCAAGAGTGCTCCATAGGAGAAATAATAATGTGTTAATCTTTTTCATTTTTAGATTGCAATTGAATTATATATTTGATTTAAAAGGTCTTCAAGTTCTTGTTGTGGATTATTCAATACACAAGAAATAGTATATAAGCCGTGTCCCTCGGCTGCCGTTAAAATTAATAGGGCTGAGGTCTCTGCTGGAATATCTTTTTTGAGTACACCTCTTTCTTGGTCATTTTTAATGCACCCTATCAGTTTATCTTTAAAGGCATTGAAATATTTTTTGGGAATGGGAATTAATTCAGGTTCTTTTCTCACATAAAAAAGCATGGCAATATAAAGTTCAAAAATGTTGTCATTCTTCTGTTTTCCCTCTTCAATGATCTCAGCTGATTTTAATTGAAGAAAAGCTAATACATTTTTTAAAGGCATATTCTCAATAGGAGCATTGATGACTTCAGTGGTCATCTTCTCCCAAAAAGAGATGACACATTCTTTAATTAACTCTTTTTTACTTGGGAAATGATGATACACTGCTCCTTTCGATAAGCCTGAGGCTTTGATTACCTGGTTTAGCGAGACATCATTCATGCTATGTTCTCCAAAAAGTTCTAATGCAACTTCTATTATTTGGGATTTACTATCTTTTTCCATTTGATTATTTTCTTTAACAAACCAACCGGTCGGTTTAAAGGTAGTGAAAAAATATGAAAACCAATAATCAACAATGAAAAGAGTAGAGAAATAAGTGATAAAATAAAAAAACAGACCTAGCTCAAAAGCTAGGTCTGTTTGTATATTAATAGTTACCGCTATCGGTATTTATATCTTTGTTACAATAATTAGTCACATAACAATAGTGTGAGAAGTAATTACTTGTGGATAAAAGCAGGAGATTCTTTAAATGTATCTACGTGGAATTTTTTCACCACTTTTTTGTCTTTTGTAATTGTAATGTACTTGTTCTGTGAATTTACATTGTATTTGTGATGTTCCATGATTACTAAGAAATCATTTTCATCTACCTCTTCTACTTTATAGCCAGTTTTCGTTTTGAACTCTGTTAAAAGTATGTTTTGGTAATAAATTCCCATCCATTTTTTATTGTGGGGTTTTAAAAGGATGTCATGATGAACATGATAAGTCTTCAGTTTAAGTTTATCACTATTCAACATTTGGAAATATTCTTTGTCGATATCAATCATGTACTCACCATCGAAAGCGATATCTTTTCCAGATTTTTTATCTTTCAAGTGTAGCCATGAATAGTAGTTGTTTTCAATCGTGTAACCATCTTCGATTGATTTAGCTTCTTTTGCAATAGAACTTGGAAGGTTTGCTTTTAGGCGGATTTCTTCATGATCTTCCACTTTATGGATGTAGTGGTTACCTAGAAGGAATTGTTCCATTTCAGAAAGATCAGAAGGAACTTCCTCAACGGTAGCAACGATTTCTTCTTCTTCCTCTTTTTCAACAATTTTTTTCTTGCCTTCAACGTCAATTACCTCAAACTCTTGTTTTTCATCACCAATAACGACGATGTCTTGAGGGCTGTAAGCAATAGAATCAACTTTTTTCTCTACAGCGGGGTATTCTGTAGGGGATCCTTTTTCAAGGGTTCCCATTTTAGCTGTTACATTTTCTACTCTATTATTAAAATAGCGGTAATCAATGAATTGAATGTGTCTTAGCCTTACTGAAGAAACTACTTCTTTGTTTTTTCGTACAGCAACATATCCATAGTCAGAAGGGTTACTTTTAAAAGTGACTACTTTATTTCTTCTAGTAATTGGATATTCTTTTTCGACGTCATTTATCATTGTAAGTAGCGAAAGATGATTGGCATCGTTGATATTGTCAACAAATGCATGATATTCACCATCTTTTTCTGAAATGAGCAAAACTCCATTCCAAGTATTATTATTAGCGAAAGCACTGAGTAAAAATATTCCTGTCGTGAGTAATAATAATCGAAAAGAGTTTAGCAAGGGCGAAATTCTCATAATTTTAGATTAAAGAAATACATTTATATTTATTAAAGTAATAGCTGCAAAAATAAGGGATTATTCTCGGTAGTAAAAATGTTCTTCTTGATGAAATATAGCTTTGTTGATTTTAAGTATAACTTTTTTCTTATTTTTTATCTCTAAAAGCTCTTTGTCGTTGCGAATTGAATAGTTTTGGGAACCGGTCGTTATCACTAACGTATTGTCATCTAACATTTTGAGTCGATACTCTTCGTCTGATTTTATGGCGGAAAGCTCATTTTTTTCATAGAAAATTCCAAGTAGTTTCTTATTGTAGGGCTTAATGAAAAGGTGATGTTGAAGAAGAAAGTCTTTGATTTTTTCTTTATTTTCATATTGTATATTGAAGTATTTATCATCGACTTCAAATATAGCTTCTCCGTCGAAGGCAAACCTTTCGTCTGTTGTTTTATGGCTTAAGTAAAGCCAGGAGTAGTGATCAGTAATGATTTCATATTCATCATCGAATTTTCTAGCATCATTTTTCACTTCAGTACTTACCTTAGCCGTTTTGGGAGCATAGATGGGGTACCTTGATTCATGGATGTACTTTTCAAATAACATATAGTTAGTAAAGAATACTTCTTCTTTTCTAACCTTTTTTGTTGTTACCTGATCTTGTCCTGAATATTGGATGTCCTCATCAAGGATAATTGTACTGGAAGCATAAACATACTTCTGTGATGTATCAATGACAGCATTAATTTTGTCAGGGTCACGTTCTTCTACCAAAGTAAAGCCTGTATTTAACTTTTCAGCTGGTAAAATATCACGAGGCTGTTCATTATCATCATCGTCGGAATCGTCAATAGTAGCATATCTTCTAGGAGTAAACTCATAACCAAGCTTTCTGTCTGTATTTTTCATAACAGACATTCTGGCATTGAGGTAATACTCTTTCGAAGGCATTGCTTCTGAAAGCCTGACCGATGACACGACAAAACCTAATTTTTTGACTAAGATAAAGCCTTCGGGTTCGTTTTTGGGGGATATGGCTATTCTCACGAGACGGCCATATTTCTTTACCTTGTGCGTAACTTTCTTTCCATCAATATTTGCAATAATTACTAAATCGTCAATGCTTTCGGTTTTGTCAATGAAAGCAGTGATTTCTTTATCCGTTTTGTGTGTTAATAACACTCCATCCCAGAATGGAGCGAGACTATCAGCATTTAAAGGTAAAGTGACAGCAAGTAGTAATAGTATTGATAGTAATGTAATATAACTTTTAGCGTATAAGATCATCATTTTTTTCCAATAATTAGGAGAGTTACCTATTTAACGGACAATCCATAACTATTATTTTAATGAAAACTTTTAAAATCAAATATAATTATATTTATGTGATATTGTTCATTTTAAAACAATACTTTTGGGTCAAGACTGCCAATAATTCTGTTAAATTATTGTAAGTAAATCCTAATGAAATTGTACACTATATTATTTATAATAACCTAAAATACACATTTATCACCGAGATTAGAAGCTTACGTAAGAAATTAGGGCGATACTCTTTTTCAAGAGTATCGCCCTAATTTGTTTCTAATCTATTGAAAGTAAGTGTTATGCTTCCTTTATGTCGTTTTTAAAGACTGGTTTGTCATCTGGATTCTGTCCAATAGCATTCGTTATAGTTGTTACGATTTCATCTACTGAAGCATCATTTGAGAACTGAATAGGATCTTTAATTTCTACTTTCAGTTTAGTACCTCTTTTTTTGAAGAAAAGACCTTTTTTGTCGAAGGCTCTTCTAAAACCATCAATAACAATAGGAACTACAACAGGATTATAGCTTTTAATGATATTACCTGTTCCTTTTCTTACTGGAGCATACGGGCTAGTTGTACCTTGTGGAAAAGTAACTAACCAACCTTGATCTAATGCTTTTTTGATTTTCAATGGAGCATTAATGTCTGCACCTCTTTTTACATCCTTTCCTTGTGCTCTCCAAGATCTCTTCACGGTAACGGCACCAGCCAATGAGAAAATCTTTGGTATGATACCACTTTGTTTCATTGTTTCTTCTGCTGCTACATAATAAGTATTCACTCGCGGATTCAACATATAAATAGGCAATGCTGCAACTCCTTTTTTAAAGCCCCATTTTGCACTGGCAAAAATATGGTAGAAGGAAATTACATCAGTGTAGTAAGTTTGATGATTTGATACAAACAATACATTGTTTTTTGGAAGATCCTTTAACTTCTCCATTCCTTTTACCTGCAAATTATTATGCAGTTTAAGACGTGGGTAAGTAAAAGCAGCCAATGTGCCAATGATCATTCTTTTTAGGAAAAGAATATTACCAAAGTTATCTCTTCTTATAAGTTGAAACTTCTTTTTATTAGGATTTATCTCTTTTGCTTCATTAAAAACATCTGTAATTTTTGTTCCCATCTCGTTACTCCCTTTATTCTTATCTTTCATGTTATATAAAATAATGACGTTTTACAGCTCAATTACGTAAATTAGTGCTAGTGATAATGTATGCAAGCATACTAAAATGTATCTTTCGAAAACTAGGTTTTATACAATTATACGAAAATATTAATGTTAAAACCGATGTTTTTTCATGACATTTGCCAACCTTAATGATGAATGTCGATTCTGGCTTAAATTAGAGAATAAATCATTCATTTATTTCTTTAAAAAAATCATAAGGAATGTTTATAGAAGACAAAAATAAGAAAAAAATAGCAGCAAGAAGCTTGTTTAAACTCTTTAAGGATTCTTATTCAATGTTTTAGTAGGTAAAAGCTTGTCTGTTATAAAAAATAGAGTTACATTTGCAGGCATTTCGAGGAAAAAACAATATCGAAGAGACAATGTACGCAATTGTAGAAATAGCAGGACAGCAATTCAAAGTAGAAGAAAATAAATATATCTATACTCATAAGTTAGACTCTGAAGAGGGTGCAGCTGTTGAGTTCGATAAAGTTCTTCTTGTTGATAACGCTGACAACGTATCAGTAGGAGCACCAACTGTAGAAGGTGCTAAAGTGACAGGTAAAGTACTTGGTCACGTGAAAGGCGAAAAAGTTATCGTCTTCAAAAAGAAGAGAAGAAAAGGATACAGAGTGAAGAACGGTCATAGACAACACTTCACAAAGGTTCTTATCGAAGGTATCTCTAACTAATTGATTTTAGAAATCGAATCCATAACGATAAAAAAACATGGCACACAAAAAAGGAGCGGGTAGCTCAAGAAACGGTAGAGAGTCGGAAAGTAAACGACTTGGTGTGAAAATTTTCGGTGGATCAGCAGCTAAAGCTGGTAATATCCTTGTTAGACAACGTGGAACTACACACCACCCAGGTCAAAACGTAGGAATGGGAAAAGATCACACTTTATTTGCACTAGTTGACGGAACTGTAGAGTTCAAAAAGAAGAGACTAGGAAGATCTTTCATCTCAGTAATCCCAACTGCTGAATAGTAAGTAGGTTTATTGCAGATTTAGAGGTTCAAACCTAATAGCATTAGGTTTGGACCTTTTTTTGTCAAAGTTCTTGAGGTAAAAGCAGTGAAATGAATTATTTTCAATCATTTTAGTGTTTTTTGCCGCTAAAAATTCTTTGATAAAAACTATTAGTGCATTTTAAATAAAACGTACCGCAAAGAGATAGAGCAAGCAGGACTCTTCTCTATGGTATAAATTGAAATGTTTTCAATTGATTTTGCGTTATTGTAGTAAGCTTCTCAAGCATTTTTTTCTAATTAATGTTACTGTACTATTTTAATAAGTAACATTTGATTTATTTTAGCGCAAATATTTCAGTATCTTTATAAGACCTATTAATATCTCAATCAGATAAAAGGGGAAAGTTTGAATGATTAATGATTGTGTAACAGTTTGGCGTGAATGCTTAAACATCATCAAAAATGAAATCTCTACACAGAGTTTTCACACGTGGTTTATGCCTATTAAACCCGTTAAACTGGAAAATAATGTTCTTACGATCGCAGTTCCAAGCCCTTTTTTCTATGAGTGGTTAGAAGAATACTATGTGCATGTATTGAAGAAAGCGATTGATGCTGTTTTAGGGCCCAATGGTAAATTAGAGTATTCAATTATGGTCTCAAGAAGACCTAAAAATGCACCTTTCACTGTTCAAAGAAGACAGCAACCTGCTCCAAATAATGCAGGAGGGTATGACCCGTATGGTAATAATTATAACCCATCGTATGGTCAACAAAATCCAGCACCTTCTAATCCTTCTCAAGGACAACAACAGTATAATAATACAGGAGGATATCCTCCTCAACAACCTTCAACTCCTTCACCAACACCTCAGTATCCTAAATCGCCTGTGAATCAAGAACCAGGTGTTCCTCCTTCACAGCAAGGAAACAGTAATTCTATTCCTCCATATACAAATCCGCCTTCACAACAACAAGACGCTACTTATGGTAGAAATAATGAAGGTAGAGGTGGAAGAGAAAATACTGAGAATCAAAATCCGTTTGGTAATGATGCTTTTGGAGCAAATTCACCAATTGATCCACATCAACAGAACTCCATGAGAGGGAATGATTCAGAACAGCCTGTGCCTTCTCAAAGTTGGAGAGAAACATCAAATCAGAATACAGCCTTTCCTAGTGAAAGTAAAAATGAGAATTTAGGTGGTACGCAAAGTAATCGCTATCAAAATCCTCCACAATATAGAAAGAGTCAATCACAACAATTGCCTCAATACAGATCTTCATCTACTCCGAAAAACAACCCTGAAGAACAAGCTCGTCCATACATGAATAATATGGGAGCAGAAAACCCTTCTGGTTTTGTTGATCATTTTAGAGTGCCAAATGCTCAAGAAAGTTCGTATAGAGATTCTTACCTGAATCCGACTTATACTTTTGAGACATTTATTGAAGGAGATTGTAACCGTTTGGCTAGATCTGCAAGTATTGCAATTGCACGTAGACCTGGCGAAACAGCATTCAACCCACTAGTAGTATATGGTGGTGTTGGGTTGGGTAAAACCCATCTTGCTCAAGCTGTTGGTAATGAAGTGAAAAGAAACGATCCAAGTAAGTTTGTGCTTTATGTTACTTCAGAACAATTTACTACACAGTTTATCGAAGCACTAAGAAATAATAATGTACAGCAGTTTACCAATTACTATTTACAAGTAGATGTATTGATTGTTGACGATATTCAATTCTTAGCAAAAAAAGAAAAAACACAGGAAAATTTCTTCCATATATTCAACCGTCTTCACCAAAACGGAAAGCAGATTATTATGACTACTGACCGTCCTCCAAGAAGTTTGGAAGGATTGACAGATCGTCTTTTATCTCGTTTTAAGTGGGGATTAACGGCAGATATACAAAAGCCTGACTTTGAAACCAGAATTGCTATTGTAAAGCAAAAGCTAATGGCAGAAGGGGTGAATGTACCAGATGATGTAGTTGAATATTTATCTTACAATATCGATTCAAACATTAGAGAATTGGAAGGTACGTTAGTATCTCTATTAGCGAATGCTTCTTTAATGCAAAAAGAAATTGATTTAGACATGGCCAAAAATGCCTTGTTGAATATTGTAAGAAATACAGAGAAGGAAATTACAATTGATTTTATTCAGCAAATCGTATCTGAATATTTCGGTATTTCAGTGGAAGAACTAAAATCTAAAACAAGAAAGAAAGATATCGCTCAAGCAAGACAAATTGCTATGTATTTTTCAAAGGAATATACAAAAGAACCTTTGAAAACGATTGGTAATCAGTTTGGAGGGCGTGATCATAGTACTGTAGTACATGCAAGTAAAGCAGTGACAAAACGAACAGCTTCAGATTCTCTTTACAATAGAATTTTAGAGGAGTTGTTAGATCAAATGAACATCAAAAGTAAAGGGTAACCCTTCTATCTAACCCTATTTTTTAGCATTGATAATCCTATTATTGAGTGAAAGACTTTAGATTATCAGACAATTTCAAGCTAGTTTTAACTCAACTACTAGCCTTATTATTTCTATTAGTAGGATTTTATTTTATAGATCTTACAAGAAAAAAATCATACGAAACCGATATTTGGCATGTCGTGGCAAGTGAGAGTGTTGCACTTGTAGAAATGCAACAACCTGAAGATTTACGATCTTATTTAGATTCTTCAGCCTTTATTGATGCCTTAAAGGATATTGAAGGTGGGCAAAAAGCCTTTAAAACCACCAACAAACTACTGACTCTTTTAGATTCAGCAATCCAAAACCCTTTTCTTGGAGTCAAAACACAAGTTTACCTTTCCATAAATGCAACCGGGAGTCAATCGTTCTCTCTGTCTGTTTACATCCCAATGGATGAAAGAATCTATTTGGATCCTTTTTCTCAGCTAACATCTTTACAAAACGAGACCTATATTCGAAAGTATAGAGGAGAGGATGTCCATGAATATAAATTGGAGGATGAATTATTATCTGTTGCCAAAATCCGTAATTTTCTTGTAGCGTCAACAGATGCTGTATGGATTGAGGAAGCCATCAGAAATAATGGAGAAAGGTTTAATGAAACGTATTACTTTGGTCTACTCAATCAAGAATTATCTCCTCAAAGTCATGTAGTAAAACTTCCTGATGGGTTGAAAATGTGGATTAGACCTTCATCTGTTGAACATTGGTTTGCAAGAATGACGGATTTAGGGACTAAAAATCCATTTAAATCTATTGCTGATTTCTCTAACGGAATGTTAGTGGAGGCTATTCAAGAAAAGGATAATGAATTATCAATTTTAAGTGCTAATCGAACGCATACATCAAGTTATTACCATAAAGTAGGACCTTCATTAACCAACGGTAAAACAGCGGCTTATCAATTTATGGTTGATGATGTTTCGTTTTATGAACAGTGTTATGTTGGAGATTTTACAAACTTTGTGGAATTAGCTTTTCGTTACGATAAAGATCGAAATATTTCTCAATCGAAAACCCTTTTAAAGCAATTTGAAAAAGAAGGTTTTGAAGTTTCTGATTTAGTAAAACAAATTAAATCTGATGTTTTTAAAGCTACAATCTTAAGTGTTGACGGAAGTCGATGGCAACATATTCTAGGTTTTGAATTAAAAGATCCCGTTGAATTTGATGTTGTTTTAGATAACCTTAGAAAAGACTATGAAGAGGAAAGTGATAAAAAAGTAAAGCTTATTGGTTTAAAAGGTTTTACGATTTATGGGTTTCCTAAAGGGAATTTATCAGGGGCGTTGGCAGGTTCAAACTATTTTGATAATCACTCCAATTCTTATGTATTGAGAGTCAATAATTATATGATTATGGGAGGTGATCTACCTACATTGTCAAAGTGGCTTACGGACTGGCTGTTGAAAAGAAGATGGACTACCCAGAAGCGTTATAATGCTTTGATTCATAAGCTTCAAAATAACGAAGCGAAATTATCTTATGTCTTAAATACAGAAAGTTCTTGGGTCGGGATTGTACATGCATTGTCACAAAGCTACGCATCTTTCATTGATCGTTATCGACAGTTGCTGTTAAGGATGAATTTTCAAGTGTGGTCATTAAGAGATCAAAAAATAGAAATAAGTGGTTTATTTAGTGGTCCGATAGGGGATGATCAACCTAAAGTAGCAAAGAAAATATTGTCTAAAGAAATGGGTGTGGCTTTAAGTAAACCTCCAATCGTAGTCAATAATATTTTGGGCGACGAAGAAGGATTTTTACTTATTGATCAGGAAAATATTGTTGAGGGATATAGCTTTAAAGGAGATACAATTTTCTATCATGAATTTGATTCTGTTATTAAAGCTACACCTGAATTAGTGTGGTCCATTAATTCAGATTTACCTTCTTTATTTTTAACCCAAAATAACCAAATTCTACAGATAGACAGGTCGGGTAAATACTTAGAAGGGTATCCAGTTAATTTGCCAATTTATTCTCAAATAGAGTTTACAAAATGGTTACCATGGCACCTGAGAGGAAGCACTGAACTAATTCAAGATATTGAAGGTCTAATTTTATCAGTAGACACATTGGGTAATATTTATGGAGTTGATCCAAAAGGTAATTACCAAGGAAATTGGACACCTCAGAAGACATTGGAACGTTTGGCATTAACACCACAAGTTTTCCAAGCTAATGGTAAAAATTATGTTGTGACACTCTCCCAAAAAGGAAAGCTGATTATTTTTACTGAAAAAGGAGAATATGCTAGAGGTTTCCCTATGCTGTTTAAAGAATCTGTTTCGCCTCAATTGTTTGTCACTGAAGATGCAAGTTTAGGGCAATCCAAAATAACATTTATCACAAGTATTGGTGACATCATTGAAGTAAACGGTAAGGGTGATGTATTAAGGCGTGATAAGCTAGGGGACAGAGCACATGGCCGTTCTTTTGACTTGTTGAAAGATGAGGCTAGAGGAAGAACATTTATGGTGATGGAGCAAATTTCGGGAACTATTAAATTGAGAGATAGTTCTGGTAAAGTGGTCTTTAATCAACGTTTTGATGAAAGAGGAAAAGCAATAGGTCAGTATTTTGATTTTGGTATTGACGCCGAGCTTATTTCAATTACTTTCCCTCAATCTGGAAAAACCTACCTCTATTATCTAAATGGGAAACGTTTTGTTGAGAAGGCATTTAGTAATGATAGAGCAGTAAAGATGTTTTATGATTCCGATATACAGCAATTTATTTTTATCACTTCACTAAAAAATAGGGTGAATTTATACACAATTGATCGAAGAAATTGATGGAAAAACTAAAATACTGTTAATCTATCCCTAAAGATCAATCATTTGTATATTTTTGTATCGTCGAGTAGTATTGACTCAAAAAAAAGACAAACAATGATTAAGAAGATATTAATTTTAGCTCTTGCTTCTGTGGCGGTTTTTTCTTGCAGCACAAAGAAGACTCGTACAAAAAAGGAAGCAAAGCAAATTGCTATGGGTACCGATGTACCTGATTTTACAGCTTATAATATTGAAACACTTCATTCAGAGGATGCGATACCTAAAAACCGTATGAAGGCTAAAGTCCAAATGCGATATAAAAATGGTAATGAACGCTACCCTAATGGAATTGATATCATTACTTTCTCAAAAGAAGATGGTACTGAGGAGTCTCACTTAGTGGCTGACAGTGCAATCTATACGGCTGATAGTACATTATATACTGTATATGGAAATGTAGTATTAGATGACTATAAGAAAGGACAAAAATTAGAAACAGATACTCTTCATTTTAATAAGGAATCTGGAGATATCTTTACAGAGGCTAAAGTAAAGATGACGACAGAATCTGAAATTATTTATGGTAGAGGATTAAAAGCGAATCAGAATAATCCTGAAGAATATGAAATCAGTGATATCGACGGTTATGCTGATGTCGACTAATAATCGATAAAAATATGATAAAAACAATAATGGTAGCACTTGGTGCTGCCTTTTTCATTATAGGGGTACACCAATCCTTTTATTATGGTATCGTTGCAAGTTATTGGCTATTTGCACTTGCAGGAATTTGCGTTTTGACACTTCAATTTCTTCAGAAGAAAGAAGAGGAACAACAGAAACAATCTGCTCCCACAAAGAAATCTAAACCTAACAACAAAAAGAAAAGCAAAAAAAGGAAATAGTTATTCCTTTACGGCTTATTAAATTACAATAACTAATGAAGATACTTATAAGAGAACTTAAGTTTTTTGCCTTTTTTGTAATAGGCTATATCCCATTTTTTTATGCAGTAATGTTCGTTATCAAAGAAGAACCTCAGTCTTCTTATTTTTTTCAAGGAATGATTGTGGCATTCATTGTAACCTATATTGTGAGATTTATCTTCATGATTATGAAAAGTATTAAATAGGTCACTCTTAGTATCAGTTTTGTCTTTTTGAATAAAAGAATACAAAAAATAATCTGACTTTATTTGCTTTCCTACCTCTAAGCTTTTAACTTCTAATAGTGAAATCAGAGAGCTCTGATACCGAATTATGATAGACTGTAATCCATGAATGGACTTTATATAGAATACTCTTGGTGGTGGATGTTTTTTAGTATTCTGCTTTGTGCAGGAGCAACCTATCTCCTTTATACCAAAAAACAAGTATGGACGGTAAACATCAACAGAATATTGATAGTATTACGTTTTTCAGCGTTAATGATTATCATGTTTTTGTTGCTTGACCCTATGTTTAAAAGTATTGAAAGGTACTTTGAGAAACCGATTGTCTCTTTTATTATTGATAATTCAGAGTCAATGACTGCCACCATCACTCAAGAAAAACTTAATGAATCGATTCAATCTATCAAAAGTGAAGCAGAGAAGCTTGAGGAAGAAGGGTACAAAACAAAATTTTATACTATTGATGGAAACCAATTGGAGGGTGGTGAATCACTCAATAATCTGTCCTTTGATCATAAGGTAACCAATATCAGTAAGTCTATTCAACGACTTGAGGAACTCAATGAACATGAAAATTTAGCGGCAATAACTTTAGTGTCTGATGGTATATTTAATCAGGGCTTTTCTCCCTTGTATTTGCCTTCCGTTGTACCAATTTATACAGTAGGTATTGGGGATACAATTCCTCAGATTGATCTTCAAGTCAAAGAGGTTTATACCAATAGAGTAGCTTACATGGGGAATAAGTTTCCTATTTTAGCAGAAATTGTCAATGAAGGTTTTGTAGGGAAAGAAGTAGAAGTTGAATTGACAAATAGAGGAAAAATACTTTCTCGAAAAAGATATCGAATTAATAATGAGAAAGGATTTGAACAAGTGGAGTTCATTGTTGATGCTAAGAAAAAAGGTTATCAGAAATTTACCGTGAATGTGAGAACATTGGATGGTGAATTTTCAAAAGAAAATAACTCAAAATCGGTCTATGTTGAAGTGATTGAAGGCAAGGAAAAGATATTATTGATTGCCAATGCTCCTCATCCTGATATTAAAGCAATCCGCTCCGCAGTAGAAAAAAATAAGAATTACGAGTTGCATATTTATATTCCTGGCTTAAAAATGAAGGATGGAAAAGGATATGACAACAAAGCAAAATATGATTTAGTAATCTTGCATCAGTTCCCGAATATTAAAAGAAACGCTGCTTTATTACTTGAAAAACTAAAGAAACAAGATATGCCGTTTTGGTATATCATCGGTGATAACACCAATATCAATACCTTTAATAAAATGAACCCCCTCTTAACGATTGAGGGTTACAGAGGGCAAAAAGATAAAGTAACTCCATCTTTTACCGACAACTTCACCTATTTCACTTTCCCTAAAGAAAAGAAAGATCTGATCCAGAAAATGTCACCTATTGAAGTGCCGTATGGTGAGTATAAGATAAACGCGGGTAAAGTATTAGTTAATCAGCAAATTGGAAGTGTGAAATCTACAAAACCATTGTTATTGATGGGTGAAGTAGGTGATGTGAAATCTGCTGTTTTTGTGGGTACAGGCTTATGGAAATGGCGATTGCAAGAAGGTTTATTACAGTCTGATGAAATGGCTGTTGATGATCTGATTGGTAAAGTGATTCAATATCTTTCTACTAAAACAGATAAGAGACGTTTTAGAGTCAATACCACCACAGCCGAATATTCTGACATAGAGGATGTAATCATTGAAACAGAAGTATACAATGATATTTATGAATCCATTTATGGACAAACTATTGATCTAACAATCACAGATGAAAAGGGCGAAAAAATGTCCTATACTTATTTAAACTCTTCACCTTATTTTAAGTATCATATTACTGATTTGGAAGAAGGGTCTTATAAATATGTAGCTTCAACTGTATTAGACGGAAAAAAAGAATACTCATCGGGGAATTTTGTGGTAAGAGCCATGGAGCTTGAAGCATTAAACCCGACCGCAAACTTTGCACTTTTACGGGGTGTTTCAGAAAAGACGGGAGGAAGTTTTTATGATAACGCTACTTTGGATCAATTATCGCAGCCTTTACTAAATAATAAAGCACCTCAAAGAATTCATTCTGAAGAGAAATATAAAGAATTGGGTTCTAACTATTGGATAATGAGTCTGTTATTCCTTCTGCTTATTTCAGAGTGGATATTAAGAAAGATGCATGGCGGTTTTTAGGATCTATTTTTAGAATTCTCCAAATCTTATTTTTTGTATTGATATTCATTCAAAAGAAAATTATTTAAAAACATTTGGTGTGAAAAATACATTAATTCAATAAGAAGGGTAGCTTTTCAAAAGTATTCGTTTACTTTTGTATCGTTATAGACATCTTTCATCGAGAAAAGATAAAACGCACTTTAGACATAAATACTAAGAGTAATAAGGCAATTGGAATCAGAACACATTACTTAAGGTTTTGATTGGGATTGTTGGTTTACTTGAGCACTAGAATTCTTTAATTCATTATGCACTTCAACACATTAACAACAAGAGAAAAAGCACTCAAAATAAACCTTGATTCATCGGTTTATGGTTCATTAGCAGAAATTGGAGCAGGGCAAGATGTCGCTGCAAACTTCTTCAAAGCCGGTGCTGCATCAGGTACTATTGCCAAAACCATATCGGCCTATGATATGTCGTTCTCTGACGCAATTTACGGACCTGAGCCAGGCGGACGTTATGTTTGCCAAAGTAGAGTTGAAAGAATGTTGAAAAAGGAGTTTCGTTTATTAGGAGAAAGACTTCCGAAACGAAAAGATGAAACAAGGTTCTTCGCTTTTGCTGATACAGTAGAACAACTAAACTTCAATAGAACAAACCAAGGGCACGGCTGGCTAGGAATTCGATTCCAAAACCGTCCTAATACAATTCCAAATGAAGTAGTATTACATGTGGAATTAAAAGATAACGATCCACTACTACAGCAAGAAACAATCGGTATTTTAGGCGTAAACCTAATTTATGCATGTTTTTATAAGACAGATGATGTTGATGAATTCTTAAGTTCATTGATGGATGGTTTGAACATCCATAAGATCATTGTCAATTACGTAAGAGTAAGTGGTCCAGACTTTTTGGATGTTGATAATAGATTATTGAGTTTATTGTTGGTGAAAAACGGACTGGCAAAGACTACAATGTTCGGCCCCGATGGTCAAGTAGCACTTCCTCAGGATTTCCTTTATAAGAAAAACATTTTGGTACTCAGAGGTCGTTTCAGACCAATTACCAAAGTCAATATTGATATGATGGAACGTTCTTTTGAACATTTTAAGAATGATCCAGAAGTAGATGAAAAAAATATTGTCACTGTTGCCGAGCTGACATTAGAAAACCTCAGAATCTCAGAAGACCGTAAGAAGGACGAAAATGATTTCTTGGATAGAGTAGATATGCTTTGTTCATTGGGTTATACCGTAATGATCTCTAAGTATCAAGAATACTACCGTTTGACCAACTACTTATCACGATTCACAAGAGGTAAGAAAATAGGTGTAGCTGTAGGTATGTATAACTTAGAATACATCTTCACACCAGAATACTATAATCATCTTAAAGGAGGTATTTTGGAAGCATTTGGTTTCTTATTCGGTAGAAATATCAAGCTTTATGTTTATCCTTCTCTTCAACGAGATTCTCTTGAATCAGATAAGTTGATGACAAGTAAATCGATTCATTTGGCCGACGAGCAAAAAGCATTATTCCAAGCTATGGTGGATAATGGTAAAATTGAAGATTTACAGGATTGCAATGTCAAAAACTTAAATATCATTTCAGATAAAGTTTTGGAATTGATCAAATCCGGAAGTGATGAATGGGAAGATATGGTTCCTCAAGTAGTGGTAGAGCACATCAAAGAAGATTGCCTTTTTGACTACCCTTGTAGTGTAGAACAAAAAGAAAAAATCGAGAAAGCAAGACAAGAATCAACTCGATCACGTCAAAGAAAGATTTTTGAAGATTCAGAATCTTAGTCATAAATTAAAATGTCACTTTCCCTTTTCGAAAAGTGACATTTTTTTATGCTGTCTTATTTCCCATAATAATAGGATTTTTTAAATCGCCCCCAACACCGTGAGTACTTTGACTAGCCGTTTTAATAATATATCTAGCTTCTCTGATACGCTGATGAACGGCTTCCCAAACAGAACTTTTACTTTCCGTAGAAGTTGGCTCATCCTCATAATAGGATTGAAAATCTTTTTGTTGATAGAAGATAGGGAAGAGCATTAAGTTGGTATTTTTACTGACTTGTTGTCTTCTTAAATAAGTAAAGGAGTGGCCTGAGTGCATCCATAAGTAATTTGTAAAGATATTTCTATCGTGGTTTTTATTACTCTCGGTTTTGATCACACAAACTTCAATTTGATAAGGCCTTTTCAATTTCTTATTCAATTCCCACTCTATATATTTTTTCATTGAAGCCGGTTTATCTCTTAAATCTACAGAGATTAACGTCAGTTGGAAAGTCACGTCCAATTCCTCTGGAAGTAAGGCATCCAGCATTGGAATCAAGTTTTCTTCCATTTCACCCAGGTCTTTCAAAAGGTAATTGTCAATGATCACCATTGAATTGTGAGGGTGACGGAAACGCTCTAATTGACTCCATTTTTCAAACCTTTTTACGGCTCCTCTGTCCTTAGTGACATTATAAAGAGACCAGTTAAACATAAATCCAGCCTTCGATTTGATACGTTCAGGATTAAGCGTTATCAAGCCATATTTTTTTTCAATGTCCTCACATTCTGTATTGCTCTTATCTAAAAAGAACATGGTTTGAGGCATTGTTTTTTGACTTACTTCATCTAGTTGGTCGAATGCTTCTTTTTCGCAACGAAGCGAAGAACCTCCAGAAGAAGCATTTTTTAGCATTTTCTTAATGTATGGATTAGTCTTACTCATCATAGAAAGCTGCGTAGGATCTACATCTAGTCTTAAGTCAGCTTGTTTGTTGAGGAAAGAGTAAAAATCCATCCATGATTTACTCCAATCCATATCATCCAATTGATCTTCTAATGAAGGTCTTTTTCGGAAGAAATCTGTCAGAGAATTTATATTTGCGTAAGTTGTTATGCGTTCCATAGTTTTTTGATTCAGTAGCAGGTTATTAGATTTGTTTTAAGTGGAAAAGCTCAATGGCAATATTATCAGCTTCATCAAAGAATCCTTCCCCAAACTCATTATCGAGTTCTCCATCTTTTAAGATGTTGAGTAAAGCCACTTGAGATTTTCCTTCAGGTACCCTTTCAGGGTTATATAGGTAGTATATTTTAGACTGATAAGGTGTGATTTTTCGCTTGGCAGTCCAGTATTGTAATTTTCTGATTAAATATTCTGAGTGAGTTTCAATTAAGAAGTCCGTCTCATAACGTAAAGAAGCATCAATAATTAGGTCCGCTAATTTTGATTGTAATCGAGGATGAAGGTTGGTTTCAGGTTCCTCAATTAATAGTGAACGGTGATCGTTTAATGCTATTTTAAGAAGAATAGGAAGAAGTTGTGAGATACCATAGCCAAGGTCTGCAAGGTCTAAAGCATGCCCTTTTCTGTTGGTAATAATCACATCAGAAGCAATTCCTTTGACGGAGTTAATCTGAATGTCGTGGCCAATTTCAAATTCTTGAATCCATTTCTTCACAAACTCCTTTGCTTTTTCGTCGGCATTCTTGCCAAATTCAAAAAGGAGATCACTCAAAACATTGCCTTCTGTATGTAATAAAATCCTTTTTGTACTACCTCTTTGAGCTTCTAAAAGTCCAAAATTGAATAACTTTCCACAAGATTTGAAGATGTGTTTAATACCACTAACGCCTTCTTCTATCATTTTCAAGAAACCACTCTGAAGTATCTTATCAATATTTACTTCAAACAGCTTAGCATATTGTTCACTTGTTAAAGGCAATTCAGGTAAATAATCCAATTCTTCCAAAGAGTTATAGGCCTCTTTGCGATCAAGAATTTTACGGTCATTATGATCCAATAATGGTAAATCTCTTAATAAGAATCCTAATGATGCAACTTTGTATCCTTTACCATCTTCCTTTCTTTCCGCTAAAAGACGTACAAGATCGTCTTTTTTGAAACTATTGATTTTTTTGACTTTAGGTTGGAATTCAGTCATATATGAATTCAATCGAGAACCAAGAAGTACCATTAGTTTTTTATGAGCCACTTCTGCTACAGCGTCTACCAAGTTCTCATCAATATCACCTAAAGCCTTTTTTAATTTATCTTTATTGATAGAAAAGTGTTTTTGAGTAGGAGCTTCTAAGTCCATTCCTGCACCGTATTGATACAAGTTTTGAAGATCAAAAAAGCTGGTAAATACAGGGATTTCTCCATCTGTTTTGAAATAATCACCTCTATGACCTGCAGCTAATAGATAACTGTTCCCATTTTCCGAGCCCACATAATGTAGACTTCCGTTGCTCAATGGGGAGTAGATTAGCTTTTTCTTTCTTGTAAATCGCTCTCTATACGCTAATTCAATGTGGCAAAGCTTCCCTTCTTTGCTATCATAATGTAATTCTAAAAATAAGCTTTCTGTTGTATTAACGCCTACAGGTTTGAAAGTGTAGATGATTTCTTTGGAATTGATATTTAAAATATCTCTCACCAACGAAGACATTGGAATGTCCATCTCTAACCAAGAAATCAAAGCCGATCTTAATTCCTCAACATCGGTAATATCATTTTTTTCAATTACTTTTTTCCACCTTTCATTATGTGCTTTTGTTTCTTCAGCATCTCTAAGTGGTGTAACTGTAGCCTCAGTAAGGTGTTTTATTTTTTTGATCCCTCTGAGTTCGTGCTCTCTATGTTCCTCATACCAAGCTTTCTTGATTAAGTCGGCAAAGAAGGTCCCTGAAAGGTTTTTTGGAATCTTGAAACTATCCTCAAGAGGAATTTCAAGTTCCTTTAGCATATCATATATCTTAGCCGCTTTTTCAAACAGCTTTTCGATGTTGTCAACCGTAATTCTTTCCTCAAATGCAATATGGAGCAATTGATGAAGTAGATTTTTGATGGTACTCGTACTCTCGATTTCCTTTGACCGTGTCAATTTTTGAATATGACGGATCATGAATTGTGCTCTATTGATCAAAATGCCTCTCAAGAAGTACATCCAATTTTTCCAATTGGGAGTTTGGAGTAAATCTTGTAAACTTTCTACGTTTTCAAGATCAGTATAGGCAATAGAAATGCTTCGTTGTCCTAATTCAAACTTTTTGAAAGGGGCAATTCCAGGTTGTGGAGCAAATTCTAATATAAATTTTATAGGTTTTCCCTCATCTGTATCATGGTTTCTCGCCTTAGAAATATTACCAAGGTTGTGGTAAGCTCCTCGAAAGTCAAGTTCTTCTAATCTATTTTTTGTGCCATTATCTTGCAACAGTAGTAATGCTTTAAATAGTGAACTTTTACCACTACTATTTGTTCCTGTAAGAACATTTAGAGGAGAAAAATTGAAGGTCGTACTTTCTTTGAAAACTCTAAAGTTTTCCAATGTTAGGCTTTTGATATTGGCCATGATGAGGTTTATAAATTAGTCTACAAAAAGATTGATTATAATATTTATTCTTTTCTGTCTAAAAACAACAAAATTAAAAGAAATAATGAGGTTTATAGCTGTTAATCAATCCAACAAAAGTAACATATTAAGCTGATTCAAACAAGTGTTAATGAGTTAATATGTTACTTATAATGAATTGATGTGTGTATAATGTTACAGGTTGATTATCTTATAGAGCTTCAAAGTTAATTTTACTATGAGCACCATCACAATACGGCTTATTATTCGAAGCACCACATCGGCAAAGTGCAATTTGGTTTTGATCCAATACTTCTTTTTTACCATCAATTTCAATGCTTATTTTACCTTTGACAAGTACAGGTCCATTTTTTAATACTTGAATCTCAGTCATCGGAGTATCCTCAACAATTTCTTCTTTTAGTGATAAGGCTTGGGAGGGGCAATTCCGAACGGCCTCAATAATTTTTTCATCCGTTGATTGTTCCAAGTCGACCCAAGGTTTACGTTTAGGATTGAATACCCTTGGTAAGCTTTTGAAACATTTTTCGGAGTGAATACATTTTTCTGGTTCCCATAATACAGAAACATTTCCTTTGGTATACGTCTTTTTCATAGTAGTGAACTAATGTTGATGGAGTATATTTTTATGAAAATTCACAATTTCAACGTTAAAAAGTAAATCCTAAATTCTCCCTTATGTTGGTTATAAATACGCTTTTATTGTTCATTAAGAATCTAATAAATTATCAAGGTATTTAGAAATTATGAGACCCAAATTTTAGTGTAAATAAAAAAATACTTAAATTCTTGATTTGTAATTGAATTGTACACTTAATTTACAGTCAATTAGAGCATGCTATCTTCTAAACCATAAGACTTTATCATGCACTGAGATCATTGCCAAATTAAACTAATGCAGTATGAGTGAGACGAGTACTAGAAACTTTATGTATGCTTTTAAAAAGCTAGCCGTTGAAACTTTAAGTATTCGAGAAGGATCTGACCCTGAAGCAACGATTGAAGGAATCAAAAAGGATATCAGCTTTAAAGGTCATGCAGCTTGGATTTTAATTTTCTCCATACTTATCGCCTCCATTGGCCTTAACGCTAATTCAACAGCCACTGTCATAGGAGCCATGCTTATTTCTCCACTAATGGGACCAATTTTAGGGATTGGCACCGCCATTGGTATTCATGATGTTGATATGATGAAAAGGGCATTAAAAAACATCGGTATTGCTGTTTTTATCAGTTTGGCTACTTCCACCTTGTACTTTGCATTAACGCCATTAAACTTGGAACAGTCAGAACTTTTAGCAAGAACTAAACCCACTATTCTAGATGTGTTTATTGCCTTTTTTGGTGGTTTTTCAGGCATTATTGCGGGTTCAAGAAAAGAGAAAAGTAATGTGATTCCAGGGGTTGCGATCGCTACGGCTTTAATGCCCCCATTGTGTACCGCTGGGTATGGATTGGCAACGGGCATGTATAGCTACTTCTTAGGCGCCTTTTATTTATTTTTTATTAATTCCGTTTTCATCAGTCTATCTACTTACATTGTAGTGAAGTTTTTAGGTTTTCCTGTAAAGACTTTTATTGATCGAGCGAGATATAGAAGATATAGATCCATTCTTTTTGCCTTTCTAATTATTGTGGTCAGTCCAAGTGCTGTAATCTTTTTTAATGTAATACAAGAGACACGTTTCAAGATTGCTGTTGATGCTTTTATTAAGGAAAATACAGCTTTCAAAGGAAGCGAACTTTTGACGAATAAAGTCACTTATTCTGATTCTCTCTCCGTAATTGACTTGTATTATATGGGGAAAAAAATTGATGAAGGACAAATTGTCTTTTTAAATGAAATGATTCCAAGGTATGGCCTTTCTGCAAAAGAAGATGAAATGTTCCCGTTCACGAAAAAGACTGAAGTAAGAATACATCAAGAAGACGGACAGGACTTTGATATTGATAAAAAGTTTGCACAATACAGTAATGCACTTCATGTGAATCTGCTGAAAGATATTTATACTAAAAATGATCAGTTGATTAAGGATAAAGATTTAAAAATAAAGTTACTAGAAAAGAGGATTTTCAACCTCACCAAAGAACAAGAAGATACTTTACATCTTGATCAACTTTCTAAAGAAATTCATTTCCAATTTCCTCAGGTGAAACGTTTTGCCATTAGCGATATCAAAATACAATCTTGGGAGGGAGACAGCCTGATAAGCGTCAAAAGCCCTGTTTTACTTCTAGAATTGGATGAAGAATTCAAAAAGGAAATAAAACAGAGCGAAGAGCTAACGCAACGTACACAAGAATGGATTCGAATCCGTCTGCGTAATGAAAAGATTAAAGCGTTAGTGCTTTAAAGAAACCTCTTGAAACTTTTCTTTTTTCAATTTCAATTGATCCTCCATGTATTCAATATCATCCTCAGATTTGATGATATGATAAGAGATGGATAACCTGTTTTCATGAGTAGCCAAGGCTTCATGAGGTTTGATTTTAATCGAAGACGGAAAATGCCATACAGAGTAGTTGAAGGATAAATACTTTATCATTTGTACATTATCTTTCATCTGATAGAAATGCTCGAAAATCTCAGGCTTATTGAATAAATAAGTATACTTTTTCGATAACCAATAATAATAGTCGGCCCAGCTTTCTATGGCATAATACTGATCTTCGGCTTCATAGTATTCATAAACTAGGTTGGAATAAGACAGTGAATCACTCTTAATTCCTTTCCCCGTAATATGCGGAGGAGGGGAATTGACAAAGGCTTCATAATCGTCAAATTGATCTACTGTGATCTCTTTGTATGAAGTTCGTTGTGCATGAGCAACTAGGTTTGTAAAATACAATAAAGCGATAATAAGAGTTAGTGATTTCATAGTTAATTGATTAAGCACGAGAAACTAGAGATAATATTGTTATTGAAAATATAGGTAATTATTTACATTTATTTAAATATAATAAAATGTAAGCCTCTTAAAATGTGTTATTTAACATTAAAGCCTTCATTGTACTGTAGAATATAATGAAGGCTTTGTACTTTATTGATAACTAAATGAAATATTGCTTTTGTTGAAACAACTAAAATTTCACTTTATCATTTTATTTTCTTTATCTGATTAAATGTCTTTAGGGAGGAGTTTGTTGAGTAACACGCCCATCAGTGCTGCAATTGTTAACCCTGAAACTGAAATGGCGTTGTAAATAGCAACTTCTTTAATTCCAATTCCTAAGACAAAGATCAAAGCCGCTATTATAAGGTTTCTAGAATGGCCAAAATCCAATTTTGCAGAAATCAAAGTTCGTACTCCAACTGCTGCAATCATTCCAAATAATATGATAGAAATACCTCCCATTACAGGAACAGGAATTGTCTGTAATACTGCACCTACTTTTCCAATCAAACTTAGTAGTATTGCAAAGACAGCGGCTATTCGAATCACTGCAGGGTCATAAACTTTCGTGACTGCTAAAACTCCAGTATTTTCACCGTAAGTGGTATTGGCAGGACCTCCAAATAAACCTGCAATAATTGTTGCTAAACCATCACCAAGCATTGTTTTGTGTATACCGGGTTTCTTGAAGAAATTTTTACCTACCACGGCACCATTGGTGGTAATGTCTCCAATGTGTTCAATGAATACAACCAAAGCAATTGGAGCAATGGCGAAGAAACCGGAAAGTGAGAAAGTAGGTATTGTAAGAATCTGATCAATGGTTTCGCTTGAAAACCCAATCCAATTGGCTTTTTCAATAGCTGTATAATCTACCACTCCCATCATAGCGGCGATGGCATAGCCAACCGTTACTGAAATAAGAATTGGCATTAACCTGAAGAAAGAATTTTTCAGCATGGAAGAAATGACCATAGTAACAATAACTGAAAGTGAAATAAGAAGGCTTTGATTATCAAATTTTCCGTCATTATAGCCAGCCATGCTTAATGCCACTGGACTTAATCGTAGTCCAATGACCATGATTGTAGGTCCGATAACAATAGGGGGAAAGAACGATTGAACCCTTTTTACACCAAATTTCTTAATCACAAAAGACATAAGAACATAGATCAATCCAGCTCCGATGATTCCGGCTTTCACTGAGGCTAGTCCTTCATTTTTTAAGACTAAACTAATGGCACCAATAAAGGCAAAAGATGAACCTAGAAAAACAGGTACTATTTTATTGGTTACTTGATGGAATACCAAGGTCCCTATACCTGCCGTGAATAGTGCTAAAACTGGATTTAAACCAGTCAGAAAAGGGACAAGAACAGTGGCTCCAAACATTGCCAATACATGCTGTATACCTAATAAGTATTTCGTTTTCCCCGAAATTGAATCCATGATTGAATATTTTTATTGAGTAGCTATTATAACAAACCGCACAAAGGTAAGTTGTATTATTTCTATTTAGGGTGACAATGATTATTACCTTGTTATGGAAAAGACGTCATACGGTTTTATTGACAAATATTAAGCCCTTGTCCAATTTAATATGAACAAGGGCTTAATTGATTATAAACGCTGGCGTAATAATGAATTATCACCATTTCAATAATGGACTTCTATAATTAGGCTGTCGCTTCTTTTCTAAGTGTAATCTCAGTGATTTCTGGATCCATACCAATTCTTCCAGCATAAGCGTGATAGCCAAAACCACGGTTAACGTAAAGCTTTTGCTTGCCTTTTTCGTAAAGACCCGCCCAACGAGGATATTTGTACTGAACAGGACTCCACTTAATACCTGGAATTTCAATTCCGAATTGCATACCATGTGTGTGACCTGCTAATGTAAGGTCCATATCTTTATGGTCAAGCACTTGTGCATCCCAGTGTGATGGATCATGAGAGAGCAATATTTTGAAAGGAATACTTTCTAAACCTGCATTTGCCTTATTGATATCACCAAATTGAGGGAATGGACGTAATCCCCAGTTTTCAACTCCTAAAATGCCTATTTTTTCGCCTTCAATCTCTAATGTTCTATTTTCATTTAGTAAAAGGTCAAAACCCATGTCTCTGTTTCTTTGTTTCACAAGATCAAGATTAGCTTTCTTGTCTGCTGGAGAATTCCATTGTACATAGTCACCATAATCATGGTTACCCAAAATAGAGTACATTCCTTTTTTCGCTTTGAGCTGCTTGAAAACTTCTACCCAGCCATCTGTTTCTGAAGCATAGTTATTGACAAGATCCCCTGTAAAGAAAATAACATCAGGGTTACGGTCATTGATCATTTTAACAGCTTTTGCTACGGAATCATGACCTTTTGGAAAACTACCAATATGAATATCTGAAATATGAATGACCTTCAACCCATCAAAAGCATCAGGGAGGTTGGGGAAGGATAACGACTTTCTAATTACTCTAAAATTGAAACGCCCTTTTGTTAGGCCATATGCAAATGCTCCAAGTGGAACTGTTGCCAAGCCTGCACCCAATAAGGTTAAAAATTTTGTTCTTGAAATAGGAGTTCCATTGGAATTGACACTATCCGAAGAACCATTACTAAAGAAATGAACTAATCTATTCCCTAAAAAGGCTAAATCATCAGCTCCATGGAAAATATTAAACACTAACTTGGTAGCTAATGACATTAAAATAAAGGCATTAATTGTAAAAATAGTATTGGTAAACGCAGGATCTCTAAACTTATCCATATTGAGTACCATCCAACCAATAGCCATATAAATACCAATACTTTCTAACCAAAACAATAGCGTGGACAGTTGTTTGTAGATTGTTTTACTATTTTCTGTAATAAGACGAATTCCTTTGAAGGCGTATAAATCAATCGCGAGTAAGAAGGCGAAAGCTATCCCTAGGAATATTAAAGCTCTACTATTCATTTTGTATAATTTAATTTGACACTTTTACCTGTTTAAACAACTATTATACTAAAAGGTATAAACTGACAAATTGTCCTAATGTTTAGTAAACCTTCTAAACAAATATTAAGAGTTCTCAATAATATAATTTTACTTCTGACCGAACATTCTACCTATATAAGCTTTAATGTATTCATTTGAAGGCTTAAATCTATAATTTGTTTCAGTATACTTTAAGCTTCCGTCTTCTTGAGGTATAATGTGATATGTGAATACAAATTTACCTTGTTCTTTACCTCTCCAACCGTCAAAAGTACCGAAACGAAGGTCTTTAATAAGGTATTCATTTTCTAGCTTTTCAACGATATAAAAGTCTTTTGTAATGTAGATTAACTTATTTGTTTTATCATTTTCAGGTAACTCTTCTAATAGTTCATGATGATGAGGATAGTAGTTGAAATGTACTTTTTTATCTTTATCAAAAACAGAGTAAAAACCGGTGTAATAACCATTTTCTGTTTTGAAGGTAGTAGCCCAAAGCCAAATATTTAAAGGGGTAGTTTTAGTAATGTAATCTTGATATTCAATCCCTAATTCCTCAATGTTCTTTTTGAAAACTTCATTGGCTTGATGTTGAAGAATAAAACCTAAAAGCAAGTAAGAAGTACTGATCCCTAATCCCCAGTAATTTAACTTTCTTCTGATTGAGGAAGTTTTGGGTTTGAAAAGAGCAATGATAAGTAGGATAAGGAATGGTACAGTATAATGTGGATCTACTACAAAAACAGAATAAGTGGCAAATCCATAAGCTGTAAATGGATAGAGCAGTTGTGTTCCCCAGGTAGTACAGGTGTCTAAAAGTGCATGGGTCAAGAAACTAAGAAAGTACAATAGTGTCCAATCTTTTAAGGTGTCTTTTTCTTTACCAAAAAACTTATGAGTGAGATAACCAAAAATCGGAGAGGCAAGAATGAAAAATAGAAATGAATGTGTAATACTTCTGTGGTACATCAGCTTTTCAACAGCATCAAACCATGGAGAAGCCAAAACATCTAAATCGGGAATTGTACCTGCAATTGCCCCGAAAATAGCTGCTTTTATCCCTATTTTCTTTCCTAATACCGCTTCACCTACCGATGCGCCAAGTACAACTTGAGTGAGTGAGTCCATGTTTGTTAAATAAATTTAAAAAATTTAGTGAATAAAAAATGCACTTTTCGTAACATAGTGTAATCGTTATAGTTGTAAAAATCGGAGAAATAATTGTTATATACCAATATGGATGGGTGATTTTTTGAATTACTTTTCATCCAACTTTTCAATCTAACTTAACTATTATTACTATGAAGATCAAACATCTATTGATTGCAAACATCGTTGCATTTTCGGTGATTGCGTGTGGTCAAGCTGAACAAAACAAAGAAGAAGCGAAAGCAACTGAAGAAGTTGTTGAAGTTGCAAAAGAAGAGGTAAAAGCTGTTGAAGCAGAAGTTGCTGAAGCAGATTCTACTGTCGCTGTTGCGGATTCAACTGTTGCCGAGCAAGTAGTGGAAGCTACTGAAGGCGAAGCTGAAGCAGCTGCTGAGTAAATCAAAGAAAATAATCTTTGAAAAAAAGAGGTAAAAGGATCACTTTTTCCTTTTACCTCTATTTTTCAAGCTAGTGTCATCTACTTATATCGTTGATGAGAAAATTCTAGATTGTGGTTTAGCCACAAGCATTCTAGCATCAAGCGTCATACAAATATTTCTAACAAAAGGTCGTCCCTTTTCTGTTACTTCTAATTTATTATCACTCAAAACAACCAATTGATCATTGATCATTTCTTCCAGTTTCTCACTTAATGTTTTGAATAATGGAAGCTGACCTGTTTCTTCATCCCAAGTAGTTTCAAAGTGACACATTACGTTCAAAATGTGTTTTCTAACCAATAAATCTTCTTCAGAAAGAATATGTCCTCTGTAAATAGGCAATTTCCCTTCCTCAATCGTAGCTTTGTAATCTTCTACTTTTTTGATATTCTGAGCAAATGAAGTCCATGAATCAGAAATAGAAGAACACCCTAAACCTACCATCAATTGCGTATAAGTAGGAGCATAGCCCATAAAGTTTCTATGCAATGCCTTTTTATCTGCCGCAATAGCCAATGCATCCGTTGGTAATGCAAAGTGGTCCATTCCGATTTCTACATATCCTGCTTCTTCAAACATCTCTTTACCTACTTCATACAATGCTCTTTTTTCTTCATTAGAAGGAAGGTCTTCTTCTGAAAAACCTCTTTGCCCAGGAGCAGTCCAAGGTACATGAGCATATGAATAATAGGCAATACGGTCAGGGCGAAGTGCATTGGATTTTGCAATCGTATCTTTCACACATTCCAACTTTTGGAAAGGAAGACCGAATACAAGATCAAAATTGACAGAAGTGTAGCCAATTTCTCTTGCTTTATTTGTTACGTGTTCTACTTGCTCATAAGATTGAACACGGTTGATTGCTTTTTGAACCGTAGGATCAAAGTCTTGAATACCTAAGCTCAAACGAGTATACCCAACTTCATAAAGTGCCTCTAAATGAGCATCTGTTGTATTGACAGGATTTGCCTCAAAGCCTAATTCGGCATCTTCACATTTATCAGCAAACTCAAAAATACCGTTCGTTAATTTTTGAAGGTTTTCAGGACTGAAAAATGTAGGTGTACCTCCACCAAGGTGAATCTCTTTGATCCTTGGACGTTCTTCACCAAAAATTGAAATGTACATTTGCCATTCTTTTAGAAGGGCATCAATATAAGAATCCTCTACAGAGTGATTAATGGTAATTCTTTTGTTGCATCCACAGAAAGTACAAAGTTTCTCACAATATGGAAGGTGTATGTACAGGCTGATACCGTCTTTTGCATTACTTGCTGAAAAGGCATCTGCGACATGTTGACTCCATTCTTCAATTGTAGGATCTTTATCCCAATAGGGTACCGTAGGATAACTTGTATATCGAGGTCCTGGTACATTATATTTTCTGACGAGTGTCTTATTTTCCATAATCTTATTCCTAGAGAAATTGAGCTACAAAGGTAAGCATTACAGCGGAGTTTCTTTTTATAGAAAGGCCTATGAGATTTTGTTTTTTATTAACAATATTCAATAAGAAATACCCTTCATTTGCTCTTTTTTGTATAATATGAGATTGATATTGAATGAGCTACATTTTGTGTCCTAAGGTGAGGAGATCAAATCTTGGTTTCTATTTTAGAATAGATCTTATTAAGCTAATCAGATTTTGGACAATGCATCATTAATTATTATTTACTCCAATTTTAAATTAACCTTAACGTACCTTAATTACAGGGGTGTTCAACAAGTAAGAAGTTTAATTTTCATTATCTTTCAGTAACTATACTTAATTATTTGATAAAAGGAGTTTTTAAAAATGAAAAAGGAACATTTAGCTAAAAAATTGTTGAAGTGGAATCAAAGACACTTACTCTCTTCAACGCATATCACTAAGTCAGACATTGCTCAATGTTTTGCTCCTGATTTTGTAGTGAAAGTAAATGGCAGAGAATATCAGGTGAACTATGAGAGCTACCTTGAGTTCTTAACGCATTTCAAGTCCAACATCCAATCTATCAATTATGAAGTACAAGAGTATGTTTGTGCAGAAGATAGAGTAGTAGCCGTCATGAATGCAATTATTGTCAGAAAAGATCACTCCATCGATAAGTTTGAGACCATGTTGTTGTTGAAATTTGATGACAGCGATTTGATCACTTTATGGCAGGAAGTGTATACTAAGAAAAATTAATATTTTAATCAGTTAGTTCAGAAAATATGGCAGATCAAGCGGTTCAAGATCAAAGAATTGCGGCAATGACTTTTGCTTCAATTTACCCTCACTATGTAACTAAGGTGGAAAAGAAAGGGAGGACTGTAGAAGAATTACATCAAGTAATAGAATGGTTGACAGGTTACGATTCCGCTGCTTTGCAAAGTCATATTGATGAAAAGTCTACTTTTTCAACTTTCTTTCAAGATGCCAATCTTCACCCGAATGCAGCCCTGATTAAAGGCGTCATTTGTGGTGTTCGAGTTGAAGAAATTGAAACACCTTTGACAAGGCAAGTAAGGTACCTTGATAAATTGGTGGATGAATTGTCCAAGGGAAAGAAAATGGAAAAGATATTAAGATCTTAATAGTAAATGTCTGAAATTCTAAAAAGCTTTATCTCATCAATCACGTCTTTCTCTGAAAAAGAAATAGAGGAATTTACCCAAAAGTTCAAACCGATCTCTCTTAAGAAAAATGAACATTTTATAGAACAGGGAGAAGTATGTCAAAAAGTGGGGTTTGTCACAAAAGGAATCGTCCGAAACTATTATTTATCCAGTAAAGAAGAGGAGGTGACGTATTGTCTGACTTTCCCGCATCATTTTGTCAATGCTTTTTCCAGCTATGTCTCTGGGCAACCGACAAGAGAAAGCATTCATGCTATCACTGATGTGGAGTTATTGATTTTCTACAGGAGAGATTTTGAGGTATTTATCCAAAAAGATAGCAGGTGGCAAGACTTTTATACCCGATTGACTGAAGGGGCGTATATCAAGTTAGAGGAATATATTTTTATGATGAATATGGAGTCTGCCGAAAAAAGATATGAAGATTTGGTTAAAAACTATCCGGATTATATCAAACACATTCCATTAAAGTACTTATCCTCTTATCTTGGGATTACCCAACGGCACTTAAGTAGAATTCGGAAAAATATTTTTTAGACATATGTCCTATAAAACAATTGTTGGGTGAAATACCTTTGTATTTGTAGATCAATCAAAAAAATACAAATTATGAAAACAACATTCGTTTTTGCACATCCATGGCATGGAAGCTTCAATAAAGCCATATTAGATACAGCAGTCAAGAAGTTAGAAGAACAAGGTAAAGAATATCAAATTATTGATTTGCATAAAGATAATTTTGATCCTGTTCTGAGAGAAGAGGATTTAGCGTTGTATTCTAAAGGGGAAACAACCGATCCACAAGTGAAGGAATACCAAGAAATATTGAAAAATACAGATGAATTAGTTTTCATTTTCCCAATTTGGTGGTACGATTTACCGGCAATGCTGAAAGGGTTTATTGACAAGGTGTTTTTGAAGGATTTCTCTTATATAGAAACCAAAACAGGTTTGAAAGGGCTTCTGACCCATATTAAGAAAGCCAGAGTCATTACAACTTCAGAATCACCATCATGGTATTTGGTTGTATTTGGAGGAAACGTCATCAAAAAAGCATTTATCAAAGCGACACTCAAAGGAGTTGGAATTAAAGATGTACAATGGATCAACTCTTCTTATACAACATCGGGTAGCAATGACAAGAGAACTGCATTTCTGAAGAAGATTCATAAGATATTTTAATTGACCATATTGTTTTTGAAAGAAAGAAGGTCACTTTTTATACTTTCAATAGGAGTATAAAAAGTGACTTTTTTGAAAATCCTTATGCAAACTGACTTGGTAACTCACCATATTGTTTTTTAAAGCATTTGGTAAAATACTTAGGATCATTAAAACCCGTCATGTAAGCTACTTCCGAGACCCTATATTTTTTAGTCCTTAATAACCTGCTTGCTTCCTTCATTCTGAAATCTTGCATCACATTTTTAGCCGTTTTACCTGTTAAAAGCTTTACCTTTCGATAAAAGTTAGCATGACTCATACCCATCTTTTTCTCTAATTGTTCTACTGAGAAGTTGGGGTTGTCAATTTCTGTAAGGATGATTTGATACATTTTATCCAAAAATTGCTGATCACTAATAGAAGTAGGAGAAGGGTTTTTCTGAAACGTTGAAAAATTTGTGTTTACTTGAATCTTTTTAGCATTCCTCTGCGTTCCTTTTTGATTTTTATTAAAGACAACAATCCCTATCAATAGCATTGTAAGAAGAACAGGAACTAATAGAGTAAATTGAAATGGCTTATTATCTTTCAGTTTTGTTTTTTTGATTGTACCATCGAAAAGTAAAGAGCATAAACCATCGTTGCTTGCTACCCATACTTTTTGACGATCATCTTTATGTAATGAAATTTCATGTACATCTTTTAGAGGATAGTAATGGTAGTGCTGAGGTTGCTTTTTCTTTATTTCAATCAGGTAAACACCGTCAGGAGTTCCGGCCCATAAAATACCATTAGACAGTTGGAGTGTATTAATTTTCTTATAACATTTCTTATCACTCAATAGAAAAGGGCTGAAATTGTTTTTATTGGGGTGAAATAGAAATAAACCTTTATCAGTTCCTAACCACAAGCGTTGGAAATCATCTTCTACCATATTTCTTATTGTATTGTCTGGTAGCTGGTTTTGGGAATTGATGATTGATAGATTGGAGCCATCAAATTGATGAAGCCCTTCAATATTACCCACCCACATATTGCCTTTGTGGTCTTCTAAAAATGAATACACTTCACTATTGGATAGCTCACTTTTTGGTAAATCATAATCAATACAGTAAACATTGTAGGTTATAAAATTTAAAAAAACGGAGAAGTATATTTTGAGTTTTTGATGAACAGTAGGATAGTTGTTGGTTTTCATATACAATTCATTTCCTTCAAAAAAAATAGATTAGGACAAGTAATAATCACATTTGAAAGTGATAGTCTCTCAAAGAAATTGAGTGTGTCTATTAATTCAAAAACTATAAAACCTAATTTTGAAGAAGTGACTTCAGAGGTTCAAAAAATAAATTTACAGCTACAAAATAGAGCCAATAAAAAAGCACCGCTTATCAGTAGATAAACGATGCGATAAAAGGTTTTAAATACCTGAGGATTCTTAATAACCTGGATTTTGTTCTAGTTTGTACGAAATAACTTCACCGGCAGGGATCGGTAAAACTGGAATGTTTCCGTTGACGCTATGAGATAACATTCTAGAAGAAACAGTTTGAGGATCAATCGTAGGGCGATATCCTATGTTGGCTTTACTCAGAGCATCCGCATACTGGTTGGTACGAACCAAATCCCACATTCTTGTGCATTCACCTGCCAATTCAACTCTTCTTTCGTGTAAAATTGCCTGTAACAATTCATCTCCCGTAGCGGTGATGTCAGGAAGAACATCGGTATTTTCTCTCGGTTCATACCCGTTTGGATTTTCTTTGGTCCATCCCATTGGATAAGTCATTTTTCTAGCTCTTTGTCTTACCTCATTCAATTTGGATTGTGCCGTTGTCATGTCACCAGTATGATAGGCCGCCTCAGCATGCATTAATAAAATATCAGCATAGCGCATCTTTCTTTGATTCTGAGGATGGTCCGTATTATTATTCCCCCTAATGGCTGGGTCCATAATCAGTTTTCTGATGTAATAACCCGATTGAGCTTCAAAATTAGGTAGTCCTTGTGGTTTCCCATAAGCATGATCATTTTCTTTGCCAACTGTCCATTCTAGTCGTGGATCACCTGCTTCAAAGGCATCAACTAAATCTTGTGAAGGACAAAGTTGTCCCCATCCCCATCCTTTGTTAGTGCTGTTTCCTCTTGGGTTTACGGCTCTTGGGCTATTAGTACCCGTATTGTTTCTTGTTGGTCCTGTATTTGAAGTTTCATGTTGCAGTTCAAAAATAGAACCTGGGCCATTTTCTCCTTCTGCTTCCCAGATGGTAGCCAAGTTATCTGCTAACCAATACTCTCCAGAGTTGATCACTTTATTCGTATAAGTTTGCACATCAGACCACTGGCCAATGCCTGTTTTGTAAATGCCAATATCGTACATAATCAACCTTGCCAAGTAAGCATTTGCCGCACCAGAGGTCGCCAATCCCATTTGCATTTCGGATTTGGCCCCTAAAAGTGACGCAGCATTTTCAAAATCAGACTTAATTTGTGCAGTCATTTCTTCCAATGTTGCCCTCTGAACATTTCCAATTTGATCTACCTTTACAGGTTCGGTAAATAAAGGGACGCCACCAAATAATCGTAATAAATAGAAGTAAGCATAGCCACGAATAAAATACCCTTCCCCTAATAATCTATCTTTTTCTACACCTTCATAAGCATCTGATTGGGCAATACCATTTAATGCAGTATTAGTACGATGTATAGTTTGGAACATTGCATCGTAGGGATTAAATGAAACCGCACTGGTATTAATGGCATTCCATTCTTTCAGGTCTTGCATGTCTAATCCATCAGAGAAAAACTTATCGCCTTTCCAAGCATTATCGGTCATGACTTCACCGTAGTTCCATTCTTGAAAGACTCCCGTTTTACCAGGTTTTTCAACAACCAAAGCATTGTAACAAGCGTTGATAGCCATTCTCGCATTTTCAGAATCATTGTAATATGAAGGAGAGTCTACAGCTTTACCAAGGGGTTCTCTATTTAAAAATGAGCAACTCGCCACCAAAATTGAGCTCACTAGGAGAACGATATATTTTATTGATTTCATTTTTCTGTTCAATCTTAATTTTTTCAAAGTTTTAGAATGTCATATTAACTCCAGAAGAGAAAATTCTTGAAGTAGGGTAGGTACCCATATCAACACCTTGTCCCAGTGGGTCGCCTTTCAAGTCGCCAATATTGGCAGGGTCATATCCTTTATACCCTGTAATAGTAAATGCATTGTCTACTGAGGCATAAATTCGGAACTTTTTAATCCCCAATTTATTATTAAGATTATTGTTGAAAGTATATCCCAATTGAATATTTTGAAGACGGATATAGCTCCCATCTTCGATATATTGATCAGAAAAGCGCATGTTGTTGTTAGGGTCATCCGGTGTTAGTCTATGCATTGTGCCATTGGGATTATTTTCGGGGTGGAACCTGTTATTGTAATAGTCTTTGGTTTGATTCATGATAATTTTCGAAGAAGCGATATAAAACTTCTGAGCATTGACAATACTTGCTCCATAGGCACCAGTGAAGAAGATATTTAAATCAAAACCCTTGTATTCAGCTCCTAAATTGATAGATCCCGTAAAAGTTGGAATATAATTTCCAAGGTTTGTTCTGTCGTCATCATTGAGTTCCCCATCATTATTCAAATCAAGGAACTTAATATCTCCAAGGTTTGCATTAGGTTGAAGTAAATCGCCGTTTGGCCCTACGTGATTGTCAATTTCATCTTGCGTTCTAAAAATTCCTGCAGTTTGATAGCCATAATAATAGGCCATTGCATGACCTACTTCTGTTCTTGTGATTCTTCCCAATCCACCAATATTACCAGCATCAATGAAACCTAAACCACCCAATTCAACCACAGTGTTATTAATAGTAGTCATGTTTAAGCCTATATTCCACTTAAAATCATGATTGATATTTCTATAACTGGCCGTAAATTCAAAACCTTTATTTTGCATCGAACCAACATTTGCAGCAGGAGGAGAGGCTCCCACATAAACAGGTACAGGCATTGGGACAATCATATCCACTGTATTTTTGATGAAAAATTCCGCAGAAACAGTCACGGCATCATCAAATAAGTCAACATCAAGACCAATATTTGTCATTTCTGATGTTTCCCATTTAAGGTCCTTATTACTCATTCCTGTTGGGATTCTACCTTCCATAACTTCCCCATCAATGACGTAGCGTTGATTGTTTGTCATTGCGGCTAAATAATCATTTTCGCCTGCTGAAGATTGATTCCCTACTTGTCCCCAACCTGCTCTTAATTTCAAAGCAGTTATTTTGTCTACAGCTTTCAAGAAGTTTTCTTCTTTGATATTCCAGCCTGCTGAAAAGGAAGGAAAGATACCCCATCGGTTTCCTTCAGCAAACCTAGAAGAACCATCGGCTCTTAATGTGGCGGTCAGCATATATTTTGAATCAAAATTGTAATTGATTCTTGTAAAACCAGACGCAATGGTACTGATATTTTGATTGGAAGAAGCGTTGTAGTAAGATCCTTTAGCGGCAGAAAGATACCTTAGGTTTTCATTGTGAGGAATGTCAAAACCAGTAGCGGTTACATTATTATACTCCCAATATTGCATTTCACCACCTACCATGGCACCAAATTGATGTTTATTGATTTTTTTGGTGTAATTAAAGTAATTAGACCATACCCAGTTCGTTCTTTGGTTTCTATCTTCATCTAGCTCTGAAACAGGTCTGTTTTCATCTGGATCAATATAGAATTCAGGAGCATATTTTTTCTGAGATGCAATTTGGTAATCTACACCAAAGTTGGATGTGAAGACAAGGTCTTTCGTGATATTTGCATCTAGTTTTAATGATCCGACAAATCGATTGAGAATGGCTCTTTTATATTCTTCTTCATCAACAATACGTCTGGGGTTGTTTTTATTGGACCATTCTGTTCTAGCATAATTACCCTCATCATCATAAACAGGAGAAATAGGGTCAGCCCATAAAGCTACGACGAAAGGAGAGCCGTTGTCAAAACTTTTGTTGAGTAAAGAACGGTTAGTTCTAGTGTAAGCAATGTTCTGACTTAAATTAATTCGTTTAGAAAGCTTGCTTGTATTATTCAATTTTACAAAAAATCGCTCAAGATCATTGTGGTCAATAATACCATCATTTTTCACATAGGAAGTGGAAAAATTATACTGATTACTTTCAGATCCACCCATAAAACCAAAGTTGTAGTTTTGGAAAGAACCATTTTTGAGAATTTCATTTTGCCAATCGGTTCCTTCAACACCTCTATCATAGATATCTTTTAAATACACATATTCATCAGATCCTTCAACAAAACCACCACCTTCTAACCTCAACTGAGCGTATTGAGAAGCATTGGTCATTTCAATCGTATTGGTCGGGTTTGTTACACCTGCTTGAGCATTGAATGTAAAAACAGGTTTACTTTGTGCAGATCCTTTTTTACTTGTGATTAAGATGACACCATTTGCTCCCCTTGATCCATAGATTGCCGTTGCAGAGGCATCTTTTAATACTTCCATAGACGCAATATCTGTTGGAGCAAGGTGCGAAATGTCATTCATAGGGAAACCGTCAACAACGTAAAGTGGGTCTGAGTTATTGATGGTGCCAATTCCTCTAATTCTCACTTTAGTTTGAGCACCCGGATCAGACGGAGAAGTAATTTGCACACCAGCCACTCTACCTTGAAGTGCCTTTTCGACATTTTCAGTAGCAACTACTGTCAGTTCATCAGTATCGACGGAAGCAACAGCACCAGTAATGTCACTTTTTTTCGCTACACCATAACCTACTACTACTACTTCGTCAAGTTGTTCGATGTCTTCTTCTAATTTGATATTGAAGTGTGTTTGCGTACCAATTTCAAGGTTAGTAGTATTGTAACCGATGAACGAGATAACTAAGGTCGTAGATTGAGAAGGAATGGTAAGTTTGAATTGTCCTTCAAAATCGGTCATTGTTCCCAAGGTCGTTCCCTTTATGGAGACATTCACCCCAGGGAGCTTCTCCTTTGTATTTTTATCTACAATACTCCCGGAAATGATTTTCTCTTGGGCAATAGCTTGCAGAAAGCTAAATAATAAGAAAAAGAGGATAAGTAATTTATTCTTCATACTTGCACTATTAAAAAATTAAATGATGAGTAAATAATTCATTGAGTAGTGCAAATGTAGATTGTACACCAATCGTGTAGGTGTTAGACTTTGTTCATAAAGGAGGTAGTTTTGTCCATTTTAAATTTCAATAATTTCACAAAAAATGGAGTGATAACCTTTTTAAGTCTTTAGTTTTTAGCATTTTGACAGAAATTCCTCCTTTAATTTCTCCCTCATCAGCTTTATTTTATATACTGAAGGGCTTTGAAGTTTGTATTGTAATGAAATAAAAAACTACAGACTCAATACGATGAACCTGTAGTTAAATTTTCTATTCTTTTTTGAAAGATTAAAGGTATATTTCCCCCTTTAAGTAGGTGACTGCAGTACCCGAAATCAATACTCTATCCTCTTTTAAGACACAATGAAGTACACCGCCTCTTTTGGAAACTTGATGAGCAATCATCTCCTCTTTTTGTAGTTTCTCTGCCCAATAAGGAATCAAAACGGTATGTGCAGATCCCGTTACTGGATCTTCATTTATACCAATTCCAGGATGGAAGAAGCGAGAAACAAAATCAACCTCTTTACCTTTAGCAGTTACTATAATTCCTAAATCAGGGCTCTCTTTATTGATGAGGTTGAAATCAGGTGTGAGTTTTTTTAATAATTCTTCTGATTCAATTTCAGCCACTAAAAACATGCCTTCAATTGCACATTGATTAACCTTACATCCGAGTGCTTTTTCTAAAAAGTCGGGTTTTTGACTTAATGAAGGTTTCTGTGATGGAAAATTTAATTCTAATCCTTTATTATTTTTCGTTACGGCCAATGGACCACTTAAGTGAGAGTGGAAATGTATAACGTCTCCTTCGTAATTATCGTGTTCAAAAAGGTAATGTGCTGAAGCTAGAGTAGCGTGCCCACAAAGTCTAATTTCAGCTTCAGGAGTAAACCATCGGATAGCATACTTATCATTTTCCTTCACAAAAAATACCGTCTCCGCTAAATTATTTTCCATTGCAATGTTTTGCATTAGTTCATCATCAATCCATTTTTCTAATGGAACAACAGCTGCAGGGTTGCCTTTGAAAATTTTTTCACAAAAAGCATCAATTTGATAGATTGTTAGTGTCATGTTTTAGGAGTGATTACGACCAATTAAAGATTGATTACAATGTACTTTGATCAAAAATGAAAACAATTTATTCAAGTTTGAATTTTATTTATAGCAAATTAACAACTTAAATTATTACACACTATGAAAAAAGTAACTCTTATTTCTATTATTCTAGGATGTTTAATGATTTTTTCTTGCTCAAAGGATGAGCCAACACCATTGGATCTTACGACTTTGGATACCAATGTAGATACGACTTCAACTCCTATGGATGTAGGGACACTAATGGGCACCTTTAAAGGAAGTGCTCATCCAACTTCTGGAGGTGTGACAATTGAAGATAACGTTCTGAAAATGCACAGTGATTTTAAATCCGATTCAGGCCCTGATTTATACATTTACTTAGCACAAGAGCTTAATGGAAATGGTTTTATAGACTTAGGTTTAATGCAAAGTACTACAGGGGAGCAATCTTATAATATCCCAGCCGGGGTGGATTATACTAAAAACAAATACGTTTTAGTGTGGTGTAAGCAGTATAGCGTATTATTTGGTTATGCTGAGGTGAAATAAAAAAATAAAGCGTGAAGAAAAACTAATTTCATCACGCTTTATTTATATCTTAGGTAACAGTCCTATGACTTACTACTTATTTTAATTAGAATATATTGTAAGCAATTAATGCCCCGAAATAGGCTAATGCACTCATGTAGACAAATTGAATAACAGGCCATTTCCAACCTTTTGTTTCTCTTTTTACTACTGCTAATGTCGCCATACATTGCATTGCAAAAACATAAAATATCATTAGTGAGTAAGCCGTTGCGGTGGTAAATTCCTTTTCACCCGTAACAGGGTTGACCGCATTGGTTAATCGTTGTCTCAATGGTGCAATATCATCTTCGGCTGATCCTACGCTGTAAATTGTAGCCATAGTACCAACAAATACTTCTCTTGCAGCAAAAGAAGTGACCAAGGCAATACTGATTTTCCAGTCAAATCCTAAAGGTCTAAAAACAGGCTCAATTGCTTTACCTAATATACCTACATAAGAAGCTTCCAATTGTTTGGCTGCAATATAATCAGCAGAAGCTACTTCGTCTAAGTTCATGTCTTGTAACTCCATCTCAGCTTTGGCAGCCGCATCTTCAATTGAATTACCTGGCCCGTAAGTTGCTAAAGCCCATAAAATAATCGAAATAACAATAATAACTTTACCGGCTTCAGTTACAAAAGTATTCACTTTTTCACTTACTGTTAATGCAACGTTTTTCCAGTGTGGAACTTTGTAACTTGGTAATTCCATTGCTAAAAATGAAGGTGCATCAGACTTTAAAATAAGTTTGAAGACAATTCCGGCTAATAAAGTAGCGACAATTCCTAATAAATATAATCCCATAAAGGCAAGCCCCTGAAGACTGAAGATTCCCCAAACGGTTTCATTCGGTACAGCAAACGCCACTAAAATAGCATAGACAGGAATTCTGGCAGAACAAGAAATCAGAGGGGTCACCATAATTGTGATCATTCTTTCTTTCCAGTTGCTAATAGCTCTCGTAGCCATGACGGCAGGGATCGCACATGCACCTCCTGAGATTAAGGAAATGATAGATCGACCACTCATTCCAAATTTCATCATTAAACGATCAAAAAGGTAAACAGCTCTTGACATGTACCCTGATTCTTCCATCAATGAAATTAAAAAGAATAGAATTGTAATTTGTGGTACAAAGACTAAAACACCTCCTAAGCCAGCTAAAACACCGTCTAGGAGTAAGTCAGTAGCCCATCCTTCAGGTAAAATGTCTTTAAAGTATTCTCCCAAATTGGCAATACCACCATCGATCCAATCCATAGGAGCAGAAGCCCAGGAGAAAATAGATTGAAAAACAAGTAGGAGTAGTGCAAAGAAAATAACAGGGCCGAAAAATTTATGTGTTACAATTTTATCGATCTTATCTGTTGCTGATGAAGATTCAAGCTGATGATTTTCTTTGACAATATCTTGTACTAACGGGCTGATGAAGTTATAACGAAGCAAAGTTTCATCAATTTGGAATCGCATATCATTATAATCATGATTTGCTCTGATCTTGTTGATATTTTCCTTCGTATCTGACTTTAAGAAGGAAAGATCATCAACATGATGTGCCCAAAGTGAAGCTTGATAAGGATTATCAATGTTTTCACTATTTAAAATTTCTTGAATGACATGCTTTTCTGAATCATTTTTTTGAAAAGAATAAGCATCAATTGTAGCAAGAGGAGTTTTGCTTACTTCAAGAACGGCTTTCTTTAATAAATCAATACCTTCACCAGTTCTACCGTTGATTGAAATAACAGGAAGGTTTAATTTTTTAGAGAGTTTCTGTATATCTGTAATCTGCCCTTTTCGTTCTGCGATGTCACTCATATTTAGACCAAGAACGATAGGAATATTTAATTCTTGTACCTGAGTTAATAATAGAAGATGTCTTTCTAGATTCGTTACATCTGCAATGTAAATGATAACATCGGGATAATCTTTAGAGCCTGGATTTGCAAAAGTATTCAATACTACCTTCTCATCTGAAGACGTAGGATAGAGACTATAAGTACCAGGGAAATCAATTACAGTGGCATTTTGACCTTTCTGTAAAGTTGTTGCACCAATTTTTTTATCTACTGTGACTCCAGGGAAGTTACCTACTTTTTGTCGAAGACCGGTTAGTTGATTGAAAACGGATGACTTGCCCACATTAGGATTTCCTAATAGTGCAATTTGAAGTTTATCTGTGTTCATATATTATTTCTCCGAGGTAGTCGTTAAAAAAACAGTTTTAGCTTCTTGATGCCCAATGGCGAAAGATTGATTGTCAGATTTTAAATACACCGCTCCCTTAAATGGGGCTTTTCTAATTACTGAAACAGGTTTACCAGGGTAGAGCCCTAATTCAATAAGCCTGCTGCCAATGACCTTATCTTTAAATTCTGAAATGATGCCAATCTTACCTAACGGAAGGCGATCTATACTCACTAAATTGTTTATAATACCCATGTACCTTATACGGAGTTTTATTTAGACTCATTATTGATAGGCAAAGGTACGATTACAAAGTAATATTTAAAACAGAAGTGATATAAACATTACAATTAAAGATTTCAAATTTAATTTTTTATCAATTTTTGTATAAATTGAAGAACAACATATACACAAATAAACAACATGCATTCCACCGCAGACTATCAATTCATCTCAGAAAATCTATTTGTCCCTGTAAAGGACGATCAGCTCTTTGTTAAAAGATATACCCAAACCACAGCAAAAGAAGCCATATTAATGATCCATGGAAGTATGGAAAGTGGACGTATTTTTTATTCTCTGAAGGATAAAGGATTGGCACCCTTTCTTGCTGAGAAAGGATTTGATGTTTTTGTGCCCGATTTTAGAGGAAGAGGTAAAAGTACACCTGCTGTATCAAAACATAGTAAAAATAAGCAAATACACGCCATTGAAGAAGAGATTCCCGCCTTGTTGCATGAAATAAGAAGTCATCATCGTTGGGATGTGCCTATTCATGTAGTAGCTCACTCTTGGGGTGGTGTTTGGATGTTGGCACATATTGCAAGACATCAACAATTAAATATTGCATCAATGTGTTTACTAGCCTCTAAAAGGAGTATTGTAGTAGATTCTTTTAAGAAAAGGTTTGAGGTAGATTTTGTGTGGAGTGTTGTTGCACAAATGTTGACAAAGTTCTATGGCTATTTTCCAGTAAAGAAAATGGGAATTGGTCAGGAGAATGAATCCAAAGGGGTGTATGAAGACTGTAAGAAGTGGGTTTATGCGACTGACGAATGGATTGACCCTAGTGATCAGTTTGATTATTTGACAGCTTTCAAGAAAGCGAAAAACATTCCCCCTACATTATACATGACCGGTAAAAAAGAGTATTACTTGGGACATGAGAAAGATGTGAGACGATTAATGAAGGAAGTCAATAACCCTGAGGATAAGTTTATTTTATTGTCAAAAGAGAAGGGGTATACCTTAGACTATGATCATATTAATATTTGTACCGCTAAAGAGGCAGTGACAGATCATTTTCCAATTATTTTGGAATGGTTAAAAAATAAGGGGTCACTAACAAAAAGTGGGCATAGGTTACCCGAATACCTTTGAAATTCTGAATAAGAAAAACTTTAAATC
>NZ_JACVVP010000039.1 GCF_014534745.1 Flammeovirga sp. EKP202
GGTGGGACGTATTGGATTCGAACCAATGACCCCCTGCTTGTAAGGCAGGTGCTCTAAACCAACTGAGCTAACATCCCAATATTTATGTATTACAGACACCGTTTGTGTCATTGCGAGTGCAAAGGTAAGACTCGTTTTCGGATATACAAACAATCTAATGTAAAAAAAAATCAATAGATTATTTGAAGGCTGAAATTCAAGCGTATAGAATTACATATTTTTTTCAATAAATAGCTCTATACGCTTCAATTTTTATTTCTTCAGCTTCTTCAAAACTTTCGATGCAATCGTATCACCGATCGCCAATGAAGAAGTTGCCGCAGGAGATGGTGCATTTAATACGTTAATCATACGATCTTCTTCTACAAATAAGAAGTCATCAATCAACCCTCCATTCTTATCACAAGCCTGAGCTCTTACACCAGAACCGCCAACTTTTAAGTCTGACTCTTTCAAATCAGGCAATAAACGTTGTAATGCTTTTGTAAATGCCGCTTTAGAATATGACCTATAAACTTCACCTAATCCCGTTGGCCAATATTTAGAAGCTACTTTAATGAATCCTTTCCATGTCAAAGACTCGAAAAGTTCACCAACATTAACATCTGTCTTTTTATAACCTTCTCTTCTATAAGCCAACACTGCATTTGGCCCTGCCTCTACACCTCCATGTATCATTCTTGTAAAGTGAACACCCAAGAATGGGAACGCAGGATCAGGTACAGGATAAATCAAGTTTTTCACCAAATAATGTTTATTTGGCTTGATCTCATAATACTCTCCTCTGAAAGGGATAATACGTACATCCAATTGTTTCAAGGCCAATTGAGCTACACGATCACTGTATAAACCTGCGCAGTTCACCACTAAATGAGATCTATAAACATCTCTATTTGTAGTGACCTCTACCCCAATACTCCCTAAGCGAATATCTTCTACTTTATTTCTAAACTTAACTTCACCACCATATCGCTCTTCAAAAACCTCTTGGTATTTTTTTGTTACTTCAGTGTAATCAATAATACCTGTCTGAGGCACATAAAGACCTGCAATACCATTACAGTAAGGCTCATAATCTTTAATTTCTGATGCTGATAATCGTTTTAGGTTTTTAAGTCCGTTTGCTACACCTCTTTCGTATAACGTATTTAGATTGTCTAGTTCTTTTTGGTCCGTTGCTACTACTACCTTTCCACACAAATCATACTTTACACCTTCCTCATCACAGAATTTAATCAACTGATTGTAACCGTCAATACAATTTAATGCCTTGTGGCTACCTGGTTTATAATAAAGTCCGGAGTGAATCACACCGCTATTATGACCTGTCTGATGTTGTGCAACATCACCTTCTTTCTCCAATACTAAAACCTTTAACTCTGGAGATTGTTGTTTGATTTTCAAAGCTGATGCCATTCCGACAATACCGGCACCAACAATGATTACATCATACACCATTGTTAGATTTTTTATTAATGTTATTATAAGACAATGAGTTGTAATTAAAAACTACAACTCATTATCAATTTATACTTTACAGCTTAAACTGCTGTTTCTTTCTTAAATAATTCTAAGAAATCAGAAACTGACATTGTACCAATATCACCTTCTCCTTTCTTACGTACTGAAACTGCATTTCCGTCCATTTCTTTCTCACCTACAATTAACATGTATGGTGTTTTTTGAACCTCTGCATCACGGATTTTTCTACCGATCTTCTCCGCTCTAGCATCTACAGTACCTGTAAATCCTGCTTCTTCTAATTCACTCATTACACCGTAAGCATAATCATTGTATTTATCAGAAACTGGTAAGACCGTAAATTGCTCTGGTGCTAACCATAATGGGAAGTTACCACCTGTATGCTCAATTAAGATTGCAATGAAACGTTCCATAGAACCGAATGGTGCACGGTGAATCATTACAGGTTGTTTCATTGAATTATCAGAATCTTTATATTCTAACTTGAAACGTTGTGGTAATTGATAATCCACTTGAATAGTACCTAACTGCCAAGATCTACCTAAAGCATCACGCACCATAAAGTCCAATTTAGGACCGTAGAATGCTGCTTCGCCGTATTCCACAACTGTATTAAGACCTTTTTCGTTCGCTACCTCTTCGATATCCTTCTCTGCTCTGTCCCAATCGGCTTCATTACCGATATATTTAGATCTATCTTCCTTATCACGTAGTGAGATTTGAGCAGTGTAATCATCGAACCCTAAAGATCCGAAAATATAAAGCACAAGGTCAATTACTTTGCTGAATTCCTCTTTTACTTGATCAGGACGACAGAAGATGTGAGCATCATCTTGAGTAAATCCACGAACCCTGGTCAATCCATGTAATTCACCTGATTGCTCATATCTATATACAGTACCAAATTCTGCAAATCTTACAGGAAGATCTCTATACGAACGAGGTCTAGCCTTATAGATTTCACAGTGGTGTGGACAGTTCATTGGTTTCAACAAATATTCTTCTCCTTCATGTGGAGTATGAATAGGTTGGAATGAATCCTCTCCATATTTCGCATAGTGTCCAGATGTCACATATAAGTCTTTCGCACCAATATGAGGTGTAACAACTTGTTGGTAACCCGCCTTCTTTTGTGCTTTTCTTAAGAAACCCTCCAATCTTTCTCTCAAAGTAGTACCCTTTGGCAACCATAATGGTAAACCTTGTCCCACACTTTGAGAGAAAGTAAATAAGTCTAATTCTTGACCTACTTTTCTGTGATCTCTTTTCTTTGCTTCCTCTAATTTCTCTAGGTATTCTGTCAATTCCTTTGCTTTAGGAAAAGTAACACCGTAGATACGAGTCAACATTTTATTTTTCTCATCACCTCTCCAGTAAGCTCCAGCTACAGACATTAATTTTACCGCTTTGATAAAGCCTGTGTTAGGAATATGTGGTCCACGACATAAATCCGTGAAAGCACCTTGCTTATAGAATGTGATTTGACCATCCTCTAAACCTTCTAAAAGGTCTAATTTATAAGGATCTTCTTTTTCTTCGAAGTATTTAACAGCATCAGCTTTAGAAATATCTTCACGAATGTAGATATTTTTTTGCTTTGCCAATTCTTTCATCTTCTTCTCTACATTGCCCAATTCCTCTGATGAGAATTCGTGGTCACCGAAATCCACATCATAGTAGAAACCATTTTCGATAGAAGGTCCAATACCAAGTTTTACACCAGGGTATAAAGCTTCTAAAGCTTCGGCCATTAAGTGAGCTGAAGAGTGCCAGAAAGTTTGCTTTCCGTCCGTGTCATTCCACGTTAATAATTTTACATTTGAGTCTGCGGTCAATGGTCTGGTGGCATCCCAAACTTCTCCATTTACTTCTGCTGCAAGTACGTTTCTTGCCAATCCTTCACTGATGCTTTTTGCTACATCCAATGAAGACGCTCCGCTTTCGAACTCTCTTACCGAATTATCCGGTAATGTAATTTTAATCATTGTGGTATATAAATTTTAATTTTTAAATCCCCCCATTTGTGCCCCTACAACTGACCACAAGTTTTGCTGTGAGAATTTGAGGTTGCAAGCTACAATTTTTACCTATTAATTCACAATGATTCATCAGCATTAAAAACTTCATTAATAAAAAATCCCTAAGATTTTCACCTTAGGGATTTTTTCTATTCAGAATTTTCGTTTAATCTCCACGTTTTCCATGTCTCTCCGACCTCAGGACTTACATTCGTCTGAGGTGTTTGAGGTTTATTATTAACAGTGATAGATCTTATTCCTACGACCTCCTTCAAATATTCAGATAATTCGTAATAAGATATATCTCCATTCGTCTCCCTTATCTTCTCCGTTAAATAATAAGTAAACAAACCGTGTTCTTTATCTTTATAAGGCAAACTCGATTCTTTACCAGAACTTGCTGTAAATACGACTAGGTTTTTTGATGCTTGTTGTTTTTTAGGAACCACTTTAAAACCTCTTGCCTCTACTAAACCTGATTGCCTTGCTCCTCCACTAAAACAGGCATCAATAAAAATTGTTACTTTTTTAGGGTTATGTTGAGTTAACATACTGTAGACTTTTTTTAGACTTATTCCCTCAAACTCTAGTTCTGTTCCATTACCGTCAATTGGTATTAAATAAGGTTCTTTTGTTTCCTCATCTGGATAGCCATGTCCCGCATAGTAAACATAAATTTCCATCTTATTTTTAAGCATTGCCGAAACTTTACTCAGTTTAGACAAACCCCTTCGCATTTTTATATAAGTACCATTTTCGATATAAATGATATTTTCCTCAGGGATGCCAATCACTTTCTTAGCAACTTCTTTAAATACCTTGGCGTCATTAGAAGCATAAAGTACATCAGCCTCCGATTCAATTTCAGTTTGATATTGAGAATAATGTTCATTTCCTATAACCAACGCCCATTTATATAAACTATTGGTACTTGATGGTGGAGCTGCAGCAGGTTTAGCACTTACAGATGTTGTTGTTGCAACTACTGGAACAGCTCGAGACATAGGTTTAACATAATTTATGGGGGTGAAATTAGCAATTTGCAGTCCTGAAGCATTAGCAATTGTTACTGAAATTTTGTTAAGACCATCATTCAGCAAAATACTCTTATCCAATTGAAGAGAATAGCCATTTTCTGTTTTAGTAACAGACTTTTCTATCTCCATTTCATTGTATTCAAAAAGATTCTGAGAATTATTCGAAATTGAAAGGGATACAATTGGAATCTCCGATGTTGAGCTGATATGGAGTTGAACAATCTGCTTATCTGTCGTTGATGGTAATGCGTTTAATCCTATATTCGGTAAAGCGTACACCTTTGAACTCATATTTTTCATCATTGCCACATCTTCATGATTGATATTCAAACCTGAAACATCCCAAACATTAACTCTTTTGGCATTTAAAGTCGTACTTGCTATTTGATTCCTTTTCTCAGAAAAATCTACCGATAAGACAAAATTCTTCTGCTTTTCCGATTTATGAATAATTCTACCTGTTGACAATTCTGACAATACAACATAGCCATCATGCGAACCACTCAGTAAGTATTTATTATCAGGGCTGATTGCAATGGTTTGAATCCATTTTTTATGAAATCTATAGGCATTTTCAAGCTCAAAAGTCTTCGCATTCCAAACTCTGATATTTTTATCATCCCCGCAGGTTACTATATGTCTACTATCGGTGCTAAATAGTAGATCTCGTATAAAACCTTTATGAGCTTCGACCTTTGTAACCAGTTCTGTACTTTCTAGTTCCCATATATATAAATCACCTGACTTATCTCCTCCAACAACGTATTTATTATTAGGACTAATACCCACTGACAATATTTCCGTCTTCGATCCCAGATATGATTTAATAGGCTCATCCGAATCAAGATCCCACATTAATACTTTTCCTCCTTTCCCTCCACTTACAAATATATTTTCTTTCTGTGAGGCAGAAATAGACGTAACGTCTCCTTTATGCCCCTTAAAAATTTTGGCGATTGATTTGGTTTGGGTATTGTAAACAGTAACTAACTTATCTTTTCCTCCAGAAATTATATAATTGTCATCGAATGAGTACTTAATGTCCAATGGGACATCTTTTATTTTATACTCAATTTCTTTTATTCTATTGTCAGTATGAAAAACTGAAATCTTACGGTTAAAACCACCAGAAACCAAAAATTGCCCATCATGACTAAAACTTAGACATGTGGGCATTTGATTTTTAGTTTCCAAAGCAGGTTTAGATTTTATTGTTTGTCCACAAAGCATCCCACTCCATAGACAAAAACAAGCTAACTTTAATACTTTGAGAAACATATTTATTCGTTTATAATGACTTAGATTTGAAAGCACTTATTTTAACACCACCTTGTACCATCAACATATCTTTATAAGAGTCCATTACACCGTAACCTCCTTGAAGAAATAGAGACATATTTTGATTTAAAACATAATCAAAACCAAGACCAGGGATTAAACCAAAGTTGATATTAGATTCTACATCTTCTTTACCTCCAGTTACATTACTTTGCTCAGTAGTTCCTTCAGTGATTACAAATTGTCCTGCATCATTAAGGGCATAATAATTATCCACCTCATCATAATCAATATCATACCCAGCAGCGAAATTAAGGTGTGCTTCTGCAAATAAGTACACTTTAAAATTATTTCTAGGGTTCAAATAGAGTTTTGGTACAATAGCGATATCAAACGTAAAAAAGTTACCTTTACCGTTTACAATGTACTCTCTTCCATAATAAGGAAACGAGCGTTGGGCATAGTAACCAGATCTTCCTGTATACTGTTGGGTATCTCCATTATAATGGTCATATCGCTCTGGAGACTGTACACTTTGTTGTTGATAAAAAGAAGGATCAAGATTGTATTCTTCACCACTAATGTATTGATAGGATAAATAATCATAATAGTAGGATGTCGTATAATTCATATACGAAAAACGGAACAATCCTTCAATAGAAAACCTGCTTGAGAAGTTGTACTGTAAACCTGCTGTTAAACCAATACCTGAGTTGACCTCTTCTGTTGCAAAAGCGTATTCTGCCGTGATATCATTATAATATTCATCATAATAACGAGCATAGGCATCCTCACTTTCTGCCTTTATCTGACCCTCAGACATATAACTAAAAGATGTTACAGAAAAATTGAGTGAGATTTTGTTTTCGAATTGAGCATAGCTATTCATAGATGCACAGAGAAATGCGACAAGCATAAGTGCTTGTAGAGTTATTTGCTTCATAGTAAAATAAAAAGTAACAATTAAACAGTTGAAGGGTGAAGATTGAGATTTGTTGTTTGGTAAAAAATCACATTCTTAACTACTTCGTTAATTTTTCGGATACAAGCATAAAGTTATAAATAAGTAATAAGTTAACAAAACATATTGTATGTTAATATAATTATTAAATTTTCACACCTCTATACAATCGAATTCTATATATTTAATAATATTAATTTTAGTATTTCTTTTGATAATTAATAAATTCGCATACAATTTGATTATTTAAACTTTTAAAAGGCTTTACAACTTTTTCATAACAAACAACAAATGCAACAGTTAAACGACGTTCTTAGTCTAATAGACAGTTATATAGGTGGCTCATTTTGGTTTGTGGCACTCTTACTATTAACTGGCTTATTTTTCACGATTTATCTCAAGTTTCCTCAGATAAGATTTTTTTCTCATGCTATAGATGTCGTGAAAGGAAAATTTGACGAACAAGACGATGAAGGAGATACTTCACATTTCCAAGCTTTAGCAACTGCTTTATCTGGCACAGTAGGTACTGGTAATATCGCTGGGGTTGCTTTAGCAATTCATTTAGGTGGCCCTGCTGCATTATTCTGGATGATTGTCACTGCCTTTTTTGGTATGACTACAAAATTTGTGGAAGTAACTTTATCTCATAAATACAGAGAAAAAACTGCTGATGGTACTATGGCTGGTGGCCCTATGTATTTCATGAAGAACAAATTGAATATGAAATGGATGGCTGTACTTTTTGCTATTGCTACGGTTTTATCTTCTTTTGGAACGGGTAACTTACCACAAGTTAATTCCATCGCTTCTTCTATTTATGCTACTTTTGGAGTTGAACAATACATAACAGGTGCAATTTTAGCCGTTCTTTTAGCTTTTGTAATTTTAGGTGGTATCTCAAGAATTGCCAAGGTTACAGAAAAACTGGTACCAATGATGGCGGTGATCTATTTCATTGGATGTCTTGCTGTTATTTTATTCAACTTTGAAAATATTCCAGATTCGATTGGTAAGATTGCAAGCGACATTTTCTCAGGTACATCAGCTACTGGAGGTTTCTTAGGAGCAACTTTCGCTTACGCCTTTAACAGAGGTGTCAACAGAGGTTTATTCTCTAACGAAGCAGGTCAAGGTTCAGCACCAATTGCTCACGCATCTGCGAAAACAAAAGAACCTGTTTCAGAAGGTATGGTTGCGATTTTAGAGCCATTTATTGATACTATTGTAATTTGTTCACTTACAGGCTTAGCGTTACTATCTTCTAATGTTTGGAGAGAAAAAGTAGACAATACATTCCAACAAACCGACCTTCAGGTTTTAAGTTCAAGATATGATGATCGAAAATCTAATCCGAATAATGATCGTGAGAAGCTTTCATTTCATATTAGCGGAAAAGAAAAATTACCGACTTACACTGGTGAATTAACCGTAGTTGAAGGTGTGATAAAAAGTACTGTTACTTTGATTCACGCTCGATCTGTAGCTGAAAATGTTCAAGTATTGTTGGAAGGTGAAAAATATAATGGTGCCTTAGAAGTGAAAGAAGGTGTCATCCAATGGAAGTCCAACCTTTTAATCAAAGGTAAATCACTAATCCACTCTGCTCCTTTAACCAGTTTGGCATTTACGAGAAGTTACTTTGGTGATTTCGGTAAATATATTGTCTCTATTGGCTTATTGTTATTTGCCTTCTCCACTGCCATTTCATGGTCTTATTATGGAGATAGAGCCATGACGTTCCTTCTAGGATCAAAATCAGTAATTTATTACAGAGGTGTATATGTAGTTTCATTCTTTGTCGGGTCATTTGCTGACACTACAATTATTTGGACCTTATCAGGCATCACAATCGCCTTGATGACTATTCCTAACTTAGTGGGTATTCTGATCTTAAGAAAAGATATGAAAGACAGTTTAAATACGTATTGGGAACATATGGAAAAGAAATTTGGTATTAAGCAATAGTTATTGCATTTTATAATATTGAAAGGGTTTTGTTATAAATAATAGCAAAACCCTTTTTCTTTTCCCATGAAATTATCTTTCAACATCATTCAACAAAAAAAGTGACCTCGATATGACATCAAGATCACTTTCTCTTAAAAGAATAATTCTTTATTTCGATTACTAAAAAAGGCTTACTTTACTTCAAAAGACGTTTCTAAACGAATATCATCTGAAGCGGCTCCTATCATTATTTTAAATTCTCCAGACTCCACTACACATTTCATCTGTCTATTCCACAGACTTAAATCATCAGGAGTCAAAGTGAGTGTCACTTCTTTTTCCTCTCCAGCTTTAAGGTCAACTCTATTAAACCCTCTCAACTGGATAATTGGTGTAGCAACTGAACTCACAACATCTTGGATATATAATTGAACGATTTCTGTACCGTCTACCTCAGAAGTATTTTTCACTTTCAATTGTACGGTTAAGTTCTCATTTTTATCAATTTGACTTTTCGAAAGTGACAAGTCATTGTACTCAAATGTACTGTAGTTCAAACCATACCCAAAGGCAAATAGAGGTGTACTTACTTCATCTACATAATGATGTGATGAGGATCTCTTGTGATTATAATAGAGCGGTAACTGCCCTTCACTTCTTGGGAATGTAATTGGCAACTTCGCAGATGGATTTACTTTTCCTGAAATAATATCAACTGTTCCTTGTCCACTTAATTCCCCTGCATACCATGTTTCTAAGATAGCGGCAGACTGCTCTACTTCATCATTTAAAATCAATGGACGACCATTTTGAAGTACTAAAATAATAGGGGTACCCGTAGCATGAATTGCTTCGATCAAGCCTTTATGATAGGTACCTAATTCCAAACTAACTTTATCTAAACCTTCACCCGATTCTTCAAGAGACTCCCCTACAACAACAACAGCAACATCTGAATTAGCCGCTACTTCTACTGCTTCTTCATACATAGAGAATTTACTGATTTCAAAATCAGGCTTCACTTGCCAACGTAAACCAATACCGTTAGAATCAACTATACCAGCATGTTCCATCTTTAGTTTATATTGATGTCCTTTCTCTAGACGAATTGTACGTGTTCTTGTTACATTCCATGATTCATCATTCCAACAATCTATAAATAATGAATCCTCTAAGAATAATCTACCATAATCATCAGCAACCAATGCAAAAGTATATTCACCATCATATTTTGGAACAATATAACCTTCATACTTTGTAGAATAATTGGATGCACTCACTCCAGCTGCAGGACTTAAATTATGCCAGTTACGAATCAATTCAGAAGTCACTTCCGTTACTACTGCATCACCTGTCAGATCTGGAGAATTGAAAAATTGTCTTGTTAAACCGCCTTTCTCACCGTCAAATGTAAATAATACTTCAGGATCAATATGTTCAAATGCATTGGCAGGAAGTTTAGGGTTTACATACTTTACATCATAGTTTGTATTCTCAAAAGCGTTTACGATAGAAATACCCTCTACTTCTTTAGGTGAGTAGCCTCCTAAGTTCACTTGATTAGCCATTTTACCAAGTACAGCTACCTTCTTTACCGTGTCAGACAAAGGCAAAATTTGATTATTATTTTGAAGCAATACAATGGATTTATGTGCTGACTCTAGTGCTAAGGCTTGATGTTCATCGCAGTGATAACGTTCTTCTTTTAACCCTTCATCAATGTATGGATTTTCAAACAAACCTAATCTGAATTTTACATATAATACACTTGCTACAGCACGGTCCACATCCGCCATTGCTAAGGTTTTGTCTTCAATCGCATCTCTGATTGATTGTGCAAAAACTTCATGGGAATAATCATAAAACTGCATGTCCAACCCTGCTTTTATTGAATTTGCAATGGCCTCTTTTGGCGTTGCTGCAGTAAAGTGGCTGTTCTGTTGTTTGGCAATGGCTCCTAAGTCTGAAATCACCATTCCTTTGAAACCCCACTCCTCTCTTAAAAGATCTTTCAATAACCAATCATCCGCTGCTGCTGGAATACCATCCCATTCATGATACGCGGCCATAGCTCCCAATGCTTCAGCTTCCATAAATGCTTTTTCAAAAACATATAAGAAATTTGACCTTGCTTCTCTTTCTCCAATATATACCGGAGAAGTGTTACTACCTCCTTCTGGAATACTATGAATACCAAAATGTTTAGGTTCAGCAACAATAGCATCATCTTTGGTAAGGTCATCGCCTTGCATCCCTTTGATGACAGCCACACCATTTCTTGCTGCTAGATAAGGATCTTCTCCAAATGTTTCTTGAACACGGCCCCAACGAGGCTCTCTTCCGATTCCTAATACTGGAGAAAGTACCATATGAACGCCTACAGATCTTGTCTCTCTTGCTACTGCATGACCAATTTTTTCCATTAAAAGCGTATCCCACATACTCCCCATCCCGATCGGAACTGGAAATGCAGTTGATTTCTTTCCTTGGTAACCATGCAATGCTTCTTCAATAAATAAAACAGGAATACCCAGGCGAGTTTCTTCCACAAAATAGCGTTGCATTTCATTCGACAACTTGGCATTTTCAGGATAATAATCATGTACAGATCCCACACTTTTATCTCCTAATAGTGCTTTTGCTTTCTTTTTATCAATCGCCCCGTTTGAAGTTATGGAACCGCCCGCATACATATCTAATTGTTGGATTTTTTCTTCCAATGTCATATGACTAACCAGATCCTGCACCCTTTCCTCAATAGGAAGTTTTGCATTTTTGTAGGCTGGTTTTTTCTTATTTACTCCCGCTGACATTAGAAGTAAAGAAAGACAAACAATAAAGTACTTCATTTCAATTTAGTTTATTAGTTTATATATACTTGATTATTTAATGTTATCACCATTTAGGGTTTCATCTGCGTAATCATTAGGTACCTAAGTCAAACAATAATGATTAAAATAATGGCTTCTTTTTTTTCCTTTCAATTTTGAATTGTGACTATATATAAAATTTTTGAGTAAGAATATTACCTCATTTCATTTATAAGTAGTGTAAAGATAACGGGTAAGTAGCAGGACACTCAAAATTAAGTTATGAACTAAAACGTATATTTAGTGTACTATTTCGACATTTATCCTATTGATTATGGAGCTTGATGTAATGAAAGAAAGGTTCTATACACCAACAAGAAAAGTTTGAATTTGGTAAGAGAAGGAAATAGTATTGAATTATAGCTTGTTTTTATACTAGAATATCTACATTAAAAGTATTATATCATGAATCCAGCTTGAAGGTGGTGAAATTACGATAAAAAGAAACGCCCAACATATATTACTATATTGAGCGTTTCAACTTTATGAGTAACATAAAGTACGTAAATAAGATCTTTCACTTATTCACGATTTCAACCAGCTATGAAGACCAAAGGTTAGAAACAATATTTCCACTTTTGGTATATCAAATATATAAATATTTTTTAATACTGTTTACATAACAAATGTTAAGCAAACTGAATAAATCACTTGTTTATTAAGATTTACCTCAAAGTTACAACCGTTACTCCTGCTCCCCCTCTATCAGGATGATCGTCAGAAACGTTCTTGATCCCTCTAAATGACTTAAGATGATTACGGACTACCTCTCTTAAAGCTCCAGTTCCTTTACCGTGTAAAATACGAACGGAAGTTTCACCGAGCATCAATGCTGTATCCATAAAATCATCTAATTCATACATCACCTCTTCTGCTCTTTTTCCTCTAAGATCAAGCTGAGAATTAAAATCAATTCTTCTCTGCGTAAGATTTGATGCTGCACTTTGTGAAGACACTATATCTCTAACTTCTTTTCTAAATTCTTTCTTACTGATTCTCTCCAAACGGTTTAATTTCACATTTGTACGGAGTGAACCAATAATAATTTCAGCTTCTTTGGCTGTCAAGGCAGCAACCTCACCAATAGAACCCTGTCCTTTTATCCTCACTGCATCACCAATGGTAATTGTACCACCTATCACCTCATAACTTGGCTCTTCTTCTTTCTTGTTGGTGATTTTCTTAGAAGGCTGATTACTATTCTTGAAGTTTTCAATGTTCTTACGAAGCTGTTTCGTCTTCTCTTTTTCAGCGTTGGTCTCTCTAATCTCTTTGATTGTCAACTCAATCTTGCGGTTGGCTGTATCCAATACCTTTTGGGCATCTTTGCGAGCCTTATCCATTATATTCTGCTTCTTATTCTGAAGCTCGATTGATTTCGTTTCAAATTTCTCAGTAGCTGACTTCAACTTCTGTTCTAAACGACTGACTTCTTTATTTTTCTTAGTGAACTCCTTCTTTTCTTCTTCAAGATTACGAAGCAATTCTTCCATATTGATCTTCTTTCTACCCGCTTTATGACGTGCAATGTTGACGACTTTCTTAGGTAAACCGATTTTCTGAGCAATCTCTAATGCAAATGAACTACCTGGCTGACCTTGCTCCAATTTATAGAGAGGACTTAGATTTTCTACATCATAACGCATGGCTCCATTCTGTAAACCATTCTGCTTTTCTGCATAAAACTTAAGGTTAGCGTAGTGAGTAGTGATCACACCCCACATCTTCTGATGGTTCATTTGCTCTAAAATAGACTCAGCAATCACACCACCTAATTCTGGTTCAGTACCCGATCCAAATTCATCAATTAGCACTAACGACTTTGGATTACCTCTTTTCAACATGGCTTTCATGTTAGTCAAATGAGAAGAGTAAGTAGAAAGGTCATTTTCTAATGATTGATCATCACCATAATCCATCATGATATCATCGAAAATACCCATCTTTGAACCTTCCATCATTGGCACTAACATACCGCATTGGAACATGTATTGTACCAACGCCACCGTCTGCATTGCAATCGACTTACCACCGGCGTTCGGTCCAGAAATTAGCAATATTCTACCTCTTTCCTCGTCCAATTCAATCTTCTGTCTCACTACACTGTCCTTTTTACCTTGTTCAGTGAAAGACCAAAGCAAAATAGGGTGAGCCACATGATACCAAGCGACTAAAGGTTCATCCACAATTTCTGGTTGAATTGATTCTTGCAACATCGCAAAATTTGCCTTTGCATTGATAAAATCAATAACACCTAGATAGTTATTACCTTTTCTAAGTCCTGGAACTTGAGGTCGGATTTTATGAGTGATTTCTGTCAGAATACGAATCACCTCTTGACGCTCTCTTAACTCTAAATCTTTGATAGAGTTATTCAGCTGTAATAATTCCTGAGGCTCAATATATACTGTCTGTCCTGTAGAGGAAGCATCATGCACGAAACCTGTTACATGACGTTTGTGTTCAGCAGGTACCGGCACCACAATTCTACCTTCACGAAGCGTTGGGATAGCGTCTTCTTTGGCATACCCTTTTTTCTTCATCTGTTGAATCACAGAAGCCGTTCTTGAACGAAGACTTGACAGTTCACGGTGTAAAGCCTGTCTGATTTTCACCAACTCAGGAGAAGCGTTATCTCTCACTTTTCCTTTGTCATCTAAAATCATATCAATCTCATGAAGGATCATAGTGTCAAATTCTACTCCTTCACTGATTTTGACTAATTCAGGATATAATGCAGGGTCTACACTATTGAAAAAAGTCAAACACTCTTTCAACGTTGTTAATGCTGTTTTTAAATCAAAAAGTTCTTCTTCCAGCAAAAAGGCATTGACGATTTCCACTTTGTCAAGGAAAAGACCTACATCAATAAAACCTGAATGAGGAAACGACTCCCCTGCCTCGTATATATTTACACACTCGTTAACCTGAGCGGTTCTTTGTCTAACAAATCTTGCATCTGAAGTGAAACGCATTTTATCTACAAAACTACGTCCTACTTCACCATTACATTTATCCTTTAAAAGTTCTCTTAGCTTATCAAAACCAAGTTTTTCTTCTAAATTTTTAGGATATAACATATTTCAATTTTCTTTTTATAAAAATGTATTCTACAAAGATGTAGAATGTATTTTGATTCTGAAAAAATTAATAACCAAAAGAAAAGCATGTTTGAATCCTCTCTTCTGATTACTCCAAACATGCTTATTGAGTTCTAAACAAACCCTATGTATTATCTTAAGTTCTCTTTCATCAATTGGACTTCTTTTTCCAACTTCTCATACCATTCTTTTCCATATTTTGAAATGAAAGGCCCTTTCAAAAATTGGTAGACCGGTACTTTTAATTCCTTTCCTAATACACAAGCATCAGAGCAGATTTCCCATCTGTCATAATTCACCGCATCGTAAGCATCATACTTGGTGATTCTTGCCGGGTATAAGTAACAAGAAATCGGTTTTCTATAAGAGACTTTTTTATCTAAATAAGCTTTCTCAATAGCACAGTGCAGGTACTTTTTCTCATCATAGATGGCATAAGCACACTCTCTGTTATCGATTGTTGGAGTGGAATAATCACCTTCAAAATCTTTGATGTATTTTCCTTGTCGTTCTACTTCTGCAATTCCCTCAGGAGACATGTAAGGTTTTACTTTCTCATAAACCTCTTCCATTTTCTCCAACTCATCCTCATTCAACGGTGCACCAAGATCACCTTCTACACAGCAGGCTCCTTTACATTTGTCCAAGTTGCAAACAAACTCCTCAGACATCATGTCATCACTTAAAACGACTTTATCAACTACAATCACTTTTTTAAAAGATTGGTTATTATTCTTTTCACAAAACTTGAAACTGAATTCTAAAACAATTGTTTCAAGTTTATTTCAATATGCAAAAGTCGAATATTCTGAATTAAAATGCTCATTATTGGTCGTTAACTTTTGAAAATCGCATAAAAAAAGGGATTGCATTGCTACAATCCCTCTTAAAATATGATCTAATGTTACTTATACAGAAACGTTATTGTCTCTTAAAGCATCATTTAATGAAGTCTTTCTATCAGTACTTTCTTTTCTTTGACCGATGATGATCGCACAACCTACTGAGAATTCACCTGCTGGGAATTTCTTAGTGTAGCTACCTGGGATCACTACTGATCTTGGAGGAACATAACCTTTGTATTCTACTGGCTCATCACCTGTAACGTCGATGATTTTAGAAGAAGCTGTAAGCGTTACGTTTGCACCTAATACTGCTTCTTTACCAATGTGAACACCTTCTACTAAGATACAACGAGAACCTACGAAAGCACCATCTTCGATGATCACTGGAGCAGCTTGAACTGGCTCAAGTACACCACCTACACCAACACCACCTGAAAGGTGAACGTCTTTACCGATTTGTGCACAGCTACCTACAGTTGCCCAAGTATCTACCATTGTACCTGAATCAACATAAGCACCAATGTTCACGTATGAAGGCATCATGATTACCCCTTTGTTTACGAATGAACCGTAACGAGCAATAGCGTGAGGTACTACACGAACACCTTTTTCTGCGTAATCACTCTTTAAAGGAATTTTATCATGGAATTCGAAAGGACCAACTTTGATAGTTTCCATTTCAGCAAGTGGGAAAAACATAATTACAGCTTTCTTTACCCACTCGTTTACTTGCCAACCATCAGCCACTGGCTCAGCACATCTTAAAGTACCTTTATCTAATTCCTCAACTGTAGCTTTTACAGCATCAATATATTCTTGTTGTTGCAATAACGCACGGTCTTCCCATGCTTGCTCGATTAATTGTTGTCTAGACATTTTGATTCTCTCGTCTTTTAGTTTGAGATATTTAAAAATCGTATAGCCTTATCAAAAGGCCACGCAAAAGTACATAATTTTGATGTGATTTATAGAATGGTTATAGAATTTAAACAATAATATCACACATAGTGAAAAATATAACATTATGTTATAAAAAAAACGGAATATTTTAACATCCCGTTTTTATGAAACAATTTATAGGAAATACAACTTGAATTATTTCGTCAAGTTTTGTCCATTTTCAAATTGCTCCCAGTCTTCTTCAAACTTTTCCACTACTGAACCAGAAAACTGATAATGATGCATCATTTGTGAGCCTGATTCTAAAATGGCTTCTACTTCCTCCACCCACTCATCTTCAACCACAGCAACGATTGCTGAAGTTCCTGGATGAATAGATTCTTTGATATCTTTCAGTAGATCTGTTGGTATGTTGAGTGCATCACTATTCAGCCATCCCGCAATAGCTCCGCCTCCTACTCCTGCAGCAAGAGAACCGGCCAAAACTTGTGATGCAAAAACAGCAGCTCCATACATTGCTCCTACTGGGCCAACCAACATTCCAATTAAACCACCGACTACAGCACCCCAGAAAGCATCACGACCTTCAGTGTCATGAAGTACTGTTTTTCCTTCTTTACTTTTTGTGATTACAGTATAAGCTTTTAGGTCGAGCTCATCATTTTTTTCTTTTGAAGATAGAATTTTGAATTCTTCATCTGCTTTGTGCTCTTCATTATAGATTGCTATAATTAATTTCTTGGAAGTTTTCATTTTAAGTAAGTTTGGTTAATTCTGATATAAAAAAACTCTATATAAATATCACTATTTTTTAATAATAACCACCACCAAAATCAATCATTCCTATTGAACAAACACTTCATGATTGATTTTCAAATATTTAAAAATATCTTCACTTTTTTATTCACATAAAAAAAACGGAATGTTTTAACATCCCGTTTTTAATAAGAGTAATTATCAAATCATATATTAATTCGTTGGGTTATTTACTTTTTCAAATTGCTTCCAGTCTTCTTCAAATCTTTCTACTACAGTATCTGAGAACTGATAGTGATGCATCATTTCAGCACCAGAAGCTAAAACGGCTTCTACTTCATCCACCCAATCTTCTTCAACTACCGCTACAATAGCTGAGGTTCCTGGATGAATTGATTTCTTTATGTCTGTCAACAAATCTGTTGGAATTTTGAGCGCGTCACTATTCAACCATCCTGCGATTGCACCTACTCCTACTCCTGCAGCAACTGAACCTGCAAATACCTCTGCTGCGAACAAAGCGGCTCCATAAATAGCTCCAACTGGCCCGATAAGCATGCCTATCAAACCGCCGATCACTGCTCCCCAAAATGCATCACGGCCTTCGGTGTCATGAAGAACTGTCTTCCCTTCCTTGCTTTTAGTGACTACTGTGTAAGCTTTCAAATCAAGCTCATCTTTCTTCTCTTTGTTGGAAAGAATTTTGAATTCCTCATTTGCTTTATGCTCATCATTATAAATGGCAACAATCAGTTTTTTAAAAGTTTTCATCTTAGTACAAGTTTGGTAAAATATATTCAATTGAGATATTGTATTATCTACACTTACAATTTCACATATTTAATGTACTTTTTTGATGACGAGCATCACTTAATTGACTTCTTTTATCATTGTTACTCCCTGATTATCAATCACTCTATCAGCCACACCCCATATTGTTTTCAATACAGATTGTTGTAATTCAACTATCATTTTTTCGGTGTAATTTTCTGGAAGAATGACATTATTATCCTTAGGATAAGAAGGCAATACAGGAAGGCTTTCATTTTGTAATTGATCTATAGATGTGATGAGATAAGTAAATTCTTCTAATGAATTTGTTCTTTCATCAATATAGCTGGTTTGATCTGCAGGCAGTAATGCAATACGATTTCTTATATCTTCAATATCAGGAAGTTTACCATTAACCGATGAGTAAATGGCGTAGTATTTTGGGAAATCTCCATCTTTAGCCTTTTGAGGCGTTTCCCATTCAAGACTTATCCCCTCCTTTCCTGTCATAATTTTAGCAGATAAAGGAGTATTAGGTTTTGTAGCATCTATCCATGGCATTAGGGGAGGCAATGCTGGATACTCATAGAATTGCATTAAACTATCCGCAATTCCTCCTTGGTTGTTTAATAAAGAGGTAGAATTATAATATACACTTCCCAATACATTATCTAAATCTCTGCAATGTTGGATCTGCAATGGTAACTCATTGTTATCTCTCCAGCCTCTTTCCAAACTTACTTGTACCCTGTAAGTGGCGTGACCTACATACAAGTGTTTTCCAAAGGTATTTTGAGACCACCAAGTCACTAAAGGTTTAAAAGGAATTTTTCGGTGTTGTGAACTTTGATATACTTGTGGTGCCACATAATCAATCCAACCATTTTGTAACCATAACCTCACATCAGCATAGAGATGATCATATGAAGTATAACCCGATTTGGTTGGTGAACCGTCCATATCCATTCTATCATTTCTCCAAACACCATAAGGACTGATACCAAATTTTAAGCCTGGCTTTTTTTGAAGTAATAGTTCATGAACGTCCTGAATAAATGTATTGATATTACTTCTTCTCCAATCACGGATATTCTCTCCTGTAACTTTATACTTTCTGTATGTCAATCTATCTCCTTTAATCTCTCCATGATCAGGGTAAGGATAAAAGTAATCGTCAAAGTGCAATGCATCAATGTCATAGTTAGAGATCAACTCCTCAATTACTTTTATAATGTATTCTCGAGCTTCTGGAATACCAGGATTAAGTATTGCCAAAGTGTTGTATTTTAAAATCCATTCGGGGTGAGTTTTAGCAATATGATCATCCGTAACTTTTACATATTCTGTATTTGTGATTGCTCTAAAAGGATTGACCCATGCATGAAACTCCATTCCTCTTTGATGTGCTTCCTTAATCATAAATTCTAAAGGATCATAAAACGGACTTGGAGGTACACCCTGTTCACCTGAAATACATTTAGCCCATGGTTCATAATTACTTGGGTAAATCACATCTGCACTTGCTCTCACTTGAACAATTACTGTATTGATTCCTCTTTTCTTATGAAAGTTAAGCAAGCGTATAAATTCTTCTTTCTGCTGTGAAGCATTGTCATGAATATCATAAGGCCAATCAATTGCATTTAAAGTGGCCACCCAAACCCCTCTGAATTCTCTTTTAGGATAATGATCTTGTCCAAATAATTGAAAAGTGAGTAAAACAGTAGTAATAAAAAATGATAAAAACCTCATTATCAAATATTTAATTAAATATTTAAAAGAGTACTTCGATTAAAAAAACTCTATATATTAGTAATAAAACACCATTAAATTTACGACCAAATTTTGATAATATTAAGGAAATTAAAAGTTTATCTTCCATTATTTATAGATTTCACTTTAATTTATGAATTGCTATACCTTTTAATTAGGGAAAATTTGAATCACTTCATACATTTGTGACTCACAAATTCAACATTATGCAGCATTTTTTTAAACAGTTAAATACCTTTTTTATTAGTCTTTTTGTAGGATTTACATTCATAAGTTGTAGTTACATAGGAGTTGAAAATGAGTTGGATGATTTGACGATCCAAAACTTACAAATGGCTTCCTTGAACTCTTATTACATATTAACTCCACCTAATGAGAGAATTGAAAGTGTTCCTTATGCTTATTCCAACACAAGAGATAGTGTTTTTCAGAAGCTACAAATTGAATTAACGAAAATAAAAACGGTTAGCTTTAAGAGAATTACACTTAGTGTGATAGCTCCAACTGATTCTAGTTTGGTGATTATTGATTCTATTGATGTGTACCTAAGTAATACATTAGATGAAAGAACAAGAGTGGGTTATATCCATGATATTCCTGCCAATATAACTGACAAATCACTGGATCTAATTTTGAATGTTAATGAAGATAGTGCTGGATTGATAATGAAAGCAGACACTGCCTTTTTTGTCACTGATGTTTACCTAAGATCTGCTGTAAGAAGTGATTCTATGACTTTTCAAACGCTTGGAGAGTATTCTATTAAAGGACAATAAACTTCGGCCTTATCAATAAGCTAAATTATTATTTGACCTAATATTTTAAGGCTCAAAACCATTACCTACCAATTCAATAAATTAAATCGATGAAAAAAATTTACTTAATGCTCCCTTTACTTTTGGGAGCAATCATTTCGTTGGCTCAAGAAAATCAAAGTGTTCTGACTTTTGATGAGATCATGAGTGGTGAAGATTACATTGGCAAATCACCAACAAAGGCATTTTGGGCCAAGGACTCTAAGACCATCTATTTTTATTGGAATAAAGAAAATAATGCTTTTGAGTCGCTGTATAAGGTTGATATTAAATCAAAACAATACTCAAAAGTTACACCTGAAGAGGAAAAACACCTTCCCTCGGCTTATGGTAGTTGGAACAGTGATCAAACTAAAAAAGTTTATATAAAAAATCACAACCTTTTTGTTTATGACTTCAAAAAAGGGGTTCAAAAACAAATAACCAATACGCTTGAGAGTAAATCGAATGTAAAGTTTTTGGATGACAATGCTAAAATTGCTTACAAGCAAGGAAATAATATTTTTATTTGGGATGAGAAGACTGGAATCACAAATCAGGTGACGAACATTGTAAGAGGTAACGCTCCAAAAACACCAACAACTTCTCCTCAAAATGCCTTTCTAGAAGAGCAACAAAAAGAATTATTCGAGATTGTAAGACGCAGAGAAGAAAGAAAAGAGGCCAGAGAGCAACATAATGAGTTGACAAGTATCAAATCAAAAGAAAAAATCTATTTGAACGGTCAGTACCTTTCAGATATTGTAGTCAGTAATGATGCCAACTATGCTGTATTTTCTTTAGGGAAAAGTGTAGGAAATCATGCCACTGAAATGCCCGTTTGGGTTGAAGGTACTGGATATGTCAAAATGCAAAATGCTCGCCCTAAAGTCGGTAGTCCAGAAAATACTTTTAAAAACTTCGTGTATGATGTCAATAAAGATACTGTCTACACTATCGATCTTAGTCAACTTTCAGGTATTCAAGACACTCCAAAATATTTTGAAAATTATCCTGAAAGAGATTCGTCTTTATTGAATCAAACACGAAAGGTTGTGATGCATCCCCCTCACTTTTCACCTCAAAATAACTATGCAATAGCAGACGTCAGAGCCTATGACAATAAGGACCGATGGTTAATCCAAATTAACTTACAAGATGGATCATTTGAAGAAATAGATCGTCAACATGATGATGCATGGATTGGTGGTCCAGGTATTAGTGGATGGAATTTCTGGATTGAACCAATTGGTTGGATCAATGAAAATACGCTTTGGTATCAATCAGAAAAAACGGGCTACTCCCACTTATATACTTATAATGTGGAGACCAAAGAGACGAAAGCAATTACATCAGGCAATTTTGAAATCCATAAAACGGAAGTATCAAAAGATAAAAAATACTTCTATTTAACTTCAAATAAAGAAAATAGTAGCGAAGTTCACTTCTACAAAGTGGGTATCAACGGAGGGGAAATGATAAAAATTACGGAAGCTGTTGGGCACCATAATAGCACGCTTTCACCCGATGAAAAATATATTGCAGATATTTATTCTTACTCCAACAAACCTGAGGAATTATACATTCAAGCTAACAAACCAAATGCTGAATGGGTAAAAGTAACTAAGTCCACCACCGAAGCATTTGATCAATACGAATGGAGAGTCCCTAACGTAGTTACTTTCAAAGCAAAAGATGGTAAAGATGTTCATGCAAGACTTTATAAGCCTGAAGCGAACAAGGACCAACACAAAGCTGTAATTTTTGTACATGGTGCAGGGTATCTTCAAAATGCACACAATTGGTGGAGTGTTTATTACAGAGAGTATATGTTCCATAACATGCTTGTGGATAATGGCTACACTGTATTGGATATTGATTACAGAGCTTCTGCAGGTTACGGTAGAGAATGGAGAACGGGTATCTATCGTCATATGGGAGGCTTAGATTTATCAGATCATGTAGACGGTGCAAAATACTTAGTCGAACAACAGGGAGTTGATCAAAACAGAATCGGTATTTACGGAGGGTCGTATGGTGGATTTATCACTTTAATGGCGATGTTCAATGAAAGCGAAACGTTTAAAGCAGGTGCCGCAATTCGTTCGGTTACTGATTGGGCACACTATAATCATCCTTATACTTCCAATATTTTGAACACCCCTGCACTAGATCCAGAAGCTTTTAAAAGAAGTTCTCCTATTTACTTTGCTGAAGGTTTAAAAGGAGATTTATTAATCTTACATGGGATGGTCGATGACAACGTTCAATTTCAAGATGTAGTGCGATTATCACAAAGATTAATTGAACTCAAAAAAGAAAATTGGAATATGGCACTTTACCCCATCGAACCTCACGGTTTTAAGGAAACTACAAGTTGGATTGATGAATACAAAAGGATTTTCAACCTGTTTCAAGAAAAATTATAATTCTGAAAAATTAAGCAGCTACTCTCTAAAAGGGTAGCTGTTTTAGTATATTTTTTTGTATTTTTCCTATATTTCAGAATAAAACATTCAAATTTATTGTTCAATTTACTAGACTTGCTCGTACTATGGAAGAAATAAAAAAACATGTATTGGATTGTAGCAACCTCAATTGCCCAATGCCAATCGTAAGAATAGCAAAAACTATTAGAACCATTGAAGTTAATGAACAAATAGAGGTAACTGCTACTGATCCTGCATTTAAGGCAGACGTAGAAGCTTGGATCAGAAAAACTGGCCACCTCTTAATATCATATGCAGAAGAAGGTAGAAGTAGAATCGCTATTATAGAAAAAACTAAATAACTTATCAGAGTAATGGAAGACCAAAAACTTAAAGAATATATTGACGCTCTTGTTGAAGAAAAAGTAAACGAAAAAACTCTAGCCTTTCAAAATCAACTTGAAAATATTCAACAACAACTCAGTACTGTTCAGGTTAGGGAAAATGAGAAAATCACAATGCTTGTGACGAGCTTTGAATTAGACAAAGTCATTCCTGCATTTATCATTGCCAATGGAGCTGCTAGTTTTGGAATGGATGTCACACTCTTTTTCACTTTATGGGGAATAAACGCTCTCAAAGAAAAATCTATCTATAAAGGAAAGAACATCAAAGAGAAAATGATCACTATGATGTTACCGAGTAATCCTAAGTCCACTACAATTTCAAGACTTAATATGATGGGTGTAGGCACAAGTATGATGAAGATGATGATGAAAGAAAACAACATCGAAACTCTTCCTGACCTTATTGATCTTTCAATTGACATGGGAGCAAAATTAATTGCTTGCCAGATGACAATGGGAATGATGGGAATTACTACTGACGAAATACGTAAAGATGTTGATTTTGGTGGCGTTGCTTTATACATAGAGGAAGCCTCTGAATCAAACATCACTCTTACTTTTTAAACTAGAATGCTTTCTTATGAAAGTGGATGATCTACAAAATAAAATAAAGGAACTAGAGAAAGAACTCAACGCTAAAAATGAAGAAATAAAACGCCTGAAAGAGAGTGAAACAGCCCTTGCAGACGCCAATATTCGTATAGCCGAGCTTTTTGTAGACCTTGAAGACGCTCAAGAAAGAATCATTGATCAAAAAAATGAAATCCAGCAACAGAATGAAGAGTTAAGTGAGCATTTAGAAGAACTTTCAATGATCAACGAGCAATTAAATATTGCTCAAACGTTGAATGTAAACTTACAAAATCATAAGCTTCAAGCGGATATCATCAAAAGAGCACATGAAAAAATTCTAAGCAGTATACATTATGCTCAAAATATACAAAAGAGCATTTTTCCTTCTTCAGAAACACTTCGAAAAAACCTTTCCAATTACTTCAAAATCTTCACTCCTAAAGATTTAGTAGGAGGAGATTTTTATTGGAGTAAAAAAGTCGGTGATTACAATATTTTTGTGGTGGCAGATTGTACAGGTCATGGCGTACCAGGTGCTTTTATGACACTCATTGCTATTACATTATTGGACCGTTTTGTAGTAGAGCAAAATATTGTCAATCCTAAGATTCTCAATACAAAAATTGATGAAGCAATCATTACCCTACTTAAACAGGATGATGAGAATAGTAATCGTGACAGTATTGATATGACAATCTTTTGTGAAGACCTTCAAAGTAAAACGATAAGCATTTCAAGTGCCAAAAGAATGTACTTTAGAAGTTCCGACCATGGAGAATTAGAAGTCGTGAAAGGTGACCGATATACTGTTGGTGATAATTCTGTTGATCAAAAAGTGTTTACAAATAAGGAATACGAAAGAAAACCCGGTGACCGATATTATTTCTTCTCTGATGGTGTAACAGATCAGTTTGGAGGCCCTAGAAATAAAAAATTAGGCTCTAAAAACTTGATCAGGTTCCTGAATACGATTCAATCAAAGCCTCTTTTCCAACATCAAAGTCTTTTGGAGGATTTCCTAACGGAATGGATGAAAGACGAGCAACAAATTGATGATATTATTATTACAGGGCTTGAAATAGCATAAAGATAAGTAAAGTAGGGTTTTATGATTAAAAATTATAGGACCCTACCATTAACTTATTGCCCTCTGCATCCAAGAGTTCTAATTCAAAATCTCCATCTTTATTTCTCTCTTCAGAAACTTTCACCTCAAGATCACTGCTTGGTAACTTCACTGGCTTAATAAACTTTACGCCCATTACCTTTAGATTCACATCCAAGCTATTTTGGATCATCTCATACACCTTAGCGTACATTCCAAAGCCATGAAGGATTGTGCTTTTAAAGGGTGTTGCCTTTGCTATAAAATCAACCCAGTGCAAAGGGTTTAAATCTCCAGTCAAAACACCGAACTCAAAACCGGCATTTTTTTGAACAGACCATTTCCCGATCGATTTATAAGTCAACTCTTCTTCCTGAGTTTTTTTAGCATTCGTTTTTTGTTTTTTTCCTATGATAAAAGAAACAAACAGCAACACTTCAATACACAATATCCCTTTTTCAAAGATCATCATTTTCTGACGAACTTTAGCCCTACCATTCTCTTCCTCAACACTTATGATCTCAGTCTCTAAGTCAATGTTATGATGACCAGATAACGTTTGATGACTTTTGATCTCGACACCTTGATTAATGATTTTGGCGAGGGGGTATTTTAATTGATTAAGTACATTTAGCCCAAATGAAAGTCCAAACTGCGATAGCATATGTGGTGGCAAGCCATTGTACCTCTTTTCTTCGGCTCCCGTCCATCTTTTGTATATTTCTTGTAAGTCTGTGGAAGGCGGAGAAACGGTTTTAGTGTGTAATCCTGAAAAATCACCTGATGACTTTTTAAGAAAAGGGAGTAGCGTTTGAACAAAGGTTCTTCCTACTACATAAAGCATTGGGCCTTGTTGTAAAAGATATTTTTTGGAAACTTTCATCTGATAATTTAAATAAAAAAACACATATTCAAGCTGTTTTTTCTACACCTCAAATATGTGTTCAAAATTAATAGAATAAGAATGCAATCAAAAAATATCTTCTAAAACCTATAAAAGACTTTCCCAACCACCTGCATTGTATACTTCTTTGACCCCAGCAGCTTCGATGAGGGCTTTAGCTACCCCTGCTCTACCTCCTGACAAGCAGCATACAATCAGAGGAGAACCTAAATCCTTCACCTCACCAATTCTTGATTGTATCTCATTTACAGATATATTTACTGAGCCTTCAATATGGCCAGCATCAAATTCTTCTTTTGATCTCACATCCAATATTCTTGCACCTTCTGCTCTTAATTCATTAATATTCATAGTGTTATTATTATTTATCCTAAACTTTTATTAGTTCAAAGGTAATAGGTTGTAAACAATACAACTGTAACAAATATCACACTGACAAAAGTTCACGTTCAAAACAAAAGATGTAATGAAAGATTTAGTGAATTGTTAATGCTTTTTCTAAGTCTTCAACTGAAGGAGCAAAAGAATATCCTCCTGAAACCGCTGTAGAGAATTCCATAATTCTATCAGAAACCTTGTCCTCAGTATTACCGAGCATTCTCTCTAATTGAATGTCCACTCTAAAAGGATCACAAGTGTAGGCAATGAAAAACAATCCTTTTTCTAAAGCTGAGCCATAAGGAAAAGACCTACGCCAAATTTTCATGGCAACACCATCATGTTTAGCATCTGTTCTTGATACATGTGAGTTTTCCGGCATATCATCCCCTTCCAACTCAATACTATCTTCTTTTGTTCTACCGATTATTTTTTCTTGTACAGCAACCGGCAACTGATTGAATTTATCTAAGTCATGTACCCATTTTTGATGAAATACAAAACTGCCGTTAGCTCCAATTTCGTTTGCAGGAATTAGTGCCGCAAGGTATTTTTGCTCCTCCTTTGGGTTTGCCGACCCATCTACAAAACCTGTTAAGTCTCTATTGTCCTTATATACAAATCCATTTTCAGAAAGAACTACTTCAAAAATGTCTTTCAATATATCCTCAATTTGAAGCGTCGCATCTAATACCGATGATTGGTCCGTTCCCAAAACTCTGAAATAAAGATCTGCTTGAGTGGAAGGCATCTGATGCCCATTTTTACCTTCTAAGGTTGAGAAGTCATTGAATTTTCCCAAAGTAAAGTCCGATAACATAGACCACAACTTTTTACCAAACGATACTACAACATTTATATTTTCCGCTTTACGTTCTAGTACTGTATGAATCGCTTTTCTGATTTTAGTAAGGTCATTTTCAACTAATTTGTATTCAGATACATTAAAACAATTTGCATTGTCTGTAAATATACCTTCTTGATAATTAGGCATTTCGGTGTAATTAAAATTAAATGATAGAATATTTTTTGTTAAAGATAAGAGCTCAATTTGTGTTTTTATGGTGATAATTGTTAGCAAACAATCTCAACGCATCAAAAATTGTCATAAATTTTACTAATTCACCTAATCAAGTGTTTAACAAAGCATTCTATTAAGAAATAGTGATATATATTTTTGTTATATTGCAATATTGCAACAATATCTATTATACATTATAAACCACCACATGTTGACTAAAATAATTTATACGATTTTCATTTTACCTATAACCTTGCTGCCTTTCAGGCTACTTTATGCTTTTTCTGATGTACTCTATTTTATACTTTATAAAATACTAGGATATCGTACATCTGTGGTACGTGAAAATTTAAGAAATTCTTTTCCCGATAAATCAAAAGAAGAACTAAAACACATAGAAAGTGAATTTTACAAACACCTGTGTGATATAATTTGCGAAAGCTTTAAAGTTTTCAACATTAAAAAAGAAGAAATATTTGAAAGATGTGTCTATAAAGACCTTGATCTATTAGAAAAATATAAAGATAGAAACTTATGTATTGTCGGCGGGCATTATAACAATTATGAATATGCTGCCACAACGGCAACAGGTTGGGTTGGACGACAAGTGAGTTGTTTGTTCTCTAAGTTAAGTAATGATTTTTTCAATGGAAGAATTACTGAGTCTAGAAGTCAATTTGGCTTGCAAATGATCCAGAAAGATTTTGCAAAAGATTTTATCAATAAAAAACATGATGAACCTTTTAGTTTAATTTTTGGGGCTGATCAATCTCCTACCTTTAGTAAAAATGTTATTTGGACTAATTTCCTAAATCAAGAAACAGCATGTTTCTTTGGTCCTGAAAAATATGCTAAAGAAAACGACATGGTGGTGATTTATACAAGAATCACAAAACCTAAAAGAGGTTATTATGTCGTTAATTTTGAAGTGGTCACTGAGAACCCTCTGCTAGAACCTCACGGTGAAATTACGGTAAAGCATAACCGAATATTGGAAAAGGATATTATCAACAATCCACAATATTGGCTATGGACACATAAAAGATGGAAAAGAGATAGAAAGCCTGAAGAACAAATCATGACTTCTACTTTTGCCTAGAAACAAAAACGCCTTGAACTTTTAAAATTCAAGGCGTTTTTTATTTATTTTCCTAATACTAAGAAACTTCCATTTAATAAGTTTTCTTTATTGTATCTGAAAATTTCATCTTCAGTATTGCCAACAAAAACAGTACCTCCAGCAGCTTCTACTACTGCTTGACCTGCAGCTGTATCCCACTCCATAGTAGGTCCATGTCTGTAATAAAGGTCTGCCTTTCCTTCAGCAACCATACAGAATTTTAAAGAGCTACCTACTGACATTGCATCAGTTACTTGGTATTTCTCTAAAATTTCCTCCTCAGCAGGGTTAGCATGAGATTTTGATCTTACTGCAACACGGTCTCCCGCTTTCCATTCAACTTTGATTGGGTCAAGAATACCTTTTTCACCTTTCTTGGCCCCTACTCCATCGATACCCACATAAATGACATCTTTAACAGGAACATAGATTACACCTAATACAGGTTTTTTATTTGAAATTAATGCAATGTTTACAGTAAATTCTCCGTTTCTGTTGATGAACTCTTTTGTTCCATCCAATGGATCTACACACCAGTACGTTTCCCAATCTTTTCTTTCGTCGTAAGACATTTCCTTACCTTCTTCCGATAAAATCGGGAAATCAAAATTTGATAATCCCTTCATGATTACCTCATGAGAGGCTTTATCTGCAAGTGTTAGAGGTGAGTTATCTGATTTCACTTCTACACCTAAATCTTCTTGCTTATAAATTTCTAAAATCGCATGTCCTGCGTCAACAGCAATCTGAATTATTTCTTCAGAAATTTTTTCTAAATCCATTGTAAGTGTTTGTTTAATTTATTTCCGGAATATTAGACATCAAAAATAGGGCTAACAATGGTTAGAAAAAAAATATTTTACATCAAAACGTGTGGACGGATAGGTTTTAATGCATCTGGTAAAGGAATATTCCCTAATTCGTCTTTGATATTTATTTCAATAGTTCTTGAAAGTGTAAGCATTGGGGTATCAGAAGATTTATCCTCAAATGGATCTTGCAGGTAAGTCGCAATTCTCTCAATAACCAAAAATGCTAAGGCTAATGTAAGACTAGTGACCAATAAAACTAATCCATTCGTCTCCACTAAACCATATGGAACTGAAAATATGAATAAGTAAATTAATATCTCCAATAACAATGTATACATAGACGGAAAGACCGTATTCTTAATTCGTTCACACTTACCCATTGAGTCCGTTAATTTTGATAAGGTCTCATCCAGTTGTACAAGTTGATATGTATCAATGTAACCGTCTTTGTAGAGGTCTCTCAGCATTTTTCCTTGTGTAAATAATAAAGAATTAGGAACGTTCTTACTCTTCATCAACTTAGGTAATTCATCTTTAGGAACTAAACCTCCAATATCTTTTAATGTATCTTGTTTTCGAAGATGTCTTGCTAATGAATAACACCATGCGGCCTGACGAAAAGCCATTTCAATCACAACATCTTTTGTCTTAGGATCGGTTTTTACAAAAGTCATTAATTGGCGTACCCATGATCTACTGTCGTTTACAATGGCTCCCCAAACCATTCTTGCTTCCCACCATCTCTGATAGGATGAATTGGTTCTAAAAGCTAATAATAATGAAATAGCCGTACCAGGTACAGTGATAATGCCTAAAGGCAAGCTTAGGTTGTTTAATAGGTGCTCATCATCTAAAATTGAGAGAAATAGCATGTAAATGGTGATAATTAAGGCTGAAAACCACAAATCACTAACTAACCTATTCCAAGGGATATACAGTCTTGTTACCATTTAATTTAAATGTAATTCTTAATGAAAAAGTATTGGTATGTTTTTAAACTATGATTTTAATTTAGAACAATACACTCAAAAAAAATAAAGAAAAATATCTTCTCATGTAATGAATGGAAGTTTTTTATTGTTTAAGCTAAATAATTCAACAAATTCTTTTTTTCAATCAATATTCTTACACCAAAGAACTATTTTTTACAATTTGTAAATCATTTCGAATTACAGCTAACTAAAACTATATCATACCACTCACAAAGTGTATTATTACATGATAATCAAGGATTTAAATAACAGTTCAAAATTTGTTATTTTGCAATATGACAGAACAATTTTATTTCTATTGTTATAATTTCCATAAATATTAATTCACTCTAAATTACTTCTTTACTGTACTTGAATGGGCTTGTTTATCAATATATCAAATGTCCAACAATGAAGCTTGTTTTCTGTTTTAAGATTTCAACAAATTACTTTCAAAGGTAATTTTAAAACAACAACAAGATTGTATTCTGAACAAACCCAATTGTGCTTTTAAACTATAATTTCTCTTTTAACTGAAAACATCATGTATAAACTAGTAAAACTAGGTTTACTCACCTTGTTGCTAATTGGATTTGCTTGTCAAACCAAAATCAACGAGCAGGTTGTTACACCCAAAAATACAACTGATCAAAAATCAAATGTAAGAATGCCATTTAGTCAAAAGGTATATCTTTTAAACAATAAAAACGGGTATTCAGACCTCTATGAAGTAAAATACGATTTTCAAGGACTCGGTTCTTCTACCCTTTTAAACCACCTCAAAACATTTAATGGCCATTCACATATGACGGTTTCTCCGGATGGCGAAACACTCGTTATCGTTAATAACGGAAAAAATAAAAAAGGAAATAATGAAGGAAAAATATTCTTCTACCAACCAAAAAGCAGGGCTGAGAAAAGCTTCAAATTAAGAAAAGCAAATGGGAAAGGTGTAGTGAATACTGGTAAAAAAGTTGGGATTACACAAGTTGATTTTGACAGGAAAGGAAGGTTATTTATTGCGGGCGGTTTTTATGAAGTTGTTCCAACAATGAGTTTATCAAACGGTAAACTAAAAGCTGTTTCTTTTGATTCAGACATCCGAGACTGGTGGGATTTTGCATCACTTCAGGGCTCAACAATGCAATATTTAACAACTAAAAACTATCTAAGAGTTGCAGCAAATGACATTGTAATTGCTGAAGGTGAGGATGACGACGATGATCAACTTACCAATGATTATTTCAGCAATGATCAAGTTTCCACTTCTTTTGATCCAAATTCAAAATTGAAGTTTAAGGGAGGAGATATTACTTTCACACAAAGTAGTGTTGAAACTGGAGGTTTCGAAGAAGAGCATTTAATCACATTTACTCGTGCGTATGGTGGAGCCGCTATAAAAGTTAAGATCGGTATGGGAGCGAACGGTAAACCCAAAGTAAATGGGGAATACCTATTCAATATCGATAAAAAAGTAACAGGAGCGGCATTAATGGGTGATAATCATGTTATAGTTTCCACTGCTGGGAGAAACGCGTTCAAAATTTATTCGCTTGATGGTGATATAATTGCTTCTCCTAGCATTACTTTCACGCAAGAGACCATTGATAAGGGGAAAAACTTCACTAAGACATCTGCCGGTGATATGGCATGTACTCAAGTTTTTGATTTGGAAGGTGAAAGTGGTACCGATGGTTTGGTTACTGATAGAGTAATACGAAACCCTGGAGGTGCAAATGACGATGCTTGGTTTCATGAGTATTGGAACTTAGCCGAAATGAAACTCTACCGACCTAATTATTCTTATGATGTCACACCTGATGATATGCCTGAAGTCAATAAAGACCAAAGAAAAAATTCAGCAAACGCTGATATTGCAGATCTGAGAGAAAGACCCAAATTGTTTACGTCACTTGGAGGAAATGGAGGCTATGCTATCATGAAATTCCGAGCTCCTACCGTTGTTACGAGCTCCACTTATATACAAGTCGTTGAAACAACGTGGGGAAGAAGTCCTGATTATGAATATTATAAAAAGGATAATCAAGGTGTATATTATGAGGACAACTCAGCCATTCAAAGAGCATGGAATTCTTATTCAGAAAGAGCAAAAGTATACGTTTGGGTAGCTTCTGACGGAAAACAACCAAGATACATCAATGACACTTGGATTGGGGATACAAATAGTAGCAACAATATGGGACAATGGATAGAAATTGGTACTGCAAGGTTAACGAATAATATCTTCCCTCTAGCTCATATTGCAGAAAATACAAATGGGCTAAACTATGGAGATGTAATTCAATGGGTAAAAATAGTAGATCATGAAAGTGAAGAAAGTGATTGTTTCGATATCAACTTTGTCTCTGCTTTTTCTAATTATTGTGAAGATTATGGTGCTGGTGATTTTGAAAATATAGTAGATAAAAATGCCTTTGTCAATACATACCTAAGAGGGTATAACTATGCCGACCGTCTAGATCAAAACAACGAAGAAGGTCTTGTCACTTTCACCAACAATCCAAAGAGTGTACATCATAGTTTTATGAACAAAGACCTTGGAGATAACGTCATGGTAGTAAATGCTGCACAAGATGATAATTCTAATAGAAATTCACATAATCAGCCAGGCATTGCCGATGACTCTAGAACATTCTTCAAAGACTATATTCCGGTGTTGGCAGGAGAAACGTATTACTTCTCAGCTGAAGTATTGAACGTCATACAATGGGGTGACCTTAATGATCCACTTTTGGATATGTATATTGATTATAATATTGGATTCAATAATGCCAATAGGGTTTCATTAGATCAACCTCTAAACCTTGTAGAAGGAGACTATTGGCAACAGATGTACCTTGAGTTTACCGCCCCAGCAAGTGGTATTGTGACGATAGGTATCGCTGAAATAAGTGATAAATGGCTAGGAAATGATTTCGCCATTGACAATATATCATTTAGCTGTACACCACCCGTATGGCAGCGTGCCAGCCCATGCTTAGAAGTGTTGAAGATTAATTTTGAAGACAATAATGACGCTCCTTTTACATCAGAGTATGCGTTGGCTTCCAATACTTCAAATTCGTTGATTCCTCAAGGAAAATATATTATAACAGATAACCCAAGTTTTAATCATTTTTATTTCACCACTTTTGAAAACACAACAACAGCAATGATAGTCAATGGGTCTATCAGTTCATCAAACCCTGCCGCTTTAAGTACCAATGTAATGGTGGAAAGTGGGGCTCGATATACATTGTCTGTTGATTTAGGAGACATTAATATCAGTAATGATTCAGATATCAATTTGATTGTGACAATAGATGGAGTGGACTATCCTCATCTGGTACCCGATGTAAGTGGAAGTGCGACCAATGCTTGGACTACTTTTGAAAAGTGTTGGATTTCTAACTTTACAGGATCCGCGACCATTTCAATCAGGACTGATAATAATGGTGCTGGTGGAAATGATTTTGGAATAGATAACTTGATCGTTAAAAAAGATTGTTCAGATTGTCAGTAGTTTAATTTAAGCTTGCAAACACAAAAAGGGAATTACATAATTGTGATTCCCTTATTTTTTTGTAGTTTTTGTAATTCAATTTAAATAGGAATACATGAATTACGATTTTAATAAAATATACGATAGAGAAAGTACATATACTGTTAAATACGGTTTGAAAAAACAGTTATTTGGCACTGAAGATATAATACCACTTTGGGTGGCAGATATGGACTTGGCCGTAGCACCTGAAATTGTAGAAGCATTACAAAAGAGAGTCAGTCACCCTATCTACGGGTATACTATGCAAACGGATGTTTTTTGGGAATCTGCACAAAATTGGATCAAGAAAAGACATCAATGGGACATTGCAAGAAATGAATTTGTGTTTGCTCCAGGAATTGTTCCAGCACTTGGTTTCTTAGTCCAAGCTTTCTCTGAAGTCAATGATAAAGTAGGAATTTTCACTCCCGTTTATCCACCTTTCTACGAAAATGTGCAAAAGAATAAGAGAGAACTCATTACTTTTTCATTGCAAAATAAAGACAACCGATATTTCATTGATTTTAATGAAGTGGAAGATGCAATGAAAAACGGTCTAAAGTTGATCGTTTTCTGTAATCCTCATAATCCTTCAGGTAGAATGTGGAACAAAGCAGAACTGAATCAATTATTAGATTTATGTGAAAAATATGATGTCAATATCATTTCTGATGAAATCCATGCTGATCTGACTCTTTGGGGAAATAAGCACATCCCTTTTGCCTCTATATCTGATATCGCAGAGCAGAGAGTAATTACGTGTATGGCACCTTCTAAAACATTTAACTTAGCAGGCTTAAATTGTGCTTATCTCATTTTTAAAAATGAAATGTTAAAAGCAAAATACCTTCAATTAGTACAACATTTACACTTTGACTTTGGAGGAACGTTTGCCACTGAATCTATGATCGCTGCATATACTCATGGAGAACAATGGTATCAAGGGCTTCTTCAACATATTGAAAAAAACATTTCGTATGTAAAAGAAAAACTCGACCACTCTCCCATCAATGTAATGCATCCTGATGCGACCTACCTCCTATGGTTAAACTGTAAAACATTAGAACCAAGTGGTACTTTATTAAAAGAATTTTTCTATAAAAAATGTAAGGTTGGTGTTCAAGATGGAAGGCAATTCGGAATAGATGGTACTGGGTTTATGCGATTGAATACCGCAACACCCTTCCCAATTCTTGAAGAAGCAATCAATAGAATTACAAATTCTCTTTAAGAAGGCGTAAAATTCATTAATTTTATAGTAAATTATATTAGTACTCTCTTAAAAATAATGTAAAACGAAGTTTTCAGAGAAGATATTGAAACGACGAGGAGAGAATTTATATTGAGTGTGATGACTTGAATAAGTTCACTCCTAACCAATCGTTTGCTTCCTAAAACACTATTTCTATATAAATTTTTCTGATTAAAAACTTTTTAAAACTAGTTTAAGAATGAAGATCTTCAATCACTCATTACCATTTTTTTTCATTACAATGTTTCTATTTTCTTGTAGCGATGATGATACTCCGCCAACAGTTGAACCTTATTTTGAAGATAATCTAACATTAGATACATGGGAAGATAAAGGTTCTTACTTCAATCCTAGCGGATGGGAAACATCTAATGCTGGAACTTCTATTGTAGGCGTATTCAATGCTACAGAAGAAAAAACCGATGTAGTGAAAGGAAGTGCGGCAAAACTAGAAACTGCAAAAGTCATTTTTACAGGAATTGCAGCCTCTACTTTTTACACTGGAGCATTTGAATACAATTCAGCAGACCCCGCAAAAAGTGCAATTCTTGGTGTTCCTTATACAAAGAGACCTAAAAGTATGTCGTTTCATTACAAGTACACTCCAGGCGACTTGTATGAGCAATACGTTAATACTACAGGAACTACCATTGTAGGAACTGATTCTTGCTTAGCCTATATGTATCTCCAAAAAAGAGAAGGTGATAAAATAGAAAGAGTCGGTACTGCTGCAATGCAAAACAGTGATACTATAACAGAGTGGACTGAAAAGAAATTGACTGTGCAGTACGGAGAAATTCAAAACCCTGAGCCTGGCTTTAGACTTAGAGAAGACGAAACGGGCTGGGCTGATGCTACTGCAACTCCAACTCATGTTATCATTGTATTTACTTCAAGTAGTGCTGGTGACTTTTTTAGAGGTGCAGTTGGAAGTGTGATGTATGTGGATGAAATTTCAATTGAATATTAACTATGAAAAACTTTCTTTTTGCTTTAATAATCCTAGCAGTAACCCCTCTCTTGTCCTATAGTCAAGAAGTTAAAAATACTGATCAAAAATGGAACTTAGGGGCAAGAATTGGATTTAACTTAGGTGCTTCAGCTCCATTTTATTTTCAAGATATGCCTGACCGTTTTGAATGGAATACAAGCTTCAATCCCACTATTGGTATCTACGGAGATTACAAATTAGGGAATCCCAGACAGTCACTAAGAATAGAATTACTCTATACTCGAAAAGGGAATAATACAACGGCCAATGTGACTGACCGCTACTTCAAATTTGGCGATAATAATGAAGGGTCTGTTACTGGAGAAGTTTATACAGAAATAGATCTTCATTACATTGAATTACCTATTCAGTTCCGATTACCACTCAGTAAAAAAGATAATGGTTGGTATGGCATTGCAGGAATTTATTTAGCCTATATGATGAATGGGTCCTTTGATGGGAAAGTACTACAAGGAAGTATTTTAACAGATGATACAGGTATGAGTGCCGAAGTTGGAAGAGATACCCCTTATGATTATAGTAATGATCTCGTTAATTTTGATTGGGGTGCACAATTTGGGGCACAAAAAGAAATCAATAAGTTTACAATTGACCTTCAAATATCATGGGGATTCAATGGAATTTTCCCAGTTGGATATGATACTGTTGACCCCAATTTATTTAACTTATATGGTAAAATTGGAGCAACCTATAGATTGTATTAAAATTAGTCATAAAATAATAAAGCTCGATCCTTTTACAAATAGGATCGAGCTTTAATTTTATCATTCTATGTTATGACAAAGTAGAAGGACAGACAAATTCCGTCGTATTAATTCCAGCTTCTTTGATGGCTTTAAAACCGCCTTTTACATCTATGATATTTTCAAAGCCTCTTGATTTCAAAATTGATGAAGCAATCATAGATCTATAACCACCAGCACAATGGATATGGTACGTTTGCGACCTGTCTAAATCAGACCATTCTGTATTGATGAAATCAAGTGGTTTATGTACAACTTTATCACTATCAATATGTTCCGATTTATACTCGCCATCCTTACGAGCATCAATTACCTTAATATCTGTAGAAAGCTTACTTTTTAACTCCTCAGCTGAAATAGAAACAATCTCATCTACTTCTTTACCAGCATTTTTCCAAGCAGCTATTCCACCTTCTAAATAACCCAAAGTATTGTCATAACCCACTCTTGATAATCGTGTGATCACCTCTTCTTCCTTGCCTTCCTCTGCAACAATAACAATTGGCTGTTTTAAGTCTAAAACTAAGGCACCAACCCATGGAGCAAAGCCACCATTTACGCCAATATTGATAGCGTTGGGTATAAAAGCATCTTTAAAAACTTGAGGATCTCTTGTATCTAAAACCAAAGCACCTTCCGCATTTACAACTTCCTCAAACAATTGAGGGTTTAAGGCCACTGTTCCTTTCTCAAGAATAGCATCAATATTTTCATATCCCTCTTTGTTCATTTTTACATTCTGAGGGAAATATTGTGGAGGTGTCGTTAAGCCTTCCGTTACTTCTTTGATAAACTCTTCTTTAGACATATCACTTCTCAATGCGTAGTTGGTTTTCTTTTGATTTCCTAAAGCATCAAAAGTTTCCTTACTCATGTTTTTTCCACAAGCAGAACCTGCACCGTGCGCTGGATAGACAATCACATCATCATTTAAAGACATAATTTTATTCCTCAAAGAATCAAAAAGCATCCCTGCCAAATCTTCTTGAGACAAATCCGATTTCACCGCTAAATCAGGTCGACCAACATCACCAATGAAAAGTGTATCTCCAGAGAAGATCGCATAATCTTTCCCCTCTTCATCAATAACTAAAAATGTAGTCGATTCTTGCGTGTGTCCAGGCGTATGTAAAACTTTAATAGTAATGTCTCCTATTTTAAACTCTTCGTTGTCTGAAGCAATATGAGCATCATAAGTTGTTTGAGCAGTAGGGCCAAAAACTATTGTAGCACCTGTTTTTTCTGCCAAAGAAACATGACCAGAAACAAAATCTGCATGAAAGTGGGTCTCAAAAATGTATTTAATTTTAGTGCCTTCTTTGTCTGCTTTTTCAGTATAGGGCTTTGTTTCTCTTAATGGATCCACAATTGCAGCCTCACCTTTTGACTCAATATAGTAAGCACCTTGAGCCAAACAGCCAGTATAGATTTGTTCAATTTTCATGATATAATAAGTTTATATGTTTAAAATCAGTATGATGTTTATATTTTTCTTTCTTCAAATTCATTGGTTTGAATCGCTCTTTCAAAGTTAAGCGTTATTTCTTGTTGATTACCTTTCTGATCAAAAAAATCAATCGCATTTTGAACATCTAAGAAAAAGTGGTTCTTCCCTAAGTTTTTGATAAACCCTACCCGATTTAAGAAATCACGTACAGGTCCAATCATATCAGAGAAATATGTTTTAATCTGCATTTGTTGTAATTCAAGAATTAAATCCTCCAATACAGACAATGCTGTAGAATCTATATTAGAAACACTCCCGAAATGAAGTACAACCACTTCTAAAGTATCTTTCTTTTTTTCGACTTCTTGCAATACAAATTCATAGAAATGATTACAGTTTGCATAGTACATTTGTGCATCCTGACGAATGATCAAAACATCGTCACGCACTTCAACATCACTAAAACGATTTGTATTTCTATATTCATTACACCCCTTCAGTTTTCCTAAAACAGCGATATGAGGCATTGCTGTACGTCTTACTAACAATAAAAGGGATAAGATCATTCCTGAAAGAATCCCAATTTGAATTCCAAAAAATAAGGTCACCAGAAATGTGATAGCTAACATATAGAAATCTTCCCTTTTGGTTTTCCACAACAACCTTGGATATTCTATGTCAATTAAACCGTACACTGCCACCAAGATAATTGCTCCAATGATAGCCAAAGGCAATTCTTCAAAATAAGGCGTTAAAAACAATAGTGTAAACAGTAAAATAACGCCACTTATTATATTCGCTAAATTAGTTATTGCACCTGATTGCTCATTTACTGCTGACCTACTGAACCCCCCAGTAGTATGAAAAGCACCTAAAAATGACCCAATAATATCACTTAATCCCAAAGCAATAAACTCCCTATTATTTTTGATTTTATATTCATTTTTATGCTTGAGTTGTAATGCTTTTGAAACAGAAATAGATTCCATATAAGCGATCAATCCAATAATAGCCGATGCAGGCAATAATTGTAGTATAAGGTCCAGCTTAAAGTAAGGAATTTTCAATACCGGTAAACCACTAGGTATACTACCCAAAACTTTCACTTCCAAGTGGAAAAAATACATTATACCCAAACCAAATAATACCACCACTAATGAACCCGGAACTTTTTTCAACCATTTCTTAGTGAAATGAATAATAAATAAGCCCGAAATACCAATTAAAATGGATTGCACATTAAAAGCATCAAATTGCTGAACTGTTGCCCATAAAACTTCTAAAGCCGTTCCTCTAGCGGTCAATTCAACTCCAAATAGATTTTTTAATTGATCAATACCAATGATAAAGGCCGCCGCCGATGTAAAACCACTAATCACAGGCTTACTCATGAAATTCACCAAGAACCCTAATCGGATCAACCCAAAAAACACTTGAAACAATCCAATCATTAAAGTAAGCAACAGTACTGCCTCAATGTAATTGTCTGAAGAGACTGACGCTATGGAAGAAACCGTTGCTGCGATCAACATAGAGTCAATGGCTACCGGTCCTACAGAAACATGTCTTGATGTACCTAGTAGAGCATAAATAAATTGAGGAACCATGGCCGCATACAATCCATAAACCGCAGGCATTCCCGCTAAACTAGCATAGGCCATCCCTTGTGGAATCAACATAATGCCAACCGTCAATCCCGCAAATAAATCTCCGGAAAGATATGACTTCTTATAATTTTTGAGCCAAGGTACTATCGTAAAGTGTTTTTGCATTTGAATGTTATTATCTGATGCAAATGTGGAAAAAGAAAATGATAGTTAATGTAACAATCGTCACATAAAAAAAGAGCATTCACCGATAATTAATGAATACTCTTTTTTTATCTCCTATTTTGAGACTTTATTTTAAAACTTTATAGTTGAATGAACCTACATTTGATTTCACCTTAATGATCAACATACCACTAGAAAAGTTTTCTGTTTTGATGGAAGTGTTCAAATCCGCAATTTCAGAATGTAGTAGTTTTCCGTTTATATCATAAACCGCCACTTCATACCCTTTAAGCGAAGTATGAATATTAATTACTCCTTCTGTTTTTGTTGGGAACACCTTAATATACTTTTTTAGTTCATCATCTATTGAAGTAATATCTCCGTCTATATCTTTCAAATATTCATCTAAAGTCAAGATAATTTCTACAGCAACGGTGTTTTGTAACTCATCATTACCTACCAATACCAAGTTAAGATCTTCTATTGCTTTTACTCTTGTACCAGAAGGAAGCTTAGTTACATCAATTGTTATGGTTAATGTTTCTTGATCAAAAACTACATAATCAGGAACAGCATCTCCATTTTTCTGCATTAATAGAAATTTCTTTTCAGTTCCACTTAAACTTGTGAATAAGCTCTCGTCAATTTTTATTTCTATGGCCTCTTCATCAATTTTTTCAACAACTAGATGTTCTTCTTTAAATTCTTGATAGTTTGAGAATTGGTAAATAACATCAATGGTATTCTCCTCTTCAGTGATGGTATAAGTCCTAACAGATTGTACTTCTTCTTTTTCTCCGTTTACAGAAAGTTCATAGGTCAATGATTCATCAGTAAATGAATAGCTAAAATTATATATACCATTTCCCTCATGAGTAGAAACGACTCTATAAATTGAAGAAGAAGGGCTTTTGATCAAAATTGATAATGAATCTTCCTCAGGATCAAATAAAGAAACTTCAATAAGAGGCTGCATGTTGATATTCCATGTCACTTCCTTGTAAATATCTTCAGGTTCAGATGTGAAAGAATATTCGTCTTGTACAAAAAGAGTATAATTCACTTTTTCATCATCTCGGTTGATAAATTTAAAGTCTTGGTAATTAAAATATCTGTCTTGATATGTCATTCCACCCGTAATGATCACTTCATCATCTACCTTCACCATATCTTTTAAACTAGTCATCACAGGTCTTAGCGGTGTTACTTTTTCCCTTACCCCATCTTTAGAATATTTGATTAAGGCATTATAGGTTTCTCTGTTTGAAGTAGTATAAAGTACATCTTGACCAGAAGTTGTTATATCCGATTTAATATCCAATAAATAATATAAACTTTCATCTTCATCAACTAATACTCTAGTATAACCGAAATTAAAGCTGTATTTGTATTCATATGGAAGAAGTTCACTCCAAACTGCATTTCCATCATTATCAACTTTTAAGGCAAAGTTTGAGTAAGTTCCAACATCAATATCTTCTACATTAGGGACTAAATGATCTTCAAGAAGTGTATCGGCTTCATAGATCCATCCTGTGATATAAACGGAACTATCACCAGCTTGAAAACCAGTTGGCCAGCCTATACCTCCACCCAATTCTCCTGATATCAATGCTTTTGCCCATTTTATTGATCCGTCACTAGAATTGATTGCAATCAAAGGAGCGTTAATCTCTCTATTTTTAAAAGCTTCCAGTTCTCCTTCTTCAACAGTTGAAATACCTGAACATTGGAATTCACCCGACAAATACAACAAACCTTCTTTATCTGCTGTCAAAGTAATTATATAATAAGAACCAGTCATGTTGACACTAAAAGTAGTAACCTCTTCCTTTTTATCGGCATCCAGACTATGAACGTAAATCATATCATTGGTATGTTCAAATTCTGCATAATACCCTTTTCCATTATAAGTTGTCACCGAGATGTCATCGCTGATCCCTACAGTATCTACATAATTTAGAATATTCAACTCATTGTCTAAATAAACAATTACTGATGTTGAACCTGACTCTAGTACATAATCCTGACCATCAAAAGTAAAAGACCGAGCATGATCTCTGTTCTGCAAAACTAGTATCATATTGCCTGTTGCCTCATCTACCTTAAGATTATTACCAAAAACATCTATTGTACCAAGTGAGAAGGTCTTACTTGAAAGCACCTCTCCTGCACTATTGAGTTTTTGTAAATTCGAAGTACTTTGACTTTCTATATCAACCCCTAATCGATAGATGTTTTGATCTACATCTGATTCAATTGCTATATAATTATAAGTGCTATCAAATTTCACATCATTGATTTTTGAAATATTGTCTGATAAAATTTCATAAGTAAAATAACCATTGATATAGTCCATGTAGAAAACTAATTGAGCTTTCAGTCCTTTATTTGCTCTAATCGGAAAACGGTTATCTACATTCCATTCATCACCGATTAAAAGCGTAGTATCACCATTCAACATAAAATAAAATTCATGCTCAAGTGTTATTTCTTCAGAGATATACTTGATAAAACCTTTATCAGAATGATGTTCAACAGTATTAATCTCAATTGATGATCCTAGTTCGCCATCAACAACAGGTTGATAGGCCACAGATGTGATTTCATGAAGTGATGCTTTTTTATTGAAAATATCAATCGTATAATAATAAGTTGAATAATCACCTTCACCATTAAGTGGGTATTCCATTTCAGAAACAATTAGATTAAATTGTTCATCAATTGAAAGTTTTTCACCATTATCATTTTCAAACAAGATTCCTCCTTCATTTTTCAAGTAATTAATACCGTAAAAGATATTGTCTTTCTTGTTTAACAAGGATAGTGAGTTTCTTGTAATAGCAGTTCCTTCTATCGTTATTTCCTTAGAAGAATGAATTGGATGTTCTTCTTTAAAATCAGTATTTGGTTCTAAGTCAAAATCTATCTCTAGCGTTTTGTCAGCACTGCTTATAGAGTGTATTGATTGATTATTTTGAATTACAGACCCTGATTCCGTTAAATTACCATTTACTTTAATTCCGTTGGAAAGATCTAAATCTAAGTTTGTATAATTGACTCCATCGAAAAGCAGTTGACCATACCCCTTGAATTTATTATAACCATAAAACTTAAAGATATTTATACCTTGTGAAAAGTCGTTGATATACGTTTTGTAGTCACGATCCATATATACTTCCACCTTTGAAGAAATATTAAATGATACATAATAATTCTCCAGAGAATCTGCCTCTATTGAAATATTATCTTTTTTGATCAAACCTGGATCATCTAAATAAAATGAAACAACATTATCTAACCTTTCATTGTTAAAACTTGCAACAAAATATGCTTTATCATAATTCTCAGACTTAAAATCTCCATAATAACTAATTTCTTCATCCTTATGAAAAATACCTGATACAAACACCTCTTCCTGACCTCTTTTTATACTATAAATAGTAGACGCTTTTTCATCATTTCTTCGACTAAATAATGTATAAATCATGAAACTAAAGTCTGTATTAATCTTTACTGAAAGTAAATCATTTGTCACAGGATAAGTACCCCAATTATCGTCAAATTGATAACCATCTGTTGCCAAATCTGATACTACATAAATATTTCCAGACATGTCAGTAGCCATGATACTTACCTCAAAATCAGTAACTTCATAAAACGTCAGGTTTTTACTCCACTGATGCGCTCCAGAAGCATTCCATTTTGTTAATTGAATAATAGCATCTGAATCAAAAGTTTCATTTACTTCATTCACTGTTACTTCTCCATCAGCAAGGTAAAGTTGAGTATAAATATTATTTTCTGAATCTATGGACAGATCATAACCGTCATTTTTTATTAAACCCAAAGTAGATGAACGAAGTACTTTCTTAGTGTAAGCAACGGAAAGGTCATTATTCAACACAAACAAGACTAACTGATCTTCATTCGTGTCAGTGTAATTGATGTTGTTAAAGTCAATACCATTTTCTGTAGTATTATTGACTAAAATTGTAATAATTTCACCATCATCACTTACTTGTAAAAACTCTCCTCTTTTATTTTGAAAAGTTGTACTAAAAAGGAGTTTATCACCATTATTTTTTTGTATATAACCTAATGAATCACTACCACAATCATAACAGTTACCTACAACATACTTATTCCCAACATTATCATAATCTGTTCCTAGTACAATTACATTATCACTAGTAGTACTGATTCCTGTAACAAAATGCTTTCTTTCGCTATCTATAGAAATTGATGCAATGCCTAAATCATAATAATAGTCAAAGGCAAAATTGGTCAATATCCCATTGACTGTCATACCTCCTGATTGATCAGAAAAAGACAGGTTAGAGACTGTAGCACCATACCACTCCAGTTCTTTATCTGCATCTGCTACTATCTTATACCTATCTTGTAATAAAAAACTATAGGGCAGATCAAAGGTAAGCACCTTGTTTTGATAGGAATATGACAAATCCATTGGTGTACCCCAATCAGAATTTTCCTTATCAAATTTAGTAACAACAGAGAGTCCTTTTAATTCTGTTATTTCATAGGTCATATTTGCTAGATCAACATGAATATGAAAAAGTGATTGATCACCATCAACATCAACAGGAATTGACGCTCCACCTTTTGACAGTACTCCATCCATTGACATACCGAATTGCTCACCTTTTTTCGATTCAAAAGAGATTTCTCCATCTCGAGTTGCATACAAAATAGTCTCATAATTTGAGTTGCCTGCATTCACCAATTTCAAAATATCCAAGTCATTAGGTAATGCAGATCCTTTCAAATAAAGGGAGGAGTTGGATGTTTGTGCATGCACGATACCGAATGCATTCAATAATAGAATACAATAAATAAATAAGAATCTAAGTTTGCTCATGTTTTAGATAAAAAATAATTGGAAAAAGAATAGCTAAGAAAATAACTCTTAGGTCACCCAAATATAATAAAGGTTAAATTCAAAACCATTTATGTTACAAACATATTCATTAAGTAGCATTATTACTTTCTGATTCATTTTTATTGTACTGCCGCTTTGTCAGTAAAACTGACATTTCTTAGGCATATTTTACATTGGCACACTTCATGCAAAAAAGGCAATGAAGATTATTTTTTTCTTCTAGACTTTTTAGAAAAACAAAAATTACAAAACAGATAAATAAAAATGTCACAAGTAAACATTAAACCCCTAGCAGATAGAGTTTTAATTGAGCCTGCAGCTGCAGAAACTCAAACAGCATCAGGTCTTTTTATTCCTGATAACGCTAAAGAAAAACCTCAAAGAGGTACTGTTGTAGCGGTTGGTAATGGTACTAAAGATGAGCCTTTAACTGTTAAAGTTGGTGACACTGTCATTTATGGTAAGTACTCAGGAACTGAATTAAACGTAGACGGAAGTGATTATTTGATCATGCGTGAGGCTGACATTTTAGCAATCGTTTAATTGAATTTACTGGTGGATGAAGTTCCACAATTATTAAAACAAAATTTCAACAGAGAATCAATCAAAATTCTCTATTAAAAATATAAAAAAATCATGGCAAAAAATCTTCATTTCGATACTGAAGCAATCGAAGGATTAAAGAAAGGTGTTGACGCATTAGCGAACGCTGTAAAAGTTACTTTAGGACCAAAAGGACGTAACGTAATTTTAGAAAAATCATTTGGATCACCTCACGTTACTAAAGATGGTGTTTCAGTTGCTAAAGAAATCGAATTAGCGGAGCCAATCGAAAATATGGGTGCTCAATTAGTAAAAGAAGTAGCTTCTAAAACTGCTGATGAAGCAGGTGACGGTACTACTACTGCTACTGTATTGACACAAGCGATCTTCACTACAGGTATCAAAAACGTTGTAGCTGGAGCGAACCCAATGGACTTGAAACGTGGTATAGACAAAGCGGTTAAAGCAATCGTTGGTGAATTAAAGAACGTTTCTAAGACTGTTGAAACAAACAAAGAGGTTGAGCAAGTAGCCACTATCTCTGCCAACAACGATGCTGAGATCGGTAAAATGATCGCTGAAGCAATGGAAAAAGTAGGTAAAGATGGTGTGATCACTGTTGAAGAAGCTAAAGGTACTGAAACTGAAGTAAAAACAGTAGAAGGTATGCAATTTGACCGCGGTTACTTATCACCTTACTTTGTGACGAACACAGAGAAAATGGAAGCGGATATGGAAACTCCATTTATCTTAATCTACGACAAGAAGGTTTCTACAATGAAAGAATTACTTCCTGTTTTAGAAGCTGTTGCTCAAACTGGTAAGCCATTAGTAATCATCGCTGAGGATGTTGATTCTGAAGCTTTAGCTACATTGGTAGTCAACAAAATCCGTGGTGCATTAAAAGTGGCAGCTGTTAAAGCTCCAGGTTTTGGTGACCGTCGTAAAGCAATGTTACAAGACATCGCAATCTTAACTGGTGGTACTGTAATCTCTGACGAGACAGGTATGAAACTAGAAGATGCGACTATCGATATGTTGGGTACAGCTGAGAAAGTAATCATCGACAAAGACAACACTGTTGTTGTAAATGGTGCTGGTACTGCTGATGCTGTTGCTGCTCGTGTTGCTGAAATCCGTGTTCAAATTGAAAACACTACTTCAGATTACGACAAAGAAAAATTACAAGAGCGTTTAGCGAAGTTAGCTGGTGGTGTAGCAATTATCTACATCGGTGCTGCTACTGAAACTGAAATGAAAGAAAAGAAAGACCGTGTAGATGATGCTTTAGCAGCTACACGTGCGGCAGTTGAAGAAGGAATCATCGTTGGTGGTGGTACTGCTTTACTACGTGCTTCTGCTGTTCTTGATGCGGTTGAAACTGCTCACCCTGATGAGGCTATCGGTGTTCAAATCATCAAAACTGCTATCCAAGCTCCTTTGAGAACTATCTTGGGTAACGCTGGTTTAGAGGCTTCAGTAATCGTAAACAAAATCTTAGAAGGCGAAGGTAACTTCGGTTTCAACGCTCGTACTGAGGAGTACCAAGACTTAGTTGAGGCTGGTGTAATCGACCCAACTAAAGTAACTCGTTTAGCATTAGAGCACGCTGCTTCAGTTGCTTCTTTATTATTAACTACTGACTGTGTAGTTTCTAATGAGAAGGAAGAAGGTGGTGCTGCTGCCGCTCCTGCTATGCCTCCAATGGGTGGTGGCATGCCAGGTATGATGTAAGAATTCATCAAGTAGTTTATATATAAAAAGAGTTTGCTTCATTATTTTGAGGCAAACTCTTTTTTGTTTCTGAAAATGCACACGATGTACATTTGATTTTAATTTTTAACTGAAATACCTTTTGATAATAGCCGAACGAGACGGTGAATTTTAATATCAATTTTTTCAAGGTTGTCTTTTACCACTTTCAACAGAGTGTATTTTTCTTCTGGAGAAACATCAACGGTCTCAAAAAGTTCAAATACACCTAATGATGTAGATAAATCACCTCTTAAATTGTGAGATGTGTAATCTAATGCTCGCGTTAAAACAGCATTTTCATTTTCAATTTTATTGATATAGGAAAATAGCTTTGATTCATCTGAATAGACGGAAACAATCAAACCACAAGATAACTTTTGAACTCTATTGGTTCTGTACAAAGTCGTCTCACTATCCACGACGTAGCCTTTTATTGGCATTTCGGAAGGGGTTCCTGTTTTATAAACTCTTTCAAGAGTTTCTATAAGTCCAAATTCAAAAACATTCGGGAAGATTTCGTGCACTTTTTTTCCAATCACATCCAATCCTTCCACGCCATCCATCATTTTACCTGATGGGTTGTAATACACAAATTCGTAATTATTTTCACTCAAACGTTTATAAACTGCTACCCCAAGTTTACAGTTTTCATAAAAATTAAGTAGCTCTTCATTCATATTTTGGAATTATTAATCTTGTTGTAGGGGTTAAGAATGTTATAAAAATAACATTATTCACCACAATATAAAAGAGTTAACAGTTAATAAGCCACGAACTACACCTTATTTACAAACATTATTGAACAGAAAATAGAACTTATAGGAATAAATCACTAGCAATCTGATCAGCAAATAATTTCCCAGATGAAGACAAAATGAGCTTGTTCTCTTTCCAAATTAGCCATCCAGCATCATACATTTTCTCTAATTCTCTCTTTTTCTCTTCTTTAAGATCAAATTGATATATATTTTTCAAATGCTCTGTATCACACCCCCAACTAGTTCTTAGTGTTGTCAGAAGATACTCGTTGATACCATCTTCTCTTGTAAGTTGTTCCACTTCACAATCCAATTTCTGATGGTCTAGAATCGATTTATAGTATTTTGGATTATTAGAAACATTGTATTGTCTTCGCTGATGTCCATCAAAGGAATGAGCACCAGGACCTATCCCCAAATAAGGTTTGCCCTGCCAATACGAACTATTATGTTTAGAATAAAACCCTTCTTTTGCAAAATTTGAAATCTCATATTGTTCATACCCTTTTTCTTTTAAGGTTTGAACCAAATATTCAAACTGTTCCGCTGCAAACTCGTCTTCAGCAGGTTTAAATTTTCCTGTTTTTGACCATTGACCTAAAGCCGTTTTTGGCTCAACAGTTAAACAGTAAGAAGAGATATGAGGTACATCTAACTCTAAAGCTGTTGCTAAGTCGTTTTCCCAAATTGAATGATCGGAAGCAGGTATTCCATAAATCAGATCAATAGTAAGGTTTGAAAAGCCTGCATCTTGAGCCATTTTGACACACTGCTTACTTTCTTCAGCGTTATGGGCTCTATTCATCATTTTCAAATGAGGTTCATGAAACGATTGGAGACCAATACTCAATCGATTCACCCCTAGCGATGACAGTTCCTCTAATTTTGAGGTTGTCAAATCATCAGGATTTGCCTCTAGTGTCAACTCTAGATTTTCACTATCAATAGTAAAGTATTTGTTGATTCCATCCAGTAAACTTCCTAATTCTTGCGTAGATAAGATGGATGGCGTGCCGCCTCCAAAATAAATTGTTTGAATTTTTTCAGAAAGAAATCCTTTTTGCATTTCGATTTCCTTCAACATGGACTCCAATACTAAATCTTTGGTTTTCAAAGATGTACTGAAGTGAAAATCACAATAATGACATGCTTGTTTACAAAAAGGAATATGTAAATAAATCCCGCTCACAATTTTTTTTAAAAATATTTGATATTTTTTTGTCTATGCTCCAACTTTAGTTGTCTATATATAAGAATACAAAATATGTAAAGAAATTATATATACACACTCTATTCATTTGACGATAATATTGTTTAGAAACACCTTTTATTAAGGGTGTTTCTTTTTTTTATTGCTCGCCTTCTACTGACATTCCTCTTGTGATACAGACTTGTGCCAAAATGTAAGTTAGCATTATGTATACTTCAGAAATATCCACTGACTGAAAATTCTTATAGCCAATCATCATATCAGATCCTATAAATAATAAGCCACCCAAACAGGTTAACGCCCCCCATATGTTTTTCATTCTGAACATTCTTATTGCTGTAAAAGAAAACATAACAGAAATAACAATACTATACAAAATGATTGATAAAGCCATCACTTTATTAGTCCCTCCTATCTGATCTCCTAAATACCCTCCAACGAAAAGTAAAGGAAGTGTCACAATGAATAACCATTTATAATTTCCTTTTACACTAGAAAAAAACAAGGCAATGATATATAATAAATGACTCACTAAAAAACAGAATAAGGCAATCATCATAATATCTTGATCTTCATTGAACATCATGTATAAATCGCCTAACCAAGCAAAGAAAAAACCAATCATCATACTTTTGTAAATAATTGAGTTTTCAGACTTTTCCTGCCAAGTGGTGGAAAAATAAATTGCAATAAAAGGTATGATAAAGGGTTTTGAATAAATAATAAGAACATCACTATCAATATAATTACCATATAGATTGAGTAGTGAAATACTTATAAATAATAACCAAAATACATTTTTCTGTGATCTGTTTAATGGCTCTTTTACTGCTTTTGATGATTCTGACATTCTAAACTTTCTTTTCTATATCCCTTATTTCTGTAATCACTTATTCAACTGCTTTTAAAACTACGGCTGTAGATTACCTATTGCATCGAACTAAAATAAAAAGACTTTGTATATTATCCTTAAAGAACAATATACAAAGTCAGTGTTAGATCTAAATTTTAACGATTATTATTCCCAAGGCTTCTTGTTTGCCTCTTCATCACTCATCGCCTCTACTTTATCTCCATTAGAAAGTGTTTCTGAAACTACTCTAAAAGGACCTCTTACCACAACGTCTCCTTCGTAAATACCATCAACAATTTCGATATTTTCAAAATCACTCACTCCCGTTTTTACGATTCTTGCTTCTACTTTTTGAGATTCTTTATTGTAAACAAATACAACTTCTTCTAGCTCATTATCTTTTGCATCAGCGGCTATTTTTACCTCTCCCTCCTCTTTCTCTTTCTCAGCACTAGCCTCTTCATTCTTCTTCAATTCAAATCTCTTTCTTGTGGTTACAGCGGTTAATGGAACAATCCAAATATCCTTTTTCGTTTGAGTAATAATATCAACACTTGCTGTCATACCAGGCCTAAATGGAGACTCAGAGCTTTTGTTCTCTGCTAATAAATTTGAATAGGAAGAAGGTAATATTCTGATTTTCACTTCAAACTCAGTTACAACATCTGTACTTGTTGTTTCATTTGCTGAGTTGGCAATAGCTGTTACTATCCCTTTAAATTTAAGGTCTTGATAAGAATAAGCATCAACATCAATTATAGCAGTATCACCTTCGTGAATACGAATGATATCATTTTCGTTTACATCTACTCTTGTTTCCATTTCAGCAAGGTTTGCAATACGCATCAACTCAGTGGCTGACATTTGACGGGCACCTACAACCATTTCACCTTTTTCAACGGATAACTTGGAAACAACGCCAGACATTGGTGCAAAAATCTTTGTCAACATCAAACTTTCTTTCGCATCATCTACCTGTGCTACTGCACTTTTTACAGTATATTCTGAAGCTCTTACACTTTCTTTTGCAGCTTTTAAATTCGCTTGAGCAATTTCATAGTCTGCCTTACTGTTTTCATAGTCTTGATCAGAAATCACCTTGTCTTTCCATAGGTTCTCATTTCTTTTGAAAGTTAATTCTGCTTGATGCAATCTTGCTTCATTTTGGGCTTCATCCGCTCTTGACCTCGCCAACTGTGCTTTTTGAGCGTTTAAAGATGCTCTTGCTTGATCTAAGGCCGACTGAAAGTTATCAGGTCTAATTTGAGCAAGTAATTGTTTGGTGTTTACAGAGTCGCCTTCTTGAACATATAGCTCTCTAATTTCACCAGAAACTTCAGAAGAAAGATTGACTTCATTAATAGGTTGTACCCTGCCTGAAGCGGATACTTTTTCGGTAATTTTCCCCTTTGTGGCTACCGCAAATTCAACTTTGGTAACAACTTCTTTATTTTTATTGTAAAAATATCCTACTATTCCTATGATAATGACTGCTATTCCGAGGCCAATATAAATTTTAGTATTCGATTGTTTGCGCTTCTTAGCCATATTGCTCTAAAAGTTTTCGACAGATTTGTTAATTTCGATCTATTTGAATTTAAAAAAGTAAATTAATAGAATACTTTCAAAAGTACTACGTTATAATAGTATAACTTTTACCATTATGTCTATTTATCGTAGTTTATTTGATCTGATGCTCGGAAAATGGATTCGTTTTAACAATAAAGACTATCCTTCGGGTAAAATAATAAAAATAAATTCTGCTTGGATTGATTACTTAAATACCTATCAATTATCCATTACTATTGAACAAAGTACTAAAGAAACCTCCATTGTAAGAATTCCGTTAGAAAATGACTCTGAAGACTTTTATATCAAATTCTTAAGAGGTAGTCTTGGAACATTATTCGATTCTGACAGAGAACTTGAGGATAATTTAGTTTGCTAGTCAGGTGGTTATTATTTTAGGATTAAAAATTTTCATCCACAAAAAAAAGAGAAGCTTTACCACAAAGCTTCTCTTTTTTATTTGCTCAACAGTACAACTTCTCACGAAGTCTACTTTCTAATTACTTTTTTCACCACTCTTCCTTTTGAAGTGTTGATATCCACAAAGTAAATTCCTGCTGAGACTTCCGATAAATCTAAGGTCATTGCGAAATTAGAAATTCTCACTTGACCCGATAACACAACTCTACCCGTATTGTCTCTTAATTGATAAGTTACGTCGCCTACCAAACTATCTCCGAAAATACTTACTTCAGAAGATGTTGGGTTAGGATAAACTGAAACTGAGTTTGATAATTCATCATCCTCAATCGCTGTAGGTTCATCAGGCTCGATTGAATACGTTAATTCATCAATATTGGCCTTCACAGTGAAATTACCTGTCTCAGGTACTTCAATGTCTCCTCCTTCACCTTTGGCAACTTTTAATTTACCATCACTTTCGTATCCCCATTGTCCACCGTTCCAATCTTTTTGGTCAATGAACTTGAAAATCTGTCCTTTAGTAAGAGGTGCATCTTCTAAATAGAATCCTCCTTCTCCATCAGATAACATTTCGATGGCATTAGCTGGATTCCATTCAATACCTAAAACATCACCTACAATATATAATTTCTTATTATTTTCAACGAAGTCAACAAATACTGGCCCCTCTGAAGCATCAGAGTTGGCATCGTCAAATTTCAATGATAATTCATAAGGTTTTGCGTCATCACCCAATTCAAAGAAATCTTTTGGAACGAAAGAAGCAACATACTTATCACCCTCTTTCACCATATTCATTGATTTCTCATTTGTGATATTTCCTGAACCGTACTCATCCAAAATTAATCCCGCTGTCATAGAAATTGTTGTACCAAATTCTTGATCGCTACGAGCTGGGTTAAAGTACACCTTAATTTCATCTTCTTCAACAAAACCATATGGAGTTACCTCTACCATTGGAACAAACCCAGTTACCAATCCATCTGTTGGGTAGTCTACTGCTTTATTTACTAAAACAACAAACTCTGATGGATTTAAAGTTAACGCTCCACTACCAGCATACTCTTTACCATTTTCAAAATAGCTATACCAAGTATCACCGTCAGCACTGAAGTCATAAGTGTGCTCCTCTAATGCTTGTAACGTGAAGTTACCAATGATTCTTACTTTTGCATTTGCTCCATTTAAAGCGATTGTTTTCACTTCATCAGATAGATTAAAAGTATAATCCGCATCTGCTAAAGCACCTAAGTTCTCATCATGTCTTAATTTCAATAAAGCGGCATAAGTGTCGTACAATTGTTGACGAATTGCATCGTTTTCAGTATCGAATTCTGAAATCAAAGGTTTTCTTGCTGTTCTATTACCTCCATCAATTTCACCTTGATATTCTACTTGATTGATCGATACGTTATAACCTACTTCACCATATTGCCATATCATTTTTGGACCAGGTACCATGAAGAAGAATGCAGCGGCTAATTTTTCTCTGTCAATACCATTTTGAAGCACTTTCAAATCATATGTTTGGTATCTTGATCCATAGTTTTCTGAATCGAAAATCAAACGTTCCTCATCATGTGATTCCATATAAGACATCACACCGTGAATTGGCATTCCTCTTTCTCTTGGTGATTGCCAAGAAATATTTTTGTTTCCGCCTTTTACAATATCTCTGAAGTCATGGTTAATGTTACCCCATAATGAAATACCTGCATTCGCCAATTCTACTTCCTCTTCGTTATCAGAAAGGTGTTCAAACACTACATACGCATTCGCATTTCTAGCAAGAATCTCATCTTTCATTCTTGTTAGCAAGCGTATTCTATCAGTATCTTTTTTACTTCCCCAGAAGTCATCCTCTCCTTTAATGTTATTACTAAAGCCTTTTGTAAAGTCAAATCTGAAACCATCTACATGGTAATATTTCATCCAGTGTGCATTTACACTATCCACTAATGCTTGAGTGTACTTACTTTCATGGTCGAAATCAGCACCCCACTGTAAGCCTTCATTTTCAAAATTAGATTCTTCATTGAACCACGGGTTATCAGCAGAAGGATCACCAAACTCACCATCAGTATTGTACATTCTGATCATTGGAGATGAATGGAAAGAGTGATTCAATACCAAGTCAATAATCACCGCGATACCTCTACCATGTGCTTCGTCAATGAATTCCATCAACTTTGTTTTTGGTCCATAATATTTATCAGGAGCAAAGTAAAAGTTAGGATTATAACCCCAAGAATCATTTCCTTCAAACTCGTTTACTGGCATTAGGTGAATTGTATTTGCACCTAAATCCTTGATGTAATCTAATTTTTGAATCGCCTCTTCATAAGTATCATTTTCTACAAAATCTCTAATATGCAATTCATAAACTACTGCTTCTGCTAAAGGTGCAGCTGTAAAGTCAGTATTCTTCCAACCATAAGTAGGTTGGTTGATTTGTAAAACTGACGCTCTTTTATCTGTTTTCCCTTCAGGATATGCAATTAGATTTGGATATCTTTCATAATCTTGATTGATGTATTTATCATCATAAGGATCTGATACTTTTTCAGTATATGGATCTGCAATTTTTACAGTACCATCAATTAAATATTGATAGATGTATTCAGCATCAGGATCTAAGTCTGTAAATGTGTACCACCAGTAGTTCTCCTCCGCTTCTTCGTCTAACTTCATTGGGTAAGCCGACAAATCACTCCAATCATTAAAACTACCAATTACATTCACAAAATTCTTCTTTTGTGCTGGGTCTTGTAAGACTAATGTCACTTCTGATCCATTATAGTTAGGACCTAACAAAGTAGCGTATGCAGGTCTATCAGCTTTTTCAACTGTTTTACCTACTACAAAATTTAATGTTTGCGTGTCTGTTAATCCTCCTGAAGATGCAGAAATTTCAATTTTCAAATCTCCTGCCGGAGCACTTTGAATTGTATGTGTGATAGAAGTTCCCTCAACAGATGCTACTTCAGCGTCATTGACTTTGATAACCAATTGTGAAGTTGCAGGAGAAGTCGCTTCGATTTCAACTTTATCACCTTCAACAAATAAATCTGTTTCTAAAGGTTTTACTACAGTAACCGATACAGCAAGATCTTCAATTGGAATTGATAAATCATTTGTTTTAGCACTACCGTCAACAGTTTTTACCAAACCACCCACGGACTTGATAGAAGTTGGACTGTCTGCAGCACCTAAAATTTCAGCGATATTGTTATAAGTATTCTCTCCCATTGTTATAGGGAAAGTAAAAGAGAATACGTTGTCTGATTCCTTTTTAAGTTTAGCACCATCTGAAGAGGCACCCCAAGTACCGTTGGTTGCAAAATCTCCAACACCGTCACTCCATGCCCAAAGGTATAGATCATCATTGCCAGCCACAGGTGTTCCTGAGACATCTATTGTGATAACAACATTTTCAGTTAAAACAGTTGATTTCTCTGGATTAGTTGTGACTTGCGCATTGGCCCAAAAAGGAATAGCCATAAGCACATAAGCAAGCCAAGCAGCTTTTTGTAAAAGTCTTCTCATAATGTAGTTTAAAAAGATTTCATTTTCATATTCTATGATAAAGGTATGAATAACACTAAATATTTTCAAACATATAAACAATTGATTTTGTGTTAATTACTCGAAAACGGTAGCGCAATCGGTTGCGTTATTTTATAAAAAAAGAGGTCACTTAATAATAGTTAAGTAACCTCTGAAAATAAATTTTATGATTGGTGTTGTAAGATGAAAATAAATTTTGATTCAATCTATTTACTAGTCATTCCAATCCTTTATTTTTGTATTAATTCATACTTCCAATTTGGAGCATCTGAAAGATCTAACTTCACTGTATATTCACCAGCTGTAGATATTGGAATATCTCCACCTCCATATTTTAATGAATTTGGCCCTTGGTCACCTGTACCTAAGTTTAAGTCCCAAGAGTGATTCGCTCTAAATTTCAAGTTACCTGTTGTTAAAGTCACATCAACAGACCATGTATTTGTCGCTCTATCGTAAACCATATCAGTATCATTCTTATCATTAGGAGCATCACCCGGCCATCCATTAGGTGTTGCGTCCCCAACAATTCTCCAAATAGATGCCTCGGCTGTATAAGAACCATCTGTTTCACCTAATTTAGCAATCAAACGATATTGAACTTGATCTCCAACACTACTAGGTACTCTACAAGCATCTGGATCATCGTCATTCGGTCCATTTCCTTTTTTGGGAATTATTGCTACTGGGTTATTCGTAGGAAGAGGAGACCCATTCGGCAAGCCATATTGTGAATCCCAATTTCCACTTTCAGTTAAAATCTTGAAGTTACCAGTTACTGGGTTGCCATCTGCATCAGTTTGCAATGGCATATAACCTTCATAAGTATTATCAAAATTCACCGAAGCAAGACTATAAGTATCAGAATTATTGGTCCAATTATTAAAATCACCTGGAACGTAAACTCTTGGGTAATTAATAACTGAAAGATATGGCGTCATCTTAAAATTAATCCCTTCAGAAATTAAGGTATCAATATTAGCCGTCACCGTAGTACTGATTCTCGAATAGATTGTATGTTCTGTATCTACTGCTAAGCCTAATGCTACAGCTGCATTATTGATATCTTTTGTAAGTACGCCAAGTTGTGTATCACCTGTTGTCCCTAGAGATTGAGTATTTGCAAAATCCTCTGTATCTGACAAAAGAATCTCATAATTTCTTGCCAAGTTTAATCCATTGTATTTTGCTGGAGACCACTCAAAGGTAGCCGCTACTGAGTCTGCACCTCCGTTTGCAGTATCTAGTGCTATCGTTGTTCCGGTTGTAGGAGATAAAATCTCGGCAGAGACGTTATTTTCGGAACCTGAGATTCTTGGTTCTGTTGAATCTTCACTACAAGCATAAAGTGCAGCAAAAAGACCAATCAACAAAATCCCTTTATATATTTTTTTCATTGTTTTCAATTTTAATCCTATCAATTGACTTAATAACCTGGGTTTTGTTTCAAATTAGGGTTCGCTCCAATATCAGAGAATGGTAAAGGATAAATTTTAAACTTATCATCTACATCCTGTCCATTGAGTGCACCACCTTTGTAAGGCCAGTTATAACCTTTTGTGTACACCCCAAAACGAATTAAATCTGATCTTCTTTGAGCTTCCCATGCTAACTCTCTTGATCTTTCATCAAGAATGAAGTCGAGGTCCAAATCACTATCAAGAATGTTAGCCGCTTTTGCTCTTGTTCTTAAATCATTGACCTTTTGAAGGGCCTCTGCACGTGTACCTCCAGTACCTCCACGAAGTACTGCCTCAGCATACATTAAATTAGCATCTCCAAGTCTAAATAAAGGGAAATTGATATCTGTATAAGGTGTAGAACCATTACTTCTACCCGGAGTATATACCTCAGTAGCAGCATCTCTTTCTGCATAAGATGGAGAATATAACCACTCTGTTGTTCCTCCTCTTACAATATTGGTCCATTTCACATATTTATAACCTTCTGTACCCCACTCAAAAGGAATTGAAACGTCAATATCTAACTCCGTTCCGTCATCACCTGTTGTAATGAAGAAACCTTTTCTTGCATCATTAGTATTAGGATCATTCGTAGTTAAATTATCAAATTTATTGACGAATGTAGAAGGTGCAATATTACCTTGCCAACCTCCATTTGTACCCACAAACTTACCGGATACATCACCACCAGAAGCTACCGCTACCATATAAGTTGTACCTCCAAAAGTCTGAGCAACAATACCATCTTGATTAATACTAAAGATAATTTCGTTCGTACATTTGTAATTATCGGCTTTGAAAAGATCTGCAAAAACTGGCTCTAGAGAGTACCCTGCACTAAACACTTGATTGAGATAAGTAATTGCCTCAGTGTATTTTGGTGTATTAATATAAACCTCTGCGTTTAAGTAGATTCTTGCTAATAACATCCATGCAGCTGCTTTATCTGCTCTACCAATTTCACCTGCTTTGGCATCCAAAAGGATATTTTCATTATCATCTGCAGTTTCACCAATTACAGCTTTACATTCCGCTTCAATGTAATCAAATAAGAATGTTCTGTCCTTTTGTTCTGGATTAAATGCACCTACAGGGTCTGCTTCCGTTGTGAAAGGCATATTCGCAAAAAGGTCCATTGCATAGTAATAAGTTAAAGCTCTTAAGAATCGTGCCTCTGCTCTTTGCGTTTTTAAAGTAGCATCATCGATTCCACTCGTTTGTCTTAAAAACTCATTTGCATATCCAATTTGAAGGTTAATACGGTCATACATGTTTCTTACGGCCTCATTGTTGGCGGTATAAGAAAGTGTATTCATTTCATTTACCTCAACATCACCCCAAAAACAGACTACTTCATCCGTTGGTAATTCTTGAAGTACAAAGAGTCTTCTTAAGAAAGAGGCTTTACCAGCATCATTTACAACAATATCAGAAGAACCTGGCCCTTCTTGACCTGTTAGGGTAAAACCACTGTATATTTTAGCCAACATTCCGGGTGCATTTTCCGGAGTCACTTGTGAGATTTCGTTTGGATCAATTGGCTTAGTGTCCAAATCATTTACACAAGAAGCAAAAACGGCAATTGAACACGCCAACGCTAGGTGTTTTGCAACTCTATTTATATTCTTTATCATTTTCTTTCAATTTTTTTAGAATCCAACATTAACACCTAAAAGGAATGTTCTTGCACGAGGATAAATGTTATTATCTACACCTTCTGGTATCTCTGGGTCAAGTCCTTTATAGTTTGTGATTACAAATACGTTATTCACCGTTGTATAAACTCTTAGGTTGATTTTACCATCTGCAAGATTATTGAAATTGTAACCTAACATGATGTTATCCAATCTAAAGAATGTTGCTTTCTGAACGTAGTAGCTTGATAATGGTAAGTTGTTATCATTACCAGTAAATTGAGTATCAAAATATGAAGTTGTTCTATTCGTCAAAACACTAAACTCATATAGGTTTCTTAATGCTCCATTTGCCGATTCAACATCATTGTAAACATAGTTTCCAATATTTGCTCTACCTGCCATTGAGAAATCCCAATTACCATATGATACCTTAGTATTAAGACCTAGTATGAAGTCTGGTGCTACATACTTATCACTAATCCTATCTTCATTCGTGATTTGACCATCTTCATTGTGATCTACATAAACTCCTTCAAGTGGCTTTCCATTTGAATCATAAACCTGTTCAAAAACTAAGAAAGAGTTTGTTGGATTACCTACTCTCTGATACAATACTTTTGAACCTGTACCTCTTGAAGGGCCAGGACCTGTTGGTACACCTAAGAAACCTTCTTGTTCTCCATTCGTTAACTTCGTGATTTCATTTCTGTTATATGTGAAGTTAAATCCAAAGTCCCAATGTAGTTTTGAGTTAGAAATAATCTTAGCATTCATACTTAACTCAATACCTTGGTTTGTTAAGTCACCAATATTAGTTGTTAACTCGTTATTCAAGTTAGACTGACCTGGAACAGGAATAGTGTTTAGGAGATCAAATGACTGTCTATAGTAATACTCTAATGTACCAGTGATTCTATCATCCATAAATCCGAAATCTGCGGCAATGTTATAAGTTGCTGTTGATTCCCACTTGATTCTACTATCGTAAGCTTGAGGTGCAATCGTTTGATAACTTGTGATATTACCTTGTGAATCATATACAGGATACTGTACTACATCTTGTCCAAAGGTATATCTAGGTTGTGATATATAATCTGAACCTACATCTTGCTGACCTGTCACACCATAACCTAATCTTAGTTTTAAAGTACTTACAGCGTCTGAAGTTTCTAAGAAACTCTCTTTCTTCATGTTCCATGCAAATGCAAGTGCTGGGAATACCCCCCAACGTGTATCAGGAGAGAACCTTGAAGTACCATCATATCTTAATGTCACTGTCAATAGATACTTCTGTAAATAAGAAACATTGGCACGGCCAAAGAAAGAAACTAGATAACGTTCTGTTGCGAAAGCTTTATCTACGTCAATACGAGAACCTGAAACGTTGGCTGAATAATCATAACCACTACTCTTGAAGTACTGCCATGAATAACCAAGCATTGCATCTATATTGAAATCTCCTACTTCCTTATTGTATTGGAAATAAAAATCTAAGAGTCTGTTATCTCTTGTTTGGTTGTAAGTACTTCTCTTACCACCATCACCCGCTGCATAATCTCCTGCAAAGTTTGTAGGTGTATTGTTATGGCCATCACTGTAAGAGTAGTCATACCCTACGTTCAAATTGGCTTTTAATTCCGGTAAGAAGTGGAATTTATAATCTAATTGGATATTACCAATCGATCTATTCACCTTACCTCTATTATCAACTTGTTCCAAAAGTGCTACAGGGTTTCGAGTAGCATTTACTTCTGGGTTACCGTCTGGTGCTGTCCAAGTGTAGTAGCCTCCAAACTTCTCGTTTCCATCTCTTACAGGTTTTGTAGGATCGAAACTCACTGCGTTACCCAATGCACCACCTGCATCTGCAAATCTTGAATTGGAAATATTTCCTTTCAAATTCAAACTCACTGCTAAATGATCATCAAAAAACTTTGGATTCACTGAAATTGCTCCGGAGAATCTTTCCATGTTTGATGTTTTAACGATACCGTTTTGGTTGGTATAACCTATTGACACCCTATACGGGACATCTTTGATGGCACCACCAACGGATACACTATGGTCTGTAGAAACAGCTGGCGCTAATACTTCATTTTGCCAATCCGTATCATCAGTACCTAATCTTGATACCGCTTCACTTCCTTCGCCATATACTTGTGTTACCAAATCTCTAAATTGACTAGCCGACATCACATCGATTGTTTTTGGTGCAGTCGCTACAGATACATTACCTGCATAATCAATTTTCATTTGACCAGAAGAACCTTTTTTGGTTGTGATAATAATTACACCATTTGAGGCTCTTGAACCATAGATTGCTGTTGCAGAAGCATCTTTCAGTACCGTAAATGTCTCAATATCATTTGGGTTAATTGATGATAAAGGATTGGCTTGCCCTCTTACCTCTCCATTATCTACGGGTACTCCGTCAATTACAATCAAAGGATCATTGGATGCCGAAAGTGAAGACCCACCACGAATTCTAATCGTAGCACCGGCACCAGGTTCACCTGAATTAGTGGAGATATTTACACCTGCCACTTTACCTTGTAGTTGTTCCTGAGGTGAAGTAATCGCTCCTTGGTTAAAGTCAGAAGCATTTACGGCTGCCACTGAACCAGTAGCATCTTCTTTCTTCACACTACCATAACCAATGACAACTACTTCATCAAGTTGTTCAGCGTCCACTTCCAATGCAAAGTCGATAATGGATTGATTACCCACACTGACCTCTTGTGTCTTGTAGCCGATGTAACTTACTACTAAGGTAGTTTCTCCTTCGGAAAGCGTAATTTTATACTCTCCGTCAAAGTTAGTTGTCCCCCCTTTTGTAGTACCTTTTACTAATACAGCTACTCCTGGTAGTGGGTCACCATTTTCATCTACTACCTTACCACTTAATGTTCTCTCTTGGGCAAAAGTTACTATAGAGAACATAACAAGTAGCAACGTTGTAGCATAACGCCATGTAGAATTAATGCTCATTTTCATACTTATACAGTTAGACAAATAGACAAGTACTTTTCAATTCAATAATTCTTCTAAAGGTTAATAAAATAAGGCTTTGTTCCATTTGTAACTCTTATTGAGAAATAGTCTTCAGAACAATTATATCTTAGAAAAGTACAATTAGCAAATATTGTTTTACACATTATTGCCTACGCAAAATAGTCACTTAATTATTTAAGACAAAATGATATTTTTTTAGTTTATTTAAATTTCACCAAAAAAAATACACGTCAATAACACTAAACACGAAATAAACTGCAACAATTTTATTGAATTTATATTCTGATTTACAGATCAATACCGAAATAATATTTCAAAAAACATCTAATAGTTAAAAAGTTAAATATTTTAATACAATTTTAACATTTAACTTCTCTTTACGTTTTAGTTTAAAAAAGAGGAAAACATTACATTACCCATAACACAAACAATAAAATTGTTTTTATCAGAATAACACAAATTATATACAATTTTTCATTTCAATCGGTTGCGCTGATTTTTTCTTTTTTTTTGTTAAGAATAGGTCATTTCATAGTTATTCTATATATTTTCAAAAAACAGTACAATTTTGAACGAAATTCAACTATAAAATAGAAGTATGAGAAAAGGGCAATACACGATGCAAGACATCGCCAATGAACTTGGCATTTCTAAATCTACTGTCTCCAGAGCTCTAAAAAATCACCCAGATATCAGTCAAGATACTAAAGACGCTGTTCACAAACTTGCCAAAGAAAAAGACTACCAACCTAACTCTCTGGCTTTGAGTTTAAGACACAATAAATCTTTTGTGTTAGGTATAATAGTTCCAGAAATAGTACATGACTTTTTTGCAAATGTAATCTCTGGAGTTCAGAAGGTAGCCTATAACGAAGGATACAATGTTATGATCTGTATTTCTAATGAATCTACCGAACAAGAAATTGTAGATACAAAAGCAATGTTCTCTAGCAGAGTTGACGGACTACTTATTTCAAGAACCAAAGAATCTAACGATTTATCGCATTTAAAAAGCATTGTCAACAAGGGTGTTCCTTTAGTAATGTTTGACCGAGTATCTGAAGAGCTCAACGTAAGTAAGGTGATTACTGATGACTTCCAAGGTGCTTATATGGCAACGGAGCATTTGATAAAGCAGGGCTGTAAAAATATTATTCATTTAAGTGGACCTGATAATCTTGCTATTGGTAGAAATCGTAAAAATGGTTATTTGGCTGCTTTGAAAGATTATAATATTGCGGTAGATGAAAATATGATCATTCCTTGTCCTAAAGGTGATTTAGATGAAGGGAAATCAACGATGTACGATATCATAGACCAAAAGATTGAATTTGATGCCGTTTTCGCAAATAATGATGTAACGGCAATTGGGGCAATGAACGCAGCCAAAGAAAAAGGGCTTTCAATTCCTAACGATGTTTCTGTGATTGGTTTTGGTGATTGGCGTTTATCTCAGTTGTTAGATCCACCTTTATCTTCTATTGAGCAATCGGGAGTAGATATTGGAGTAACAGCTGCCAAATTACTATTAGAGCAAATTCGTGCTGAAGAAAAAGATGAAGACTTCACACCTAGAACAGAAGTGGTAGAAAGCCATCTTATTAAAAGAGGATCAAGTATTCATAATTAGGAAGGTTACAAAAACTGTAATTACTTCTTAAAACATATTTATAGGGTGTTTGAATCTCCTTTTAGAAGGTCATTTTGATTTTAAACATGCTCTTATCATTTTATTATTAAAAACGAGTTGTCAAAAAACAGCTCGTTTTTTGCTTATTGCTTTTTAGAATTTTTATTTTACTATTGAATTAAGTTGAAATGAAGAAAACATGTTTTGATTCATTCAACCTTTCATATCGAATTTCTCTACTTTTTAAATAGAATTTTACTCTTTTATCACACCACTCTAATGAGAAAAGTATTCCTCTATATATTATTATTAGTAAGTTCTCTAGCTAATGCCCAACAATATAATATTACCAAGTTTACTATTAATAATGGTCTTGTTCAAAACAACTGCGTTGCCTTACAGCAAGGAAAATATGGTAGTATCGTAATTGGTACTATTGAAGGAGGAATTAACATCAATAATAGTCAATCATTTTACACCATTGATGCTAAGCAAGGTTTATCCAACAATTTCGTTTTTGATTTTGCGAGCGATGAAAATAATAATATTTGGGTGGCAACGGCTAATGGTGTGAATTTACTTTCCGATAGAAAGGTATTTAATTATCTCATCAATGATAGTATTCCTTTTGGGGTGAGAAATATTGATTACGATATTAAAAACAAAACGGTTTGGGGGATCACAACCTCTTTTTCATTGTTTAAGCTTAATGCAAAATTCAACAAAAAATCTTTCCACTACCCACTAAGGAAAAACACGAAGTATTCTTGTATCTCTACCGATGATGATGGTAACATGTGGGTAGGTACAATTAAGGAAGGGATATTAATCGTCAAAAACGATTCTGTTCAACGCCACATCAGGCTTCCAGGTAATATAAAAGCCATTCAACATCTTTCGAATGAAAAAGTAGCAATTGCGACCGACAATGGGGTATGGATATTACATAAAAACCAACAGGAATCACCCATTCGAATTTTAAATAGAAAAAAGATTCTTTCTCTCTTTGAAAGTAAAGACGGGACACTTTGGGTTGGAACAAGGAATAATGGTGCTTTCGCTTTCAAAGACGAACAACAAATCCATCATCTTAATTACGAGAACGGATTAGACAGGCATATCAATAATATTTGCGAAGATGAAGAACAAGGTCTATGGTTTGCTACTCCCAATGGGTTGTTCCGCTTGAACAATAATATTTACACCTTTTTTGGAGAAGGAGTTCAAATTAATGGAAAAGTGCTTGATACTTACCAATCAAAAGATAACACCCTTTTTGTAGGCACGGAAGAAGATATCATCCTATTAAAAGAGGAGAAATTCAGCACAAAAATCCCCTTGCCAGTATCCGTTCGTTATTTAAACATGATCGAAAACCTTCAAGATCATTTGATTATTGGTACCGATAAGGGAGTTTTTAGATATGCAAACACACAATGGGTAAAATTAACGGCCCCTTCTCATGAGGAGTTTTTAAATAGCCCTACTTCCTTTTTCAAGAAGAAAGGAAAGCTTTATGCCGTGTTGATCAATCATATTTTTGAGGTTACTGATACTTCATTAGAGTATGTCAAAGACTATTCAAAAGACCTGAGAAGTTCTAGGGTATCTAAAATTGCCATTTCACCCAAAGATTCAACATTATGGTTAGGCACTAGGGGACGAGGTTTGATTCATATTGATAATAATTTTGAGATCATCAACACGTTCCAACCTAACAATAAATCTCTTCCTTCTAATTACGTCAACGATTTGGTATTTGACCAACTTAATAATTTATGGATTGGCACCACCGGTAGTGGCCTATGCAAATTACATGAAGGAGCAGATATGGCTATTTCTTTTCAGGATGAAAAGCTTTCATCCACCAATATCTATTCCGTAGAAGTGGATAAGAAAGGAAATATATGGGCCGGTAGCAACAATGGTATCAATCATTTGGTCGGCTTGAACAATGATATTGTCAAAGTAGAAAAATATGGTACTGCCGAAGGTTTCAATTCATTGTCTTATACTAAAAGTAGCGCCTCTAAAGATAAATATGGCAACTTATGGTTTGGAACCGATAATGGTGTTGTGAAAATCAACCCTACCAAAAGTGTATATAGTATGGTCCCTCCAGTGATTGTATTTGAAGACCTACAAATGTTTTCTGAAGATTTCCCATGGGACGATTACAGCGAAGGCATTGACAAGCAATCACACTTACCTATTAACTTACAGCTACCTAGCAATTATAATCATATTACAATCAATTTTGTTGGGATATCCATGAATGTTCCATCCAAAATTAGATACAAATGGAAGCTTATTGGCTACGAAGAGTATTATCATCCTTTGTCAGAAAATAGCCAAGCTATTTACTCAAACCTCCCTCCTGGCGATTATATTTTCAGTCTTCAAGCTGTCAATGCAAGAGGGATAGCCTCCCCTATCAATGAAGAATTCCAATTTACCATTGAGAAAAAGTTTTTCCAGAAGAGAAGCGTTAGAGCCATCATCACATTATTGATTATTATTTTCATCTTCTATCTTTTCTATTCTTCGTTAAGAAAGGAAAGAATTAAGAAAGAAACCTTACAACAAAAAGTAGATGAAAGAACGCAAGAATTCAGAAATGAAAGGGAGAAAGTAGAAAAGGCAAAAGATGAAATTGAAAAGAAAAGCAATCAGCTAAAAGAGATCAATGACAGAATGCAAGGGAGTATTAAATATGCTGCCAATATTCAAGATGCAATCATTAGTTGTGATGGTACTTTCCCGAAGTTATTCCCTAAATCCTTTAACCTAAGTATCACGAAAAGTGAGGTAACAGGTGATTTTATTTGGATCAGAGAAAACGAAAAATATATCTTTTTACTACTTATCGACTGCACTAACCATGGTGTTCCGGCAGCTTTTATTTCTATTGTTGGAAATCAGTTACTTGATGAATTAGTAAGAGATAATCCTAATATCAGAAGTGCCGATTTATTGACTAAATTGGATCAAAACCTCAAAATTGCATTAAAAATCCATGAAAATAACGAAATAAGTGACGGTATGGATGTGGCAGTATGTAGATTTGAGAAAGGAACAAGAAACTTGAATTTTGCTGGAGCACGAAGACCGTTAATAATTGTTGAAAATGACGAGCTAAAGACGATCAAAAGTAATTTTTGCAGTATTGGTATTATCTTTAATGATGTTGAACCGGCTTTTGATAACTTTGACTTTGAATTGAGTGAAGATGCTATTCTTTATTTATTTTCAGATGGCTTTTCGAGTCAATTTAATGCTCAGGGTGAAAAATTTAAAAAAGTACAGTTCAAAAATTTACTTTTTAAGTTATCTTCGCTTCCGTTTACAGAACAATGTAATACACTTCATTCAACCTTCCATAAATGGAAAGAGGGCACTGAGCAGGGGGATGATATGATGGTTGTTGGATTCAAATATGAAACAAATTATGCTGAAAGCACAAGGGATCACAAAATCATACGGGAAACTGAACGTATTGAAAGAAATTGATCTAGAGATAAAACAAAACGAAATAGTATCTATTATGGGTGCTTCGGGAGCTGGAAAGAGTACTTTACTCCAAATTTTGGGTACTTTAGACTCTCCTAACACGGGTAAAGTATGGATCAATAATACAGAAGTTACTTCGTTACACGGTGACGATTTGGCCAAATTCAGAAATGATAAAATTGGGTTTGTATTTCAATTTCACAACCTTTTACCTGAATTTACGGCATTAGAAAATGTTTGTATGCCTGCACTTATTGCCGGTAAAAAAATGAGTGATATTGAACAAAAGGGTAGAAAACTCATGAACCAATTGAACATTGGTGAACGATGTGATCACAAACCCACTGAAATGTCAGGAGGAGAACAACAAAGATGCGCAATTGCTAGAGCCTTAATCAACGATCCCCTTATCATTTTTGCCGACGAACCCAGTGGTAATTTAGATTCAAATAATGCTGAAGAACTCCATAAATTATTTATTGAGTTAAGAGATAAAATGAATCAAACTTTTGTCATTGTTACGCATAATCATCAATTGGCAAAAATGGCAGATCGACAATTATGGATAAGTGACGGCACCATGAATTTGGATAGTTCCACTCTTTAATGCTGTAAATGAGCACTGATGATAAAGCAAATAATAACCTAGAGGACGAAAAGGAAGTAAAGAAAAAAGTCCGCACAAAAAGAAGTCTAGCAAGGCGGCTAACCAATCTTTTTGTCATTTTTTCGATTGCTTTTGTAACATTGTTTCTCAGCCTTATTATCAGTCTTCATATCATCTTACAATATTACCCTGATGAGTTTATCGGAGGAGCCATCAAAGAAAGTGTTACAAGGGGAACTCAGAAAAAGTATTCGTTGGATTATGATAAAATCCACGTTAAGCTTATTTCGGGTTGGTCAATACATGACTTTCTTTCAAGTGGTTCCATTACATTAATCAATCCTGAATTTACCCCCGATAGTGCATATATTGCCTTCAATGACAGCGTTCCATTGGGGCAAAAGAAAAACCTAGTCAAGGTCAAACTCAATAAATTTGAATTACAAAACTTTTCTATTCTAAGAGCCGTTTTTCAAAAGGAAATATACATTGGCAATGTCCTTCTTGATTCCGCCGATATAGAAATACACAAATATAAAATTGAAGGACAAAGGAAAAAGGAAGCTTTTGCTAATAAAACACTCACTGAAACACTTCACAGTTTATTTTACCAAAACAAAGAAAACCTCAAACGGTATCGGATTGGCAATGTGATGACCATTAATTCTTCCTTGAATTATTTTGATCACACTCAAAAAATCAAGCAACAAATTGCTTTAGATGAAATCTCAATCACGCTAAAAGATATTTACTTAGACTCTCTTACGCTTGAACAAAAAATGTTACCCCTTCATGTGGGTGATTTAGAGTTTAATACAAGAAACATTAAACTAGAATTAAAAGATTCTCCTTTTGGTATCAGTTTGGGTAAAATTGACTTCTCCACTATTGATAGTTCTTTATTGATTTTCAACACATCATTGTACAGAATTAATGAAGGCATTGACAAGAAAATACCCATTAATAATGCGACTATTCCACTGCTCTCATTTGAAGGCTTGGACATACGCCGTTTCCTTTTTGACAGCAGTCTATACATCAAAGAATTATCAATTGTAAAGCCTCAAGTAGAATTAACGCTTCACTCCTCTGGGGCGAAGGGGAAGAAAGGCAAGACACCCGAACTTCCTAAATTTTTGAAGGAAATCAACATTCAAAAATTTCATCTTGAAAGTGCTAAAATCCCATTCGAAACGAATAAATTAGGCAAAAGACAAGTCAATGATATCTCCATTAATATTGATGAAATAGCCATTAATGATGAGATCTTAAAAGAGAAAATACCTGTTGGTTATCAAAACTTTGATGTAAAACTGAAATACCAAAGATGGAATTTTGATAATAGACACTATGCTAAGGTAGGAGGACTATATTATCACTCCAAGTGGCAAAAGCTGTATTTATATTCCCCTGCTTACAAACCTATTGGTAATGTACCTGACTCTACTTCTCAGACGTACATTAGTGCTCAAGCTAAAAAAATTACTTTAAACAAAGTCGACTATAATTTCTTTCTTCAAAATCCATTAGACTCGCTTTTTGCTTACAATCATTTATTGGTAGATGATTTGAAAACAGAAGTTTGGCTTCCCACCCACCCTATTGAAAAGGTAAATAAGGAGAATAAAAAGAAAAAAAATATTTCAATTGCCTTAAACTCCACGCTTTTGAAAGATGGAGAACTGACCATCAACATTCCAAAAGAGAAGGAATACAAAGATCAGCTAACTATTCAAGATATTGAACTTGATGTTGATTCTTTACACCTTCCCTTGCTTCAACCAAAGTATTTTAAAATCCATAAAGCTAATGTTGATTTTAAATATATCAGTTTACCACAGATCAATAACTATGAGTTTCTGATTGAGGAAATGGCTTTTACCACCAACGACAGTTCATTGGCCATTGCCGGTTTAAATATATCAACAGTAGATTCAACGGCGACTAACTTGAATATTGAAAGTTATGTCCAAGGCGTTCATTTTAGTCATATCACCTGGCGAAAGTATCTATTTTCTGATTCTTTGATCATTGATGACATCTTTGTGGATATACCTAGTTCTGATATTGAAATTCCACTTAAGGAAGCCATTGCATCAACAAAAACCATCACAAAGGATAGTCTTAATAAAATTACACCTAAAAAAGCTGCCCCATTCAAATACCTTATGGTAAATGACTTTCACTTACGAAAAGGACCTTTAACTATTACAAAAGAAGATACGGGGATTTTAGGCAGAAGCGAAAGTATGGGAGTCGATATTGTGGGCTTTACTCTGGAAGATAAAAAATTTGATTGGGAAGATATCAACTTTGTGGTAGAAGATATTTACGTCCCCATCCGATCTATTAACCACAAATCCTCAATAGATAAGATAAGTCTCAACGTCGAAAAGCAGACTTTAAGAATTAAAGGAACAGCTCTTACTCCTATTGACCAAGATAATCAGATGTTTATCAAGGCATTGACAGGGATTGATAACATCAATATAGATGGGCTTGACCTTCGAATGCTAAAAGATATTCAACAACTCAATGCTGATCAGATCGGTATTGATGGTGTAAGAGGGGTAATAGCCATTGATGAAAGATGGAAACCTGAAAGTGATTCCACTTCGACAAAATCAGAAAACCAGAAGGAGTTTCTTAAATATTTAGGGGTTGAAAATATAAACCTTAGGCTTGATGATTTTGCACTTTTGCATACAGATCAAAAAGGGCAAGAGAGCTATCTCACATTTTTTGGTGGCGAGCTCGATGTACACGAGTTACGTTCTAAAGCGTCTGCACAAAAAAACATTGGAGACATTAGACCAAAAAATATTTTCCTAAAAATGAAAGGTCTACAATATGAAAGGGACATTTCACCTTATGTCATTTCATCCAGTGAGCTTGTGGTCGACTCAGGTGGTGATTCCATCCTTATTTCCGAAGCGAATATACTCCCGAAAATGGGATATAAATCTGTAGGTATTATTGATTCACTTTTCTTACTACAAGTGGAAGAGCTTCAGATAAAAGGTGCAGGTTTGAAATCATTCGCTTATGATAAAAAAATAGATATTGATACGATTTACACTAAAAAAATTAGCTATCTAAATCCTGCAAAAACAAAAAAAGTTGAAAAAACAGGAACATTTGCTGAGAAAAATTTCCCCAAAGAAAAGGTGGCTGCACTTTTAGACAATTTTGAAAGTATAGCCATCGATTATATACAGGTTGATAGTAGCTCTGTTTCATTCAGAAGTCCATCAAAAGACAATAACAGAAAGAACATCTCCCGTCTGATGAGAAGAAAAAGGACGGAAACACCCCTAAATAACACAGAGTTAAGCCCTAAGGAATTAAATAAATACAGCAAAAAGACAAATCGAATTAGTAATAACAAACGTTTCTCTAGGGAAAAGAAAAAACTATTGATCGATAATATTCTTGCTGAAACGAAGGGCAATCCAATTGATGTGTACACTCTTGCCCCTACTGAGGATTCACTTGAACGCCTTGAACATCAGAAGTCATTTCAGAGTGTTTATAATGAAAACAGCATAAAAGACATCAACCTGAAAATTGAAGGGGTTTATATCAATCAAGAAACCATACAATCAGAAAGGGATTATGTCAAGCTAGGACGAATTAATTTAAATCTTGGCAAAAATATTTTCAACCTCAACAATGAAATGTATGCTATTGGATTTGATTCTCTTCATTTCAACAATCATTATGAAGATGTTTATCTCAAAAACTTTGCTTTAATTCCTAGATACTCTAAAAAGCTATTTGGTATCGTCAATGAATATCAAACCGATAGAATTGAAATTGGTATTGATGACTTATTATTGAGAGGCTTTCACTTTAAAAACTATTTATTTACTGATCATATACATTTAAACGGCGTCGAAATTGACCGTTTGAATCTATCGGCTTATAGAGATAAGACGGTACCTGTTGACCCTAACAAGAAGAATCCAAAAATGATCCACACCATTTTTGAGGAAACTCCTTTAGCATTTAGGCTCGACACCATTACCATTACAGACAGTCATATTAATTATGAAGAATACAAAGGAAATATAAGAGCGAGGTCTGAAGATCAAGAATTAGAAGGTAAATCTGGACAATTTCAGTTAAATGATTTTACAGGACAAATCTTCAACATCACAAATGACACATCTAAAATATCCGATGACCCTTACATGGAAATGTATGTCAAAGGTATTTTGATGGAAGAAGGTGGAGAATTAAAGATGTATTTTAGAATTCCTCCATTGGACAGTCTTGGCACCTATTATTATGAAGGAGAAGTAGGTAAAATGGACCTTATTAAACTAAATCCGCTTGTTGAAAGATTAGAGCTCGTAAAAATAAAAGATGGCAACCTGAAGAGAATGTATTTTAAGGTATTGGCTGACGATAGTGTGGCAATGGGAAATATGCAATTCAGGTATAAAAACTTGGAAGTGGATGTATTAAAAGACAAGGCTAAGAAAACAGGTGAGCTTAAAAGAAGAGCCTTTTTAAGTTCGGTCGCAAACCTTTTAATACGAGAAGAAAACCCACGTTTCCCTTCTATGAAGCAAGGGCATATTTATTATGAAAGAGATACTACAAAGTTTATCTTTAACTTCTGGGTAAAAACAGTCTTAACCGGAGTAGCAAGTACTCTATCTCCATTAATGGAGCCCGAAATCCCTAAAAAGGATAAAGCTACTAAAATGGAAATTAGGTATATTGAAAAAAATACTAAACGTAAAAATAGATTAAAAGGACCCCTCAAAAAGGTCTATTAGATTACAGTAAAATGAAAAAATACCTCTACATCAGCATTGGCGTAATTGGATTTATATTTTTGATGTGGCTTTTCCCTAAAGTCAATAGAAGAACGATTACAGCTACAGTGAATAAGACAGAAAGAATAAGAGGCTCTGTCAAAAATGGAGAACAAAAGTTAGATAAATACCTTATCTACACACTGGATAAAAACGAAAAACCTCACACTTTTGAAAATACAGATACGTGGATTTGGTTTAAATTCAACTCTTCTGATGTTTATGCTAAAATCCAAGATGGAGAAACATACGACTTCAGCATAGTAGGATTTAGAATTCCATTTCTCTCCATGTATCCTAATATCATTAGTGTCGAAAAAGTAAAACAATAACCAAACTTAAGTTTTTTTAATCATGAAATTTCCAAGTATTAATTTCCTAGTTTCAATCTTTTTAATCGCAGGAATTATCTCTTGTGGTACAACTTCAGAAAAAAAAGAAGATCATACTCATCATCAACATGAAGAAGGCACTGGACATAGCCACGGAGATGACCACGAACATCATCATGGACACAGTCACAAGTCTGAGGGCATGACATTAAGCGACGGCAGCTACAAAGTAGATACTGAGAAAAGTTTCATCAAGTGGACAGGTAAAAAGATCACTGGAAGTTCTCACTATGGTAAATTAAAGTTGGCTTCTGGTACAGTGGCTGTAAGTGAAAATCAAATTTCAGTCAGTAGCGAATTCAATATTGACATGACGACTATTAGTGTTGATGATATTCCTGCTGATGACAAGTTAAACCAAAAATTAAAAGGACATTTGGAGAATAACGATTTCTTCAATGTGACTGAGTTCCCTGCCGCTTCTTTTAAAATCAATAAAATTGCAAAAGGTGAAAAAGAAGGAATGATTGATGTAACGGGTGACCTTACCATCAAAGGTATCACTAACAGCGTATCTTTCCCGGCTCATATCATGAACCATGACGGAACAATCCATGCTATGGCTGACATTTCTTTTGATAGAACGAAGTATGATATTAAATATAAATCTAGCTCTTTTTTCAGTGATTTAGGTGATAAAGCCATCAACGATAAAATAGAATTAGAATTGCATTTATATGCTCAGAAATAAAAAATCATATCCTTCTAAACTATTTTTTAAAAAAGGCTGAAATAAATCGAATTTTCATTATTTCAACCTGACTGTATCAATATAGCAAAATAGGCGACAATTAAATTGTATATACCTAAGCGTCAAGACTTGAACGTAAAACACAAAAATTCCCTAGAGTTATAATTTTTACATTTTTTCTTGGTTAGTTAATATTTATTTTGTTATTTAGTAAATGAAAACAGCAATAAGAAATAGTTTTTGGGTTATTAAAGGAATTAAAAAGGCACTCTCTTTGGGAGTGCCTTTTTTTATTGATTACGTTTTTTTGTAATTGAACTTTATTTCCCAACCCTTATAAATAACATAACGCAACACAAAAAATTATTTTTAATCTTGCATTGAACACTGTACTATTTTCTGAAAATGGTGTCTATATAAATAGAATAACATCCTTAATTACTATATTTTTTTAGTATTGGTCGTTGTTTTCATTATGTTTATATAAGAATTTAGGAGTAGGTTGAAAACCATATAAAATTGAGAACCCTGTTTTCTTATTGAATACTCTAAAAAAATAACCTTAATTTTTGATGACTGCAATAATAAGTAGTCTAATATTTACATTACACAATAGATCTAATGAAATCTAATTTCATAACAGTACTTATCACTTTATCAATAACCTTTTGTTTTCATTTTGAAACAACGGCACAAAACTTAATACAAACGGATAGTACATTGCACCCAACAGACAGTGCTGAAGTACAAACAAAAAAACAAAAACGAAAGGCTGAACGTGAGCGAAAAAATCTAAGATTTAGTATACTTGGCGGTCCCGGATATACTCCTGATTACGGTTTTCTTATTGGGGTTAGTATGTTATTTACTTTCAGAACAGATACTACTGATCCTGATCTCAAAAGGTCAGTTGTTCCTATAGCAGGTGCATGGTTAAGTTCGGGTGGTTTTAACTTAATTGCAAAACCGCAGCTCTTTTTCAACCACGACAGATTAAGGTATTTTGGGCAAGTACAGTACAGAAATAATTATGATAATTATTATGGCGTAGGGTTCGGTTTAAATCAAGATACGCCAAGAAGTGATTCTACCACTCAATTTTTCCAAAATTCGATTTCCGTCAACGGGTCTTTTCTTTTTAGATCGGGTACTTCAGATTTCTTTATAGGACCTTCCTTTGATGTCACTTATAGAAACTTGTCAGAAATAGCGAAAGACATGGCTATGGACCCTACTTATATTGCTCAAGGAGGAACTGATACTGGAATGACGATTATGAATGTAGGAATTGGCTTTGAAGTTTCTTATGACACAAGAGACATACCCGCCAATGCTTGGGAAGGAATATTTTTCGATTTAAATGCACGATATTATGATACATGGCTAGGTAGTGATAGCAGGTGGGGATTTATCACCGCTGAATACAGACAATACAAACTACTACCCTTTCTAGGAGAAAGGAAAGTGTTAGCTTGGACGGCAAAAGTAAGGTCTGCCATTGGCGATGTCCCTTTCACGGATATGTCATTAATTGGTTCCCCTTTTGATTTGAGAGGATATTACCTCGGACAATACAGAGATAAGACTTCTGCTTTTGCGATGGCAGAATATCGAAATATGTTCAATTCTAAATCTAAATTGGTGTCTAAACTTGGTTTTGCAGTCTGGGGAGGTGTAGGTATGGTAGGACCTGACTTGGTCACTCCCGGAGGAGTATTACCTAACTTTGGAGCAGGCTTAAGGGTAGAAGTTCAGCCACGTATGAACTTTAGAGTGGATTTGGGTAGAGATCCTTTAGCGGGGCAAAACCTAGTCTATTTTAATATGACGGAGGCATTTTAGATGTATAAAAAAATTGTCAATTATAAATGCAGTCATTTGATCATTTATAATTGACAATTTATCATTCTACTACAATTTTTCGATGATAAGTGCAGAAGCACCTCCGCCTCCATTACAGATGGCAGCAAGTCCTCTTGTTCCTTTTTGCTGTCGCAGCACGCCATTTAATGTTACTACAATCCTTGTTCCTGATGCTCCCAATGGGTGCCCCATAGAAACCGCCCCTCCATGTACATTTACTTTATCCAATGGAATTCCTAGTTCCTTCGCAAAAGCTAATGTTACCACAGAGAACGCCTCATTGACCTCATAAAAATCAATATCATCCTTCGTCAAGCCAGCCTTTTTTAATGCTTTTTCCGCCGCAACAGGTGGTGCTATAGTGAACCATTCTGGTTCTTTTGAAGCGTCGGCAAAAGATATAATCTTCGCAACAGGTTGTAAACCTAATCGATCTACTGCTTTTTTACTTGCTAAAATTACCGCAGCTGCACCATCATTGATCGTGGAAGCATTTGCAGCAGTAACAGTCCCTTCTTTTGTAAAGACGGCTCTTAATGAAGGTATTTTTTCAAATTTCACTTTTTTGAACTCTTCATCCTCCATAACCATTAAAGGATCCCCTTTCCTTTGTGGAACGCTAACAGGTATAATCTCTTCTTTAAAAAGGTGATCCCCTGTCGCCATTGCTGTTCTCTTATAGGAATTAATAGCAAATTCATCCTGCTCTTCTCTACTTATTTCACAACGTACTGCAGTAGCATCGGCACAAACCCCCATTGGTTGATTATTGTAAGCGTCTGCCAATCCATCACGAACCAAACCATCCAACATTTGTCCATGACCGTAGCCATAGCCATAACGCCCTTTCGGTATATAATAAGGAATATTCGACATAGACTCCATTCCACCTGCCACTACGATATCATTATCGCCGAGCATAATTGATTGTGCTCCTAACATTATAGTCTTCATTCCAGAAGAACATACCTTATTAATGGTTGTACAAGGAATATCATGTCCAATACCAGCACCCAAAGCTGTTTGCTTAGCAGGTGCTTGTCCTAAATTAGAGGCAATTACATTACCCATATACACCTCATTGACTTCTGAGGGATCTACTTTTGCTTTTTCAAGTGCTCCTTTAATGGCAAAAGATCCTAGTTCTGTAGCTGAAAAAGAAGATAAGGCTCCTCCAAAACTTCCTATCGGGGTTCTCACCGCCGAAACGATATAAACTTCTTCCATAGTGTTTAAATAATGTGTTGTTTAATTTATTGGTTATTTGGTTGTAATAGTTTTGAACTTAAAAGTTCATTAAAGAATGAGAGGTCATCGCTTTATAATGTAACAATGACACTTGATAAATTTAAGAGCTAATTTAGAGTTATTTTCTTGAATAAAATGATTTTGGGTAAAAAAAGTGCATAAAAAAAGCCGACAACATTGCTGTTATCGGCTTATCGAATCACAAGTGATCCGACCAGGACTCGAACCTGGAACCTACTGCTTAGAAGGCAGTTGCTCTATCCAGTTGAGCTATCGGACCA
>NZ_JACVVP010000003.1 GCF_014534745.1 Flammeovirga sp. EKP202
CTTGTGGTGATGGGCGGATTCGAACCGCCGACACACGGATTTTCAGTCCGATGCTCTACCAACTGAGCTACATCACCGGGAAACTATTTTAGAGTCTTGTTTAACCTTTAGACTTGTGGTGATGGGCGGATTCGAACCGCCGACACACGGATTTTCAGTCCGATGCTCTACCAACTGAGCTACATCACCAGATACTAGAAAAGTACCTTTTTCGCTTAAAGCGATGCAAAAGTGGGGAAAAAAGTTGTTTAATCAAACTATCTGCCAAAGAAAATTTCATTTTTAATTAAACAGTAGTTAACAAGCTTTCTCGTGATTTAAGTTGTTAAGAAGTTTTACTTTGGCTAAGGAGTTGATTCTAAATTGTTTGCCGGTAGATTTTTCTGTGCATAAATAATACTTACGTAATTTTTTATTTCTAATAAAAATTCTTCCATCTTCCATAGAAAAAGCATCATTGTCATGAATGTCGTCTAAATAGATGGTGGTATGATCTTGTTCTTGGTCGTAAAATGCCAATGCTTTTTTTAATGTAATGTCATTTCCACTTGATGCAGAAGGATTTTTTTTATGCTCTTTTACTTCTTTGATTAAGTTGGAAGGGAAGATTTTATGGTCCAATAAAAAATCCAATAATCTTCTAAAATTACTTTTCCATTCTTTTCCATGAGGAGCAACCCTATTTTGGTATTCATCCCAAGTGAGGAGGTGTGCCACTTCATGGGTAAAAGTGATGATAAACTGATATGGATTTAAGGTCGAATTAATACTGATTTTATGGCCGTGCCCTCTTTGAGGAGGTCTATAATCGCCGTTGATGGTTTTTCTTCCTCCTTTAATAGTCACATAAATCTGATATTTCAATATCCAATGTGCAAAAATCGTTGCAGCCTCAGGAGTCGTATATTTAGATAAACGTTCTGTAATTTCTGTATGGGTCATTGATTGATTTTGAGGTTGTGCGGACTTCATTTTCATATAGAATTTATTGATTTCTTATTTCTTTATTCAATTTTTACTTGATTAGTACAATAATGTGTTTCTAATTGACAATATTAAACGGAATCTTTTGAAATAAAAGTAAAAAAAAATGAAAGGAGATATGACGATTGAAGATCCAAGGTTAAGAGCATTTAAAAGGTTGTTGGATATTATGGACGAATTGAGAGAAAAGTGCCCTTGGGATCAAAAACAAACTTTAGAATCACTTCGTCACCTTACCATAGAAGAAGTATACGAACTTTCAGATGCTATCATTGAGGATGATAAAGCAGAAATCAAAAAAGAATTAGGAGATGTAATGCTTCATTTGGTGTTTTACGCAAAAATTGGTTCAGAGACAGGAGATTTCAATGTTGAAAGTGTACTCAATTCTATTTGTGAAAAACTGATCGTGAGACATCCACATATATATGGAGATACAGAAGTTGCAGATGCTGAAGAGGTAAGTAGAAATTGGGAGTTGATTAAACTTAAGGAAAAAGAGAATAAAAATAAAACAGTGTTGGGAGGTGTACCAAAATCACTTCCAGCATTATTGAAAGCGTTAAGAATTCAGGACAAAGCAGCAGGTGTTGGTTTTGAATGGGATAACAAAGAAGATGTTTACAAAAAAGTAGAAGAGGAGTTACAGGAGCTTCAAGAGGAGGTAATAGCTAATGATAAAGGAGCTGATAATTTAGATAAAATGGAAGATGAATTTGGAGACGTCATGTTTTCAATGATCAACTATGCACGCTTTTTAAATATCAACCCTTCTGATGCATTAGAAAGAACGAATAAAAAGTTCATTGATAGATTTAACAAAATGGAAGAAAGAATGAGTCAGGAAAATGTTGATTTTGAGGCTCTTTCATTAGAAGAGATGGATAGGTATTGGGATGAAATCAAAAAAAATGAAAAAAAATAGGAACTTTTTTGTCTATATCTTAAATCTAATTGTCTAATCTATACAAAAGCTTTATCTGGATATTTATAAGTTTTTAGTCCAATTTGTTATTCGTTAATTATGGTGTTATGGTAACTTTTAACTTTAAAAAGAAAAACAATTCATCTCATTCTACAAAGCATAAAAACTATGCAGACCGTTTTGAGACTGCTATCAAAAATCTTGACTTGTATGTTGAGGAGGAAAAAGTTAGAAATAAGATGGAATTGAATAAAAAATTTGAGGGATATATCCTCTAATTCATTGTCAATCGAAAACTATAGATAAAGTATACTTTTATGTATACTGAGAAGGTTGCTTGTGAGTCAAAAACTTTACAAGCAACCTTTTGTGTTTAAAGAGATTTTGGTCTATTACTCTTCACTAGAGTCAATAATGTCAATATCCGAAATCAGTACTTTTTTGGAAATGCTCTTTCCTGTAGGAGTAGCTGCCAAACCACCTAAAGCAGTTTCTTTATAACGGTCTTCCATGCTTTGTCCTACTTCTCCCATTGCATCTACACATTCATCAACAGGAATGACACCGCTTACATTTGCAATAGCAATTTGTGCTGAAGAATTGGCAATCGCAGCAGCACTTGCATTTCTTACCACACAAGGAACTTCTACAAGACCTGCAACAGGATCACATACCAAGCCTAACATACATTGAGTAGTGATAGCTACTGCATTAAAAATCATGTCAATGCTACCACCAAGGCAATGCACAATTGCACCAGAGGACATTGCGGCAGCAGTTCCTGTTTCAGCTTGACACCCACCTACAGCACCAGCAATACCTGATTTTTTCTCCATAATTAGAGCTATACCGGCGGCAATGAGCAATCCTTCATAAATTTTTTCGTCCTCAATATTGTGGAGCTCTTGTAAAGTGACAAGTACACCAGGTAAAATTCCCGACGCACCAGCAGTTGGTGCTGCCACAACTCTACCCATGCAGGAGTTGACTTCTTTGGCGGCCAAAGCACGTGCTACCAAAAGTTTAAATTCTTCAGAAAGTACGTTGATTGGAGTTTTCATTACCTTTTTGCCTCCATTTTCGATCATTCCAGATCGTGAGGTCATATCTTCATGAAGACCTGTTTTTACAGCGTCTTTCATGACTAGGAAAGCGTTCTTTAGTGCAGCTTGGATTTCATCTTTGGTGCGCTCCTTTTCTCTGATTTCATACTCAAGAACAGGTTGATAAAGAGGAATATTTTTCTTTACACAATACTCTTTCCATTCTAAAAATGTCTCAAAAAGTACGGCCATGTTATGATAGTGTTTATATGGTTAGTATTTTTATCCCGAAATTTATACAAAAGAAATAATTCAACCTCGAATTTTCTATTTTTATGAGCAATCAAATCCTAACAGACTTCGGGAATATAGCTTTATTCGTCATAGTAGGTGTCATTTTTGTTTTAGGCGGTTTAATCGCTTCTAGTTTATTGCGTCCCAACAGACCAAGTCATGAAAAGTTGACTACCTATGAATCAGGAGAGGATCCGGTAGGTTCAGCATGGGGAGGTTTCAATATAAGATTTTATATTATCGCCTTGATTTTTCTTCTTTTTGAAGTAGAGATTTTATTCTTATTCCCATGGGCAACAGTATTTGGTGATGCAGAAAAAATAGAACAAACCAATGGCGTTTGGGGTTGGTTTGCTTTAGTGGAAATATTTCTTTTTGTGGGAATATTGATTGTGGGCTTAGCTTACGTTTGGAAAAAAGGCTTTTTAGATTGGGTGAAACCAACAACTACAGAAAGCTCTTCTCAAATCGCTAAAGGTTTTGATAAGAACCTTTACGATCAATTTAATAAGCAATACACTAAATAATATTAGTTTGAAATCTATTCATCTATTTTTTTATATAGCAATAGGGGTCTGTTTTTTTGTTTCTTGTGATCCTAAAGACGAGATCTTATCTTCTGACCCTAATATAAGATTATCGTTTTCTCAAGATACCATTTTCTTTGATACCTTGTATACATCAAAAGTGGATGAAGGGATAGATATGCCCAGTATTACACAGCGTTTTAAAGTCTATAATAGTAGCGAAAATGCCGTGAACATTGCCGAAATATCACTTTCCGATCCAGACAATGTATATCAATTGCTGATTAATGGTCAGGCATCGGATAAAGTAGAGAATGCTTTCTTAAGAGGTGGAGATAGTATGCTGATTTTTGCTGAAGCTAATATTCCACATGAAAATAACGATGAAATCCGAGAGTTTATCGGAAGTGTCAACCTCTTCACTAACGGAAACAGACAAGAAGTAATCTTAAGTGCTTTTGCAGAAGATCCCTATTACATCTCTGGCGGAGAAATAATTAATGGAAACGTTATTTGGTCAAAAGGAAGACCTTATGTGATTGTGGATTCTTTATTTGTTTCCGAGTCATCTTCATTGACGGTAGAGGCGGGTTCAAGATTAGTTTTTAATAATGATGCAAAAATCCATATAAGCGGTTCTTTAAAACTACAGGGTACAGTTGAAGATACAATTCGTTTGGAGAGTATTCGTGTAGATGGAAGGTACTTCAATTCACCTGGACAGTGGGGAGGTTTAATATTTGATTCATTGAGTAATAACAATGAGGTAAAGGGAGTTCATTTAAAAAATGCTACCTTTGGGCTCTATATTTATCACCCAGACGAAGATGATATTATTGATTTAACTGTAGAAAATTCTACAATTGAGAATATTTCTCAGGTAGGGATCAATGCTATTGGGGCAGATGTTTCTGTCGTTAATTCAATTATTAGCCATACAGTAAGTAATGCATATAGTCATTCGTCAGGCGGTAAATGTAATTTTATCTACAATACAGTCGTTAATGAGAATACAGGCTTCTTCAGAGAAGGACCATCTGTAAGTTTTGGAACATCGGAAGATGAAACAATAAATACTATCGATTTAACACTAAAGAACAGTATTATCTGGGGTAGTTTAAGAGAAGAAATATTAATTCTTGATGGGGTAAATAGTATAAGTGTAATGCATAATTTACTGAAATCACCTAGAGAGGATTTTGATCAATCAAATATTTTAAATACCGATCCCTTTTTTAAAGTACCCTATTCTTACAATTATCAACTATCAGAAGAGAGTCCTGCTAGAGATGCAGGAGTGGATGTTGTTGGGATTGAAACCGATCAAGTTGGTGTATCAAGAAACTCACCTCCAGATATTGGAGCTTTACAATATGTACCTGACCCGACTGCTGTTCCTGTAGAGTAAATAAATGCTTTTTAAATCAGAAACATAAGTACGTTTGTACTGTATAACTTTATCGAAATTGAAGAAACAAATTCTAATTTTATTTTATTTCCTATCTATCTCATTATTATCATTCGGACAGAAGATTCAGGAGCTTAAACTACTTGATATTAAACAGATGACTCAATATAAGGGTCGTTTCGATTTAAGTGGTATTTCTTATCAAGAAGATAATATTTATGTTATCGCCGATAAAAAGGAAAATAATCATATCTATAAGTTGAATTGGGAAGAAGAAAATTGGACTATTTCCCTAGAAGTAACTTTTGATTTAGGTGTTGATATAGATATAGAAGGTATTGCATTGTATAATAAGGATGCTTATTTGATAAATGAAGCCAATAATGAAGTTTATAAGGTGGATTTAAAAAATGGGAACTCTTCTAAATTGTCAATTGATTGGAGTAAATTAAAACTTCCTAAGAAGAAATGGCAAAAAAATGCTGGTTTTGAAGGGATTACCATTGACGAAGAAAAGCACATTCTCTACTTAGTAAAAGAAAGAGATCCAAGATTTGTAATAGAAATTGATTTAAAGAACAATACAATCATAGAGGAATACGATGTTAAGAAGACGTGTTCTAAAGATTTTGCGGATTTATATTTCTATGAAGGATTTATTTATGGAATAGAACGAAATGCTTTATGTATTGCTAAAATAGATCCTGTAACGCATAAGGTTGTACAGCATTTAAGTTATAAAAACGTTGCAAGCAGAGACGGAGAAAAATTATACGAACCTGTAAAATACGGTATGGCTGAAGCATTAATGATCAAAGATGGCGTGATTTGGCTCGGTTGGGACAATAATGGAGAAGAAGTTTCTGATTTTGCGAAAGAAAAATATAACCTAACAGGAAACCTTCCAGTGATAATGTTGCTTGAATTACCTGATGCTGAGTAATTAAATATTCAAACAAATGTCATTAAACCTAACTTTTTCTCACTAGAATCGGTTTGATTCATTAGCAAAACATAAAATTTGGCTGTTAAATGTAAAAGATTTTAAATTCATGTAGATATTTTCGCTAACTACTTGGATTACAAAAAAAAGTGTTATACTTTTGCAGTCCAAACCTCGGGAAACTACGTTTATAATTTAGACATGAGCGCAAGTCCTAAACTACTTAATAATAAGAAACATTGATTCTGTTATAAAAGAATTTAGCGTCAAACGCTTTAAGTTCTCCGAGAAGTTTGTGCACTTAGGCATAAGAAATCGCAGGAGGTCCCTGCGTGTAGGTAAATAACAGAACGAAAATGTTACAGCCAAAAAGAGTCAAGTTCAGAAAGAGACAAAAAGAAAGAAGTAGAAGCCATGGTATCGCGCAACGCGGTCATAGCGTTTCTTTCGGTAGCTTCGGTTTGAAAGCTCTTGAAGGTGGTTGGATCACTGCTCGTCAAATTGAGGCATCTCGTATTGCGATGACTCGTGCGATGAAGCGTGAAGGTCAGGTATGGATCCGTATCTTCCCTGACAAGCCAGTTACTTCAAAGCCAGCCGAGGTACGTATGGGTAAGGGTAAAGGTGCCCCTGCTTATTGGGTTGCTCCAGTGAAAGCCGGAACAATCTTGTTCGAATCTGATGGAGTATCAATCGAGAGAGCTCAGGAGTCAATGAGATTGGCTGCACAAAAGCTCCCAATCAAAGTGAAGTTTGTAGTTCGACCAGACTACGTAGGATAAGCTTAGAAGATGAAAACACTAGATTTAAAAAAGCAGGTGAACGCAATGTCTTCAGAAGAGTTAGCAGAGAACATCAAAACTTCTCAAAAGCAACTTGAAGATTTAGCTTATGCTCATGCAGTATCACCATTGGAGAACCCAATGCAACTTAGTTCACTAAGAAAGCAAGTAGCTCGTTTAAAAACAGCTTTACATGCGAAAGTGACTGTTGAGTTGGAGGAAAAGGTTAAAGCTGAGAACGTAACTCGTGAGTCAATCACTGAGTTTTTGAACAAATCAACGTTTTTAGCACCTGTAAACAAGAAGATGGTCTTAAGAGCCATCGAGAAAGTTAACAACTAAGATACCTGACAGAGGATCATGGAAAGAAACTTCAGAAAGCAGCGTACTGGAATCGTTGTAAGCGACAAAATGGATAAGTCAATCACAGTGCAAGTGGAAACACGTCAAAAGCACCCGATGTACGGTAAGTTCATCAAGACGACTAAGAAATTTATGGCGCATGACGACAGCAACACTGCAGGTATCGGAGATACCGTTAGAATCATGGAGACGCGCCCAATGAGTGCGCGTAAACGTTGGAGATTGGTGGAGATCGTAGAGAAAGCGAAGTAATTCCTTTTTCGATCCATCGAAAATTAATTTTTTACAATCACCAAAAAAAGAATCCTTAATAGGATAGGAGAATGATACAACAGGAATCAAGACTGTCAGTAGCAGATAACTCAGGAGCAAAAGAAGTTTTATGTATTCGTGTATTAGGCGGTACTAAAAAACGCTATGCTTCAGTAGGCGACAAAATTGTCGTTTCTGTGAAGTCAGCTATCCCTTCTTCAAACGTTAAGAAAGGGACTGTATCTAAAGCGGTTGTTGTAAGAACAAAAAAAGAAGTTCGTAGAAAGGACGGTTCTTACATTCGTTTCGAAGACAACGCTGCGGTTTTATTAAACCCGCAGGACGAGCCAAGAGGTACTCGTATCTTCGGACCAGTCGCAAGAGAGCTTCGTGAGAAGCAATTTATGAAAATCGTTTCGTTAGCACCTGAGGTACTCTAAGAGTTATGAATAAGAAATTCCATATCAAAAAAGGCGACAAAGTTACGATCATCTCTGGTAACCATAAAGGTTCAGAGGGTGTAGTACTTACTGTCGACCGTGAGAAGGAACGTGCTACTGTTGAAGGTGTGAATATGGTAACTAAGCACATCAAACCAACAGCTGAAAAGCCTGAGGGCGGTGTGAAAAAAATGGAAGCACCAATTCACGTTTCTAACATCATGTTAATCGATCCTGAAACGGGAGAATCAACTCGCGTAGGTCGTAAGCAAGACGAAAACGGTAAGTTGAAAAGATATTCTAAGAACACTGGAAAATTTATCGACTAATGGCTACAGCGACAAGATTAAAGGACAAATACCAGGAGGAAATCGTTCCAGCATTAAAGGAGCGTTTCAATTACAAGTCTGTAATGCAAGTTCCAAAATTGGAAAAAATCATCATTAACCGTGGTGTTGGTGAGGCAGTTGCAGATAAAAAACTTGTAGACATCGCAGTAGAAGAACTTTCTACTATCTCTGGTCAAAAAGCAGTTCCAACGATGTCTAAGAAATCAATCTCGAACTTCAAATTACGTGAGGAAATGCCAATCGGTGCTCGTGTAACATTAAGAGGTGACAGAATGTATCAATTCTTAGATCGTTTGATCACAATTGCTATTCCTCGTGAGCGTGACTTCCAAGGTATCAAAGATAAATTGGACGGTCGTGGTAACTACACTTTAGGTGTGAAAGAGCAGATCATTTTCCCAGAGATCAAAATTGATCAAGTAAAGAAAGTGACAGGTATGGACATCACGTTCACTACTTCTGCAAACACTGATGAAGAAGCTTATGAGCTTCTGAAATTATTTGGAATGCCTTTTAAGAAAAAGTAGTAAACACGAAAAATTATGGCAAGAGAAGCGATAAAAGCTAGAGAGCGTAAGCGTGAAAGACTTGTTGCAAAATATGCAGCAAAACGTAAAGCGTTAAAAGAAGCAGGTGACTGGGAAGGTTTAGATGCCCTACCAAAGAACTCTTCACCGGTTCGTTTACACAATCGTTGTAAATTAACTGGACGTCCAAAAGGTTACATGCGTAAGTTTGGTATTTCACGTGTTACATTCCGTGAAATGGCATCAGCAGGTAAAATCCCAGGCGTTACAAAATCGAGCTGGTAATTAAAATTTAGGAACCTACGACATTTAGTGTTGTAAAAATATTTGCAAGCAATGGCAATGACAGATCCTATAGCGGACTACCTTACGAGACTTAGAAATGCGATCAGCGCTAACAAGCGTATCGTAGAAGTTCCTGCTTCTAACATTAAGAAGCAGATGACTAAGGTACTGCATGAGAAAGGCTTCGTTCAAGGCTACAAGTTTGAGGATGGTGTAAATACTCAAGGCGTAATTAAAATCGCTTTGAAATACCACCCAGTAACTAAGCAACCTGCGGTTGTTGACTTAGAGCGTGTTTCACGTCCAGGTCTCCGTAAGTATGCTAACGCTAAGAGCATGCCGCGTGTATTAAACGGTTTAGGTATCGCAATCCTTTCTACTTCGAAAGGTGTGATGACTGACAAAGAAGCACGCGAATTAAACGTTGGTGGAGAGATTCTTTGCTACGTATACTAAGAGTAATAGAAATACTTTTATTAAATAATTGGCTGACCGCTTTCCTTAGTCGAAAGCCTTAAGCCTAAATAGTAAAAACCATGTCAAGAATTGGTAAAAAACCTGTTACTATCCCTTCAGGTGTTGAGGTAAAAGTTACTGACGCTAATGTGTTAGTAGTGAAAGGCCCTAAAGGTGAGTTACAACAGGAAATCAACAAAGACATCAATATTGAGATTGAAGGTTCTGAAGTACGTTTCGTACGTCCATCAGATCATAAAGACCACCGTTCATTACACGGTCTTTATAGAGCTTTAACTCAAAACATGGTGACTGGTGTGTCTGAAGGATACAAAAAGTCATTAGAGTTAATTGGTGTTGGTTTTAAAGCATCGGTACAAGGTCAATTATTAGACCTTGATCTTGGTTATTCACACCGTATCCTTTTCCAAGTTCCAGCGGAAATCAAGGTGAGTGCTGAAACAGCTAAAGGTAAAGCTCCAGTTGTTACTATCGAAGGTGTCGATAAGCAATTAGTTGGACAAGTAGCTGCAAAAGTTCGCTCATTCAGAAAGCCAGAACCATACAAAGGTAAAGGCGTGAAGTATGTTGGTGAAGAGATTAGAAGAAAAGCAGGTAAAGCTGCTGGTAAAAAATAACAAGTATGGCCACTAAGAAAGATCTGAGAAGACTGAGAATCAAAAGGGGCATTCGTAAGAAGATTTCTGGTACGCCAGAACGTCCTAGACTCTCTGTATATAAGAGTAACACTGCAATCTATGTGCAGTTGATCGACGACCTAAACGGCCGTACTGTTGTTGCCACAAGCTCTCGTGAGATTAATGCTGATAGCAAATCTGCGAATATTGCTTTGGCTTCAGAAGTAGGCAAAAAGGTTGCTGAAAAAGCTACAGCTGCTGGTATCTCTACGGTTGTATTTGACCGTAACGGTTACCTTTACCACGGTAAAGTGAAGGCGTTAGCAGAAGGTGCTAGAGAAGGTGGTTTGAAATTCTAAAGAAGTTGTCAGAGATGAAACAGAACGTAACAAAAGTAAAATCAGCCGATCTAGAACTTACAGAAAAAGTTGTTGCTATTAAGCGTGTTGCTAAAGTAGTAAAAGGTGGTAGACGCTTCAGCTTTTCTGCTATCGTAGTTGTAGGTAACGGTGATGGTGTTGCAGGTTATGGTTTAGGTAAAGCTAACGAAGTAACTGATGCAATCACTAAAGGCATCGACGACGCTAAGAAAAACCTTATGAAGGTTCCAGTATTGAAAGGTACTGTACCACACCCTCAAAAAGGTAAGTTCGGTGGCGGACGCGTGCTAATCAAACCTGCTTCTGCAGGTACTGGTGTTATCGCAGGTGGTGCGATGCGTGCAGTGCTTGAATCAGCAGGTGTTCATGACGTATTGGCAAAGTCGCAAGGTTCTTCTAACCCACACAACGTGGTTAAAGCAACTTTCGACGCGTTACTAAAAATGCGTGATCCACGCATGGTAGCGGAGCAACGCGGCGTGAAATTGAGCAAAGTTTTTAACGGCTAATCAAAAATTTAATCTGTTATGGCAAAGATCCGTATTACTCAGGTTAGATCGTTGATCGGTCGTCCTGAAAGACAAAAACGCACAATTAAAGCACTTGGTTTAGGAAAAATCAACAAAACTGTGGAAAAAGAAGTAAATCCACAGATCCTTGGCATGGTTAAGGCAGTTGATCACCTAATCAGTGTTGAAGAGTTGTAAATTCTTTGTACTTTTGCACAAGGCATTAGTACTTTAAAGGTATTAATTGGGAAACAGTCATGAAACTGCATACACTAAGTCCTGCGAAAGGCGGTAAAGTTCGCCAAAATAAGCGCGTAGGTCGTGGACAAGGCTCAGGCCGTGGTGGCACATCAACACGTGGTCACAAAGGTGCTAAGTCTCGTTCTGGTTACAGCCAGAAGTTTGGCTTCGAAGGAGGTCAAATGCCATTACAGCGTCGCGTGCCTAAATTTGGCTTCAAAGCTCCTTTCAGAGTTGAGTATAGCGTAATCAACTTGGATGATATCCAAAAGATCGCTACAGAGAAAGGAATTACTACTTTCGCATTTGAGACATTCGTGGAGTTAGGCGTTGTTGCTAAGAACGGTTTAGTTAAAGTTCTTGGTAATGGTGAGCTAACTGCAACAGTAGAGATTTCGGCGAACGCTTTCTCTGCATCTGCTAAAGAGGCAATCGAAAAAGCAGGCGGAAAAGCGATTACATTGTAAGAAGCTATGAATAAGTTTGTCAAGACACTGAAGAACATTTTTTCAATCGAGGAGCTCAGAGATAGGATTTTCTACACTCTGGGTTTCCTAGCGATTTTTAGATTGGGGTCGTATATCGTCCTTCCAGGAGTTGATCCAAGTGCACTATCTGATTCATCAGGTGGTCTTTTGGGGATGTTAAACATCTTTTTAGGTGGAGCATTTACGCGTGCTTCTATCTTCGCTCTTGGTATTATGCCTTACATTTCGGCATCCATTGTGATCCAATTGTTAGGTATGGCTGTCCCTTACTTCCAGCGTTTGCAGAAGGAAGGAGAGTCAGGACGTAAGCGCATGAACCAAATTACGCGTGTTTTGACGATCGTGATTACTTTAGCACAAGGATCAGGGTATTTATACTCTACAATCCCTAATGAAGCTATCGTAATCAGCCAGTCATTATTTTACCCAGCGTCAATGATTATTTTGACTGCGGGTACAGTTTTCTGTATGTGGCTTGGTGAGAAAATCACGGAGAAAGGAATTGGAAACGGTATTTCAATGCTGATCATGATCGGTATTATTTCAGGTTTTCCAACGGCAATTGTTCAAGAATTCCAAACACAGGGATTCAGTATCATTTTGGTAGTTGAATTAGTTGCTTTATTCTTTATCGTAATGGGAGTTGTTTTATTAAACGCTGCCGTTCGTAAAGTACCAGTGCAATACGCACGTCAAGTTGTTGGTGCTGGAGGTAAGAAGCGTACGCTTGCTACAGGTCAACGTTCATACATTCCCTTAAAAGTGAATGCTGCGAACGTGATGCCTATTATCTTCGCTCAATCGCTTATGTTCCTTCCTTCATTGATTGCTGGTGTTTGGGCAGACGATAGTGATGCCGCTAGATGGGTAATGCAGAATTTCTCTGATTACACATCTTTTGCGTATAATTTCACTTTCGGTATGCTTATTCTTATTTTCACTTATTTCTATACTGCTATCACGATCAATCCTGATCAAATGGCAGAAGATTTAAAGAGAAATAACGCATTTGTTCCAAATGTCAAGCCAGGTGAAGAGACTTCAAGTTTTGTAAGTTGGATTCTAGATCGTATTACTTTACCTTCAGCTATCTACTTAGCAGTAGTAGCTATCTTACCTGCTTTTGCAAGTATGTTAGGTGTAAGTTCAGCCTTCTCAAGATTCTATGGTGGTACATCATTAATCATTATGGTAGGTGTGATCTTGGATACATTACAACAAATTGAATCGTACTTGCTAATGCAAAACTATGATTCAATGATGAAGTCTGGTAATATCAAAGGCCGCCAAAATGTGGCAACAGTCTAATGGTATACTACAAAACAGAAGAAGAGATCGAACTTATGCGCAAATCGGCTGATTTACTCGGTCGTGCTCATGGTGAGGTCGCAAAAAATATTAAAGAAGGGGTTAGCCTTAATGCTTTGGATAAAATCGCTCAAGAATTTATCCAGGATAATGGGGCTTACCCCTCATTCTTGAATTATAATGGGTTTCCTGGTACATTATGCATGTCATTAAATGACGTTATTGTACATGGTTTACCATCTGATTATGTGATTAAGAGTGGTGATGTCATATCTTTAGATTGTGGTGTCCTACTTGACGGTTTTCATTCAGATAGTGCCTATACTTATCCTGTAGGAGAAGTAGATGCTGAAACAATGAAACTTTTAAAGGTTACTCAAGAGTGCCTTCAAAAGGGAGTTGAGGAATGCAAAATCAATAACAGAATTGGTGATATCAGCCACGCAGTGCAGCAACACGCTGAAATGCATGGTTATGGCGTAGTTAGAGAATTGGTGGGTCATGGTCTAGGTAAAAACTTACATGAAAAGCCAGAAGTACCTAATTACGGTAAACGAGGAAGAGGTTTAAAAATCAAAGATGGATTGGTAATCGCAATTGAGCCTATGATCAATATGGGAACAAGAGCGATCACACAAGACCGTGATGGTTGGACAATCCGTACAAGAGATCGTAAACCTTCCGCTCATTATGAACATACAGTGGCTATTGTAAATGGTCAAACTGAAGTGTTGACAACATTCAAGTACATTGAGGAAGTATATCCATTTTAATTAATAATCAAATGCCAAAACAATCAAACATTACCCAAGACGGTACGATCGTAGAGGCACTTTCTAACGCCATGTTCCGTGTGGAGTTGAAGAATGGACACCAGGTAATAGCACATATTTCTGGTAAGATGCGTATGCACTACATTCGTATTCTCCCTGGTGATAAAGTGCGTTTGGAAATGTCACCTTACGATCTTACTAAAGGAAGAATTGTTTATAGATATAAATAATTCAAAAAAATGTCTATCTTTGCACGCCCGTATTTAATTTTATTCATTTAAGTTAACATACGGAAACAAAATAAGGGAATTATTCCCTCTATTTTTGCATTTAAGAAGGTAGGTTATGTGCATGTGATGTTTTTTATATGGATAAACTGAGCATGGATAGGCGACTTTCGGGTGCCTTGACATTTTAAATCAAGGATTTATAACGTTTTCTAAACAATTGGAGCAATGAAAGTCAAAGCTTCTATCAAAAAACGCAGTGCGGACGATAAGATCATCCGCCGCAAAGGCAAATTGTACGTTATCAACAAGAAAAACCCTAGACATAAACAACGTCAAGGTTAATTGTTAGTACAATAAGCGATAGTTAAAATTTAGTTTTACAAAGTAACCGTTCACAGTAAAACATGGCACGTATTGCAGGTGTTGACATCCCAAATAACAAAAGAGGTGTAATTGCATTAACTTACATCTTTGGAATTGGTAGAGCGTCAGCGGCAGATATCCTTGCTGAAGCAGAAGTAAGCCAGGATAAAAAAGTTCAAGATTGGACTGACGAAGAATCACAAAAGATTCGTGAGCTTATTACAGAAGGTCACAAAATCGAAGGTGAGTTAAAATCAGAGATTCAATTAAACATCAAACGTTTAATGGATATCGGATGTTACAGAGGTCTTCGTCACAGAAGAGGTTTGCCAGTTCGTGGTCAACATACCAAGAACAACTCACGTACTCGTAAGGGTAAGCGTAAGACAGTTGCAAACAAGAAGAAATAATTTAGTTTTTAGCGCTTAAGCTGAACAATAAGAATTATGGCTCAAAGAAGAAAAAACGAAAAAGCGAAGAAAAGAGTAGTTAATGTTACTCAGGAGGGAGAAGTACATATCAAAGCTTCTTTTAACAACATTATCATCTCTTTCACCAACAAAGAAGGACAAGTGATTTCTTGGTCTTCAGCTGGTAAAATGGGCTTCAGAGGCTCAAAGAAAAACACTCCTTACGCTGCACAACAAGCGTCATCAGATGCTGCTAAAGTAGCTTATGACTTAGGTATGCGTAAAGCAGAGGTTTTTGTTAAAGGTCCAGGATCAGGTCGTGAAGCGGCTATCCGTACCGTACAAAACTCAGGTATCGAAGTAACAATCATCAAAGATGTTACTCCTCTACCTCACAACGGTTGTCGTCCTCCAAAGAGAAGAAGAGTCTGATACGACCTTCTCATCTTTTTGAGAATACAATCATTGAGTGTGTTAAAACATTATTTGTAAGGTCTGTCGTCTTAAGCCACGGCAGAGATCATTAGCACCTCCTGAATTAAATTATTATAGACACTCCTAAAATTCTAGAGAAAAATGGCTAGATATACAGGGCCTACGTCGAAGATTGCTAGAAAGTTTAATGATCCAATCTTCGGGGCATGCAAGGAACTTAAGAAAAAGGCGTATCCTCCAGGACAGCACGGTAAAAACAGACGTCGTAAGCAGTCTGAATATGCTATCCAGCTTGCTGCTAAGCAGAAAGCTAAATACACTTACGGTGTATTAGAGCGTCAGTTCCGCAACGTTTTCGAAAAAGCTGCCAACAAATCAGGCATCACAGGTACTAACTTGCTTCAATTGTTAGAAGCTAGATTAGACAACACAGTATACCGTTTAGGTTTCGCTCCTACTCGTCGTGCTGCTCGTCAGTTAGTATCACACAAACACATTACTGTGAACGGTAAAGTAGTGAATATTCCTTCATATACTTTGAAGTTTGGTGACGTAATTGGTGTTCGTGCTAAGTCACAAACAAACAAAGTGATCAAGGAAGCAACTTCTGGTAAACAACGTACTGCATACTCTTGGTTAGAATATAACTCAGAGAATATGACAGGTAGATTCGTTCAGTTCCCAGAACGTGATGAAATTCCTGAACAAATTCAAGAGCAACTTATCGTCGAGTTGTACTCTAAGTAATATAGATCTTTGGAAAAAGCTTCTAAGAAGATTATCTTTAATTTTCTTAGGAGCTTTTCGTATGAGCTCTTATTAAATTTATTAAAACCACAACTTTTATATGTCCATTCTTGCTTTCCAAAAACCTGATAAGGTGGTAATGGAAAAGGCTGATGATTTTAAAGGTCTTTTCGAATTTAAACCACTAGAAAGAGGTTACGGTTTAACAATAGGTAACGCGCTTAGACGTATATTACTTTCATCACTTGAAGGGTATGCTATTGTAGGAATTAAGTTTCCAAATGTTCTTCATGAGTATTCTACAATCGATGGTGTTGTGGAGGACGTGACTGAGATTATTTTGAACTTGAAAAAAGTTCGATTTAAAGCTGTAAGTGAAAACCCTTCACAAAAAATCAGCGTAAATCTTAGTGGTAAAAGCGAATTTAAGGCTGGAGATATTGCTCAGTTTACTGAGGAATTCGAAATCCTAAATCCCGACTTTGTGATTTGTAATCTTGACGAAAGTGTAAACTTACAAGTTGAATTTACAATTCATAATGGTAGAGGTTACCTATCTGCAGACGACCAAACAGAGAGCGAAGCTGACGATATTATAGGTTTTATTCCAATTGACGCTATTTTTACGCCAATCAAAAATGTTCAGTACAGAGTAGAAGATCTGAGAGTTGATGACCGTACTGACTTTGAAAAATTAGTGATTGAAGTAGAATCTGATGGTTCAATTCATCCTGAAGAAGCGTTAAAAGGAGCTGCCAATATCCTGATTCAACATTTCATGTTGTTCTCAGACAAAAACATGATTATGGACGATCCTACAGATGGAAGTGCAGTTGAAATTGATGACGAATACTTAAGAATGCGTAAGCTACTTAAAACGTCATTATCTGACCTTGAATTATCTGTACGTGCATATAACTGTTTGAAGGCTGCTGATGTGAAAACATTAGGTGATTTAGCCTCTTTAGAAATTTCTGATATGATGAAGTTTAGAAACTTTGGTAAGAAATCTCTTACTGAGTTAGAAACTTTAATGTCTGACAGAAATTTATCATTCGGAATGGATGTATCTAAGTACCGTTTGGACGAAGATTAATCTTTTCTGATAGGGAATTGTACCTTGGACACGGCAATTTCTGAAATCACCGGTAGAAATTAAGCTAAGGCTTAGTTGATACTTACAAGTCCTAAAAATTATTTTTAAAATTTGGTAAAGTTCCTAATACGGCTTTATCATTCATTAAGGTGAAAAATGAGACACGGTAAAAAATTCAACCACTTAGGTAGACAAAAGAAGCACAGAGAGCTAATGTTAGCGAACATGGCTTGTTCATTAATCGAGCACAAGCGTGTATTTACTACTGTTGCTAAAGCGAAAGCTCTTCGTACTTACATTGAGCCATTAGTAACTAAGTCTAAAAACGATACAATGCACTCTCGTCGTGTAGTATTCTCTTACTTAAGAGACAAAGAAGCTACTACTGAGCTTTACACTACAGTTCGTGATGCTGTTATCAACCGTCCAGGTGGTTATACTCGTATCATCAAAACAGGTCGTCGTTTAGGTGACGGTGCTGAGATGGCAATGATCGAGTTTGTAGACTTCAACGATATCTACAACGTGAAAGAGACGAAAACAAAAACTCGTCGTTCTAGAAAGAAATCAGCAGCTCCAGCAGAGCCAACTGCAGAAGCTGAAAACAATAACGAATCAGCAGAGTAATCTGATGAGGGTTTATTAATATAAATAGGGAAATAGTTCTTGTAACTATTTCCCTTTTTTTAGGCCTAAGTATTTTGACATCACCGCCCAAACAATTGAATTAACATTAAAAAATGTTATTCAAATGGCTATAACTGAAAAATGTTAACATACTTAAAAATAAACAATTCGTTTATTCCTATTTTTTTTTAAATTTGCACAATCTAAGTTCAATAAGACTGTAATAATCAATGGAGAAGAAGACTGCGATACTAATGCTACAAGATGGCACAACCTACACAGGTACTGCTATCGGTGCAATTGGTACCACTACTGGAGAAATTTGTTTCAATACAAGTATGACTGGCTACCAAGAGATCTATACAGATCCATCATACTACGGACAAATTATTGTAAATACTGTTTCTCATATTGGAAACTATGGAACAGTTCACAATGAGAATGAATCCTCTAAACCTCAAATTAATGGTCTTGTTGTAAAAAGCTTTTCAAGTGTTTTTTCAAGAAATACAGCTGAAGGATCTTTGCAAGATTACCTAGAAACTGCCAATTTAGTAGGTATTGCTGATATTGACACTAGAGAGCTTGTGAAGCATATCCGTACGCAAGGAGCAATGAATGCAATCATTACTTCAGAAATCGAGGATTTAAAAGAGATCAAGAAACGTTTGGAAGAAACACCAAATATGGATGGTCTTGAATTATCTTCAGAGGTATGTACAAAAGAGCCTTATTTTGTTGGTGATCCTCATGCAGCAGTAAAGGTTGCAGTTTTGGATCTAGGTGTTAAAAAGTCAATCTTAACAAACTTCACTGAAAGAGGCATGTTATGTAAAGTATTTCCATCAAACACTACTTATGAACAAATGAAGCAGTGGAAACCTGATGGATACTTCTTGTCAAATGGACCTGGTGATCCAGGAGCAATGGATTATGCAGTAGAAACTGCTAAAGCTATTTTAGAGGCAGATAAGCCTTTATTCGGTATTTGCTTAGGGCATCAAATTATTTCAAGAGCTATGGGCCTTGAGACTTATAAGATGCACCACGGTCATAGAGGAGCAAACCACCCAGTGAAAAACTTGGTTTCAGGTAGATCTGAAATTACTTCACAGAATCATGGTTTTGCAGTGAAAATGGAAAGCATTGATAGCAGTGATGTAGTTGAGTTAACTCACACTAACTTAAATGACGAAACTGTAGAAGGAATTAAAGTAAATGGAAAAAAGGCATTCTCGGTACAATATCACCCTGAGGCATCTCCAGGACCTAATGATTCAAGATATCTTTTCACAAGATTCTTAGAACTTATTCAAGGCAATTAATTCTACATAGAATATAAATTTAAAAGTCCAATTAGTAATTCTAATTGGACTTTTTTAATTTGTAAAAAAACAATTATTGTATACTTTTTGTATTAATATGCGTTTATAAATATGACTTTTAGTTTGATACTTAAAATGTTATATCATTATTCTATCTGATCACAACCACCTATTCTGATCAATCAATATACTTTATAACTAATGACTTTTTCCTCTTTTATTAGATATATATATACTTCATTTCTAATCATCACTTTAACTAATGGAGTTTCTACTACTTTATTTGCTCAAAATGGTCCATTAAGTTCAGGGCAAATTTTTAAGTTAAAAGTAGAGAAAAATGGTGTCTACAAAATTGATAAAACCTTACTTGATGAATTAGGCGTATCAACTTCAGGTTTGAATACGAATAATATTGCCGTTTTTGGTTTTGGAAATGGAATGCTGCCTCAGGAAAACGCAGAGGAAAGACCAGCTTCATTGACTGAGGTACCTCTTTTGTTTGTTGGTAGTAATTCTAATTCTTTTCAGGAGAATGACCTTTTATTATTTTATGGAGAAGGACCAGACAAGGTTTATTATAATGCTGCTGAAGAATTTATCGATTATGAATTAAACTTATATGATGTTTCTAACTACTATTTTTTAAGAATAGGACCATCTAGGACAAAGAATATTGATATTGAAAATGCATCAATCCAAAACCCTGATATATTAAATTCTTTGATACAAGTATATCATCATGAATTAGAGGAATCAACTGCTTTAAGTGATCCTTCCGGTCGATATTGGTTTGGTGAAAACCTTACAAGTACTACTTCAACATCCGTGAATCTTCAAGTTAATCCTTCATCAAATGCTCTGAAATTAAAAGCTGGAGTGATGGCAAAGTCAAGAGAGGAAAGTACTTTTACATTTAGAGTAGGTGGAAGTGAAGCTGGAACTATTGCAGTAGAGGGTACTAGATATTTTAATAGTGACCGATATAGGAGACAAGGTTTTCTGGAAAATCAGGTTTTCACTGAGAGAAGTATCAACTTATCTTCTAATTCTATAACAGTTGATGTAAGTTTTAGTAAACCTCAAAGTGATTCGGAAGGTTATATCGATTATTTGACCTTTAATGCGAAAAGCCCAATTTCGAAGGATAAAGAAAATCTTATTTATTATGGAATTTTTAATGAAAGTAGCGATGGTGCAGAATTATTCACATCATTAAACTTTGATTATGCTTGGGATATTACGAACCCTTCAGATGTAAAAGCTATCACAAAACAATCTAATCAATACTCATTAGCAAAGAGTGATGATTATTTCGCCTTTGTATTATTTGATAACAACGATATTCTAAGACCATCTGCTGTTGGTTCAATTCCAAATCAGGATTTAAGAAATAGTTCCGTACCTGATTTATTGTTGGTGACTCATTCAACTTATTCAAGTTATGCTAATAAGCTAGCAACACATAGATCATCCTATAGTGGCATGGACGTGGAGGTTGTTGATATCAACTCGATTTACAATGAATTTTCATCTGGTAGACAAGATGTGTCAGCAGTAAGAGACTTTGCTCGACATCTTTACCTTAAAAACAATAAACTTAAATACATCTTACTTTTTGGGCAATGTTCTTATGATTATAAAGGGATTAAAAGCGAAGGTAAAAGTCAAGTACCTATCTATGAATCAAGAGATGTTTTAATGAGAACGAAAACGTTCTCTTCAGACGATTACTTTGGATTTATGGATGAAGATGAAGGTTTTTGGGGTGAGGATATTGATGGTAGAGTAGATAATTACGATATGGAAATTGGGGTCGGTAGATTACCAGCCCGAAATACTGATGATGCTGAATTTCTTGTCAATAAGATCATTCATTATGATACTTTGAAGGTGAACTCTACTGGATGGAAAAAAAATATCTTATTTGTTGCTGACGATGGTGATAGAAATCAACATCAAATAGATGCCAACAGGTTAGCTGTTTATGTTGAGGAAAGCTGTCCAGATTTTGTTTCAGAACGTTTGTTCATCGATAATCAACCTAAATTATCAACACCTTCAGGTGCAAGATCTCCTGAAACCAATGAAAAGCTATCTTCTTGGATTGATGATGCCGGTGTTTTGATCGTAAACTATAGTGGTCATGGTTCGATATCCCATTGGGCAGAAGAGTCAATTTTTACTCCAGAGATGGTATCGAATTTAACAAATGAACAACAGTTGCCATTGTTTTTTACAGCTACTTGTGAGTTTGGTCGATACGACAATCCTACATTTAAATCAGGTGCTGAAAGGTTACTTTTTAAAGAAACTGGAGGGAGTACTGCTCTAATGACAACGACTAGGCCAGTGTATGCTTCAAGTAACTTTACAATCAACAGAGCTTTTTATGAGTCAGTTTTTGAAAGGGATGAAAAAGGGAGTTATCGAACGCTAGGCGATATATTTAGAGAAACAAAAAATAATAGTTTAGAAGGGGTAAACAATAGGAATTTTGCATTATTAGGAGACCCTTCATCGAAGCTTAATATTCCAGAAAGAAAAGCTTCGATTGTATCAATCAATGATAAAGACCTCGCAGATCTTGAACCGCTGGGAGCTTTAGATAAGGTAAAACTGCAAGGAGAAATTATTACAGATGGTTCAATTGATCAATCATTTAATGGAGATGTCTTTGTGACTTTATTTGAAAAGTCCACAGAATCAGAGACTAGAGGAAATAATGGTCCAGAGACTGTTTTTAATTACTTTGAACGAAAATATCAGTTATTTAGAGGCGTTACTGATGTAGAAAATGGTGAATTTGAAATTGAATTTGTGATACCAAAAGATATCCGATACGCTTTTGATATGGCAAAATTTAATATACATGCAGTCAGTACTGTAAATGAAGAAGCATTAGGGAGTGATTTGTCAGTAATGCTTGGTGGAACATCTAATACGCCTGTTAATGATACAACTCCTCCTGAAATAGAAATGTCTATCTATTCAGAAAATAACTCTAATGTAGTTTATCCTGATACCTATATCACAACACAAATCTCGGATGATTATGGAGTGAATATCTCAGGGATTGGAGTCGGTCATGATGTGAAAATGATTTTGAATCAAGAAGATACAAGCTGGATTCTCAATGAGTTTTTAGTGCCTGTAAAAGGAGATAAACCAACATATTCTTTAGTTTTTCCTTTGAAAAATCTACCAGAAGGTGAAAATACGCTAACGATTGAAGCTTGGGATGTTGCGAATAACAGGAGTGAACAAACGATTTCATTTTATGTAAGCCCTGTTTCACAAATCAACCTTTCTAATTTTATATTATTTCCAAACCCTGCGGAGAATGATGTCAATATCCGATTTACACATAATCTATTAGGGCAGGATTTAGAGATTCAGTCAAACATCATATCAATGAATGGCAATACAGTTGCATCCAATGATTTCAGCATTGACAATGCCGAATCAGATATTTTATTAACCTATCAAGGATTAAAATCAAACTATAATCTAATAAGTGGAGTGTATGTTGTGCAATTAATTATTAATTGTCCTGCATTAGGAATAAAAACCTACCAAACTGCTAGGATTATGTTGAAATAAACCTTGATTTCATATTTTTTAATAAATCTTTAGTATCTTTAAGGGTTGTTAAAATTGAATGCCTATAGTCTAACTTTTACACTTTCACACACCTTAGCGTGACTAAGGGAATTTTTTATTAAGACTTTTTGATAAGTACATTGGATAATTATGAACAACAATAAATTAAAACCCCTATTCATCTTACTGATTATTTGTGGTAGTTTTGGTTCTATTTATGGACAAGGTAATAATGGTTCACCATCTACAATCGTAGGACAAGGAAGTAGTAGTAACCCTATTATTACTGCTGTACCATTTTTAACAATTGCACCTGAAGCTAGAGGTGCAGCAATGGGTGATATGGGTGTGGCAACCTCATCAGATGTGAATTCAGCACATTGGAACCCTTCAAAATATGCATTTATTGAAAATGACTATGGTGCATCTTTATCTTACAATCCTTGGTTACAGAAGATTGTAGGCGATATGTCTTTAAGTTACCTTGCAGGTTTCTTAAGGCTCAATGATCGACAAACGGTAGGTTTGAGTATGAGATACTTTGACCTTGGTAGTATTGATTTTACAGATGGGTTAGGAAGTGTTACAAGAACTTTTAATCCTAGAGAATATTCATTTGACGGGCATTTTGCAATGAAGCTTTCTAACAGATACAGTATGGCTGTTTCAGGAAGGTACATTTATTCAAACCTAGCAGGTTCAATTTCAACAGGAGCTCAAGATAGTAGACCAGGACACGCTTTTGCAGCAGACATTTCGGGTTACTGGGTAAACCCTGATGTACAGTTGGGATCATATGATGCTACATTTGCCTGGGGTTGGAATCTTTCGAATATCGGTACAAAAATGAACTATTCGAATGAGTCACAAGAAGATTTCTTACCGACTAATTTACGTTTAGGTGCAACATTAACAACAGAATTGGACCCTTACAACAAGATTACATTTGGTATTGATGTGAATAAATTATTAGTTCCGACACCTGATTCTACTTATGATTATAAATCAGTAGGTGTATTAGAAGGAATGTGGTCTGGTCTAACAAAAGCTCCAGGTGGTTTTTCTGAAAAAATGAAGGAATTTATGTGGAGTGTAGGTGCCGAATATTGGTATAATGATTTATTTGCTGCCAGAGTAGGTTATTTTTATGAGCACCCTGATAAAGGTGATAGACAATACATGCAAATGGGCTTGGGTATTAGATATCAAGTGGTGAGCTTAGATTTCTCTTATCTATTGTCATTCAAACGTAATAACCCACTAGAAGATACATTAAGATTTACTCTAGCGTTTAACTTTGGAGAATCTAAAACGGGTAACCAGAAATCTAAAAGCAAAAAGAGCAGCGGAAGTAGTACAAATACTTTAGATGCAGATGATATTTAATAGATAATTATGAATTCATAATATAGTCTGTTAACTTAAAGTGAGGTAATTTCAAGAAAATTATCTCACTTTTTTATTTCATTAAAGATAAGTTATGAACGTATTAGATAGGTCAATACCTCCAAAATCCTATTCAATTAAAGATTTTTCATTACCAAAACCTGCTGAATATACGTTAGATAATTCATGTAAGGTATTTAGTATCCCTAATAGTGCACAACCTATCATACATTTTTCACTTTATATTAAAGGCGGAAAATTACTTGAAAAAGAAAAAGGTGCAGCTGCTCTTACTGCGAAAATGATTGGGGAAGGCGTCGAAGGGATGGATAGTAAGGCATTGCATCAAAAGTTAGAATCAAATGGTGCTATACTAAGTACTTCGAGTGATATAGACTCTTTTACGATTAGTGGACATTGCTTAAAGAGATACTTTTCAGAGGTAATACAGCTCGTGAAAAAGTATTTAACAGTGTCAACTTTTGCAGCAAAAGACTTTGCTCATATCCTTCAAGTGATGCTTCAACAACAGCAACTTAATGAGGAAAAAACATCTTATTTGTCAACTAAATTATTTAGGGAAAATTTTTACGGGGATCAACATCCTTATGGTAAATCTCTATCTTCTGAGGCTTTAAAGAATTTTCAGTTAGAAGAGGTCAATCGATATTATGTTGACAATATATTAGGAAATCCCTTTCAACTCTTTATTACAGGAGATGTAACAGATACTGAAATTCAGGAAATTAATAAAAACCTTGGCTCTATCACTGTTAGAGAAGACGCTATCTTTACCTACCCAGATTTTGTAAGTAAAATTAGTTCTCCTCAACTGAATATATATCAGGAAAAAGAAGATGCTGTACAGACAAGTATCAGAATTGGTTGTCCAACTTTTACATTGCCCAATCCTGATTTAGAAGCATTCACTATTCTGAATGAGGTTTTAGGAGGATATTTTGGCTCAAGATTAATGAAAAATGTGCGTGAGGAAAAAGGTTTAACCTATGGAATTCATTCCTCTTTTAGAAATGAAACGAATCAAGGTTACTTTTTGATAGCGACGGATCTTAAAAAAGAGTCAAAGGATTTAGCTCTTCAAGAGATCTATAAAGAAATGCAGATTTTAACCGAAGAAGATATTTCAGAAGAGGAATTGGATACTGTAAAGAATTATATGACAGGGAATTTTGTAATGTCTATAAATTCCAATTTATCCCTTTTGGAAGTGACAAAATCATTGTATAAAAAAGGATTGCCTTTTAATTATTATGATGATTATGTGAGCAGAATTCAGCAGATAGAGTCGCAGACATTGAAAAGAGTCGCTAAAAAATACTTCAAACAAGATATGTTGGAAGTTTGCGTAGGATAGAAATAGGTAGTGTAGTAAGCCTTCCTTGGCTTACTACATTCCCATTGTTGAAAGTGAAGCTTGTATGATTTCTTTTATAAGTAAAAGATAAAAGTATAGTTCTTTAATTGAGCTAGTATATCAAAAAAATTGGGTGCAAATTTAGTTTATAGAAAAAAGTTGAAAGTTTGTTTTTGCACTTAGTTTTAAAAAATGTAGTAATGTTTGCTTTATAATCTATTAAAGTGGAACGAAAAAACTAATAATTGTTTTATTTCTTACTGAGTCATTTCGTTGATGCAATAGTATTAAAAACAATTTAAAAGCACAATGTTTGTTAACAAAATTCTTGATATTTATTAAATTAATAATACTATTTGTTAAAATTATTATAAATACTATTGTTTTAGAGCCTAAAAATAATTTTTAAATCTTCTTTTACCTTTTTATTCAAATATTCAAAAAAGTTAATTTATTACTTAAATCTTACATCTTGTGATGTATGTTTAAATTCCCAATAAATATTAACTAAATCATTCTTATTTTCAGTAACAGCGTATTCTTTAAATGTGTTTTTAACTTAATTTTCCCAAAAATATGGCATCATTCGACAATTTAGAAATGGCTACCCTAGTAGGAAGCTCACACAAAAATTTCTCTAAATTAGAAAACCAATATAAAATTGAACCGCAGTATCAGAGCAAATTCAACAAAGCAAAATTAATTGGAAATCTTTGTTACCCTGTAGAGGCCATCAATCAAAATTGGCTATACAAGAAGGTAGATAAAATTGAAACTGATAAAGATCCTGTATTTGTATTAGGGCATTGGAGAAGTGGAACAACTCACTTACATAACTTATTAAGTAAGGATCCTCAATTTGGTTTTGTGAATACGTTTCAAAGTGTGTTTCCAAATGCGTTAATGTTTGGAAAGAATATTTTCAGACCTATTATGAAAATGATGATGCCAAAAGAAAGACCTGCTGATGGTTTGAAACTAGATCCTGCTTTTCCACAAGAGGAGGAGTTTGCTTTAGGTAATTTACATGATATGTCATACTATTACTTTTGGTACTTCCCTAAGGATACTATAAAAATCTTTGATAAATTCTTGTTAGGAAAAGGGCTGTCAGAAGATGAAAAGCAGCATTGGAGAACAACATATGAACGTTTTGCTAAACTTGCTCTTTGGCAAACTAAAGGTGAGCGTTTCTTGTCAAAAAATCCTCCTCATACTGCTAGAGTAGATGAGTTATTGAAGATATACCCTAATGCCAAGTTTATATATATCTACAGAAACCCGTATGAAGTGTATGGTTCAACTTTTAGATTCTTCAAAGGGGTTTTACCTAGTCAACAGTTCCAATCGATTACAGATGAAGAACTAAGTGATAATATTTTGAAGGTATTTACTAAGATGTATGATAAATATGAGCAAGATAAATTATCGATTCCTTCAGAGAATCTTGTAGAAATCAAGTATGAAGAATTTTCTAAAGATAACCTTGGATATCTAGATAATATCTACAAGCAATTGGACTTAGGTGACTTCAGTAAGGTAAAAGATACAATGCAAAACTATTTGGATAGTTTGGGGTCACATAAAAAGCATAATTATAATTTCCCGCAGGAAACTATTGATAAAGTAAATTCTAATTGGAGTTATGCTTTTGAAAAATGGAATTATGACATGCTTTAGACATTGAAAATAGATAGAATAAAAAAATGGAGTAGGCTACAAACCTACTCCATTTTTTATTGCACATTATTCATTATAAATTAATTATTTCCTTGAGCTTCCTGTTGTTCTTGAGGAGTAATCCAACCTCCACCTAAAGCTTTATACAATTGAATGTAAGCCGCTAAGATATTACTTTGAATCTTTACAAGGTTTAATTCAGCATCAAAGGCTTGTCTTTGTTGTTCAAGATATTCCAAGTAACTAGTAACACCTCTGTCATACCTTTGTTTTGAAAGATACTCGGCGTTACGTGCAGCTCTTGTATGTTTTTCTCTGGCAACACGCTCTTCTTCATAATATTGAATAGAAGCTAATGCATCTTCTACTTCTCTAAAAGCTAGAATAGCACTTCGTTCGTATTCTTGTATAGAAGCTTCAAGCCTTGCCTTTTCAACCTCAACTTGTCTCTTATTTCTTCCCCATTGGAATAAAGGACCTGTTAAGCCAGCACCAATATTCCAACCTCCAGCTGGCCCATTTGCCGCATTATTTAAAGCTTGAGAAGCAATACCTCCTACTCCGGTAATACTAATTGTAGGAAAACGATTAGCAATAGCGGCACCTACTTGAGCATTTTGAGCAACAATATCTTGCTCGGCTCTTAGTAAGTCTGGTCTTCTCTTTAATAGGTCTGAGGGAATACCTGCAGGAATCACTGGAGGCTTAATTTGATTCTCCAAAGCCAAACCAGCTACATAGCTTTTAGAACTAGTACCAATCAGCACCGATAGTAAGTTTTCAGATAATGCAATACCTCTTTTATAAATTGGAATACTACTTTCGGCAATTGCTTGCTGAATCTGTGCTTGATTAAGATCAAGTTCTGGAATAATACCTTGTTCGTATCTTGCTTCCATAATGATCATTGAACTGTCTCTTGAAGCCAGTGTCTCTTGTGCAACCACTAGGCTGGCTCTATTTTCGAGTAACTGAACATAGGCTGCTGTGACTTCTGAAATTAAACTAATTTGAACAGCTCTCAGTCCGTATACTGTACCTAAATAATTGGCATTTGCAGCTTCAGACAATCTTTTATTCTTTCCCCAAAGGTCAATTTCCCAGTTGAGACTTGCACCTGCGAAATAATTCCCATTCGCTCCCTCAGGTAATATAAAACCACTGTAAGTTCCGTAGGAATAATTGGCATCATAACTCAATTGAGGTCTTGTATTTACTTTTTGAATTCTGTAAAGTTTTTCGGCTTCAACAATTCTTTGCATCGCCACTTTTACATCCTGATTGTTTTCTAGAGCGACAGTAATCAAGCTGTCTAAAACTTGATCCTGAATCAATGTCCACCAACCGATAGTATCATTTTCTGTTGATACAAGACTATCAACTCCAAAACGATATTCAGAAGGCGAAGTGATGTCTGGAGCCTCATAATTCTTTCCCATTTTACAACTCCATAAGGAGAGTAAAATCATGCAACTGGCTAGGAGACGGTTTCGATTTGATATAATTAAGTTTTTCATGATTTATGCCTCTCCGTTAGTTTGAATTTCTTTATCTCTTTTTTCTTCGTATTTCGCAATTTTACCTACAAGGACGAATAACATTGGATATAAGAAAAGCCCTAAAATTGTGGCCATACCCATGCCTCCTAGTAGTGCCATACCCATTACTTTACGAGCTTCAGCACCAGATCCTGTTGCTACAACAAGAGGAAGAACCCCCAGGATAAAAGAGAAGGCTGTCATAAGGATAGGTCTAAAACGTAATTCTGCAGATTTGATAGCAGCATCGAATAATGATAGCCCTTCATCAAACTTTAACTTTGCAAATTCTACAATTAGAATGGCATTTTTTGCAGCCATGGCGATCAACATTACTAGTGAAATTTGAGCAAAAATGTTATTCTCATAACTTTCACTGAAAAATCTTGCGACCCATATCATTAAAAAGGCTCCGAATATAGCAAAAGGAGTTCCTAGTAGAATACTGAAAGGCATTGACCATGATTCGTACTGTGCTGCAAGGATTAGGAATACGAATAGTAAAGAGAAAGCAAAAATGATAAATACTGAACCTGATGCTTTCTTTTCCTGGTAAGACATACCATTCCAAGCATAGGTCATATTATCTGGTAATACTTCTGCTGCTACTTCTTCTAATGCATCCATTGCTTGACCAGAACTATATCCTGGTGCAGGAGAACCAGTTACTTCTACTGATCTTAGAAGGTTAAATCTATTGGTGAATTCGGGACCACTAATCTTTTCAACGGTTACTAATGTTGAAAGTGGAACATTGGAACCGTTTGAAGATTTAACGTAGAACATATCCAATTGCTTTTCGTCGTTTCTGTATTCTGGTTCGGCTTGTACATAAGCACGATAAAGACGACCAAAACGGTTGAAGTCATTGATATAGGAACCTCCCAGGAATGCAGCAAAGGTTGTATAGACATCGTTTAAGTTCACACCGAGTTTTAAGATTTTATCTCTGTTGATATCAATGAAACGTTGTGGTACACTAGATTCAAACGTCGTAAATGCCATTCCGATTTCAGGTCTTGCATTTGCTGCTCTGATAAATTCATTCGTAAAGTTGGCCAAGTAGTCAGGGGTGTTACCTCCTTTATCTTGTACCATAATACTAAATCCGGAACCATTACCTAAACCTGGAATTGCAGGAGGACCAAAGGCAAATACTTTTGCTTCGGTGATTTGAGTAGCAAATAAGTAGTTTAATTTCTGTACAACTTGTTTTGCTGTCAATTCCCTCTCGTCCCAATTCTTAAGAGTTACAAAGAAAAAGGCGGAGTTGGTAGACATACTACTTGAAAGAAGTGAATAACCAGCTACTGTAGTGTTCATTTCGATTTCAGGAACTTGAGCTGCAATCTTTTCTATTTTCTTAGATAACTCATTTGTTCTCTGTAAGGAAGAAGCAACAGGTAATTGGGCATTAATAAAGATATATCCTTGATCTTCTTCAGGAATAAAGCCTACAGGGACTTTCACTCCTAACCAACCAGCTGCTAATAATGTACTTCCAATAAATAGACAACTCATTAGTATTTTACGTGTAGCGATTTTTGTTACATTTAAATAAGAATTTGTTGATCGATCAAAAATATTATTGAATACCTTAAAGAAAGCACCTAGAGGTCCACCAACAGGTTCTTTCTTCCTTAATATTAAACCACAAAGTGCGGGTGATAATGTTAAGGCATTAAGTGATGAAAAACATACTGAAACGGCTACCGTAATGGCAAATTGTTGATAAAGTCGACCGGTTATACCAGCCATAGCTGCCACTGGAATAAATACAGCTACAAGTACTAAAGTAGTGGCAATTACAGGCGCAGTTACCTCACCCATTGCTTTATTAGTAGCGTCCTTCGGACTGTATCCTTCTTCTATATAAACTTGCACGGCATCAACTACCACAATGGCATCATCCACTACAATACCGATGGCGAGTACCAAACCTAATAATGATAATACGTTGATGGTAAAACCTAAAAGCGGGAATAGCATAAATGCTGCTACCAAAGAAACAGGGATCGCCATAGTAGGTACTAAGGTTGCTCTCCAGTCTTGGATGAAAACATATACAACAAGTACTACTAATAATAAGGCAATAAATAATGTTTCAATGATTTCATTGATACCTGCTGTAATAGGTTTGGTAGAGTCAAGGGATACTTCGTACGCGATTCCATTAGGAAAATCTTCTTTTAAAGCATCCATCTTTGTGATCATCTCTTCTGCCAATGCTACTGCATTTGAACCTGGAGCTTGATAAACGGCAATTACGGCACAATTAGCACCATTCAGACGTGTAAATGCAGAATAAGTTTCTACACCAAGTTCAATACGAGCAACATCACTTAAATGAACTTGACTACCATCTTTGTTGGTTCTTACTACAATATTACCAAACTCTTCTTCAGATTGAAGACGGTCTGGAAGAAGAACTGTATAAGTAAATTCAGTTCCTTTTGGGGCTGGTTCCGCACCAAATTTACCACCTGGAACGATTACGTTTTGATTATTAACCGCAGTTGTAATCTCCGGTATTGTTAAATTCAATTTTGCTAACCGATCGGGTTTAACCCAAATACGCATCGAATAATCTGAAGTACCTAATACGGATACACTACCGACCCCTTTTGTTCTTGCCAATACATCTTTAATATTGATCAAAGAGTAATTACCTAAGAAGTTTTGATCAAACCTACCATCAGGAGAGGTCAGTGTAATTAGCATCAAAATATTCGGCAATGATTTTTCTGTTTTTACACCTGTTCTTTTTACACCTTCAGGTAGTTTAGGAGTGGCAGTAGCAACACGGTTTTGTGTAAATACTGTACTCATATCAGGGTCAGTACCAATATCAAATGATGTCTGTATTTGTAGAGTACCATCATTGGAGTTGATGGATTTCATATAGATCATATTTTCTACACCATTGATTTCTTGTTCTAATGGAGTAGCAACTGATTGCTCTACGTTTAATGCACTTGCTCCTGTATAAGTTGCACTAATTCTTACAATAGGAGGAGTCAAGTTAGGGTACTGTTCAATTGGAAGTCCTGTAATTGAAACAGCACCAACGATGGTCATAATAATGGCAATGACCATGGCGACAATTGGTCGCCTTACAAAAAAGTTTGATTTTATTTGTTCCTTGCTCATTATACTCCTTCGTACTGTGATTCGAATTGAACTACTTTGTATTTAATTGTTGCTCCTTCTTGAACTTTTTGTAGTCCTTCCAAAACAATTTTTTCTCCCTTTTTAAGGCCTGATCTAACAAGGAAGTAATCTTTATAAGCATGTCTTGCTAATTCAATACTTCTTTGTGCTACTTTGCCAGCTTCATCTACAACATACACTGAGTAACGTCCTTGGAATTCCATTACAGCTCTTTGAGGGACAAGGATACCTTCTTTTACAACATCGATGATTGATCTAACCTTAGCAAACTGCCCTGGTCTGATTAAACCATCAACATTTGGGAAGGTAGCTTGAATAAGAATTGCTCCAGTATTAGCGTCTACACTTCTGTCGATAAAATCAAAATGTCCTTTTTGACTATATACACTATTGTCAGAGAAGATTAAATCAAGGTTGTCTTCAGGAGTTTTACTATTACTCTTTTTTCTTCTCCCTGCTTTTTCTTCTGCTAATGCATATCTGCCCAATCTTAGGTAGTCATTTTCATTAATAAAGAAGCGGACATTAATTGAATCGATTCTAGAAACTGTATTTAAGATAACTGGGTTAGGGTCTTTCCCAACAAATTCTCCAACTTTTGCTTCTGTTTTACCAATAATACCATTGATTGGAGAAGTAATTCTTGTATATCCTAATTCAATTTGAGCCATTCTTAGATTGGCTTCAGCAGCAGCAACCATAGATTCTGATGCTCCTTTTTCAGCTAAGGCAGCATCAAGATCTGATTTTGAAACAGCGTTTTGTTCTGCCAAAGGTTGAATACGCTCAAGATCATTAGATGCTCGAATTAAGGTAACTTTAGCCTCTGCTAGTTGACCTTCTCGCATGGCTACATTAGCAGAGTATTGCTTAGGGTCTACTTTATAAAGTAATTGTCCTTTTTTAACCTCACTACCTTCTTTGAAATAAATTCCTTCTAAATATCCTTCTACTCTGGAACGAATAGGGATATCTTTTGTACCATAAACTTGTCCAACAAATTCTTTAGTTAAAGGTACGTCTTGAATAATTACTTCAGTGATTGGAATTTCAACTTGTGGTAATTGTGTTTGCTGTTGTTCAGCATCTTTACCACATCCAAACAGTAAATTGATAGTGAATGCAAGGGTTATTATTTTACAAGTTGCATTCAAAAAATGTAATGTCATTATTTTGAGATATTATGTAGTTAAGTATGTTATTATAATTAGAGTAAATCTATTAAAATTTATTCTATAATTGAATATAACCAATGAAAACCATCTGTATATATTGTTATTGAATTATTCGGTTTCCCAATTAAAACTTCTTTGAACAGCTTTTTTCCAATCACTTCTAGCAATTGAACGGTTTTTATCACTCATTTTATTTTCAAAAGATTTATCCATTTTCCATATTTTATTGATTTCATCGATATCTTCCCAATAGTTCACAGCTAGTCCTGCTAAAAAGGCAGCACCCATTGCGGTTGTTTCAAGTATTTTTGGGCGTACTACATTAATGTTTGAAATATTACTTTGTGTTTGCATAAGTAAATTATTGGCACAAGCCCCTCCGTCTACTCTAAGTTCTTTTGCATGCTCTTGGGTATCGGCTTGCATTGCCTCAATGACATCTTGTGATTGAAGTGCAATAGCTTCCAGAGTAGCTCTTACGATATGCCCTTTTTGGGTTCCTCTTGTAATACCAATTAATGTACCTCTGGCATATTGATCCCAGTAGGGTGCTCCAAGACCGGTAAGTGCGGGAACAAAAGTTACTCCGCCATTATTTTTGACCTCTTTGGCTATTTTTTCACTATGATGTGCTTTTTTTATAATCCTCAATCCATCTCTAAGCCATTGTATTGCGGCACCTGCAACAAATACACTTCCTTCTAACGCATAATTGACCTGATCGCCAATTTTCCATGCAATGGTAGTTAGAAGTTGATGTTGAGAGGAGATAGCTTCTTTTCCGGTATTCATCATGATAAAACATCCGGTGCCATAGGTATTTTTTACCATTCCTTTTTTAGTACACATTTGACCAAACAATGCAGCTTGTTGGTCTCCCGCAATACCTGCAATAGGTATTTTACTTGCAAAAAGAGTTGTAGCTGTTAGGGCATAAACCTCGCTGCTACTTTTTACTTCTGGCAGCATACTTTTAGGAATATTAAAAATTTTGAGCAGTTTTTCATCCCATTTTAGAGTATGGATATTAAAGAGCATCGTTCTGCTGGCATTGGTGACGTCGGTTACATAAGCTTTACCCCTTGTGAATTGCCAGATTAACCAAGTGTCTATAGTGCCAAATCGTAGAAGACCTTTTTCTGCTTTTTTTCGAGCACCTGGTACATTTTCTAGTATCCAGTGAATCTTACTGGCAGAGAAATAAGCATCTATGACAAGGCCAGTTTTATCATGTATTACTTTCGCATATTTTTCCTTAAGAGAATCGCAGTATTTTGCAGTTCTTCTATCTTGCCATACAATAGCGTTGTAGATGGGTTTACTGGTCGATGCATCCCAAACAACAGTTGTTTCTCTTTGATTAGTAATACCAATACCGGCGATGTTCAAACCGTTTAGTCCTTCTTTGGCAATACACTCGGCAGCAACAGCCGCTTGTGTTGACCAAATTTCTTTAGGATCATGTTCCACCCATCCTGGTTTAGGGTAATATTGTTTGAACTCTTTTTGTGCTGAATTAACAATCTTACCTTTTTTATCAAAAAGAATAGCTCTTGAGCTTGTTGTACCTTGGTCTAAAGAGAGTATATATTGTTTGCTTTTACTCATAGATGATGCAATGTTTTTCGATTACATCATCTAAAATAGAAAATTAATTAGATTTTTATATGAAATCCCATCACCAATGTGTCATCGGTAGGCTTGTTTTGAGTCTTTATATCAGGATTCATCCAATGATATCTTTCTTCTTCAATACAACTTTTTTGTGAGCTATAGTCTTTTTCAGCATTATCAATAAGCAAATTACGAAGGTTTTTCTCTAGGAATTTTTTACCTCTACTACCTCCAAATTGATCAGGGAGACCGTCTGAATATAAATAAAACTTCAGATCGTTTGTAAGTGGAATTGTGTGTTTATGGAAAGTGTATTGGAATGGAGATAAAGAATCACAAACAGATCTTTTTGTGCCTTTTATGTAATTACTTTCTCCGTTTTCAATGTACAATAAAGGTCTCCTCGCTCCGGAATATTCCAAAGTGTGGTTTTTCATATTGATTGTAACTACAGCCATATCAATACCTACCATGTCTTCATTTTGATCAAAGATTTTACTCATCACTTCATCCAATTTCGTTAATATTCTGTCGGGAGCAGTAATACCGGATTGGATGATTTGATTCAAGGTTTTGATCCCCAATGTTGCTAATAACGCTGCAGGAACACCATGTCCAGCAAAATCCATCATTGAAATAATGATCTTATGATCAATAACAGAAATATTATAAACATCACCACTTACTTTTTGGGCAGGGCGTAATAAAATAAAGTAATCTTTAATGAAGTTATTGATCTCTTCGGGGATGCTATTCAGTGATTGCTGAATTTTCGAAGCATATTGTAAACTATCCGTCAATTCATCATTAATATCTTTGATTGCTTTGTTTTGTTTCCTGATTCTGGTGTGTGCCTTTCTTATCTTTTTATTATTGATAAAAACATAAATACCGAAAGAAGACAAAACAACAATAACTAACGCAAATGAGAAGTTTAATTTTTTTTGATAGTGAATCGCTTCTTCTTTTCTTTCTTTTTCTTTTTGAAGCTTATCAATTTTAAGTAGTTGATCTCTATTGTTGTACTTCTCGTGTATGACAGCGAGATCTTTTTTATTGGCATCTTCAGTGAAATTGATTTCAATTTTTTGAAGTATTTTTTGAGCCTCAAAAGCTTTACTGTAATTTCTTTGAGCGGCGTAAACTTCTACAAGGAGCTTATAAATATTTCTCTTTTCGGGAGTGAAATTATTTTCATCTTGATAACTATCGAGTGTTTTTAGAAGCTTTTGTAAAGCGATATCATATTTTCGAATGTTGAGATAAGCTTCTCCTTGAATTCTGTAAGCTCTATTTAACCCTCCATCAGATTTTATTTCTTGAAAGATCTCACCGCCTTTTTTACTAAACGCAATGGCGTCAGTGTACTTATCTTTGAGTAATAGAATATCGGCAATATTGAGATATACTTCTCCAACTCTGTATCTTGAATTAAACTTTTCGAAGGTCGCAAGGGCAACATAAAATTGATCCAAAGCCTTATCATACTCTTCAAACTCATGGTAGACAGCACCCAAATTATTAGAGACAAGTGCTAAGCCGTATTCGTCATTGAGTTCTAATCTTAAATCTTTAGAACGAGTGAAGAAGCTTTTTGCCAGCTCTAGTTCTCTAGTCAATAAGTGTATTTGCCCAATATTGTTGTAGGCAATGGCTAAATCTTTTGGTCTGTTCAGTTTGGAATTCAATTCAGCATCCTTGATATAGTGTTGAATTGCTTGAGTATATTTTCCTTGAATTTTATAGATAGCTCCTATGTTGTTAAGAGCAATGGATTCACTGGTGAAATCGCCATACTTTTTACTGTAATCAATAGCTTTTTGATAAGTTTCTATAGCCTCGCCATACTTTTTTAAGCCCTTCTTATTTCTAGCAACTTCCAATAATAATATGGATAATAATTCGACCTGATTTGTCTTTTTAGCCCAATACATGCTAGACATAGAGGCAGTTACCCCGTCTTTATAGTTCTGAGTTCTTCTTAGTGCTTTTGCTTGCACATTATAAGCCATAGCCAATGGTTTGTACATCAGCTGCTTTTGGTATCTTTTTATTAACAGCTGCGAATTTTGGACACAGCTGTCATATGCCCTTTGTTTGTAAAGTAGCTCTAATTTTTTTTGGTAAACAGTAATTGAATCAGAAAGTGTAACTTGACTTTTTGTTGCCTCCAAGTTTGTTTGATTACTGCTAGCGAATACCCAATTTGTTGTTAATAAAAAGAGGCAGTTAATTATTAGTAGTAATTTGTTTCCGATAGTAATTGTACAATTAGTAATATATTGTATAATTATATTAATATATTTTTGTAAAAAAAAAAGATTAGGTGTTTTTTTTTACCTAATCTTCTTATTTCTTAACTATGATGCGTTTTGATACTAAAACAAGGTGTTTTGAGTACCATCTGATGGAGGAACCATACCTAAATGTTCATAAGCTTTTAACGTGACTTCTCTGCCCCTTGAAGTTCTTTTGATGAATCCCTCTTGAATTAAAAATGGCTCATAAACTTCTTCAATTGTTTCAGCTTCGTCTCCGCAAGCAGTGGCAATTGTAGTGATACCTACTGGACCTCCCTTGAACTTTTCAATGATTGTAGATAAAATACGATTATCCATTTCATCTAATCCGCCTTGGTCTACATTGAGAGCACCAAGTGCCATTTTTGCAATGTCCAACGTAATGGTTCCGTCCCCTTTAATTTCTGCGAAATCACGAGTTCTTCTCAACAAGTTATTGGCAATACGTGGAGTGCCTCTACTCCTCCTTGCAATCTCAAAAGCAGCGTCATCATTGATGGGTGTTTCTAATATATTTGAAGATCTTTTTACAATGGAAGTCAACAATTTAGAATCATAGTACTGCAACCTTGCATTGATGCCAAATCGAGCTCTTAAAGGGGCTGTTAGAAGACCAGATCTTGTAGTTGCTCCAATCAGTGTAAAAGGATTTAGGTCAATTTGAATTGTCCTAGCGTTTGGACCAGAATCAAGCATAATATCAATTCTGAAGTCCTCCATAGCAGAATACAAATATTCCTCTACAACCGGATTCAAACGGTGTATTTCATCAATAAATAAAACATCATTGTCTTCTAAATTGGTAAGTAGTCCAGCCAAATCACTTGGTTTTTCTAATACCGGACCTGATGTGATTTTGATTTCGGCTTCCATTTCATTGGCAATGATATTGGAGAGCGTCGTCTTACCCAATCCTGGAGGTCCATGCAATAATACATGATCTAAGGGTTCTCCTCTTTTTTTGGCTGCAAGAACAAATATTTCTAAGTTTTCAACAATTTTTTGTTGACCGGTGAAGTCATCAAATGAGAGAGGTCTTAATGCTCTTTCAACATCCCTTTCTGCATCTGAAAATCCTTCATTATCTCCTTTTAAGTAATCTTCTCTCATTATTAGTGAAAAAACTTTCTTTGATGTTTTCCTTTGGTGAAATCGATCTGTTGCAAATTAAAATAGATGATTTCCATTGTTAAGAGCATGTTTAATGCATTATTTCTGATTCTAAGCATTGATTAAAACAGACTCTAAAACAAAGTTAGTAAAATGTTTGCTCTAATTTGAATTTGGAAAGTGGTATAGGTCTGCTAACTTTATATACTTATTATAAAATAACACAATGATAAAGTTCTCAGCGTTCGAATTAGATAACGGCTTGAAAGTTTATGTTCATGAAGACCATAATATCGCTTCGGCTGTTTTAAATATAATGTATGATGTGGGGTCGAGAGATGAGGATCCAGAAAAAACAGGTTTTGCTCACTTATTTGAGCACTTAATGTTTGGTGGGTCCATCAATATTCCTTCTTATGATACTCCTCTTCAGAAAGTTGGGGGGACTAATAATGCATTTACTTCACCTGATATAACAAACTATTATATTACTTTACCTGCTCAAAATCTTGAGACTGCTTTTTGGTTGGAAGCTGACAGAATGTTGAGTTTATCGTTTGACCCTAATGTATTAGAGGTACAGCGTAAAGTAGTAATTGAAGAGTACAAACAGCGTTATATTAATCAACCTTACGGAGATGTGTGGCATCATTTGAGAGATCTTGCTTATAAAGAACATTCCTATCGATGGCCTACTATTGGTAGAGAAATCAAGCATATTGAAGAGGCCACGATGGAAGATGTAAAAGCATTTTTTCAAAAATATTATGTACCTTCCAATGCAGTGATGGTAGTGGCAGGAAATGTGAAGTTGGAAGAGGTGAAACAGTTGGCTAAAAAATGGTTTGAGCCTATACCTTCAGGTAAAAAAACAAAAAGAAATATTCCAGTTGAACCTATTCAAGTGGCACCAAGAAGAAAGATTGTGGAAGAAAAAGTTCCATTGGATGTGCTTTATAAAGTATGGCATATGGAAGGGAGGTCACAAGATGGTTATTACACAACAGACCTAATTAGTGATCTTTTAGGAAGAGGGAAGTCGTCATTACTTTATGAGAAATTGGTGAAGGACACGAAAGTTTTTTCTGGCATCTCAGCATTTATTACTGGTTCATTTGAGCCAGGTTTGTTTTGTATTACTGGAAAAACAGCTGACGGAGTATCTTTAGAAGATGCAGAAGGTGAACTTCAAAATGTGATTGATGGCTTTATCGACTCAAAAGTAGATATAGAAAATTTAGAAAAAGTGAAGAATCAAGCGGAATTTTCAATGACATATGGAAAAACCGAAATTCTACCGAGGGCCATGTCCATTGCCTATGGAGCAATGCTTGGAAACCCAAACTTGATCAATGAAGAAGAAGAGAAGCTAAGAGGGGTCACAATCGATCAAATAGAAACAAAAAAGAGTACTTTATTCAATCCGAATAATAGCTCAACATTATTTTATAAGGCAAAACGATAATGAAGCAATTATCTATTTATCTGTACTTAATTTTTTTAACTTTCATTACTCCAATTCATTCAACATTTGCTCAATTGGGAGGAAGTGAAACCTATAGTTTTTTAGGAGTACCTACCAATGCACGTCAAGTTGGTCTAGGAGGTTTTTTAGTGTCTTCAGGAATTGATGATCCCAATGCCATGTTTTATAACTCGGCTCTTTTAGGAGATGAATCAGTCAACAAAGTCACTTTTAATTATTTTGATTATCATACTACCGCAGGCTTAACTTCATTAGGTTATGCTCATAAAGTTGGAAAAGGGATTGTTGGAGTCGGCATGGGATATATGGGGTATGGAAGTTTCGATGGTTTTGATGATCAAGGCAATTCCACGGGAACTTACACGGCTAATGATTTCTGGTTTCAAGGAAGTTATACAAGAAGGCAAGGTGTATTCTCGATGTCTGCAAATGTGAGATTTGCGGCCTCATCCATTGAAACTTATAAGTCAAATGCATTAATGTTTGATTTGAATGGAGCTTTTATACACCCAACAAAAGACTTAGTTGTGGGTTTAGTAATAAAGAATGCAGGTTTTGTAATGAGGGATTATCAACCAAATGATAATTCTGAATTACCATTTGATACTCAGTTAGGTATATCTTTTAAACCGGAAAGAATGCCAATCCGTTTTTCGATTACCTATCATCATTTGCATCAGTTTGATATTACCTATACTGACAGTTCATTGAAAGGAGAAAAAGACGCTTTTGGCAATGATCTTTATACAGAACCGGGTTTTGCTGACAAATTGTCACGTCATTTTAGCTTTGGCGGTGAATTTGTTTTAGGAAAAGTGCTTAACCTTCGTGTCGGCTATAATGTAATGCGTAGGAAAGAAATGGTAACCCAAGGCGTGAAAGGATTAGCTGGAATGTCAGTAGGAGCATCATTGAAAATTAAAAAGCACATTGACTTTGGATATAGTGCCGCTTGGTATCACGTTGCAGGAGCAACCAATAGTTTGACTTTAGCAGTTGCCACATCAGGCTGGGATAAAAGAAAAAAGACGGTCATTGAATAGGAGTAGAATAAAATTTTCTCATGAAGAGTTTCTCCGTATATTCAGAATCCATTGCTAAGAAATTGAAGTTATACAAAAGATAAACATAGCATGTTAGAGAACTCATCATATTTAACCCCAAGAGAGATTGTTGCAGAATTAGACAAATACATTATCGGTCAAGACGATGCTAAAAAGAATGTAGCCATTGCTCTTAGAAATCGTTGGCGTAGAATGAACGTAGCTGGCGATATGCAAAAAGAGATCATGCCTAACAATATATTAATGATTGGTTCTACTGGTGTTGGTAAAACAGAAATTGCCCGCCGTTTAGCAAAGGTCGCTAAGGCACCATTTGTAAAAGTAGAAGCATCAAAATTTACAGAAGTTGGTTATGTGGGTAGAGATGTGGAAAGTATGGTACGTGACCTTGTAGAACAAGCCGTAACAATGGTTCGAGACCAGAAAAAAGCATTAGTAGAAGAAAAAACAGCTCAAGCAGTAGAGGATGTGATCTTAGATGCTTTGATTCCACCTTTAAAAGGAACACCTTCAACAAATAATGGTGAGTATGTTTCTCAAGATCATGAATTGAATGAAAAAACGAGAGAGCGTTTTAGAGAAAAATTACGTACAGGAGAACTTGAGGAAAGAAAAATCGATGTAACTGTAGATAAAAACGGAGGAAATCTTGGTTTTATTGGAGGATCACCGATCGATGAAGGTTCAATGATGAACATTCAAGAAATGATCAACGGTATGATGCCAAAGAAAACGAAGAAGAGAAAAATGACGATTGCTGAGGCTCGTAAAATTCTTGTTGATCAAGAAAGTTCAAAATTGATTGACATGGACGAGGTGAAGGATGAAGCTGTTCGTTTAGCAGAAAACTCTGGTATTATCTTTATTGATGAGATTGATAAAGTAGCAAGTGGTGGCAATAAAAATGGTGCAGATGTATCACGTCAAGGCGTACAGAGAGATTTGCTTCCAATTGTAGAAGGTAGTACTGTAAATACGAAGCACGGTATCGTGAAAACAGACCACATGCTTTTTGTAGCAGCAGGAGCATTCCACGTTGCTAAACCTTCTGACTTGATTCCAGAATTACAGGGACGTTTCCCTATCAGAGTTGAGTTACAAAGCTTAACAGATAAAGACTTTAAAGTAATCTTAAGACAACCGAAAAATGCATTGACTAAACAGTATGAAGCATTATTAGGTTCTGAAAATGTTCAATTATCATTTAATGAAGATGCTTTAGATGAAATTGCACGTTTAGCTTATGAGATCAATGTTGAAGTAGAAAATATTGGAGCGAGAAGATTACACACGGTAATGTCTCACTTATTAAACGACCTATTGTTTGATGTACCAGATGTAATTGGTGCAAATGCTCAAATCGTAGTGACAAAAGAAATGGTCAATGAAAGACTTTCAAGTTTAGTGAAAAACAGAGACTTAAGTCAATACATTATCTAAGTCTCAAATTATAAAAGAGAATTAGAATAATAAATCCCAATCTCATTCATTTGAGGTTGGGATTTTTGTGTTTTAGCCTAAATATTAAATAAATACAATTTTTTCTTCTATCTATGTGAAGGATATTAAGATAAAATTATGTAATATTATAAAGGAAAATTAACCTTTTTTCATCTTCGATAGAAAAAGATATTACATTCTACTAAGACTTTAAACAAAATATAGGACTGACAAAGCGTTTTTCATGAACTCTTTCTACCATCAACACTCTATTGGCAAATGACCTATTATTGATTTGAATATAAGTTTTACTTTATAGTTCAAATTTCTTAATACATCACCCTCTGATAGATGAACCTATTACTTTAAGGCATTAATATAGAAAGTGCATATCTCTTCAATAAATGAACTGAAAGCAAATTATCAAAGATGAACTTAAATGTAGACTTCTATTATTAAACCATCCTTAACTAATGAGACTTAGAACAATCTTATGTTGCTTGCTCTCTGTATTATCGATCTCAATCTCACTTGCACAAGAAAGAGTAGTAACAGGCACAATTACTAGTGAAGGCGACCCATTACCAGGTGTAACCGTCGTTGTCAAGGGTACAAGGCGAGGAGCTGTATCCGATGTCAATGGAAACTACAAAATAGCACTTCAGCCAAATGATAAGGTGCTTATGTACAATTTTATTGGCTTAAAATCACAAGAAGTAGAAGTAGGAAATCAATCTAAGATTGATGTAGTCATGGAATCTGATACCGAACAATTAGATGAAGTGATTGTCACTGCGAATGCCATTGAACGTGAAAAACGAACACTGGGTTATGCTGTTACTTCTGTTAAAGGAGAAGAAGTGGAACGAGTAAAGTCAACGAACTTCTTGAATTCTCTTTCAGGGAAAGTACCAGGAGTACAAATTTCTCAAGCCAGTTCAAACCCTGGTGGTTCTACCAGAATCGTAATCAGAGGTACAAACTCATTAAGTGGAGGAAATCAACCACTCATGGTGGTAGATGGAGTTCCGGTGAGTAATGCCAATGTCTCGACAGGTAGTGGAATCCAAGGAGCATTTGATGCTGGTAATGGTGCAGGAGAAATCAATCCGGCAGATATTGCTTCTGTTACGGTATTGAAAGGAGCTTCTGCCGCGGCACTTTACGGATCGAGGGCGGCAAACGGAGCCATCATTATTACGACCAAAAGGGGTAAGGCTTCAGAAGGACCAACTGTGAGTATTAGTTCAAGTTTTAGAGCGGAAATGCCTAACCGATTACCTTCTTTTCAAAATGAGTATGCACAAGGTTCTTATGGCAAGTACGATAAACGATTTGAAAATGGATGGGGACCAAAAATAGAAGGTCAGATTGTTCCTTCGTATAATTATACAGCAGATACAGCAGATTTACCCGAAAGTCAGTGGCCTTTGGAGACACTGACTGCATATCCAGATAATGTAAAAGATTTCTATGAAACAGGTACTTTATTTATCAATTCTATTGATGTATCGAGTGCTACAGAAAAAGGCGATTATAGACTTGGTTTTACATCAATGAACCAAAAAGGTATTGTTCCTGGAGCTGGACTAGATAGATATACATTTGCGATCAATGCAGGACAGCAGTTGAATAAAGTGATTAAATCACGTGTTGGTATTAACTATGTAAAGTCGGAGACAAGAGGATCTGTTTCTCAAGGAGGCAACTCCCCAAATGTTTTGACGACGATTATTAATGGCATCCCAAGAACAACTTCTATTCAACGCCTTCAATTAGTAGATGGGGAACAAAATCCTATAGGGCGTTTCTCCAATAGCCCATATTGGGTAGCCGAAAAAAATGGTAATGATGTTAATTTAAATCGTTTCTTCGGTTTTGGAATGTTAGAAGCTGATGCAACAGATTGGTTAAGTTTTAGAGCAAGAGTAGGTTTAGATTATAGAGTCGATAAAAGGTTTAGAAGATCAGCAAAAGGAACATTAGGGGCAATTAATGGCTCATTTACTACAGATGATTTAGAAAATACAGAGCTGACAACTTCATTAATGGCTACTATTCAAAAAGAATTTGCAGAGCGCTTTAAGTTGACGGCAATTATTGGTCATGAATATAACAGTAGAACGTTTCAGAGAAGTACACTAAATGCTTCAGAACTTTCGGTCTCTAACTTATATGCTCCAACTAATGCTAAAAATACAACAAGTACAGCGGATTATGTGGAATCAAGACTCCTTGGATTGTATGGAGATATCTCATTGACTTACAATAATTATTTGACGTTGAATGTCACAATGAGAAACGATTGGTCGTCCACACTTCCTAAAAATAATAACTCTTATTTCTATCCATCAGCGAGTTTATCATTTGTATTTTCTGATGCATTTAAAATTCATAATGATATTTTCTCTTTTGGTAAGCTTCGTTTGAGTGCTGCACAAGTGGGTAATGATACTAATCCTTATCAATTGGATTATAATTACTTTCCACTATCATCTTATTTCGGTCAGTATGGCACCACAAACAACTACCCTTTTAATGGACAAACAGCTTACTCTGCAACAAGTGTGATTCCACCAGACAACTTGGTGCCAGAACGTCAAAATTCATGGGAAATTGGAACAGAACTTAGTTTCTTTAATGGAAGAGTGGGAGTTGATTTTACTTACTATAATATAGAAACAACGAATCAGATTTTGGCAGTACCAACACCAGAATCAACAGGGTATGCTAGTAAAAGAGTCAATGCCGGTTCAGTAGCCAACCAAGGAATTGAGTTATTACTTTCATTTATTCCGGTACAGACTAAATCATTTGAATGGACTTCTCAGATCAATTTTACTAAAAATGAGAATGAGGTGACTGAATTAACGGAAGGTTTAGAAAAACTTCAGATTGCCTCTGGTTTTAATGGTGTTTCTGTAGAAGCTGTTCCTGGAGAGTCACTTCAATTACAAGGTGTAGGGTTTAAGAGATCTGAGACTGGAGAAATACTAGTTGATCCAAAAACAGGTCTTAGAATGCAAGGTGATGAACAAACCTTTGGTGAAATACAACCGGATTTTCTTTTAGGCTTCCAAAATAGCTTTACATATAAAGGTATTACATTAAACTTTTTAATTGATTGGAATCAAGGAGGTAAAATGGTTTCAAGAACAGTTGGAGATTTAAGGTTTAATGGTTTAGCAGAAGAAACTGCTGTAAATAGAGAGCAAGTATTTATTGATAAAAACGCTTATATCGAAAATGGCGATGGATCAGTGAAGCCTAATGACATTGCCGTAACGCATCAAGATTACTGGCAAGCGTACGCTACAAGTGGCATAGCAGAAGGAGCTGTATTCAATAAGACATATGTCAAACTTCGTGAGGTGAGTTTATCTTATGCATTACCCAAAACGCTTTTAAAGAAAACAGGCTTTATTAAAAGTGTTGCAGTAGGTTTTGAAGCCAGAAACCTTTGGCTTATCTATAGTGAAATTCCTCATATTGACCCAGAAACCAGTTTGTTCCAAGCAGCAAGTGACGCTTCGGGAGCTGTTGAAATGGGTAGTTTGCCTTCTACGAGAAGTTTTGGTGGTAATCTTAAATTAGTATTCTAGAACAATGAAGATGAATAATAAATATAGCAACCTATTGACAAGAGTATGTTTGTTAGTTGCACTTACATTCAGTTACTCTTGTGATAGTATTTTAGATATAAATGAAGATCCTTTTGCTGCTGGTGATGATCAAATTGCCGAACAGCCAGGATTACTAATGACAACAATCATGACTAGAGTAAGTTCTGATAGAGTCATTGAAACCAATTTATTTAACCGTTGGGCACAACATTATGTAGGAGCTGGAGCTGGAGTTTTATCTTCGGCTGATAATTACTCAATTCCTTCTTTCCCTCAGACTAACACATGGTCAACGTATTATGTGAGTGCTTTGAAAAATGCGAGTAGGGGAGAACTATTGGCAAACCAAGTGGGAGAAATAAATACCGCTTCTCAATTCAAAATAATGCAAGCATTTGCCTTTTATCATTTAACATTGATGTTTGAAGATGTTCCTTTTACTGAGGCATTGAATACAGATATTCTTTTCCCGAATGGAGATTCACAAGAAGAGATCTTGAAAGGAATTGTAGATATGTTGGATGATGCTGTAAATGATTTTGACTTAGGTGACCCGGCAAAAGTAGGAGGAGAAGATTTACTGTTTCAAGGTGATTTAAACCGATGGATAAAGTTTGCAAATTCTTTAAAAATAAAAGCTTTAATTCTTATTGCGGCTAAAGATGAAGAATACGCTAAACCAAAATTAGAAACCGCTTTCAGACAAGAACATGTTGAAAATTTAGCAGACGAAGTAGTGCTTAATTATTATGAAGATCTTAATAATGCGAATCAGTTTTATAAACTTCACTTTCAGTTTGCAGGAGGTCAAAGTTTATTTTTCTATGCAAGCACTCCGTTCATCGATTTATTGCGAGGTACGAATGACCCTCGATTGGATATTTTTTATGATCGTCCAGAGGGTGTGGTAGATGCAGTTCCGCATAGAGGAGTAGATCCAGGTGCAAGCTCGTCTTTTACTTCAACCTCGGCTTTAAGTTTAAATTTTATTACAGCTACAACTCCCGATTTTTGGGTAACTGCAGCTGAACTGAAATTTATGAGAGCAGAGGCAATTCTTAGAGGTTGGATTCCAGGTACAACTTCCGATGCTAACGATTATTATAGAGAAGGAATTGTTTTCAATATCATTCATCTAAATTCATTAGCATCTGTACAAGACAATGGAAGAGGAATCACTCAATTTGAATATGATACTTATAATGGTGCTTTACCTGATTTACAAACACTATCTCCTAGTAATGCACTTAAAGCAGTTCACCATCAAGGATATGTGGAGACTTTCCATAGAGGAATGGATGCATGGACTTATGTGAGAAGGACTAATTACCCTGAAAATCCTCCACTTCCTGTAGATGCTGTATTAAGTGAACATATTGCTCGATTGCCTTATGCTCCGAGTGAGATTAGTGCCAATCCTAATATCCCAGAACAAAAACCTTTGGATTCTCCAATGTGGTTTATGACATCAAATTAAACCTAAGAAACAGATGAAAAAATTATTAACAATAGGGCTTTTATGTATGGGAGTTTTCTTCCAAAGTTGTGAGCTTTATGATACCTATAAAGATGAAGTAGCAGCAGAGTTTATTGGAGAAACTGTTGCTTTTTCAGTAGCGACACCAAGTGGCGAAGCAGATTCTGTAAAAGAAAATTCTGTTCCTTTGAGTTTGGAAGTTAGAATGCCGATGGCAATCAATACCACTAGAGGAATTGAGGTGACGTATTCCTTCGGAGGTGTTGCCACTTATGGGGTTGACTTCACCGCAAAAGCGATTGAAAGAAATAACCCTAATGCTGAAGATGTAACAGAAAAATTTGCGACAGCTGCAGGTGGTCAATTCATCATTAAAAACAGAACTATATCACAAGATGATGATGGTGAACAGAATTTTACCAATACTAGAAATACCGCAACTATAGAAATTTCTCCTTTAGTTGTACAAGGTGTGGATAAAGAGGGAGGTAAAACATTGGATATCATTTTGGAATCGGCAAGAAACTTAGATGATGGAGAAGAAATTACAGTCGGACAAGGTGGAATAAGAAAGGTTTATAATCTTGTTATTGAAGATATTCATTGTCCAACTCGACTAGATGGTACTTACTCGGCAAAAATGACAACAGAGGAAGGTACTGTAACAGTAGATGATGTCACACTTACTACGGTAGATCCATTAGCAAACCCCGATGATATTTGGGGATTGTATAATATTTCGAATATCGCAGGTGATTTCCAAGATATTCCTTTTCAGATCATAGACCAATGTGGTGAGTTCTTAGGTCCATCAGATAATTATATTTCTCTTCAAGGAGAAACGTTAGAAGGTGGTGAAATTTCCTTAGAGGTATTATTCTCAGATGGGACAACAACAAAACAATGGGTACTTGTTCTTACTAAAAAGTAAACAGCCATGAAAAAAGAATATATATATAAAATACTCCTATTCATGGGTAGTCTCATGTTGGGGGACGAGGTGTTGGGACAACAGCAACAATTGATGTCTTCTCCTTCGCAAAAGTGGATTACTCCTTCTATCCAAACTGCTCCTAAAAAGATTTTTGTGAGATTTAAAGACCCGAAAGATGTTTCATTTGCTTATATGAATGCTGGTCAACAACAGTTTGTAAGTAGTGAAAAAAGAAGAATTTACAACTTGTTGACTGATGCAAGAATCAAAAGGGTGATGGAGCCGATGTCTGTACTGAAAAATAGTGTTTCTGATGTATTACAGATTACCCTTTATGATGAATCAGAGGTGGAAAATTTCCGTAGAGAATTAAATAATGATCCCAATGTAGTGTACGTGGAAAGTGTACCGCTCCCTATACAGTTTAATGATCCAAATGATCCATTGGCTCAAGATCAATATCATCTTGAATTAGTAGGAGCGTTAGAAGCTTGGGGAAAAGCTAAAACGTTTGAAGGGCAAAGAGATGTTGTACTTGCAATAGTAGATGATGGGGTTCTAATTACACACGAAGATTTAGCAGCCAATATATTTATTAACGAGGGTGAAATTCCAAACAATGGAAGAGATGATGATAGAAATGGCTACATAGATGATTATCAAGGTTGGGATGCATCAGGAGATACCTATAGTAATGGAGATCCTGATCCGAATCCACCAAGAAGTGAAGCGAGTAGGTTTAATTTTTCTCATGGAACACATTGTGCCGGAATTGCTGGAGCAGTAACCAATAACGGGACAGGTGGTGCTTCGGTGACCAACAATGGTGTGAAAATTTTAGCAATCAAAGCTACTTCAGATGAAACACCTGATGCACGAGCGATTACAAATTCAACTGAGGCACTGATGTATGCTATTGAGATGGGAGCAGATGTGGTGAGTATGTCGTATGGAAGTTATTTTTATTCGGCTACCGTAGCTAGAATGATTAAAGAAGCAACAGAAGAAAAAGGGATGTTATTCATTGCAGCAGCAGGTAATGATAATGTTAATTTACCAAGTTATCCGGCAGGGTATGATAATGTAATTGCGGTGGCCAATACGACAAGTAATGATGTGAAAGCCCCTTCTTCACAATATGGCCCTTGGGTAGATATTTCAGCGCCCGGTACTGATATTATTAGTACTGTAGCCGCTGATAATGGTAATCCTGCTGGAGATTACGCTCCATATACAGGTACTTCGATGGCTTGTCCAATGGTAGCAGGAGCAGCTGCTTATTTAAAAACGCAGAATATAAACCTTACTCCGGAACAATTGACAGCGGTTTTAATGGGTACATCAACAGATATTAACCCAAGGAATCCAAACTTCCAAAATGCTTTAGGAGCAGGTAGAATCAATATGAGTGCGGCTATGGATGCCTTACAGTCGAATCGACCATTAGCCGCTTTTAATATTCTTTCAGATAATGGCATAATCAATCAAGCACTAGAATTTGAAAACCTTTCTTTTGGATCTAACTTAACTTATTTCTGGACTTTTGGGGATGAAACAACATCCACTGAAGAAAACCCTACTCATACTTATTCTTCATTGACGGATTTAGGTTCATATGTCATCACCTTGACAGTAAGAGATGATCAAGGTCGAGAGAATACATTTAGGAGAGCGATTAGAATGACAGAAGGACCTCCCAAAGGTCCTGAGGAGACAGTACCATTTTCGAATGATTTCCAGTTAGATACTGGAGGGTTTGTGACTGAGACTGTTTACTTAGATGGTGGCGATGGAGATGATATATGGGAATGGGGTCGAGCAAGAGGTGATCGTATTAATAGTGGTGACTCATTGACTTGGGCTACAACCTTAGCTGGAGGTGTTCCTTTAAGATCGTTTGAAGCCTACTTGTATACTCCTACATTTGATTTGACAGAGGAAGGATTTGAATATAAAATTAACTTCTTGAAAAGTATGCATATTACGTACTGTAATGCTCCTGCAGCAGCAAAAATGGAGTATACAACAGACAACGGAGGAACTTGGAAAGTATTAGGTGATGCTTTTGATGGCTATGGAACAGGATGGTATGATAAAAGTCCGGAAGATGCTTGTGCAATTCATCCGATTATTTTTCAAGATCAGTTAGGGTGGCTAGGGAATTATGATCGAGATTCTACTTCTTATAATGTCTCTTTCCTTACAGGAAATAAAGTCAGGTTCCGATTTATCTACAGAATGGAATCGGCCTTCTTGATTGAAGATACTGATGATGGATTTATGATCAATGACTTTAACCTTACGAAGAAAGAACCAACGGGTGAATTCACCTTGAATACAGACATTGCTTATGTGAACAGAGAAATAAATTTTGTGTATAATTCTGGTGGTGCAACAACTTACGCTTGGGATTTCGGCGATGGTGGTACTTCAACGGAAAGAGATCCTATGCATACTTATACAACACCTGGTACCTATATCATCAAACTGGAAGTGGATAATAATCCAGCCTCAGCCTATCAAGATACTTTAGGTATTTTAGGGGTGAAAGAAGCTCCATTCTTAGCTTCAGATGGAGGTGATTTAGAATCAGACGAATTATTATTTTATGCTTTAAACATCGCTGGAACAGAACTGGAGCTTGGTAACTCTACCATAGATGGAAAATCAGGGACTACAAGTGGTGATAATGCGTATGTATTAGGACCTGATACAGCAGGGTATGAAATTCCTACAGGCTTTTATTTATATACTTCCGTTTTCGATTTACCTGGAGACCAAGAAGACTTTGACTCCACTCAGATGTTTACTTTCCAATTGAAAATGGATGTAGCCAATAAGATTGATGGTATGAATGTAGATGTCACTGATGATTATGGAGAAACCTGGCGCCCATTGGGCTTTTTCAAGGATCAATCTTGGACAAATGAACTGTCTACTGAAGATTATTGGGGGGGTGAAAATATACCTATCATGACAGGCTCTACGAATGATGAATGGGTGACTAAGTTTATTCCTTTGGCAGGATTTGAAGGGGAAAAAGTAGCAATGCGTCTCTTCTTTGTTGGGGTATCGCAAGACTCAAGTGGAGGTATTGGTTTTGCTATGGATGATTTTGAAATAAAAGATTATACTCCAACAGTCGGTACTCTGAATTATTCAGTGGATAAAACAGTCGTAGGCTTAAACGAGAAAGTAACTTTTACAAATGCATCTACTACCGATGGAGCGTTGATTGGTTGGGCATTTGAAGATGATCCTAATGAAGACTTCATTGTTCGTTTTGGAGAAGGACCTCATGAAATAGAATACACCGCAGAAGGTCGAAAAAGCATGGCAATGTTTGTAGTAGGAACAAATGAGCAAAGAGAATTTTCAAATGTGGTCAATGTGACGACTTCATCATCTTCTTCAGTGACAAGTATAGAGGGAAATATCACTTATAAGTCACCGATCATTTATCCTAATCCAAGCCTTGGTAAAGATTTATTTATTCTTTCAGAGCTTGGGATTAATTCAGTAAGTTTATTTAAAACGTCTGGAGAAAAAGTAAATGTATCTATCGAGTTACTCAGTAATAAATTAGATATTTCCCAGTTAAATGAGGGAGTTTATATTTTACAACTTGAGAGGGAAGATGGGAAAGTTTTCCACAAGAAGTTTATCAAAAAATAGAAATTAGTGGAGAGCATGTTGAAAAGCATGCTCTTTTTTATAAGTACTAAGTCAAAAATAAATCATAGTTCATTCTAATTTATTTTTTGTGAGTACAACGCTAAGAAACGTATTAATAGTGGTTCTATTAAAAGTTTTTAGAAGGATGTAATCGCAAAACAATAAATAGAATTAGTATTTGATAATTTTGAATTTGTACTTATCCAATTTTAACTATTTCTAAATTGAGAAGGAGTTTGTTCTGTATTTCTTTTGAAGTATTTATTGAAATGGGAAGTGTCTTTAAAATCAAGCTTATAAGCAACCTCATTAATAGGAAGGTTAGTATACAATAAAAGGCGCTTAGCTTCTTTAATAATATATTCACTAATCACTTTTGAGGCAGCTACTCCAATAGCTTGTCTACAGATTGTATTGAGGTTTTGTGGAGTTGTATTTAGTTTTTCAGCATAATAGTGAACACTATTGTGAATAACTTCTTCATTTTCTAACAAACTTTTGAAATCTACAAAAATGGAAGGCAAATTAGTTTTAATGTTACTCACAATGGGTGAAATTGTGGTTAAAGTTTTAGCAAATAATGCTTTTAATAAACCTTCAACAATAGTTTGTTGATAACTATTGGATTTTTTCACTTCCTCTACCAACAATTCAAAGATGATGTTGATTTTTTCATATTCTTTGACATCTACACAAACCTGATTACTGAGTTGAGCAATTAATTTTTCAAGCTCTTTGTCTACTGATTTTTCCAAAAAATCTTTTTTTAGAATGATGACATACCCTTTAGGTGGAGAAGTAATATCCCAACAATGGAGCTGATCTTTACGCATAAAAAACATTGTTGGTGGCTGTATTTCGAATGTGTCGTTGTCAATAATGTGTGTGCCCGAACCTTCGTATAAGTAAATGATCTCAAAGTATTTTAGATGCTTGTGAGGCTGGGTCTTTCTTATACTACCTTTAAAAGGCTCAATTTTGATATTGCCTTTACTTTGCAGTTTATCTTTTATTTCTATTTCCATTTCCATTTCAAAACTAGGTCAATGTATTTATGGTGGACAAAAGAGCACTTTGTTCCACTACAATTGGGCTTTTAATACGTATTGAAGAATCAGATACAAAAAAGCGAGAGTACACCGAAGTCTACTCTCGCTTTTAAAGTTAAAACAATTCTTACAGAATACCATCAGTAGCTTCTGTAGGTTGTATATATTCATCTTTTAATGTAGAATCTGGTTCAGCCCCAAACTCTCCAAAGTTTTCAACATCATATTTGCTACAATCTAGCTCTACATTAATAGGCTTAGATGGTTCTGGGAATAAAGACCTTTTGTAGCCTAATTCATTCGTCAGCTTTTTGTCAGCATAAACATCTTCCATGAAATAAGCAAAAGCAGGAAGTGCTTGTCTTGCACCTTGACCGTATTTGATTGTTCTAAAGTGAATACTTCTGTCTTCACCACCACACCAAACACCAGTTACTAGGTCGTTAGTGAAGCCCATAAACCAAGCGTCTGAGAAGTTAGCAGTTGTACCCGTTTTACCTGCAACGTGGAAATCTTCTCTTGTTTTTTGATCTCTTCTGAAGTTATAACGAGTTAATCTTAATGCTGTACCTCCTGCTTCTTCTGAAGTACCTCTTAACATATAAGTCATTAACCAAGCCGTTTTTTCATTAAGAACTTCCTTTTTCTTAGGGATAAATTCTTTGAGCACACGACCATTTTTATCTTCAATTCTAGTGATGAATAAAGGTTCTGTCCAAACGCCTTTATTAATAAAGGTAGAGTACGCAGTAACCATTTCATATACGGAAACATCTTCAGTACCTAAACAAAGTGAAGGCACACCTTGGATAGGTTTTTTATTATACCCTGTTCTTCCTCTTTTCTTATCTTCATCAGTAAGCATGTATTCGAACATCTTATCTCTGATGAACTTGAAACCAAACTTATCCGCAGAGTAATTTGCCAATTCATTTGCTGTTAACTCTTTTACTAAATAAGCTGCTGCTGTATTGATCGATCTAGACATTGCCTGTCGCATTGTAAAAGTCTGACCACTGTAACGATCTGCATTTTTAGGAGTCCAAGGTTTATCTGATTTTGCTTCTTCAGCAGTGAAAGTAATTGGAATATCTACAATTGGGGAACAAGGTTGGAATCTATCTTCTAACGCTCTTGAATATAAGAAAGGTTTGAAAGTTGATCCAGGTTGTCTGTAGCCCAATCTAACGTGGTCGTATTTGAAATATTTGTAGTTAATACCTCCAACCCAAGCTTTAATTTCACCTGTTTTAGGTTCCATTGACATCATACCAATCTGTAAGAACATCTTATAATACTTTAGAGAGTCATAAGAACTCATCACGGTATCAATTTCATATGTTGGGCTATTCCAAGAGAAGACTTTCATCTTTTTCTTCACTTTCAATTGTTTATCAATTGCGAGTGAATCGTTTCCAATCTGCTTTCTTAAAGTTTTATAGACTTGAGTTCTTTTAATCGCTCTACCCATGAAGTTTGGAATTACTTTTCCTTCTCTATCTCTCCATGGTTCTCCTTGTCCTTTCCAGTGCTCGGCAAATAATGCTTGTTGTTCACGCATGTGTTTTTCAACAGCTTTCTCTGCATATTTTTGAACTCTAGAATCAATTGTTGTATATATTTTCAGGCCATCAGCATAAAGGTCTAAATCTTTTTCTCTACAGAATTTTAAAAGGTCCTTTACAACCTCAGCTCTGAAATAAGGAGCAATACCCTTATTATGGTTTTCTACATTATAATTAAGGACCATTTCTTCGGCCATTAATTTTTGTTCTTCCTCTTTTGTAATGTAGTTGTACTTCTCCATTTGAGAAATAACCTTATTACGAACGTAAACCGCTCTATCAGGATGATATCTTGGGCTGTAATACGAAGGTGCTTGAAGAATACCAACAAGAACAGCTGCTTCAGGAATACTTAATTGATCAGGGTCTACACCAAAGAAAGTTCTTGAAGCCACATGAATACCAAATGCATTTGAACCGAAGTCAACCGTGTTCAGATACATTGTAATAATTTCTTTTTTAGTATAAGAGGTCTCTAACTCAACCGCAACAATCCATTCTTTGAACTTATTGATCACTAGATTCAATCCTCTTACATCAGCAAGTCTACCTCTTAAGTTTTCCTCTCTCCTGATTTTGAATAGGTTTTTTGCAAGCTGTTGAGTAATGGTAGAAGATCCTCTTTTTGGGCCTTTCAAAACCACATGCTTGAACAAATAATAAGGCACAGCAAGGGTAGCTTTAAAGTCAATACCAGAGTGATCTCTAAAACGGATATCTTCAGAAGCTAGAAGTGCATTTAATAAATTGGGAGATAAATCCTCATATTCTGATCTTGTTCTGTTTTTACGGAAATACTTTCCTAAAAGTACTCCATCTGCAGAGTAAAGTTCAGAAGCTAGCTCACTTTTTGGGTTTTCTAAAATACTTGGATCAGGCAATTCACCATATAGATTAAACCAATTGTTTTTTAATGAAAAACCTAACAATATCATACTTATTACTCCGATGATAAATAGGATCCAAAGTGTTCGTATAGCTTTTAAATACATAAGTTTTTATTATTCATGGCTTAAGTAAAAGGACCAATAAAAATGACTAAACAAAAGTAAAAATTGTAATCAGTTGTGTGCTAGGACTTAAGCTAAATTGAGTTCAGACATTGTAACTTCAGCGAGCAATTTAATCAATCTATTTTAAAAGAGAATAAATGCCTCTTGAAGAAAAGAGAATTAAAGTATATTTGAAGTTCTCCTTATAGTGACAATTTAATCTAGAAGCTAGACCTCAAAAACTTTATTATTCTTCAACAGTGATATCAAAGTCATGGTATCGACCAGGAATATAACCGTTTTCAAGTCGACGTTCAGTGATTTGTTTCAGCATTCCTTCTGAAATTTCTTTAAACTCACTTTCTGGATACCTCTTTTGGAAATTGAGAATAGCCTCCTTGAAATTTTTATAATACTTAGTAGTTCGACCTACCAATAGCACTCTCAAGAAACGTCCTTTTTCTTCATAAGAACTTTGAGGAAAATCATTGAGTAGTTCATTCAGTTTTTTATCTGATGCATTATAGTCACCTTTATTATATAAGGCATAAGCATCTACATACAAATCTCTGATATAATTTTCTCTTTCATTGGTTTCTTTCACATAGTTAGGATTGACCAAAATCTTGGAGTATAAACAATCAGGGTAGTTGTCGATTAAATACTTTTTTGAAGTTTCGGCATCACATCCATCGTATTCTTGACAAATTACATAAACCAAATAAGCGACTTCATATGCATTTTCATCTTCAGGATAAGTGGAGAGGAAACGGTTGAAGTTGGCCAATGCATTATCAGGGATTTTAATCTGATACATGTAGACTTTACCAAGTTCAAAAAGGGCATCAGCCAATTTTTTATGAACGGCCTGTAACTCTTCTTCTGATTTAGGTATTTCTTGTTTTCTTTCGTCTAGTGATTTTACACCGGCAAAAAGGTTTTCATCAATACCTTCAGCCTCCTTATCTTTTTTAGAAGGAGCATTTCTAGGAGAAGGTCTATTATTGTTTAATGTATTTTGGTTGTTGTTGGTCGCGAAGTCTAATTTATTAGATCTTCTCCAATTGTCCTCAAGTGGTCTTGATCCCCAAACTCTTAAAAATTGAGATTTTCCTTGGGCAATTGCGGCAGTATTATAAAAATAAAACTCTTTAGATGCTTTTGAATTGAAGGTTGTAGATTTACTTACTTCAGGTTTAGTTTTTCTTTTTTCGTTTTCCTTAGCATACTGTTGTTTTAGTATGATTTCTTCTTTTTCGTTTTCAATTTCCTCTTCTAAGAAAGAAGTGACTTCCTCTTCAGGCATATCAGCAAGCTTTATCAATCGTTCTTGCTCCATGATAATTTTAGTGTACTTTGCTAAGTCTTGAAGGTTTTCTGATTTCTTTTTGATTTCTTCAAATCCGTATACACTTTCATCAAAATTTTGAACCGCACTATCGTAATAAGCAGCAGCGGCGATATAATCTTTTTTAACGTCATAATAAATGTCACCTGCCGTCAAGTAAGAATGCCCTTTTTGGATTTTGTTGGTGGTACTTACTTGTACAGATTCATTCAACTCAATAAGAGCACGATCATAATCGGGCTTTCGCACTTGGAACTGTGCCATTTCATAATAGATTTTATCTCTATCGTCCCAATAATTGTGATTTTTGAGTTTTTTGTCGAAGTACTTCTTTATTTTTTTGATCTGCTTTTCATCATTGAAATCTACAGGCTGCATACTATAGGCACTGATATCAGATTGGAATTCCAATACATTGGTTTTCGATAGTTTTTCAGCTTTAATGTAAGCTTTATATGCCTCGTCTACTTTTCCCCTTTTCTCAAGCATTTGCCCAAGTATGAAATAATATCGTGCTTTATGATGTTTCTTTTCTTCAAGTTCTACAGCATAACGCAAATGTTGAATAGCTTGCCCATAATCCATCTTATTTCTGTAATAATGAGCAAAGTTAAGATGGTAATCTTTGGTGTTTTTATCGGAGAATGGAGCAATTTCTTGCTTTATAATATCTTTTACTAAAATGACATTAGCATCTTCCTCTTTTTCAATAAACATCCTCAACAAGGCATTGAGAGCTTCATGTCTACTGTCATTGTCAGTAGTTTTTGCATTGATGTATTTAAAAGTGGTCAAAGCATTTTCATAATCTTCTTCATATAATCTTACCCATCCAACAAGAAGATAGCATTCATCGATCCAGTCACTCGTTTGATGAAACTTAATAGGTCTAGATGATTTGGTAATGATATAATCAAGCTGTTCTTTATGCGATAATGTTTTATTAGAATCTATGGGAATAAGAATAGAAAGAACATCGTTGTAATCATCCACGTGTTCATTGAAGTAGTCTTCTTCAAACTTCTCCATACCCTCTTTTGCTAGGAAATAGGAATTATAATGCGTTGCCGTATTATGATAAAAATGACACCCTGATCCTAGTAATAAAAAAATTAATAGAAAAGATTTAAAAAAATACTTATATATGAAGTTTGAAAAAGTTTGCATCGTTTTTCAACAAGAATTACTCTTTTAAATTGAATTTATTGAAGTAGCGAAGTCTAAGCTAAAATTACAAACATCATCAAAGAAGGATTCATGTAAATTAGTTTTGTCTTGATACTTAATAGCTAATTTACAGTTTTTCTTGACCAAAAAGTTATAATAATTCAATACTTCTATCAAAAATGACAAGAAACTCTGCATTTATTGTAATTTTGTGAACCAGAACCTTCTGACAAGAAGAAGAAATTATACATGAAAAGACAAGGTAAAACGTTATCAGAATGGCTAACAACAAGATTTGTACTTGTTGTTCGAGACGAAGAAACATTTGCAGAAAGAGCAGCATATAGATTATCCTACGTAAAAATACTTTTACTTACTGGTATTGTTTTTACAATTTTAGGCGGGTTAAGTTTTCTTTTAGCAACTACCTTATTATCTAAGATCTTTGATCCTAGAGTCGCTTATAGAGAGACTGATCGTAAATTAATCGAAATGGAGCGTATTGTAGATTCATTGAAAATCGCTTCAGATGAAAAAGATGTTTACATGGCATCTATTAAAGCCATTTTGGATGGTGAAGTAGAAGACGCGGAAGATATAAAGGCCAAAATAGAGGATGAATCAAGCGTAAAAGAAGCAGAGGTAGATTTAACGCAATTAGATCCTGTAGACTCTGTATTTAGAAGCGAGTTTGAAGATCTAGAAATAAATTCAGCACCTATTAATAGTGTCAGTACAAGTGTAGATGACTTATTTTTCTTTCCTCCTGTATCCAATGGTGTATTATCCAAAGGATTCGATATTCGAAATGGACACTATGGTGTGGATGTCTTAGCAAAAAGAAATGAAGGAATAAAAGCGATTGCTGAAGGAACTGTTATACTATCTTCTTGGACTCAGGATTCAGGTTATGTTATAGGTATACAACACAAAGGTCAAATCCTTTCATTCTACAAGCATAATTCTGTCTTATTGAAAAAAGTAGGAGAGACTGTAAGAACAGGAGATATTATAGCCATTATTGGAAATAGTGGAGAGATGACCGATGGTCAACATCTTCATTTTGAATTGTGGTTTAATGGTAACCCAGTTGACCCTGTTGACTTTATACCTTTTGAATAGAATTACTTATCTTTAAAAAGAGTTTTAGTAGGCTTTATAAAAAGTGACAAACGCTTTTTTGGAATAGTTTTTAAAGATTAAGAGTTATTTCCTCAATAAGAAGTACTACTTCAACGATTATAAATATTAAATAAATATGGGATTGTTTAAAAACAATGAAGAAAGAGTTGCTCCAGCTCAGCAATCTTCAAACGCCGCAAATAATACTATTGGCCATGGCACTACTCTGAAAGGAGATGTAGAAACACATGGTATTTTGAGAATGGACGGTAAGGTGATTGGAAACTTACACTGTCATTCTAAATTATTCTTGGGTAAAGACGGACAGGTAGAAGGAGATATTTTTTCTCAAAACGCAGAAATTGAAGGAGAGATCCATGGTAAGATTGAAGTATCTGAGAACCTTGTTTTAAGGGGATCAGCAGTGGTACACGGTGATATCATCACAAAGAGTTTGACGATTGATCCAGGTGCTATTTTCAATGGACAATGTCATATGGGAGAGTCTGCAAAACCTCTTTTAACTGCAAACGCTTCTAAGGAAGTAGTAGAAGATGAAACAACATAAGGAGGAACATTCTGATGATACTTCAAAGCCAAAGAAGGCCATTGAAAAATATTCCACCTTTTTGAGATACTCTTCATTAAGCACTGAAATGATCGTGACAATGCTGATTTGTGCTTACAGTGGAAGGTATTTAGATAATATTATTAAAGCCAATGGTCCATATTGTACCATTGGTTTTCTTTTGTTTGGAACTTTTGCCTCGTTAGTGATTCTAATCAACGGGTTGAAGAAAATTTCTAATAAAAAAGGAGAAATATTGAAAAAAAAAGGTAAACATGACAATTTTTCTGAAAAATGATTACTTCCTTCTTTGTGTTTAAAAGGTATTACCTTATGTTTGCAATCGATTCAACTGATTGAGTTGAAAATTTAATATGCAACTAAGTTTACGAACAAGATTTTACTTTGCTTTGCTAATTACTTCATCAATTTTCTTGTTGATCATTATAATAGCAGAACAAAGTGAATTCAATGTTGGTCGCTTTATTTATCTTGAACTCGCATTCAATTTAATATTGGCGATAATGTCATATGAGGTCACATGTTTAGGAGCAGGATCGGGAAACGGAGAAATCTTCTATGGCTTTTATATGGCGACAGTATTGATAAGGATTTTACTAACATTAACGATCTTTGTCTTGTACTTTATTTTGATGGATGCAGATAAGCAGGAGAAATTAGTTTTCATATTAAGTTATTTCTTTTTTTATTTTGCATATACTATCCTTGAGGTAAAGCACCTCATGTCTAAGTTACAGGATAAACGAGGTAGTGAGTGATTTTATAATAATGAAAAGTACTTATTCTTTTTACACACGCTTTGCAACACTAGCGTTGCTTTTTACAGCACTATTACAAACTTCTTCATCATATGCAAGTGATGGACATAGTGACTCTCACGGTGAGGCTCACGTAAAGGAGTACAATCCAGTTGAAACAATTCTTCATCACGTTAAAGATGAACACTATTGGACTCTCTATTCTACTACAGATGAGAGCGGGCATGAACACCATTATGGTATCAACTTACCTGTGATCTTATACGTAGAAGGACAAGGTTTAGAGTTTTTATCATCAAAAGATTTTCTTCACCACAATGAGGTGAAAGGAAAATTCGGTACTTATGTGAATCACCATGAGCACATTGCTTCAGTGGATGAATCCGTAAAAGTATTAGACTTTTCATTAACTAAGAATGCAGCTTCTACAGGTCTTTCAGTGATCTTATTACTAATCATTTTTAGTGCAATTTCAAAAGGTTACAAAAAGAATGCAGGTAAAGCACCTTCAGGCATCCAATCAGTATTTGAACCTCTTATTCTTTACATGAGAGATGAGGTAATCCAACCAAACTTAGGCAAAAACACTGATAAATTCCTTCCGTACCTATTAACGTTGTTCTTCTTTATCTTAATCAACAACTTATTAGGTTTAGTACCAGGTGGAGCCAACGCTTCAGGTAACATTTCATTTACAATGTTAATGGCGGTGTTTACATTGATCATCACAAACATCAATGGTAATAAGCACTATTGGGGACACATTTTTGCAACTCCAGGTGTACCAGGTTGGTTGTTGCCAATTATGATTCCAGTAGAACTTATTGGTATCTTCACTAAGCCAATTGCCTTAATGCTACGTTTGTTTGCCAATATCACTGGTGGTCACATCGTATTATTATCATTCATGTCATTGGTATTTATCCTTGAAGCAGCTTGGGTAGGTGGTGTAGCATCATTTATCATCATTCCTCTATTCTTCATGGAGATCTTTGTAGCTTTCTTACAAGCTTACATTTTCACAATGCTTTCAGCATTATTTATCGGATCAGCGGTATCCGATCATCACTAGAATCTTGTCTTACATGCTGAATTTTAGTTCTTTAACGGATTAAGCATGGATAAGTGAATATAATGAATGATCTTCGCGCAAGCGAAAGCTTCATATACGTTTCTTTTTTTAAAACTATTTAAACAAAATTCAAAATGTCATTACTTTCGATTTTACTAGAAGTAAGTGGTAGCGTAGGTCAATTAGGTGCAGCAATCGGTGCAGGTCTAGCAGTATTCGGTGCAGGTCTTGGTATCGGTAAAATTGGTGGTAACGCTGTTGAGGCGATGGCACGTCAGCCAGAGATCGCAGGTAACCTTCAAACTGCAATGATTATCGCAGCAGCCTTGATTGAAGGTGTTGCTCTTTTCGCAGTAGTAGTTTGTCTATTGATCGGTTTAGGTTAATCCTAATCCCGCACAAAAGAAACATTTTGTTTGGATATCCATCGCTTAAGGGGTTTGCCCGGCGATGGGTATCTTTCAACAAAGAAACGTCAAAGCTCACACGCAAAATATAAACGAAAATGGATATCATAACTCCAGGTGTAGGCCTTCTCTTTTGGAATACAATATTTTTCTTAGTTGTATTCTTAATTATCGGAAAGAAAATTGTTCCTGCAATTTCTAAATCTTTAAAGGATAGAGAAGAGTCTATTGATAACGCTCTAAAAAGTGCAGAACAAGCAAAAGCTGATATTGCACAACTTAAGGCAGATAACGAGAAGATGAAAGAAGCTGCTCGTGCTGAAAGAGAAGAAATTATCAATGAAGCTAAAGCGAAAGCAGACGCAATGGTTGCTGAAGCAACTGAAAGTGCAAAAGCTGAGTCAAAAAGAATCATTGATGAGGCAAGAGCTTCTATTGAAGCTGAGAAGAGAGATGCTTTGTCTGAAATCAAAGGTGTTGTAGCAGAGCTTTCTTTAGACATTGCTGAAAAAGTTGTTCGTAAGCAACTTTCAGATGATTCAGCTCAACAAGAACTTGTAAAAGAGTTAGTTGCTGAAGCAAAGATCTAAGTTAAAAAGGTAATCAAACAAGGTGTTCACCTTGTAGTATATAAATCATAACCATGAGTGCAGAATCTAGAGTAGCATCTCGATATGCAAAAGCTTTTGTATCGGTTGCATTAGACGGACAAGATCAGACAAAATTATACGATGACGCAAATTTTGTTTTGAATACTATCACTGATAGTAAAGATTTAGCATTAGCGTTGAACAGTCCAATCATTAAAGCCGAGAAAAAAGCAGCAATTCTGAAAGAAATTTTTTCAGCGAAAGTAAGTGATCTAACCAACAAGTTATTTAACTTGGTGATAGACAAAAACAGAACAAACGCTTTGAAAGAGATTATGGAATCTATTTTGAGTGAGTTTGATGCTGTAAAAAATATTCAAAGAGCTACTGTAGTTACTTCTTCTCCTTTAGCAGCTGAAACAAAAGCTGTTTTGGTTGAGAAAGTAGCTAAATCTACTGGTAAAACAGTTGAGTTGGAAGAAAAAGTTGATCCAGCTCTCATTGGTGGTTACATCCTGACTGTGGGAGATAAGCAATTAGATTGCTCAGTAAAAACACAGTTACAACAATTAAAGGTTGCGTTTCAGTAAGCTTTAATGCGAAGTGTCCTTTTATGGATGCTTTTTTTTAGAAAAGAATAGTCAAATTCAAATCCAGATACAAAAATGGCTCAAGTTAGACCAGATGAAGTGTCTGCGATCCTGAAGGAACAGCTTACAGGGTTTAAAGCTTCTTCTGAGTTAGAAGAAGTGGGAACTGTTTTAGAAGTAGGTGATGGTGTAGCTCGTATTTATGGCTTGCTTAATGCTGAAGCTGGCGAGTTGATCGAGTTCGAGTCAGGTGTCGTAGGTATGGTATTGAACCTCGAAGAAGATAATGTAGGTGCCGTAATTATGGGTAAATACACAGATATCAAAGAGGGTGATACAGTAAAACGTACAAGACGTATTGCATCTATTAACGTAGGTGAAGGTATGTTTGGACGTGTTGTCGACGCATTAGGTAACCCTATCGATGGCAAGGGCGAGATCGAAGGTGAAACGTATGAAATGCCTATCGAGCGTAAAGCTCCAGGTGTATTGTACCGTCAACCAGTAGATGAGCCTATGCAAACGGGTATCAAGTCTATTGACTCGATGACTCCTATTGGACGTGGCCAACGTGAATTAATCATTGGTGACCGTCAAACAGGTAAAACAGCGGTTGCAATTGATTCAATCATCAACCAAAAAGAGTTCTACGATAAAGGAGAACCTGTATACTGTATTTATGTTGCTGTAGGCCAAAAGGCTTCTACAGTATCATCAATTGTACAAACGCTTGAGAAAGCTGGTGCAATGAAATATACAGTGGTTGTTGCAGCAAACGCTTCTGACCCTGCTCCAATGCAATACTTCGCTCCTTTTACAGGTGCGGCAATTGGTGAATTTATTCGTGATACTGGGCGTCCTGCATTAGCAGTATATGATGACCTTTCAAAACAAGCGGTAGCTTACCGTGAGGTATCACTTCTTCTTCGTCGTCCTCCAGGACGTGAAGCTTATCCAGGTGACGTATTCTACCTTCACTCGCGTCTATTAGAGCGTGCTGCAAGAGTAAACGCATCGGATGAGATCGCAAAGAATATGAACGACCTTCCTGAATCAATCAAGCACTTAGTGAAAGGTGGTGGATCTTTAACAGCTCTTCCATTGATTGAAACTCAGTCAGGTGACGTATCAGCATATATCCCTACAAACGTAATTTCAATTACTGACGGTCAGGTATTCTTAGAGACTAACTTATTCAACGCAGGTGTACGTCCAGCGATGAACGTTGGTATCTCAGTATCTCGTGTAGGTGGTAACGCTCAGATCAAACCAATGAAGAAAATCTCTGGTAAATTGAAGACTGACTTAGCGCAGTTCCGTGAATTAGAGGCTTTCGCGAAGTTCGGTTCTGATCTTGATCCAGTAACTCAGTTAACAATTAGCCGTGGTCGTAAGAATACTGAAATCTTGAAACAAGCTCAGTATACTCCTTACAGAGTAGAAAACCAAGTGGCAATTATCTGGGCAGGTACTAATGGTATCCTTGATCCAGTAGCTGAAGAAAAAGTAAAAGCATTCGAAGCTGAGTACTTAGAAGTACTTAACTCTAAGCATGCTGATACTATGTCTCAAATCGCTTCAGGTAAGTGGGGAGATGACCAAATCAACCTTCTTAAGAAAGTTGGTGAGGAAATCGCTCAAAACCACAAATAATTATATTAGAAATTAGCAACAAGGTATTCTCAATACTCTTGTTGCTAATTCACTTTTATTACTCAAACAGAAAATGGCTAGTCTTAAAGAAGTAAAAGAGAGAATTACCTCTGTAAACTCCACGCAGCAAATCACTAAAGCCATGAAAATGGTTTCAGCGGCAAAAATGCGTAGAGCTCAAGACCGTGTAACAGGTATGCGCCCGTACGCTGATAAGCTTGCGTCTATACTTGAAAACGTTACTGCGGCACTTGGAAACGACTTTTCTAGTCCATTCGTTGAGGCACATGACGAAGTGAATAGCGTTCTTGTTATTGTAGTAACTTCAGACCGTGGTTTAGCAGGTGCTTTTAATGCCAATATCATCAAAGAAGGTTCTAGATTGTTAAATGAAGAGTTCGCAGCTCAACATAAAGCAGGTAGAGTTGAAATCTTAGGTGTTGGTTCAAAAGGTACTGACTTCTTTAAAAAGAGAGGAGTTCAAACAAACTCTGACTATGTTAACTTCTTCCATGAAGTGACTTTTGAAGAAGCTAGAAAAGCTGCTGAATATGCTATGGATGGCTATGTTTCAGGAAAGTTTGACAAGGTAGTAGTTGTTTATAATGAGTTCAAAAATGTTGCAACTCAGATCGTGAGAACGAAACAATTCTTACCTTTTGCCTTAGAAACGGCAGAATCTACTGATGAGAATGATGGTAACGAAGCGGATTACATCTTCGAACCTGAAAAAGAAAAGATTCTTTCAGAGTTGATTCCAAAAACGTTGAAGGTGAACTTCTATACGCATTTGCTTGATTCGAATGCGGCAGAACACGGCGCTCGTATGACTGCAATGGATAAAGCAACAGAGAATGCAGGTGAGTTATTAAAAGAGTTGAAATTAGATTATAATAGATCGCGTCAAGCAGCTATTACTAATGAAATTCTTGAAATCGTTGGTGGTGCAAACGCATTGGCTGAAGGTTAATAGCAATTCCTCATTTGAATATATAAAGTCTCAATCTTGTGAAAGGTTGAGACTTTTTTGTTTGACTCTAAAAATTGTAAAATCACCATGTTTCAAGTGTTAAGTGATAGCGTCACTTGGAACTGATTATTGGCAAAGTCTCCTGACTTCAAATATGAATAATACATTGTTATCCATTTCGAAGTCGGGAGACTTTGCCAAATATGTTATCACAAGTGACGGCTTTCGCCTTAACACTAGCGATATAAATGGAATTCATCTTTTTCTTCTATGTGGTACCTAGCGTAGTAGACAACGTTACTACGAAAAAACAGCCTTATTGAGTTACTTTCAAGAAGATCTCAATAAGGCTGTTTTATTATTTATAGCTAAAAAACTCCCTATGCTGCCACAGTAGGTTTTGGCTCTCTTTTCATAATAAAGATATATCCAAGAGCACAAATACCTAAAATAAATGGATAATAGAGGTATTGAATCACACTTAAAGGAGATAATGCTTCAGCAGCACCTACAGCTACTAAAATTTGAGCTCCGTAAGGAATTATACCTTGTGTGAAACAAGAGAAAGTATCGAGAATACTTGCTGCTCTCTTAGGTTCTATATTGTATTTAGTACTGATTTCTTTTGCAATTGGACCGCCTATGATAATAGCAATAGTATTATTGGCAGTACACATATCGATAAAGGTGATTAGTAATGCAATACCTAATTCGCCACCTTTAGTACTATTAATTCTTGATGTAATAGCGTAGATGATATATTCAATTCCGCTATTTTTATGAGTAATCGCTACCACACCACCAATCATTAAACAAAGAATGATGATTTCAGACATTCCCATAAAACCTGCTGAAGTAGCTGAAATCAATCCCCATATATCAAATGAACCAACTGATATACCTATTACACCAGAAAGTAGTGTACCCAAAAGGAGAACGATTAAGACATTAACCCCTGATAAGGCTCCAACTAATACAGCTAAGTAGGGTATAACTTTAATAAAAGAATACTCATAGCTGTCTTCTAAGCTAAGTGAGAACCCACTTGTAGTAACAAGGTAGATGACTATGGTTAGGATAGCGGCTGGAAGGGCAATTTTAATATTAGCTCTGAACTTATCTCTCATTTCTACACCTTGTGTTCTTGCTGCTGCAATGGTTGTATCAGAAATCATTGAAAGGTTATCACCGAACATTGCACCACCGATTACAGCACCAAGTCCAATTCCTATAGGCATTCCTGTTTTCTCAGCAATACCTACTGCAATCGGAGCAATGGCTACAATAGTACCTACTGAAGTACCTACAGAAATAGAGATAAAACAAGCAATGATAAATAGGCCTGTAATTAATAAGTTGCTAGGAAGGTAAGTAAGAGCAAGGTTAACCGTAGAATCAATAGCTCCCATACTTTTACTCACATTACCGAATGCACCCGCCAATAAGAATATAATACACATTAACATGATGTCGCTGTGTCCCATTCCTTGTGTATAGGTATTAATTTTTTCTTTTAAAGTAGCCTTAGAGTTCATTGATAATGCTACTACAGAGGCTAGTAAAAAAGATACTGTAGCAGGCATTTTATAAAAGTCACCCGTTATTATTGATACAGCTAAGTAGCTGACCAGGAATGTTAGTAGAGGTATTAAAGCATAAGGATTTCCTTTCTTTATATTATTTTCCAAAACGATTAAAATTTGGTTTATAGTAAAATGTAGTTTGTTGATCAGTAGCTTTTTAAGCAAATCAAATCAAACGGCTAAGCTACAAAAGAATTCATACTTGAAGAGATAGCGTGCGTTAATTAATACTAATCCCTTATAAATAAAAAAACTGAGGCAAAATAAATTACCTCAGTTTTGGATATATATAATCTGATTTAAAAACTATACTAATCCGCTAGATACTAAATATTCAGCAATTTGAACAGTGTTTGTTGCTGCACCTTTACGAAGGTTGTCAGCTACGATCCACATGTTTACTGTTTTCTCTTGTGTTTCATCACGACGGATACGACCTACAAACGTTTCATCTCTATTATGAGAAGTCAACGGCATAGGATAAACATTGTTAGCAGGGTCATCTTGGATGATAATACCAGGAGCTTCTGCTAAGATCTGACGTAATTCAGCTTCGTCAAATTCGTTTTCAAACTCAATGTTTACAGACTCAGAGTGACCACCTACTGTTGGGATACGAACTGTAGTAGCAGTTACTTTTACTGAATCATCTTCTAAGATTTTCTTTGTTTCATTGATCATCTTCATTTCCTCTTTAGTGTATCCATTGTCTTGAAATACATCAATATGAGGAAGAACGTTCAAGTCGATTTGATGAGGGTAAACCATGTTAGCCTCTTTACCTGCTCTTTCGTCGAATAATTGATCAACAGCGGCTTTACCAGAACCAGTTACTGATTGGTAAGTAGAAACAACCACTCTTTTGATTTTATATTTTTCATGCAAAGGACCGATAGCCACAATCATTTGAATTGTAGAACAGTTAGGGTTTGCAATGATCTTATCTTCTTTTGTAAGAGATTTAGCGTTTACCTCAGGAACAATCAACTTCTTAGAAGGATCCATTCTCCAAGCTGATGAGTTGTCAATTACTGTACTTCCAGCTTCTGCAAATTTTGGAGCGTACTCTAATGAAGATGCACCACCAGCAGAGAAGATAGCAATATCCGGCTTCTGAGCAATCGCTTCTTCTGCAGTAATAACTGTATACTCTTTACCTTGGTAAGTAACTACTTTACCAGCCGATCTAGCTGATGCAACGAGTAATAATTCATCGAATTGGAAACCTCTTTCCTCGATGACGTTTAGAATTTGCTCGCCAACCAATCCAGTGGCGCCTACAACTGCTAATTTCATAATTTTTAAAGATAGTTGGTTTGTTTGAAATAACCGCTAAGGACTTCAATAGGTCCTTCTAGATAGATTACGGTGTAAATGTAGAAAAACAATTTTTAAATTGTTATTTATAAAACTGTTTTATACAATAATAACACATAGTGTTATAAAAAAAACAGCATCAGTATTTTCAATAGTACTGATGCTGCATTGACAAGAGTTTATCTTTTTAGAGAATGTTCTTACTATTCTTTGCTAAGTCATATAGTAACTCTCTTGCTCTGTGCAGCTGTGCCTTGATGGTACCTAGAGGTGCTTCAAGTTCAGCAGCAATTTCATCGTAAGATTTTTCTTCAAAATATCTCAGTTTTACAAGTCTTTGATACTTTGGAGGAAGTAGACTTACGAACTCTCTAACGATCTGTATTTTCTGAGCTTTAATGGCTTCTTCTTGAGGAGTAAGGCCTGAATCTTGAATATTCATACTCATAGTATCACCATCCTTGTTGGTGACTTCAGCATCGATAGAATAAGTTTCTAATTTCTTTTTACGAATAAAATCAATTGCATTATTGGACGCGATTCTAAATAACCACGTACTGAATGTGTAGTCTTTCTTAAACTTGGAGAGATTCTTAAATGCTTTAGCGAAAGCTTCAATGGTTAGATCTTCTGCATCATCTACATTTCTAACCATTTTTAATATCGTATGATATACCGATTTACGGTAACGGCCCATCAGCTGTGCGTAAGCCTGCTCATTACCTTCAATCGCTTCGTCTATTAATTCAAAATCTTCAAGCGCCTTTTGGGAAAACTGTCTGTCTAAATCCATGTTTTTCGCTTTGAGATCACAGAGGATACTCCTATTAATATTTGATATGCAATTAGCATTAGGTCCAAAATTGGTATATGCCACCACTTGATTTTCTCACCTACCATTTTGGTAAACTTCTTAAAACATACCATTATCAATAATGTCCGAATTAAGAGTAGTACTGAGAGTTGCAATAAATTTGCCATTTCAAGCGGTATCATTAGTAAATATATAAAATATACTGATATGTGCGAAGCACTTAGTGTACCTAAAATTAATTTATTTGAAAATTTATAATGATAACTTGCACTAACATGTCTAGTTTTTTGTCGAAACCATGTTTTCCAATCTTTTTCGGGTAAACTATAAGTGAGTGCATTACTATTGATGATTGTGACGGTATTTTTTTTACTCGACATTTGGTTGACAAATAAGTCATCATCACCACTTAAAACACTTTTGTGCTTTTGAAAACCATTAGCATTATCAAAAATATTTTTCGTGTATCCAAAATTTCTTCCTACGGCCATATAATTTATTCCAATATTGCTAAAAGAACTGTACTGAATGGCTGTTGAAAGGGTTTCAAATTGTGTCATGTTAGCCACCCAACTTCCTTCAATTTTTTTATATAATCCAACACCAATAAGTATATCATATTGTAGGAAATAAGGAGCCATTGTTGCCACCCATTTGTCACTTTCTACCCAGCAGTCACCATCTATAAAGAGGAAATTATCATATTTTGCTACCGCTATACCTTGTGTTAAAGCATATTTCTTAGGACTCCAATTAGTGTCGGTTTCTTGAATTTCAACCTTTCGAATAAGGTTGTGTTTTTGGATGAATTGATCAATTATTTTACCCGTATTATCAGTTGATCGATCATTGATAACAATGATTTCAAAAGATGAGTAATCTTGGTTGACAAGAGAACTTAAAAGTTTTGGAAGATTATCTGCTTCATTTCTAGCCGCTATAATAATACTTACAGGAGGAGTTGTGCCTTTTTTTTGTTTCTTATTTTTCCAAAGGTTGTAAGGAGCTATTCCTCCCCAGAATATAAGCTGAGGAAGCAATGAAATAAAGTAAATAAGAGTGATAAATGTTTGAAGCTCTTCAGAAGAAGAAAATGCGTACATGGCCTACGTTTTTTGCTTTTTCTTCTTCGCTGCAGGGAACAGGATATTATTCAAAATAAGTCTATACCCAGGTGAATTAGGATGGAGATTGAGATCCGTAGGTTCTTCACCCACTAAATGTTGATAATCTTCAGGGTCGTGACCACCGTAAAAAGTCCAAGTTCCTTTTCCATAGGTACCATGAATATATCTTACTTCATTTGCTTCACTTGTTTCTCCCAATACAATGACATCAGACTTTACAAGGTGCTTTTTAAAAGCAGTTGTTTGTCCCATGAAACCCTTAATGTTTTGTTCGTGGTTTTGAGTAAGCATTGTTGGAATAGGATCCCATTTGGCAGAAAAAGCAAACAACTTGAAAAAGTCATTACTCTCTGTTAACCCTCTTTCATAATACTGATTGTCGATGTCAGAATATTCATATTTATAAGGATCCATGTACAGCTTGAAATTCTTGAAGGCAAAGGTCTTGTTGTAATCTAATTTTGACTGAGCATTAGGGTCAGCAGGGTCGCCATCATACATAAAATCGCAGATATCTACTCCTTCAGCAGATAAAGCAATATCATACGTATCTGTGGCAGAACACATTGCAAATAAGAAGCCTCCACCTGCGCAGAAGTCTCTGATTTTTTTAGCAACACCCAACTTCAATTGAGAAACCTTACCAAAACCATGTTTATGAGCTGACGCTTCAAATTTCTTTTGATTATCAATGTACCATTTTTGTCGACCATACGCTCTGAAAAACTTGCCATACTGCCCAGTAAAGTCTTCATGATGAAGGTGTAGCCAATCATATTTAGGTAATAAATCTGCAATTACTTCATCGTCAAAAATAACATCATAAGGTATTTCTGCGTAGGTTAAAACGAGTGTTACGGCGTCATCCCATGGCATTTTAGAAGGGGGAGAATAAACCGCAATTTTAGGAGGAACATCCAAACGCATGATGTCCATGTTGGATTCAGGGTGTTCTATTTCTCTTTTGATCCCAACGACTTGAGCATCTGAGATAACTTCATAACTTACCCCTCTCACAATCATTTCATTTTCGAAATCCTGAGCATATTTGAACAAGAAACTTCCTCCTCTAAAATTGAGTAGCCATTCTGCTTCAACATCTTTTTGAAGTACCCAATAGGTGACTCCATATGCCTTCAAGTGATTCGTTTGGGAATGATCCATTGGCACTAGTATGTAATTCGCAAAAGCAGGTGAAACCAAGAACCAAAGTAATCCCAGCAATATAAATTTAAGTTGTTTTATCTCTTTCATTAAACTCTCTCTCTTCTAACTCTCAAAGTACCGTGACAAAAGATCTATAGTGATTGTTAAAGAGAAGTTTAGTAACGCACTCTTAATTCACTTTTTATGATCATTCAATTATCTGATTTTCTTTTGTTTTAATACTCTCTCGATCGATAATGTATTAATATCATCATTGAACAATGAAAATACAATTCTTTCCTCTATTCTTCACAATTTTATACTGATTATTATGAAAGTAGAAGATGATCTATTAATTTTTGAATGTTTACGATTCAGGAAAGCTAACGATTCTTTTTTCTGTATCATGCTTAAAGGCTAACTATATAACTAATTAAAAATAATGATTCATGTACTTCAAATCGTTATTCTCTATTGTATGTCAATAGGAATAATGCAGGCTCAATCTATCTATTCTACTACTTCCTTGCACAAAATAGGAGCGTCTTCTTTGGGTAGAACAGATGCAAATCTATTTGTAGATGATGTTTGGTCATCGGTAAATGCTATTGCCAATATTTCAACCCTAAAGAATACCACCATTGGAGTCAGTCATAGGCTTCCTCATCATGCTTTAGCATTATCTACTTTCAGTTTTTCTTCCATTCTACCTACTAGGAAATTTCATTTGTCAGTTTCATTTCAAAAATTTGGAGATGCTGATTTTAATGAACAATCTGTAGTTTTAGGTATTGGGAAAAAAATAGGCATTGTTCGATTAGGAGGAAGCCTAAACTTTCATCAAGTAGGAGGTGAAACGCTCAGAAGGTTGAATGCTATGACGCTTAACTTTGGGATTAATACAATACTGAGTGAATCTATCGCTCTCTCATTTCATGGGCACAATATATTGAATGAGAGTTATGCTGTAGATGAATTACAATTGCCAATTCCTTCTGTATACAGATTTGGGATTGCCTACAAGATGGACCAATCGATTCATCTGAGTACCCAAATCGAAAAGGAAATGGATCAACTTTTAACCTCTAGAAGTGCAATTTCATATCAATTGACGGATCTTTTTAAGATATACAGCGGAATTACTTTTCCATCTGTCAGAATTGGAGCTGGTTCTCAATTGAGTTATAAACACTGGATCTTTGATTATGCATTTCAAGTGCATCAGGTGCTAGGGTGGACACATGCTTTTTCTTTATCTTATGTAATTTCTAAGTCATGAAAAAAAGCATTGTTATTGTACTTCTAGCATTGAAAGCCTTTGTTGTTAGTGCTCAATCAAATAATGAAGAAATGCTATGGTTGCAAAGTATCTTTCCGAAAGATAAAATGGAGGTGCTAACTCCTAAAGAAGTGGACTATTGGTTATCATTTCATAGAAATCCTAAAAACTTGAATAAGCTTAAGGCTTGGGAATTACAGACACTATTTGGTTTGACTTATGATGAAGTGCAGTCTTTTCAAAAATATAAAGAGATGTATGGTGCTTTTGTAAGTACAAATGAGTTAAATAGAATAGAAGGGTGGAATGAATCATTGACTCGGAGAGTTAGAGCTTGTACTTACGTTTCCAATTTTAATGAAGAAGGATTGAGTCGAAAAGAGCAATTGAAAGCTCCTGATTTACATTATTCATTAAGTAATTTTGGTTTCTCTACCCCGATTTCTAAAGGGTTTCTTCAAGACCACTATTTGGGAAGTCCCACTTATTTTCAACAAAAACTTCTTTGGTCGAAACGGAATAATTATAGTTTTGGATTGACCTTGCAGCAAGACAAAGGAGAGGTATGGGATTGGAATCCTTCAAAAAGACATTTTGGATTCGATTTTACTTCAGCTCACTTGAGCATACACAATGATGGTTTTCTTCAGCAATTACTAGTAGGAGATTTTCAGATGATCGGTGGACAAGGTTTGGTATTTGGAGGAGGTTACTTTTTGGGGAAAGGAGGTGATCCCATTTTAAATATTACCCGTGCGGTATCAGAGGGAAGGCCTTACACTTCAGTAACAGAAAGCGGTTTTTTCAGAGGAGGGCTAGTCACCATAAAACCGATGAGTAATGTGAAATTAACATTGATGGGAAGTTATAAAAACATTGACGCTTATGCTTCTGATACTACAAGGGTAATCAATAATGGTTTGCATAGAACGACCAAAGAAATTGAAAAACGAAGTCAGATTACATTAGTAAGTGTGGGGAGTAGACTTGAGAGTAGCTTTAATACCTTAAATATCGGATGTAATTTTATTACAAGTCAGTACTCCAACTATATTGATCAAGGTGTGAGAAAAGATTCCCTTTCTGTTTTTGAAGGAAGATATGCTACAAATTTTAGTGTGGACCTGAATTATTATTGGAGAAACTTATCCTTCTTTTCTGAAGTCGCTAGTTCCAATTTTGGAGGAATGGCCTATTTATTTTCAACCTATGTTAGTTTAAAGAAAGGGTTTGACCTTGTTTTTTCATTTCGGGATTATGCACACAATTATGTGTCACTTTTTGGTAATGCACTTTCAGAAAGTACAAATACTACAAATGAAGAAGGCTTTTATGTGGGTTTTAAATGGAAAAAAGGCAAAAAGTTCTTACTAGAAGGGTACATTGATTTATACTCTTTTCCTTTTCCTACTTACAGAAATGATGTGGGTATTGAAGGGGTTGAATTTAGAGGAAGAAGTAAATTGAAATTGAAAAATAACACTTCCTTATTTCTTAATTTTTCAACATTTGAAAGAGGGAAATATATTACAAAAGAAGACTATTTTAAGTCCTCTCTCATTCAAGAAATTAGTCAAAAACTAACTCTAGGGGCAATTATTGAAGATCATCACCTTACCTTAAAACCTCAAATACAATTTCATTTTTATCAAGGTGAAGAGGACAGTTTTGGATATTTACTTGCTCAGGACTTGAGTGCACAACTTTTTGATAATCTTAAATTAGATACTCGTATTGCATATTTTTCTACGGATGACTATAACTCAAGGCTGTATAGTTATGAAAAAAATCTACAATATGTATTTTCATACCCGCCTTACTATGGAAAGGGATGGAAAAATTATTTACTCTTAAAATACAGATTATCTAAAAAACTTCGTGTGATTGCTCGATGGTCTTATACTTTTTATCATGATCGAGATGTGATAGGGAGTGGTTGGGATGAAGTAGAAGGAAATGCTAGGCATGATTTGGCTTTCCAATTGAAAGTAAATTTATAAAGGCAATAAAAAAGCGATTTTAGGTTAATCCTAAAATCGCTTTTATTTATTCAAATAATCAAAAAAGATTATTCTTGGAAAACACCCATCGTAGAGAATTTCTCAATTCTGTTGTTCTTAAGTGTTAGTGTGTCTAATTTTTCTAATTCAGCAGTTTCTGCTAAAATAGTATCTTTCATGATTTTGAACATTTCTTGAGGGTTAGTGTGTGCACCGCCAAGAGGTTCAGGAATAATCTTGTCGATTAATCCGAAAGATTCCATATCTTTTGCTGTTAGTTTTAAAGCTTCAGCTGCTTGCTCTTTGTAATCCCAGCTTCTCCAAAGAATTGAAGAACAAGATTCAGGAGAGATTACAGAGTACCAAGTGTTTTCAAGCATCATTACTGAATCACCGATAGCAATACCTAAAGCACCACCAGAAGCACCTTCACCAATTACAATACAAATTACAGGAACTGTCAATTTGAACATTTCCTTTAAGTTTCTTGCAATTGCTTCCGCTTGACCTCTTTCTTCTGCTTCTAGACCAGGGAATGCACCCGGAGTATCAATAAAAGTAACAACGGGCTTTTTGAATTTCTCTGCAAGTTTCATCAAGCGAAGTGCTTTTCTGTAACCTTCAGGATTAGCCATACCAAAGTTTCTCATTTGGCGTTGTTTTGTATTTCTACCTTTTTGCTGACCGATCAACATAAAAGTTTTTCCGTCGATAGTACCAAAACCACCTACCATTGCTTTGTCATCTCCAAAGGCTCTATCACCATGAAGTTCCACAAAGTCATCTGTGATTTGATAGATATAGTCTAGCGTGTAGGGTCTGTCAGCATGACGAGAAAGTTGTACTCTTTGCCAGCGTGTTAGGTTTTCAAAAGTACTTTTTTTAAGCTCTACGATTTTATGTTCAAGCTCTTCTATAGCTGTACTTACATCTACATTATTTTTAGATGCAAGATCTCTCATGTCTTCAAGTTTCGCCTCAAGCTCAGCGATAGGCTTTTCGAAATCTAGCAGTGTATTCTGATCCATTGCTGCGAAAAATATGATGTTTAATATTCTTTAAAAATCACTCAATGAATGATTTATTAAAAGATTGAATTCTAAAATAATACTATTCAGAAAGCAAACATACGCAATAAAAACTTTATTGGAACAAGAAAACCGTTAAATGATATAAAAAAAGCCTCTTCCATAAAAGGAAGAGGCTTAATATGAGTGAGTTATAATTCTTTTTATTCTTCTTCTCCTGCAAAAGCTTCAGAAATATTTAGGATGTGATCCCCGATTCTTTCCATAGAAGCAAGAAGGTCATTATAAGCTAAAATCTCACCTGTAGAAACGCCATCAGCATTGATTTCTGAACGGTTAAGGTGTTTCTTACGTAATTCTTTTCTTTTCTGATTGACCGCTTTTTCTGCACTTTGTGCAGCTTCTAAATTCACTTTATCCGCTTCGATATTGGATAACATGATTCCGAAAGCATTATCAACTACATTTAAGAACTCAGTTAAATCTGTTTGTTGGTCAGTAGTTAACCAAATTTTCTCTTCGTATCTTTTCTCAATTGTAAAGGTCATGCCTTTGAAGATATCGCCAATTCTCTCAATTTCATGAGCGGCACGCATTAAGCTTTTTACTTCATCAATTTGAGAAGATGAAAGTAGTTGATCTCTTGAGATTTTAGATAAGAAGTCCGAAACCTCTTGTTCCATTCTATCTGAATTCTCTTCAACTTTACGAAGTTTTGAGATATAACCCTTTCTTTCTTTTTTATTTTCTTTGCCAGAACTGAATAAGTTTTTGGCAGTTGTTGTCTGTTTAGAGATGATTTGAGCAAAACGTTTGATTTCGTTTCTAGCTTGCTCAACACCCGCTTCATTGGCAATTGGTCTGCCGTCAGAAATAAACTCAAGGCTGTATTCGTCTTGATCTTCTGTTTCTGGTACCATTTTCACTACAACATTCTTGATTGCATTAACAAAGAATATCATGATTGAAGTGTTGAGGATATTGAAAGTTGTATGGAAGATCGATAATGCAATAGGTACCGCAGTTGGGTCTTTAGTTGGGTCTCCAAATTCCGTGTAGCCATTCATAAAGAAAATAACTCCTTTAAGGAATAATGGGTAAACTAAAAGCATCCAAATTACACCTGTAACATTGAAAATAAGGTGAGCACGAGCTGATCTTTTAGCGTTTGTATTACCAACAACTGCAGCAAGGTTAGCAGTGATTGTAGTACCGATGTTTTCACCTAACACCATTGCAGCTGCAATTTCAAATGGAATAACACCTTGATTACAAAGTACAAGCGTTAATGCCATTGCGGCACTTGATGATTGTACTACGATTGTAATTAAAGTACCAATGATAACAAATGCTGCTGGTGCAAATATTCCTAAGTTTTGGAAAGTCTCTAAGAACGATAATTGCTCAGCACTAAATGATGGTACAGCTTCTTTAAGCATCTGTAAACCAATAAATAATACCGCAAATCCAATTAAAGTATTACCCCAATCTTTTGTTCTTTTAGAACCAGAAAACATCATTGGGAATGCAATAGCAATGATAGGCAATGCTAGCTTTGACATTTTCACTTTAAAGCCTAATATTGAGATGATCCAAGCGGTAACAGTAGTACCAACGTTGGCTCCCATAATTACGCCAATAGACTGAGTGAGGGAAAGCAATCCTGCATTTACGAAACTAACTACCATTACTGTAGTTGCCGAAGAGGATTGAATGATAGTAGTAATTAAGAATCCTGTAAAAACACCCGCAAATTTATTGGAGGTCATCGCTGAAAGAATATTTCTCATCTTATCTCCCGCAACGTTTTGGATACCTTCACTCATCACTTTCATCCCGTAGATGAATAAGCCGAGTGCTCCTACAAGCTTTAGAAACTCAAAAATTCCAAATTCCATATCTAATGTAAATACAACAAAATCAAAACCCTGATAAAAGAGCAGGGATTAGAGATCGCAAAGTAACTCAATTCCTAATTATTCTTTGATAAGATCTGCTTAAATTAATAATTTGTTAATCTAACCAGATTATAATAAAGAATGAGTATTCTTATTTTAGAAGTTTATTAAAAATTATTGAAAGCAAGATTGTTATTTTCAACTAGTGAAAGTATTGATCTCTTTTTCGGTGCAATAATCTTACTTTACTTTTAATAATCATAATAATACTTCTAATTGTTGACCTAGAAATAAATATTATTAGCAACTCGGAAGGTATTTGCATGTGCTTCGATGATTGTGCTCAACTTTTTTGAATAGCCGCCGCCCATACTTGTGACCACTGGTATACTATTTTCATAGCACTTATGATAGACCATTTCATCTCTAGTCTTACAACCTTGAATGGTCATACCTAGTTTTCCTAGTTTGTCAGTGTTCAAAATATCAACTCCAGAAAGGAAAAATACGAATTGGGGTTGTAGTGTTTCAAAAAGTTTTTCCAATTGAGGTTTTAAAATAGAAAGATAGGTGGCGTCGTCCATTTCATCTTCTAAAGGAATATCCAAATCAGAAACTTCTTTTTTCATTGGATAGTTATTGGCACCGTGCATGCTGAAAGTGAAAACTTCTGGAGTATTTTGGAAAATTTCTGCGGTACCATTGCCTTGATGAACATCTAAATCCAGAATCAGAATTCTCTCATACCCTTTTTTTCGGATAAGGTAATTCGCTGCTACTCCAAAATCATTGAGTATACAGAACCCTTCTCCATGTTCTGAATAAGCATGATGTGTACCACCGGCAATATTCATCGCCACTCCATATTTTAAAGCATACTCTACACAGTCAATGGTTCCTTGTGTAATAATGAGTTCTCTTAAAATAAGGTCATCTGACATTGGGAGACCTATTTTGCGTGCCTCATGGTAGGTCAGTGTTTGGTGCTTTAATTTTTGCCAATATTCCAAAGTGTGCGTAGTAAGAATATCTTCTTCTTTCACTGGGTTGGGAGCAAAAAGATTTTCTTCTGTAATAGTTCCCTCAAACAGAAGTTGTTCCATCAATAAAGGGTATTTATCCATTGGAAAGCGATGCCCTTCTTCTACAGGGTGTCCGTATCTTGGATGATAAGCGACTTTTAGCATTAGTAAGTTTGTGAGGATAACATGACTAGGGTACAAGCTTCTTCGGTGAAGATTCCAGCTTTCGCGGCTTTTTTGTAAAAAACAGGGTTTTCAGTCCCTGGATTGAAAATAATTCTTTTAGGTTTTAAAGAAATGATGTAGTCCATCCATTCCTCTTGCCTTTGGGGTCCGACATACATCGTAACAGTGTCAACATCATCAATTGCAGGTTTATCATTAATGATATCAATACCATCACCTACTTTTCCTTTTTTAATTCCTAATGGAATGATGGGATGACCTTTTTGAGTTAGTCTTTCTGCTGCAAAAAATGCATACCTTGAAGGATTGGGTGTGGCACCTATAATGACCGTTTTTTTCATAAAGTGTTGGAATGTTATATTCAAATAATGCCGTAAAAATAGGCATTTCTTTCGTTTTAAATCTTAGAATATAACAAGAAGTAGGTGGTAACTGTTTGATTATTCCGTGGTTTTAGTGAACTTTGTAATCGTAAAATTATTAAGCAAACTGTGTCTTAAATATTCACTTTAATACCATGTAGTAAATAATAATAGAACGATTCTTTTCATTGACTCTGAAAGAGAAGAACTATTTATTGTAATTGGTAAAAACAATACTCAATTTTCAAATTAATATTGACGTTGCTTATTCGTTCTTATGATTGAATTGTAATTATTGGTGTAAAACAAACTATGTGAGACGCACTTTTTTCAAACTATATCTTATGATGACAAAACTTAAAGCATTATTAATTCCTTTTTTACTAATAGTAGGATTGTCCACTTATGCTCAAACACCACCTCAAAAAATGAAAATGGGAAAGGTAGACCGTGAAATGGTGGCCTTGACGACTTATGAAAAAGATACTTCAGCGGTTGCTTTTGTAATAGGAGACTTTGGACATTTATCATTTACGGGGGGGAGAACCTTTTTTAGAACATTATTATTACGACATGTAAGAATTAAAATTCTTAAAACAGAAGGATTGGATTATGCAGACGTCGTACTTCGATATTATGAAAAAGGAAACTCAAAAGAATCGATATCTTCGATCAAGGGCTATGTCTATAATATGGTAGATGGAGAAGTGGTGAGAGAAAAGTTAGATAACGACAATATTTTTAAGGAAGATTATACAGAAAATAAAAAGGCAAAGAAAATTTCATTTACAAATGTAAAAGTAGGTTCAGTGATTGAATACTCTTATGTGAAGTATTCTGATTTTATCTATGCTCCTGATGATTGGATTGCTCAAAGAAAAATTCCAACCCTCGTAACTGATTTTAGTTTTGCCGTACCAGAGTACCTTACTTACGAAGTAAAGAATTCAAGGTATTATAAAATTAATGAAACGAAATCATCCATATCAAGTCAATCTTACCGTTTCACTGATTATGATGAGACAATCTCACAACAAGTGAATACTCGTCATTGGCGTCATGAATATATTCCAGCTTTTGAAAAAGAACCTTATATGACATCTCCTCATGAGTATGTGGCACGTTTAGAAATGGAACTGTCAACCACAAGGAATGGAATGAACCAATATACTACAACTTGGAAATCAGTATTGACAAATCTCATGAATAGTGGTTATTGTGGTCAACAACTCACAAAAACTGCTTTTATGAAAGAGGAATTGAATGCCATCAAAGCGAAAACGGATAATACATTAGAGAGAGCGAAGTTGGTGTACAAGCTGATTCAAAAGCGTATGACTTGGGACGAAGAATATGGTCATTATGTGAGAGAAGGAGGAACAAGGAAAGCATATCAAAAAAGAAAAGGAAATGTGGTTGAAATCAACTTAATGCTGGTAGCGGCATTAAGGGAAGTAGGGGTGTCAGCTGCTCCATTGATGGGAAATGTGAGATCAGGTGGTAAAGTGGTACAGTTAAATCCTGCATTGACGCAACTTCGTTATGTTATTGCTTATGTTTCGGATGGAGGAAAAGAATATTTTTTAGATGCTACGGCAAAAAATTATCCGTTTAATGTACTGCCTCCACGTGCCTTGAATTATCAAGGGGTAATAATGTCTGACAATAAACATGTGAATGGAACTTTCGTATCCCTTATGCCTACTACTAAAAAAGAATGGACAGAAACACTAAAGTTATCCGTTCAACCAGATTTGAGTATAAAAGGAAATTACAGGGGAGTACATCATGGCTATGATGCCGTGAGTTTCCGAAATAAATACCATTCGAGTGACGATGAAGATGAATATCTTACAAAATTAGAGGACGCTCATCCAGGAATACTAATTGAAAATTATTCCAACTCAGGATTAAAGAATATCAATAAAGATGTTACTGAAGAATATGATTTAGAGTATGAAAACGGACTTCAAAAGTTGGGAGATGGTTATGTAATATATCCATTAAGGTTATTGTCAAAATCTCGAAACCCTTTCAAACAGGAAAGTAGGAGGTATCCTGTAGAATTTCCTTATGCCAGAAAGGCGAAGTTCATGGTTCAAATTAATATTCCTGAGGGTTTTAGTGTAAAAGAAATGCCGAAACCAACAACAATCAGTTTGATTGATAAAAAGAGTGGAAGTTTAAGGTATTTAATTTCTCAGAACAATGGAATCATCACGATTATAGTGGATTATAAATTGAATCGACTTGTGTTTACACCAGATGAATATCCCTACTTGAAAAAATTTATTGAGGATAGTATAGCTTTCCAAGATTCACCGATTGTATTAACCCAAAACCAATAAGAACATGAGGTTTTTAATTTATGTCTTTCTATTTTCTTTTTCCATTTCGGTGGTTTTCGGGCAAGAGGAAGATATCGATGAGAAGTTATTGAAAGGGGCAGACTTTGTAATGCTAGAATCTGAAGAGGAACTGATTGTTGAATCTGAAGAAGAAATCACCTTTCATTGCCGTCAGAAATTATTGGTACTTAATAGTGACGGGAAGGAAAAAGTACAGTTGACTATCTATTATGATAACAGTGCGGAAATCACTCAATTGGAAGGCTCAATCAAGGAACCTGGGTATAAGAAACCTAAAAAGTTCAAGGATTCGGATGTTTTGGATTATGCGACTAGCCCTTATGCGGGTTATGTGACGGATAATAGAGTAAAAGTCATCTCACCCGTTATCACCCGTTATCCAGCAGTAATAGAATATGAATATACAAAGAGCTACGATGGAGGGTTTGTATATCCAAAATGGTATCCTGTTCAATATTACAGAGAAGCAATCCTCTCTTCTGAGTTTACGGTCCGTGCACCAAAAGGAATGAAGTTAAGAATCCGAGAACTTAATACAACTCCTTATACTAAAAAGGTGGTTGGAGATAAAGAAGTTTACCAATGGAGTTTAAAAGATTATTATCCTAAAAAGAAGGAATACAAGAGCCTGCCTTTTACCTCTATTTTTCCTAATGTATCAGTTCAACCTTACAGCTTTACTTATGAGGGAACAAAAGGCAATTTAGAAACTTGGTCCAACTTTGGAGATTACATTGTAGGACTAAATAAAGGAACAAGGGATCTTTCTCCTGAAGTGATTGCTGAAGTGCAAGAGATGACGAAAGATGCAGCGAATGATTTAGAAAAAGCTCAAATAATTTATGAATACATGCAGGGTAAAACGAGGTATGTAAGTATTCAATTAGGTATAGGAGGTCTAAAACCATTCAATGCAAGTGAGGTACATGAAAAAGGATATGGCGATTGCAAAGGGTTATCGAATTATACTTACAACTTGATGAAGGCTGTTGGTATAGATGCTCGATATATCATTATTAAAGGAGGGAGAAAGTACACAACTGTTGATGAAGAAATGGTGGGGTCACAATTTAATCATGCTATTTTATGCCTCCCAGATATTGTAGACCAAGATACCGTTTGGTTAGAGTGTACTTCTCAAATGAGTCCTTTTGGTTATATTGGAAGGTTTACGGGAAATAGGAAAGCATTAATAATAGAGGAAGGAAATAGTAAGCTAGTTCATACAAAACAATATACGGCAGAGGATAACCTTCAAGAGAGAAAAACGGTTGTTAAACTAAAACAAGATAAAAGCGTTTGGATACAAACTCACTTGACCGCTAAGGGTTTTCAATATGGAGAATATAACCGTTTAGAAAGAGAGTCTGAAGAAGATCTAAAGAAGGAGTTTTTGAAGAAATATGCACTTTCGGCTTCTGAGTTGGAGTCTATTGAAGTACATAATGATAAAAATTATCCAGACCCTACATTTACAATGGACTACACCATCAATGTTCGAAATTATAGTAAGATCGTCAATGGCGGTATGTCTTTTAACCTATTTCCTTATAAGGGTAGTTATAGTCAACCTAAAAGGTATCGTTCACGAAAAACTGATTTTGTCATTGATTACCCTTATACGGATGTGGATACTGTAGATATTTATCTTTTAGAAGGAATGATACAGAAAGCATTGCCAACAGCCCAATCGTTAGCGTCTGAATTTGGTAATTACTCTACATCAGTAGTCAAAAATGGAGAGAATTGTATTCGTCTTATCAGAACCTTGACCATCAAGAGAGGAGTTTATGCTAAAGAAAAATACGGTGATTATTATAGCTTTATGAAAGAGGTAAGATCGTATGATTCAAGAGCACCATGGATGAAATATTCTCCAGACTATAAGGACGATGAAGACGATTTGTAGTGATAACTTCCTATTAAATACAAACGAGGTCATTTTGATTTGATTCAAAATGACCTCGTTACTTTATATAAATGATCCCTTACAGGTTTTTAGATTTCATCTAAAAGTGCAATTGTTGTACGACGGTTTAATTGATGTTCTTCCTCCGTTTGTGCATTGAATTCAACAGGAAGAAGTTCCCCATACCCTTTTGCTTCCAATCGTTCTGGATCAATACCTCTACTCACAATATATTCAACGGCTGCTTCAGCTCTTTTTTGTGATAATTTTAAATTATATTTTTCAGAACCTCTATCATCGGTATGAGAACCCAATTCAATAATAATATTAGTATGTTGCTTTAAAAGTGTTACCAATTTATCTAGTTCTCGAGCAGCGTCAGGTCGAATTCTATAATCATCAAAATCATAAAAAATATTGTTCAAGGTGATTTCGCCTTCTTCAATTAATTCATCATAGAAATCTTTCGTCAATTCGACTTCAGACTCTAAAGTCCAGCTGACTATTTTTTCGGGAAGGTCTTTGATGTCTTCTTGATCCACTTCCTTATCAGCAGTAGTATAATACACGGAATCTTGGAAATATTTTTCTTTATCACCCATCAAAATATACTCATCTCCCATTGTCAACTGTGTCTTGAATTCGTAACGCCCCTCTTTATTGGAAACTACTTTTTCAATCAATTCCATTTCAGGAGTATATAACGTAACATCAACTCCTGCTAATAGGATTTGTGTAGTGTCTCTGACCGAAAATGCCGTACCAGCTAAGAAATATTTTACAGGTTTTAAAATAGGAGTTTGGTCTGAGAAGAAATAAATATGATCCGTAGCTGATCCACTTTCTCCTTCAACTCTGCTAGAAGTGAAAGCACCAAATCGTTTTTCCATAAAAACAAGACCGAAATCATCAGCAGAGGAGTTAAAAGGCTTACCCATATTTCTAATTCTGATTTTCTTGTTTTTACGAGTGGCCTCAAAAAGGTCTAATCCGCCTAAACCGGGGTGCCCGTCTGATGCAAAATACATTTTACCTGTTGGGGCCACAAACGGGAACATATCATTTCCTCTTGAGTTGATTTTTGGTCCCATGTTTCTTGGTTTACCCCAAGTGCCATTTGTATTTAACTGAGATCTATAGATATCAATACCGCCGTATCCACCTTTTCTATTGGAAGCAAAGTACAATGTTTTTCCATTGGTAGATAATGCGGGACTCGCATCCCAAGATTGAGGACTACTAATATTTAATATTTTTGGTTCTGTCCATTTTCCACCTTCCAACCTTGATTCATAAAGGTCTACTTCTTTGTAATTTTCCTTATGATGACCGCTATTACTTTTGGCAAAAATCATATAATTGCCTTCACGGTTGAACGTTGCCGAAGCTTCATGGAAATTAGGATTGTTGATTAAGCTGTCGAAGAAAGTAACGGTACCATTACAACTGTCAGCCTTGTCAAAAGTGTAGCGATATAGGCTGGAGTATCCTTCGCCAGTACCATGATAAACCGCATTTTTACTATCTCTTGTAGAAGCAAAAATCATATCTCCTTTTAAGAACATTGGAGAATATTCAGATGCTTCGGTATTAATAGCATCACACTTTGTGACTTCAATAAATGGATCTACCACTTTTGAAAGACTATCTACCATATCAATCTGCTTGATTTCATCTTTTGCTCTACGAATCAATTGACGGTCGTTTCCCTCTTTTGCATATCTTGAAAATAATTTTCTTGCCTTTTCATAATCCCCTTGCAGCTCTAAACCATAAGCATAATAGTAGTACATGTCCATGTTTTCATATCCGCTATCTTTCGCCTTTTTGTAATAAGGTAAGGCTTCTATCAAGCGGTTGGACAGACGGTATGCTTCAGCTATTTTAAAATAAGCTTCAGGTTTCTCCTTTTTGTATTTGTCTGAGGATACAATGTTTTCATATTTATGTATAGCAGGCTGGTATTCACCATTGTCAAAGTGCTTTTCTGCTACTGAAAGTGGAGAGGAACAGCTTCCGAAGAGGCTTGCGATTGATATTGCTATAAGAAGACGCTTCATATTTATTTAGGGCGTGCAATGGTTTGCTGAGGTTAGTAAAAAAAGACTACTGTATAGAAGTTAGGAGTTTGTTTACTTTTGTGCAAATATTGAGGTATAAAAATAGCCTTTATCCAAATAAAAATCTTGGATAAAGGCTATTTTTCAGAACAGAGATTTCACTCTATCACTCATTTATGCATCAATCTTTCCTTCAAAGACAGGAGTTGCTGGCCCTGATAGAATGATGTTGTCGTATTTTTTATCTTCCACTTTGTTGAAACCAACAGCAAGGTTACCACCTTTTACCCTTACAGCAATTGGTGAAGCCATTCCTTTTTCAATATTAGCAGCAATAGCACAAGCGGTTACACCTGTACCACAAGCTAAGGTCTCATCTTCAACACCTCTTTCGAAAGTATAAACAGTAAGTGCTTGATCACCTGTTACTTCAGCGAAGTTGACATTCGTGCCTTCTTCATTGAAACGCTCATTGTGACGGATCGCTTTTCCTTCTTCTACTGTATCAAAGTTTTCAAGAGTATTTTCAAAACGCACATAATGTGGAGAACCTGTATCCATGAAATAATGGTCAGCGTTTACCTCGATTTCACCCGGAGGGTTCATTTTTAAATGTACGGTATTGGATTCGTCCAACTCAGCTTCATGCTCACCATCTGCAGCCCAGAACTTTGTTTTGGTTTCGAATAAACCTAAAGTATGTGCAAAACGAACCGCACAACGACCACCGTTGCCACACATAGAGCCAAGGTGTCCATCTGCATTAAAATAAACCATATCAAAATCATACCCTTCCTTCAAGCGGATAAGGATAAGGCCGTCACCACCAATACCGAACCTTCTATCACATAAGAAAGCTACTTTTTTATAATCATTGATATCGAACTTATTTTCTCTGTCATCAATCATTACAAAGTCATTTCCTGCCCCTTGGTATTTCCAGAAGTTTATCATTTTGTTATCAGATTCTATGATTTATTATTAATTATTGAAAGGATGGGTGTGATTTTAAATTTATTCACAAGTTTAGTTCCTTTACACTACAAAAATATTGAGATAATTATTGAAAAAAAAGCAAATAATTGTAGATGTGTAGGTTTACCGATAAGAATTCAAACCGTAAGAGTGTTACTTTGATGTTAAATCCGTAACTTTCGTGGCAAAACAAACAGATAGAACTATGCATAGAATTGATGAATTATTTCAGAGAAAGAAAGAAGACGTCTTAAACATTTATTTTACAGCAGGTTTTCCGAAATTAGAAGATACAAGAGTAATTCTTAAAGCACTTCAAGACTCAGGTGTAGACTTGATTGAGATTGGAATTCCATTTTCAGATCCTGTAGCGGATGGCCCTACAATCCAAGACAGTAATCAAGTGGCTTTGGATGGCGGTATGACTATGCATAAGTTATTTGAACAATTAGAAGGTTTCAGAGAGGAAGTTCAAGTACCTGTAGTAGTGATGGGGTACTTTAACCCAATTATGCAATACGGTTTAGAAAACTTCTGTAGAGATGCTCAAAGAGTAGGTATTGATGGTATTATCGTTCCTGATTTACCAATGATTGAATACCAAATGAATTTGAAGGAAATGTTTAATGAGCACGGTATCCGAAACACATTCTTGATTTCACCTCAAACTTCAGATGAGCGTATCCGTGAAATTGATGATAACACTGAAGGCTTTATCTACATGGTATCTTCTGCGAGTGTAACTGGTGCTAAAACAGGTATTTCTGATGCTCAGGTAGATTACTTCAAAAGAATCGAAGACATGAACTTGAAAAACCCAAGATTGATCGGTTTTGGTATTTCAGATAATAAATCATTTAAGCAGGCGTCATCTTACGCTAACGGTGCCATTATTGGTTCTGCTTTCGTAAAATTGATCAAGGAATCAAAGGACTTACCTGCTGATATTAATACTTTCGTAAAAGGAATTAGAGGAGAATAATTTTTCTCTTTTTATAGATATAAAAATGCTATTAGGTTTTAGGCTTGATAGCATTTTTACATTTGATCAATTATATAATCTCATTCAATGAAATTCTTACCTTTATTTTTTAGCATACTATTGTTCTCATGTTCATTTGAAAAGAAAGAAATCCACTGTGAAGAGGTAATTTCTTTTCCTCAATATGCCTTTAGGGATTCTACTTTTACTCCATTTTATAATCAATTTATTTCAGATTCAGCTTATCAAATCGCTCATACTAAATTTCCGATATCAGGAAGCTATAATAGTTATGATGAGAAGCGAAAGTGGTCAAAGAAACAATGGCCAATGATGCGTTGGGACCTAAGAAATGAATTAAAAAATATGAAGGAGTCATATACTATTGCCGATCAAGATAGTATTGTTCTAAATGAGGAGAACGGAAAATTATTTTTTGGTATGTACTGCTTAAACTGTGGATTCTCATTTGAGATGGAATTTGAAAAAATCTCAAATGAGTGGTATTTGATTTATCGTCAAGAGAATAATTTTTAGATTGTACTTTCCCGAAACTGGTTTAAATCTTAAGCGAAAGCGTGATTTTTAGTATTGTTACATCTATAAGTCTTCAGACTTATAACAATTGGAAGCACAAGTGACGCTTTGCTGAACACTTGTGCTAGCTTAATATAGAGTAGAAGCAGACTTCTTAATTCTTCCCTTTTCCCTACAAAGAACCCCTTCTCTTCATCAAAAACGGAACCTTCACACTTTCCAACTTCTTATTAATAATCTGAAGAGCCGCAATTTTTCCCATATCTCTAAAAGATGCTGTAATCACAGTGATACCATCACCGCCAACCACTTCTTTTAATGGGGAATCATTATAAGAAATAATTCCTACGTCTTTGCTTAATACAAAATTATTGGCCTTACAATCTTTGACAATGTTGGTAAGGTCTTGATCATCTGTGCTTATGTATAAGGTGTCTTTTACGATTTCTCCTACATTAAATTGAGAAGTGACTGTATAAGGAATATTAAAGTGGATGCAGAAACGAACGAAACCAGACCAAATATCCCTCAATGACCTTGTACTGTCTTTTGCGATTACTAAATGGAGTTTTTCAAAGTTTAAGATGGGCTTGATATTTTGCTGTAGCGTATTGAAAATATCTTCAGAAAAGTCTTCATACACACTCGGTATTACTTTACTGAGGTTGTTTTCAGCTCTTCCCAAGAGTAATAATTTATGAGAAGGTAAAAGCTGAAGTGCTTTCTCTACATCAATATCATCTACTTGATTGAAAATTGGAATAATACCAAAATAATTGTAGTTGTTTTTCTGTTCAGAAATAATTTTTTTGAGATGTGAAAGACTACCATTATGTAAAAGGAGGTCTGTCTCTAGGTGGTTTTCTGAGGTTTTAACAAAGGATTCATAAAGTTTCTTTTTGGAGCTACTCATTTTGTTGAAGATGAGTAATACTTTCGCTTTCCCCAGAGAAGAATTACTCATGACAAAAGTACCCTTGCCTCTAACACTGATAATGTAATGCTCTTCCTTCAGAATTTTATATGCTTTCTCTATCGTATCTTTTGATACATCTAAATTAAAGATCAATTCATTGAAAGAAGGCATGCGGTCTTCTGATTTCAGGACGCCAAGTTTGATTAGGTTTTTGAACGTATTACTTAATTGAACATACTTCGGTACATTCTGTTTACTTTCTTCTTGAAAAACTGCCGTTAACTGTTCAACGTAATCCGTCATTGTTTATTTGGTAGGTGTTTATTGATAGTTGAGTGTTTCAACTCCATTTCGTTATGAGATGAAGTTAAGTAGAAATTTTCAAAAAGAAATAGAAAATAATATTCGGAGTATAAAATGTACTATTTTTTATACTTCGAATATTATTTTATCAAAATTATGCTAGAATCGTATCATTTTGAGGTGCAAAGCTTGTGAAACTATATTGATAATTTGATCGGATAGTTTCAGCAGTTTCGTCAAATAAGAAGAAAGAAGCCCCTAATACTGTCGTTTCTTTTTCTTGAATGGTTTGGATCTTCAAGTTCGTTTGATTTGACTTCAATTGATTCCAATAATCGTTTTTGGCACCACCACCTACAACAGTGATTTGCTCCACTTTGAAGTTACCTACTTCTTCCAAGATGCTTACCGCTTTTTTCAATTGCTTACTTAAGCTCTGCATACATGATTTGAAGATGTCTCCACGATTCGAAGAAAGCTCTAAAGAAGAAATGTTGATCGTTTGATCCGGCTGTAACTTTGGTTGATAAACGTCTTCTTCCAAATCAGATTTCATGGCTTCCGCAATCATCGTTTGGTATACCACATCATCAGCAAGGTCTGCAAAGAAAGTATTTTTCACCCATTCGATATTGGCAGATGCCATCCACTGAAGGCCGATGTTGTATTTTCCTTTGGCAGGGTCAAACTCTACCGTGATACCGTGCTCTGCTAATTCTGGTTTTAGGTTTACTTCTTTGGCTTGTACCATTAAGATTTCCCATGTACCCGAACTTAATACAGCGTTTGTCAGATCAACACCTGCACCGAATAAGGCAAACTGCGTATCGTGACCAATACTCTTTACAGGAATTCCTTCAGGAAGACCTAATAACTGAGCACCGCTTTGATTTAACTCTCCCACTTGTTCACCTGCATATTTCATCTCAGGGAAAAGGTCACGGTCTAAACCAATTTTATCTAAAATCTCTTGATCGAAATCTTGAGAAACTAAATTACATAATTGGGCGGTACCAGCCATAGTGTGGTCGGTGTAGAATTGATCCGTTAATTTATAACCAATCAAAGAAGAGATAAATAACCAGTGCTTCGCTTCTGAAATTGTTTCCGTTTGATTTTCCTTGTACCAGATCATTTTATTGATGGTATTAAAACTGAATGCACCCACACCTGTTTTCATCAATAACTCTTCTTTAGTAAAATATTTATCTATATTCTCAAGTACTGGAATGGTACGCTGACATTTCCATGAGATCACAGGACTTAATAATTGTCCATCTTGTCCTACAAAAGCACCATCAACTCCAAAAGTACTGATACCAATGCTCGCAATTCTTTTGTGATCTACTAATTCAATGACTTTTTGTGAACAAAAGCTCAATTTGTCCATAATCTCTTCTATATCCCAAATCGTATATTCCTCATTCGAAGGATCAGGTCTAGAATTATTGTTCACAGCGTATTTTGCTATTACTTGTCCGCTTTTATCAAGGATAATGGCTCTGATGTTTGTTGCTCCACAATCGAGAACAACGGCTAAATCTTTGGTCATAATAGAATAAATTTTAGAATGAAAAAAGGCTACCAAAATTGATAGCCTTTAGTGATGATAGTCTTCCTATTTATATAAAGGCCCGTAATTAGAGCAAGCTCTGTAATCGGCCCCTTCAGCATCCATTCCATGACCAGCCCATGAGCTAGGTCTGAAAACGTTGTTCGTATCCACGTTGTGCATACAAACTGGTATTCTAAGCATTGACGCTAAAGTGATTAATTCTTCGCCATAGTGACCGTAAGAGAATGCACCGTGATTTGCACCCCAGTTCGCCATTACTGAATAAACGTCTTTAAACGCACCTTCACCTGTTAATCTTGGAACGAACCAAGTAGTAGGCCAAGTCTCGTTTGTTCTTTGGTCTAATGCTTTGTGCACATGGTCAGGAAGATCAACACTCCATCCTTCAGCTAACTGAAGTACAGGACCGATACCTTTGATGATGTTGATTCTCGCCATAGTTACAGGCATTCCACCTTTTGTTAAGAACTGAGAAGAATAGCCACCGCCACGGAAGTACTCGTGTATGGCGGCAGGCCATTTCGTATTCAGTAAGCATTTTTCTTTTTCCTCTTCTGTAATTTCCCAGAACGGCTTCATTACTGGGTTACCTTCTGCATCTGATTGCTGACCAGTACCGTCTAAAGTAGCCGAACCTGAGTTGATCAAGTGGATCACACCATTACCTGCTAAACCTTCTAAACGCTCGCCAGTTACTCTTTCGATTGAGTCCGCAGACCAGAAAGTTCTAACGTCACAGAATACTTGTGCTTGGTTGGTCAATAGATATCCGAATAGCATTGAAACACCGTTTAAAGCGTCATTTTCTGTTGCCATCATGTATGGATTTCTAATACCATTCCAGTCGAACGAAGAGTTCAAGATCGCTTCCATAAAGTCACCGTTAGGTTGGAAGTCAGTCCATTGTCTTTGTCCTTGGAAACCAGCAGCAATTGCATTGTGACCTAAAGCCTCTTCACCAAATCCTGCCTCTTTTAATTTATCATTGCCTTGCATCAAATCTTTACAGATCAAAGTCATTTTTACAACTTTCTCCCAGATTTTTGCCTTTTCAGCATCCGTTCTCTTAACGCCGTCTTCGTTTAAGTCAACACCTTCCTCGCAGTATTCTTTTGTCCAAGCCAATGCTTTTTCATATTCTGCTTTATCGAAAATGTTTTCTTCAATACGTCTTGAGATTTCAGACATATCTACATATTCGTTTCTCATGCCAAGGTATTCTTGGAAGAAAGTCTCATCTACGATTGATCCAGCAATACCCATCGATACCGAACCAATAGAAAGATACGACTTGCCTTTCATGATAGAAACCGCTAAACCTGACTTCGCAAACTTCAATAATTTTGCTTGAACGTCAGAAGGAATATTGGTATCACCTGCTTCTTGTACCTCATGTGAGTAGATACTGAAGGCAGGAACACCTTTTTGTGAGTGACCCGCTAATGCTGCTGCTAAGTATACAGCACCTGGTCTTTCTGTACCATTGAATCCCCAAATTGCTTTAGGAATGTGTGGCGTCATATCAATTGTTTCACTACCATAGCACCAGCATGGCGTTACAGTGATAGACACACCTACGTTTTCTTTTGCGAATTTTTCAGCACATTCAGCTGCTTCTCTTACTCTACCAATTGTTGAATCTGCAATCACACATTGTACAGCTTCACCTGTTGGGTATTTTAGGTTTTCTTCTAAGAACTTCTGAACGGTTTTAGCCATTGCCATTGTTTGTTCTTCAAGGCTTTCACGAACGCCTCCTAGTCTGCCGTCAATTGTAGGACGGATACCAATCTTTGGTAAGTTAGATGCTGTTAAGATCATAATTGTATTTTATATATAGTTCCGATGTCCTCCTCAAAAACTTTGTATATGTTTTACATATACCCTTTTGATCAACATTTCATTTCAGATTTTTGAAGAGTTACCTATTGTTGTTTGTTTCGTGTTGATGATACAATTATAGAGGGCTGAAAATGAAAAGACAATGCAAACGTTTGCATTTTCACGCTTCAAAACGTATCATTGAGTATCAAATTCTATTCATGACTGATGAAAAAATCTAGAAAATCTACACTGACAGACTTAGCCAAAGCGATAGGAATGAATGTTTCTACTGTTTCAAGGGCACTAAATGACCATCCTAAAATCAGCAGTAAGACGAAAGCAAAAGTGAAAGCATTGGCGGAAGAGATGGACTATAAACCTAATCCATTGGCCCAAGGTTTAAAAAAACAGGATACTAAGACCATAGGTGTGATTTTTCCTACTTTTGATACCAACTTCTTTTTTAGAGTTTTAAAGGGGATCGAGAAAGTGATGCATGAAAAAGGGTATCAGATTATTATCTCTACAGCAGGTAACTCGGCTACACATGAAAAAGAAGCTTGTCAGGCTTTATCCTCTTATCATGTGGGCGGTATTATTATTTTCTTGTCTTATGATCACGAAGACCCTTCATTTTTGATTGATATTCAAGATGAAGGTATTCCACTCTTATTTATGGACCGTATTTATGAAGAGATTGATGCGAACTATGTGGTGAGTGATGATTTTAAAGGGATGTTTGAAACTGTTTCCGATTTTATAGAAAAAGGATTCAAGAATATTGTGCATATCAAAGGAAGTGAAGAAGTGTCTACCTCGTTTAGTCGTTTGCAGGGGTATCAAGAAGCATTAAGAGAGAATGGATTGGAAGTGAATCCTGATTTTATCATCAAGTGTGAACATGAATCTGAAGTGAAAACAGGTCTAAGGAAATTACTGTCAAAATATAGTATTGAAGACATTGACCTGATCACTTGTTATAATGACTACTATGCTTTCCAAGCTTTAGAACTTCTTAAGGAAAAAAATATTAGCGTTCCAGAGGATGTCTCATTGTTAGGCTTTGCCAATGACCCACTGTCAACTTACACTTCACCAAAACTTTCAACCATTAATCAACCTGCGGAACATATGGGAGTACAGGCTTCTTGTATACTTCTGGATGAAATTAATAAAAATAGAAAAGGAGAAAATTATCAGTATCAGACAAGCATGGTCAATACCTTTTATCTGAAGAGAGAAAGCACGAAGTGAGGGAAATCAGGGAAGAGGTGTTGATTTGAGGCTATTTAAGTAATTTAATATCGCAAGTGACGCTAACGCTTACCACTTGAAATATGGGAAGAAGCGTAAGTGTTTAACCTCCCTTTTCCATCAAATACAGGCTGATTTCTTCTTATAAAGAGTGATTTTTACACCTTGATAGAAATAGACAATTTATTGTTACTTTTCACACACTAACTCTTTTCTTACCTCAGTAGTTTTGGACTATTACTCGTGACTGCAACACAATTTTATTAATTTAAAAACATCTGAAATGAAAAGATATTTTATAGTATTCATGCTTTTTCTTTCATCACTTTTTGTCAATGCACAAGAGAAAGGAATGGATGAGCTTTGGGGAGAACAAACAACTCAAAAAGGAAAAGGTTTAGAGAAAGAAAGTCAATGGTATACGGATGCAAAATTTGCCATGTTTATTCATTGGGGGCTTTATGCACAAATGGCAGGAGAATGGGACGGTGAACATTATTTTGGAATTAATGAGTGGATTATGAAAAGAGCCGAGATTAATTCTGAAGATTATAAAAAGACAGCGAAGACTTTTAACCCTACAGAATTTAATGCAGATGCTATAGCACAATTAGCAGTGGATGCAGGGATGAAATATGTGGTAATTACAGCCAAGCACCATGATGGGTTTGCAATGTTTGATTCTAAAGTCAGTGATTTTACCATTACAAAAGCTACTCCTTATCAAAAAGATATTGTAAAAGCACTATCTGAAGCTTGTAAAAGAAAAGGGTTGAAATTTGGTTTCTATTATTCTCAGACACAAGATTGGATTGAAAAAGATGGTTATGGTAATACTTGGGAGTTTGATCCGGAAAAAGCAGACTTTCAAAAATATTTAACGAAGAAAGCATTACCACAAATCAAAGAATTGTTGACCAACTACGGTGAGATTGGATGTATCTTTTTCGATACACCTGGACCAATTCGTGAAGATCAAGTAGTTCAATTGAAAGAAATGGTAGAGAAGTATCAACCAAACTGTTTGATCAACTCAAGAATTGGGCAGGGATTGGGTGATTTCACTACGTTAGGTGATAATGAGATTCCAGCAATGCCAATGGATGGTCTTTGGGAGACTTGTGATACACACAATAATACTTGGGCGTATAGCAACTTAGATTTTAACTGGAAAACGCAAGATGAAATTGTACATCGTTTGATTGATGTATTGACTAAAGGTGGAAATTATTTATTTAACATCGGTCCTAAAGCAGACGGTTCTGTACCTCAGGTATCGGCGATGATTTTAAGAGAAACAGGACAGTGGATCAAGAAATATCAAGAAGCGATCTATGGAACAAAACCGCTTTACTTAGGTGGTCAGACGCAGTTCGCTTCTACTCAAAAAGGAAATAAAATGTATCTTTTTGTGAAAGAATGGCCTGAAAATGATGTATTGAATTTACCTCTTTTTGAAAATAAAGTAACAAAGGCTTATTTCTTAGATTCTAAAAAAGCTGTAGTGGTAGCCAATGAAAGTTTCAGTACTTCTATTACACTTCCATTAATGAAGCACGATCCAATTGCCTCAGTAATTGTTGTAGAATTTGAAGGAACTCCAAAAGTAGCGACTGACAAGGTGATCAACACTGGATTGGAAACAAAATTACTTCCACATGAGGCAGAATTAGTAAGTGTAGAAGAAGAGAAGAAAAGATGGATGGAGATCTTTGGAGACTGGCATTCAAAACCAATTTTGACGAACTGGAAAAAGAAAGGTAGTAAAGCGACTTGGGAAGTGGTCGTACCAGAACCGGGTATGTATATTGTATCTATTGATTATGCTTGTGATCAAGAGTCAGATATGCAGGAAGGTTTACTGACTGTCAATAATCATGCGTATAACTTTGTACCTACATTTAGTGGAGAAACCCCCACAGTGAAAAACCAGAAGGAAGTGAGAAGAATGAATATTTTCAAGCATAGAAAACTGGGTGTGATTCATTTTGATAAAGCAGGTAAGCAGAAAGTTTCAATTCAGTTGAACGATCAAGATAAGACAGGATGGATTCATCTAGCTTCTATTTCTTTTGTGCCGGTAGTTTCTTCATCTCATGTCTTGGAAAACTAAATTTAAGGCACTAAGAATAAGATTTAAGTAATTAAAATAATAACCAATCTAATATTTTGTATTAGCAGATGATTCCTAAGACTAAATCAATGGATGATAACACACTTTTGATTATTAAAGTACTATTAGAATTGTAATTGATGAAACCGTCAGTTTTATCAAAATAAAAGCAAAATTCAATTTTAACGTCAGCTCAATCTATTACAAATTGAGCTGATGTTTTTTTACTACTGATTTTTATGAAACAATATATTCTCGTATTTCTGTTTACTATCTTGAATGTAGTCCACGTATTTTCTCAAGATTTTTTTACTATAGACGAATCCATCAAAAGAGTGGTTTTTCTAGGAAACAGTATCACGTACTCAGGGAGTTATATTTCCTATTTTGAAACCTATTTTAGACTCAATTATCCTGATAGAAACATAGAATTTATCAATGTAGGACTACCTAGTGAAACGGTTTCGGGTTTATCAGAAGAAGGGCATGCCGATGGGGCGTTTCCAAGACCAGATCTACATGAAAGACTGCAACGAGTTTTGGATCAACTGAAGCCTGATCTAGTTTTTGCTTGTTATGGGATGAATGATGGAATTTATAAGCCGTATGATGATCATCGTTTTGCAAAATATAAAGAAGGAATGGAGTGGCTTCATCAAGAAGTGATAAAATCAGGAGCAGATATCATTCATCTTACCCCAGCAATTTATGACCCTATCAAAGGAGAAGCCTATTCAAAAGTATTGGATCTCTATGCCGATTGGATGTTGAGTCAACAATATACTGTCAATTGGAAAGTCATCGATATCCATTTTCCAATGAAAAAATATTTAGAAGAAGGAAGAGCGAAAGATCCTCAGTTTTTATTAGCCAATGATGGTGTACACCCCAATCAGGAAGGGCATTGGGTGATGGCATTACCTCTGATCAAAAAGTATAATTTACTCCATCAGAAGAATACAATAGTTCCTTACCAAGAGCCATACGGACTACTGAAAATTGCCAAAGTTTTTACATTAGTAGACCAACGTCAAAAAATAATGAAAGATGCATGGCTAAATCAGATTGGACACTTAAGACCAAGAATGAAGAAAGGATTGTCCATAGAAAAGGCAAATAAAAAAGCACGTAAGATTCAGGTAGAAATAGATCAGGAATTGTTGCCTTTAAAATAGTAGAAAACTTGCATTAGACGTTTTAAGTTGTCATATTTCAATCACCTATTTTTTTAAATAAACACCCATTTCTGGATTGTTATCGACACTTTTGAAAGAAATGAACAATTTTTTGTTATTATTCACCGTCAGTTTAAAAAAGGTGAATTGTAGTTTTGATTACAGTAATAAGTGATTTTTTGCACCTTCCATTTACATCATGGATTCGTGATTATAAACTGAAATGATAATGCAACATAGATATATAATATACTTACTTTTTCAACTTCTGTTTCTACCTTTTTTAGCAATAGGTCAAAAGAATGTTCCTTACTTTAATAGATTGACAAATGAAGATGGATTGAATCAAAATACCATTATCACTTTACATCAAGATGAGTTTGGTTTTATATGGATGGGATCACCCAATGGCTTGATTCGTTATGATGGAAATGAATTTAAATCTTTTGTTCACGAACCAGGTGATGACACTTCTTTATTGAATAGTCATGTTTACTTAATTCATAATGATCAAAAAGGAAATCTTTGGTTAGGCACCAATGCAGGATTGTGCATTTACTCCATAGACGATAATTCTTTTACTGAAGTGAAAGAAATGAACGCTTATCTTTCGAAGAGCAATGTGATTGAGAAGATTATTGATATCGATGATAAGACAAAATGGGTTTTAGCAAGAGGTGGACTTTATCAATTGTCACTTAACAACGGTTCATATGAAGCAAAAAAATTAGAGGTAGAAAAATCAAATAAAAAGGTTAAAGGTTATTATGTTGATTTAATTCAAGTCAATTCCACTTATTATTTTTTAACTAATAGATCCATTGTCGTTAGTCGTAGAAATGAAAATGGTTCTTTTCATGTGAAAGAAGTGCATGATATTATGAAATATGATGATTACCTCTGTTCCAATATGATATTAGAAGAAAAGACCAATATGCTTTATGTCTCAACCAAAACAAAAGTATTGAAGTTTGACTTGAATTGGGAGAAGATGAAGTTGGTGGATCAAAAGTCCTTTGAAGAGTATGTTGTCACTGCTCAGCATTTTCATATCACTAATATCAAACAAGATGTAGAAGAAAACATCTGGGTGACTACTTTCGGTGGAGGAGTAATAAAATATAATTTTAACAAGAAAAGTGCGGTGCATTATTCTCATTCTAAGAAGAACTATAGTTTGAGCAGTAATATTGTCAATGATATACTATTGGAAGACTCTGGGGTAGTTTGGTTTGCTACAGGTCATGGAGGAATCAGTATTTTAAACCCTCATAAAAAGCTATTTCACAAGCTCCAAAATAATGTCTCTCAGGAAGAAGTTTCATTGAAATCCAATTTGACTAATAACCTTTTAATAGATAGTAAAAATAGGCTTTGGGTAGTGCATTTTATGAATGGATTAAGTATCAGTAATGAGCCTTTTAGTTTAGAAAATGTTGATCATTTAACGTTTAGAAAAGAATTAGAAAATCTGAATGTAACGGGAATTTGTGAATTAAATGGACAAATTTTTATAGCGAATGATAAAGGAGTAAGTGTATATGATCTTGACTCAGAAAAGTTTATTCAGACAAGAAATATTCCTAATAAATCGAAGTATATACAAACCATAGCCGTGGTAGATGGTGATATTATTCTTTCTTCTCTAAAGAAAGTTTACAGGTTGAGATTGAATGGAAAGAAAGTAAAAACAAATGAAGATTTAAGCTATGAAGAGTTTGATGATAAATTAAAATTGGAGTCTAATGTCAATCAATTTTACAATGATAGTGAAACAAATCTTCTTTTTGGGACGAACCATGGTTTGATACAATATGATAAGAAAACAAAACAGTTTACTACTTTTTTATCAGACCGCAATGATGACAATTCACTAGGTGGCAATAAGATATTCTGTATTTACAGAAGTGAGATGGGGGTTTTATGGATTGGTACTTTTGGAGGAGGATTGCACCGATGTATAGAAAAGGATGGGAAAATAGTAGGTTTTGATAGAATCACTATCAAAGATGGTTTACCTGATAATGCCGTGTACAGTATTTTGGAAGATAAGGAGGGGGAACTATGGTTGACGTCCGATAACGGTATTGTAAAATATAATCCTACTACAAAAGCCGTAAAAGTTTACAACACACAAGATGGTCTCAGTACAAATAACTTTAGAAAGTCTTCTTATTATAAAGATCAATACGGTACTTTATTAATGGGTTCTCTGATGGGGTTGGTGGTATTCAATCCACTCGAAATCCAAAATAATCCATTTACTCCAAATCCTCAGATTTTAAAACTAAAGATTAGAAACCAAGAAATTCTTCCTCAACAGAAATATGAAGGTAAAGTATTACTAAGAGAACCGATTTACAAAACGTCAAGTATTACGCTTCCTTATGATATGAATCAGGTGACATTGGAGTTGGGAGCCATGAATCCGGAAGGAATCAATAATACAAAATTTGCTTATCGTCTGCAAGGGGTCGATAAAAATTGGGTCTATACGGAAACCAATCAGCGACATGCAAATTATATTAAACTGCCTTCTGGATCTTATACGTTTGAATTGAAGTCTTACAACAGTGATGGGGTAGAAAGTGATAAGGTAAAAACACTAGAAATTATCATAGAGCGTCCTTGGTATGCATCTTATTTAGCTTATCTGATCTACTTTGTGATATTGGCTTTGATCGTATTTAGTGTAACAAAGTATTTGACAAATATGATTAGACTGCGTCAAAAAGTATTGGCAGAGCAGAAAGACAAAGAGCATATTAAAGAAATTAATGAAGCGAAACTGAAGTTTTTTACCAATATCAGTCACGAACTAAGAACGCCTCTAACATTGATTTTAAGTCCATTGGAGAAATTGGCTTATGATGAAAGACTTCATCCTGATTTGAAGAGCTTTGTGGATAATATTAATATCAATGGACAACGCTTGATGAGCCTGACTAATTCTCTGATTGATTTCAGGAAAGTGGGACAAGGGGAAATGAAGTTGAAGCCGATACAGCAGAATATTATTCCATTTATCAGAAAAACAGCGGAGGCTTTTGAGGATTATGCTCGAGATAAAAATATTAATTATGAGATTGATATTGATGAGGAAATGATCAATGGATGGTTTGATAAAGCGGCAATTGAAAGAATTATGTTCAATTTACTTTCCAATGCCTTTAAGTATACACCTAAAGGAGGGGATGTGAAAATTACTGTTTTTCAGGAAAGACAGGAATTGAAAATGAGAGTGGAAGATACCGGTATCGGTATTAAGGAAGAGGAAATAGATAGAATATTTGAACGCTTTTTTAATGGAAACAACGAGGATACCGTTTTTGGAAGTAGCGGTATAGGATTGTACTTGGTCAAAGAATTATTGGATTTACATGGAGGACAAATTAGTGTGGAAAGCTCTCCTGCTCAGGGGACGACATTTGATGTGATCATTCCTACCAAAGTAGCAGAAGAAATAAAAGAAGACCTTCCACAAGAAAATACGATTACAGACGAAAAGGAGAAAGAGACCGAGCAGGTAGCCACTGTCAATAATAAGCCAAAGATCATGGTGGTAGATGATAGTCTTGAAATCCGTGAATTGATTCATCAATTATTCTCCGATAAGTATCAGGTTTTTGATGCTGAAGATGGCATTGATGGTTATGATAAAGTAGGGAAGATTCTTCCAGATGTACTTTTACTAGATATTAATATGCCGAATATGAATGGTTATGAATTGGCAGAAAAATTAAAAGCAAATGTCAATACCAATCATATTCCAATTATTTTCTTAACAGCATTGGTAGATTTTGAAAGTAGAAAACAAGCCTTAGAAAAAGGGGGACAATTACATATCGGAAAACCTTTTTCACCTTATATGCTTGAGTTGCAAGTCAACAACCTCTTAAGTCAGAAAAGTAATGAAACGGAGAAGCTAAAGAAGAAAATCATTATGAGTCCTGATACAGAAGAGGTGTTGACAAAAGATGAAACACTCCTGAAACAGATTAAAGATTTGTTAGAGGAAAATTATGCAGATGATCAATTTAATATTGAGAAAATTGCGGATGCATTGAATATGTCTTACATACAGTTTTATAGAAAATTCAAACAAATCACGGGAGCAAATTCTAATGAATATTTAAGAGAGTATCGTTTGAAGAAAGCAGCGCATTTGTTAGAACATGATCACTCGTTATCAGTAAGAGAAGTGATGTTTTCAGTAGGTTTTACGAGTCCATCTTATTTTACAAAAGCCTTCAAGAAGCAGTTCAATATCACTCCAGCGAGCTTCAAAAAGCAGTATAAACAAGTCGCAAATTAAAATGCTAGGGATTCCTAGCATAATGTCACAAAATAACAAATCATTGTCATTTTTGACCAATAGAAAAATAGGCTTTTCACCTACTTTTGAACCGTGACGATGATTTACTTTAAAATGAAATGACAATGAAATTTTTTAATACGAGTCTACTTTTTTTATTAGTCTCTTTATCGGTTGTAGGACAACAATTACCTTCCACATTGTGGGACAATGCGAGTACTTATAGTTACATGTATTATCCTAAAACACTGGATCAAACGAGTACTTTCCATATCCAAACCAACCATCATTTTCTAGCCTTTAATTATAAAAATGTTCATTTGGAGAAATTAGATTTCTTGACTGATCCTATGAATATTGAAGAAGCCCATCACCAAAATTTACCTGAGGCTTCTTTTAAAAAAGATCAGGATTTATTGGGGTTGTATTTGATATATGAAGGAGAGAAATATAAAATAGTGAAAGGTGCGGATATAGCTACCAATAATGAATTAATAGAGAGTGGTCAGTTTTTTCAGCGAAGATATATTACAGGCTTGGCTTTGGAAGACGGACCTGATTTCCCCTTTTCTCTAGAAATAGCCTCTTGGAATGATGTACTTTCTTTTGAGTTTGAATTTACAGGAAATCGAATTCCTGAAGACGAGATGGAATTAGTTTTGGAACTGGAGTTACCTCAAGGAGAGATAAAGTCAACAAAATTGATCTCTAATCAATTGAAAATTCAGACTAAAGAAGGAAAGAATTTACGCTTACTTTCAGCGACAGAAAAAGGGAAAGTAACTTTTAAGAAAAATAAATTTGTAGTGTCGGCACCTATTTCTGGGAGAAAAGTTTCAGCAACGTTGATTACTGCAAATACTAATAATGATGTATATCAATTACAGTTTAATGCAAAAGAGAAGACAACTCCTTTTAGAGATATAGAAATTAAAGAAGATCCATTACATCAGTCTACTGTTGTAGCCATTAATGATAATATCGATGGTTTAGATGGTATGGAAAGAATAGACCTTCACTTTAAAAATAAATCGAATAAAACTGTTTTTAGACGACTTGTTTTTGAGAAAACAGATGCAGTAAAAAATATTACTGGTGTTTCGATTTTACTCCGTGACAATGATGGAAATCCATTGGGTATTCCTATACAAGTATCAAAAAATTGGCATACAGAACCAGCTAAATTTAATGGACCTTGGCTAAGAGCCTACACCAAAATTGCGATTCCTCCTAAATCGGAAGTCAACATAGAGTTTACAAGAGTATCGGGTTTCTGGGGAAGTTTGCCAGCGGCATCACATTCTCAACTTTGTTTGGTAGGTTGGCCTAGTGCTCAGACTAAAAACAATCAATTGTGGGAGCAATCTGCCATTGGTGCTTTTGGTGAGAATATCTGTTACGAACCTGATGGAGGACAAGCCTCTACAATGATGACGGATGTACGTCCATTGATGATCAAGAGTACCATAGAAGGTGTGGATAATCCGAAAATTTGGAATTGGACCTCTAATGTTGGTGGTGGAGATTTTATGAGAGTGTATGATCAAAATGGTAAAAAACAGCAAATTGCTAACATCAAAACTCGTCATAAGCGATTGAGTCCTAATATGACCGAAGTAGTCTATGCAGGAGTAACCGAAGGTGGTGAGGCAAGTTATGAGTTGATGACCTCTATTTATAGAACGGATGATTACAACAGAGGAACCTATACTTTGAAAGTTAAAGTGGATAAACCCTTCACTTTTAGTCGCCTGGCATTGCTACAAGTAGGATCAGAAACGTATGCGTATTCAACGGAGAAGATGTTTGCCTATGGCAATGAAAAAGGTTTAATAAAAGAAATACCAAACCAATTTGAAAATAAAAAATACCAACAAAAAGAGATAAAGATAGAGGGAGAAACTCCATGGTTAAGTATGCATCAAGCAGAAAACTTTTTATCTAAGCAATGGGGAGCATGGGCCAACAAAGGTTTAGTACTTAGAGATTGGAAGGCGACTATTGGAGGGAAGAAAGTAGCACCTCGTTTTTCTACTTTTGGTAGTCATAGAGGGCAAATAAGTTCGAACTTAATGGAAATCAATTTACCTTCTGATATTAAGACTCTCCAAGCTGGCGATTACATAGAATTTACAGTTGTGATGTGTATTATTCCGCAGGAAGCAGAAAGTTATTATGGTCCTAACAAAGCATTTAAAGCTCATTTAGAGGAAGCTGAAGATACATGGAAACCTATTTTTAGAGAAGCACTTCAAAATAATATTGATGTAGAGGTAAATAATGGTAGAGTAGTTAGAAAATGTCCTTTGATGATAGAGGTAGAAGATGAGTCTAAAGTATTGGAAGTGAATTTCAAAAGCGGTGTGGGGTATATCCCGATGACAATAGCAGGTTTGAAATCATATAAAGATTTGAAATTAGTATTAAAGAGAAATGGTAATCCTATTCAACTTGAACAGGAAAAACATGGTAATGACTATTGGCAAACAGATTTTGACCCTACAAGCAAAACATGGGAACTGACGTATAGTATTCCTTTAGATGTGACTCTTCAACCATAAGCAATTATACAATCAAAATCGGAAGTTTTAGATCTTCTTTTTCTAGCTACTCAGCGTTAGAATTTCATCACATAGCTATGCTATGCTCTTCAATTCTGCCTTGATTAGTCAAAAAAATAATAATCTAACTTTTCCCAATTTTAAATGTTTAACTGCTTAATTAAAATCAGAAAAAAATGAAACCATTAATATTAATACTCTTCTGCTCATTCTTGACGTTATCATTATCAGCAGAAAACCCTACAGTAAAAAAGTCAAATCCACCAAGAGTGATAAAGCATGATTGGAGTAGAATACCGATGTTTTTTCACTTTGGGAAACAAAATGATACATTAACTGATAATGAAGCAAAGTTTGTGGCTCAGCGAACAGATATCATTGCATTAGAAAAAATGCACGGGTTTGATAAATTTAAGTGTACTGAAAAGGGGACTTATCTCGATGCTGAAAAATTAAAGAAGTATAATAAACAAGCAAAAGTGATTTTCTATTGGAACACTTTCTTGAACTATTCTTTTTATGATGCCAATGCCACCTATGATAAGCACCCGGAATGGTGGTTGAGAGGGTTAGATGGAAAATTGGATTACAAGCCCTATACAAAACACTTGAAGAGGTATGATCTTTCTAACGAGGAAGTAAGAAAATGGTGGGTGAGTGTGGTAGTAGAAGCTATGAAAAATGATTGTGATGGTGTCTTTATGGATGCTTTTATCCAAATTATTTCACCAGCCAATAAAAAGCTATGGGGCGAAGAAAAATACAATGCAATACAGGAAGGGCTTTACTCAATTCTAGAAGAAACAAGAGAAGCATTAGGTAAAGATAATATCATGATTTGTAATGGGGTACGATCGCTTAGAGGTACCACCAAAGGGATGGAATTTGTGAAATATACAGATGCTATAATGATTGAACATTTTGGACATTTTCATAGTGGAGCCAAAGAGATGATTTTAGCAGACATCAAAGCGATTCAAGAAATAGGAAAGCAAAAGAAAATGGCGCTAGTAAAAGGGTGGCCTAACTTTTCGTGGATCGATAAAGAGATGATGAAGGAGTCCTTTGAGCATAAAAAAGAATTAGCGATTGAACACCTTCCACTTTCTCTGGCTTATTTTTTAATGGGAGCCAATGAGTATTCTTACTTCAGTTATTCTTGGGGGTATGAATTCGAAGAAGGCTTTCAAATTCAATACGATTTATTGGAAAAAGACACCGGAAAACCGTTGGGTGAATTTACACAAGAAGGTTGGGTGTTAACTAGAGAATTTGAAAAGGTAAAAGTGACAGTTGACTTAGAAAACAAGACGTCAAATTTTAGTTGGAAACAACAGTAGTATTATTTTTTATACGCTTTTTGAAAGCATCTTTCTATGAGAGATGCTTTCTGTATTTTTTGACCATCATTTTGTAAGAATTGTACAATAGATCTTAGTGTGTTCAATTTATTTTTGGAATGTGTAAGTACTACACTTTTAATAGAAATGAAATGATTACCAACTACGAAATGAAAAGAATATTACTATTACTACTCCCTCTGCTACTATGCACTTTAGATTTTACTTTCGGACAAGAAGAAGAGAAGATTTTAATTCCATTTTCAGAATTTGGAACGCCCTACAACGGAACTTTTGAAGAGGAGGTGGATAATCCAGCTCCAACTGAAGAGACTTCTCCAAAAGTGAGTCGATTTATAAGAAGCAAAGGACTTTATGCCTCTATACACAATGAACTTAGAGGTGGGATTTTAATCGATCAACACACTGTATTTACATTAAATGTACTAGTACCGTCACTTCCTGAAAATAGTACAGAAGTACCCGTTACACTTATCTTAAGAAAGGATAATACTACTTTCACTCAATTAGGAAGAAAGCAAGTCATAGCCCATGAAAATGAATGGCAAACTGTCAGTTTTGATTTTTCAGCAGTTCCTCCAAAAGAAGTATATTATAATCAAATTTACCTCTTCTTTGGATCACCTGATATTGAAGAAGCTTATGAAAATGTCCCTTTTTATATTGATCAACTGAAAGGACCTGAAATTATTGAAACACAAATGTTGACTTCTTTTTCTGGAAGTTTAGAGCATTTAAATATCACGCTAGGTCAGCTAGAAAGTAACGTGACCAACCCCTCGGTTAATGCCGTAAATTCTAATGCGACAGTAGCAAAAGTGATCAAAGATGAAGGAATACATACCTCTTTGATGATACCATTGGAGGGGTATTATTTACCAGAAGATCATCGTATATTTAAAATTAAAATGTATATGGAAGATCCTCAAAAAGTGATTACTTCCAATACAATAAAACTATTTCTGAGGAAAGATGGCATTGGAAGTACGCAGTTGGTAAAGACACATACTATTGATACTTATGATCAATGGGTGGAATATATTTTTGATTTCTCATCATTGGATTTTGAAGAAGATTTTTATAACGAAGTTCACCTTTTTTTTAATTCAGCAGATAATGATTTAGATGCTACTGGAAACACATTTTATTTAAGTGATTTGATTGGTCCTCTTCAGAGTTATCCTAATCAAATAAATGTAAGTGAGATTGCTACCAACACCAAAGGAGATGAAATAACAGCTCAACTCAATGATGCAACCCCTCTGTTGTTAGAAGAAGTAGAAAAAGATTTTTTAGTGAATATTAATGGTAATGATTTTGGTGTCTCTTCCATTACTAAAGAAGATACAAAGCTCACCTTTACTTTAGATGGTGTTACACATATTGCCCAAGGAGATCAAGCAACATTAAGTTATACAGGAGAAGGGATTTTCTCAGCATCAGGTCAATATATTCGAGCATTCCAACAAACACCCATTCAAAATAAGGTGAGTTACGAAAAAGAATATGCTGAGCGTTTTCCATCCTTTTCATGGAATCAAATTCCTGTTCATTTACACTTTCATAAACAGAGCGGTTTACTTACTCCTGAAGAAGCAGATTTTGTCCTCAATCATTCCAACTTTATTACACTGGAAAAAACACATGCCATCACTCCCTATGGAAATACTGAAGCAGGGATCAAGGCAGAAGTGGAACAATTAAAAGCTTTAGACCCCAACTATAAGGTGATCTATTATTGGAATGGCTTTGTGCATTACAATGTGTACCAAGCAAGTGAGGAATTCCTTTCTCATCCAGAATGGGTATTGGATACAAGAGAAAATGGAGAAGGAGTAGAAGTGGTACGTTATGATATTTCCCTTCCTGAAGTTAGAAATTGGTGGATTTCCTCTTTGAAAAATACTTTGGATGAAACGGGAGCTGACGGCGTATTTATTGATGCTTTGATACAAGTGACACTCGAAAGTAATATCAATTTATGGGGACAAGAGAAGTACGATGCAATAGTAGAAGGATTGGATATTATGCTGAGTGATGTTCGTAAGGTAATTGGTGATGATAAGTTTATTATTATCAATGGCTATAGATCAGAATATGATGAAGGAGTGATCAGAGGATTGCATTTGGCAAAATATGCAGATGCACTTTTGGTAGAACATTTTGCGTTTCTAGGAAGTGCAGAAAAAGAGGATATTCTCATTGATATACAAACTATGGATAACCTTGGGAAAATGGGTAAATCAGTCATTATGAAAGGATGGCCGGGTTGGTATTGGAGAGATGTAGACTTTATCAATCAATATACTAATGACGAATTGATCTCAATCGCCAATGACAATATCGATTTTCCATTGGGCTGTTTCTTATTGGGAATGCACGAATACTCTTATCTGATTTACGCTTGGGGATACGCAAGTGTGGATGGAGGTTTGGGGACCTATGAGAAGTTGTTTCAGAATTTAGGAAAGCCTTTGGGTAACTTTAAAAGAGAAGGATGGGTACTTTCAAGAGAATTTGAATATGGAAAAGTAACGGTGGATTTAGAAAGTAAGTCTTCTAACATTGAGTATTATTTAACACCTTACTGGAGTAACGGACATTTGCATCATAATATAAAGGCAATGGAAAGTGAGAATTTAGGAGTCAATAAAGAAATTCAGACGCCTCCTTCCACAGCAGAATTCACCGCTACTAGAGCTCACTTTTTTCAGAAGGAAAATGAAAGCGTTTCTTATATAAAACTACCTATTGATGGTCAGCTTCGAGCTGAAGATTTGAAGACTTTTCAGTTGAGTATGATGGCAAGGAAAATCAAAGAAGTAGCAGGAACCAATACATTACTGACAATTACGTTGAAAAAGGACGGAAACTCAGCCACTCAACTTTCCCAAAGTACAAGTATTTTAGAGTACGATAATTGGCAAAATTATACTTTTGATTTTGAATACCTGACAAAACAAGAAGACTACTATAATGAAGTTTATCTTCATTTTGATGGAGCAGATTTCGGCTCAAGATCAGAAGAATACTATGTGGGTAGTTTGATGGGTACTGAAATTAAGAAGGATGATTTAATATTCTCTGCTAGAACCAATCAATATGGAAATCAAGTGATTTTATCTCTCGAAAATAATCATGATTTTGATATAGTAGAGGTCAATAGTCTTACTTTAAAATTGGAAGAAGAGACAATTACGCTCACTCCTGAATATAACACTTTTAATAAAGAAATCTATTTCGACTTACCGAAAATAATGATAGACTATGAGATGGATAGTATTTTCATTACTTCCATGGATGGAAGAATAACAGATACTTTTGGAAATGCATTAGAAGACCTATTGAAGGTGAATATTGAAAACCTAACTTCCATCGATCTTACTGACTATTATTTTGCAGAAACTTCCAATTTATTGATTGATTCTATGTATGCTTTTATGGGAGTAACCGAATTAGTCAACAACCCAGACCAAGAGTGCATAGTGGAGGATGAAAAAGTGTTAAAGTTCACAAAATCAGATAGTACAGTACATTCTGCGGTGATTTTTCATCTAAAAAATGATATTGACTTTTCTACTTCTAAAGTATTCACACTCAAAATCTTTCAACCCCAATTAGAGCAACCGATCACCGAAAATAGAATCAGTTGTTACTTACGAAAAGATAATAATGTGGAGACTCAAATTGCCGTTCATCAAAACATTGAAGTACAAGAAGAATGGACAGAAGTTGTTTTTGATTTCTCTGATGTAGGCTTTTTAGAAAGTGATTACAATCAGGTGAATCTATTTTATGCTTCACCAGATACAGATTTTGATGCATCTTCTTTGTCTATCTATTTTACAGCGTTAAAAGGTCCTGCCATAATAGGAGAAAATTATAGAGTCCAAGAGGATAACGAAATCATTAATGCTATAGGGGTAGATTCGTATGAGTCTTTAACGTTATATCCAATTCCTGCAAAATCGATAGTACACTTTTCCGAACCCTTACAGTGGGTGAAGATTACAGATGTTTTTGGCAAGAATATTATTTCAAAACCAGGGTTATCAAATCATATTGATGTATATCAGCTTCCCAAAGGTGTATATGTATTGCAAGGGAAAAAAGTGAACGCAGGGGTGGTCACTCAAAAATTTGTAAAGGAATAAATAAGGGAGGTTTCGAGTAAACTGTAAATATATGGTACTCGAAACCTCAAAAATTGAGGCTTTTAGTACTTGAGTTTATAAAAATATTACTAATTTCCCCTTGATGATTTTTTAATGTTTATTTCACATCGCTTTTGTAAGAGAAAACCTGATTTTAAACTGCTTTAGACCATAAATAGACCATAGTTTGTAATTTTTGGATAACATTTTACAGAAGCGTAACCTCTACATTTGCTATACAAGCAAGTAATTTTTTATCATCTATTTAGAAATTTGAAGTGAAGAAAGATTATTACAAATCAAGTCTCTTTCTATTTTTTGTTCTATTCGCATTACTATCATTTGACGCACAAGTTTTCGCTCAAAATTTTACTGTAGAAGGAACGATCAATAGTAAAGACGGAACATTGCCCGGTGCAATGATTATCATTAAGGGCAATTCCGGTATGGGAACTGTCACAGATATGCATGGACGTTTTAAACTATCGGCAAAGCAAGACGATATACTTGTTGTATCTTACTTGGGTTTTGTGACGAAAGAGGTGCCAATCAATGGTAGAACTTCTATAGCGATCACAATTCAAGAAGAATTCAATGAATTGGAGGAAGTCATTGTGATTGGCTATGGTACGCAAAAAAAGGAAGATCTTACTGGAGCAGTAGGAAGAGTAGGAGAAGATGTACTAGAAAAAACGTCACAAGCGTCTTTTGAAAATGAATTACAGGGTAGAATGGCAGGGGTACAAGTAACCACCAATTCCGGACAACCTGGTGCCTCTTCTTCCATTCGAATCCGTGGTGTCAACTCATTGGGGGGGAATTCAGCCCCTTTGTATGTGATTGATGGTGTGCCTTTAGCTTCAGGAACCAATGCAGGAATGGAGCAAGAAGAAGGAGCACAAATGAGTGCATTAGCCGATTTGAACCCCAAGGATATTAAATCCATTGAAGTTTTGAAAGATGCTTCTTCAACTGCCATTTATGGAGCGATGGGCTCTAATGGTGTTATTTTGATTACCACTAAAAAAGGTTCAGCAGGTAAAACAAGAGTCAATGCCTCTGTCAATTATTCAGTGCATGAAGTAGCTCCTTGGTCTTATATGGACATGGTAGATGCCAATGATTATGTAAAGTTACGAAAGGAAGCCGGTCATAATGTATCGGATTCAGTATTAGCATTAGCTAATAACGGTCAGATGTCAACTACAGATTGGCAAAAGGAATTTTATCAGCAAGGACATACTGTAGATGGAAACATAACAATTTCAGGAGGTACACAGAAGTTTAATTTTTATACTTCAGCAGGTTTATACAATTCAGAGGGTATCATTCCTAATTCAGGATTCTCAAGGTTTTCACTAAGAGGAAATATGAATGCTCATTTATCTGAAAAGGTGATGTTTGGTTCAACATTAAACCTCACAAGAAGTGAATCAAAAGTAGTGAATACAGCCACTAGTTTTAATGGAAATGAAGGGCAGTCGAGTGTAGTTTATCAAACTTTGAGAACGCAACCAACGATGACACCTGATGGCAAAAATTCATTGGGTTCTGATTCTACAATCGCTGATTTACTCAATACTCCTACTACTTATGTCAATAGTAATACCTATGATTATATCAACAATAACCTTTTAGGTCATTTTTACTTAAAATATAAAGTGTTGGAAGGTTTGGAAGCTGAGTCCCGTTTAGGATTCTTCCTTAGCCAAAGAGAAAACTCATTTTACAGAGATAGAAGTTTATTTATCCAAGGTTTTAACGCTGGATGGGCCAGAAGAAGATATACCAATGTAATGACTTGGAACTGGGACAATATGATCCGTTACAATAAGTCATTCGGCAGATTAAAAACCCAAAACTTAATCATGGGAAGTATGCGTTATTTGGGCGTGGATTGGAGTCAGCAAGAGGCTAAAAATTTCCCTACGGATAATAACTTATATTATGATATGGGAGCCGGTTTATTACAGCTTCCTAATATGTCAGGAAACCAAGTATCCACGCTGATGTCAGGTGTAGCAAGATCAATCATCAGCTTTGATCAGAGGTATTTCTTAACCTTATCATTAAGAGCAGATGGTGCTTCTCAATTTGCCAAAGGAAATAAATGGGGTTATTTCCCTGCCGCTGCCGCATCTTGGAAGATTAACAATGAGAATTTTTTGAAAGACAACAAAAATATTGACTTGTTAAAACTTAGAGTAGGGTATGGTACAAACGGTAATCCGGCCTCAACAGTAGGACAATCACTGAATACCTACACAACAAACAGAGTGATATTAGGAGATCCGGCCAATCAGTATTCTGTATTGAGAGAAGCTTCTTTTACCAACGATGAGTTGAAATGGGAGATGACGAAAGAAATTAACTTAGGATTGGATGTAGCAGTGTATAAATCGAGACTGTCATTGACGGCGGATTATTACAACAAAGATACTGAAGACCTTCTTTTGGTGACTAACGTACCATCTTATTCGGGGTTTCAGACCGGCTTATTGAATGTAGGTTCTATCAATAATGAGGGTATTGAATTGTCATTGACAACGGTCAACGTGGAGAAACAAAACTTTACTTGGTCAACAACTTTGGCCTATACTCAGTCTAAAACCATGATCACTTCACTCCGAACGGATACACTAAGTACAGGGTATCAAAATCCATGGATCACCGGACCTACACAGCGTTTGATTGTAGGTGAGGAATTAGGTGCATTTTGGGGTTTCAAAACGGATGGGGTATATCAGTACGAAGATTTTATAGAGTTTCAAGGAATGACACAAGCCGAAGCATCAGCTAAATACAAGTCAGATGTAGAACAACACGGTTATAATGTCACTTATACTCCTTGGAAAGAAACAGACCGACAACAAGCACAATACCCTGGACAGCAAAAGTACAAGGACTTGGATGGAGACGGTAAAATATCAGAGGATGATAAAACGGTAATTGGTAAAGCCCAGCCAGATTTTATTTGGTCTATGGATAATAAATTTACTTATAAAAACTTTGAGTTCAGTTTCTTTATAGTAGGAGAGCACGGTCGTGAAATGGCGAACTTAACGGATTGGAGACTATCGTTTATGGATGGAATTTCGAATGTGAAACAGGAAAGTTTTGATAACCGATGGACACCTGATAATCCAAGTGAAACTCATCATGCACCAAGAAGAACCAACTCACAAAACAATATACTTTTCAGTGATGCTGTTATTGAAGACGCCTCTTTTATCCGATTAAAAAGAATCAACTTGAGTTATCGATTCAAGTTAAAAGAAACAAGAGGTACACTCACTTTATCTGCCAATGATGTTTACACTTGGACCAACTACAAAGGATACAATCCTGATGTATCATTGGGAGGAAATAATTCATTGATGATGGGTCATGATTATGGTATTTACCCATTACCGATTACATATACTGTTGGATTAACTTTAAGCTTATAAACGATGATGAACTTAACTAAATATAGCTTACTGCATTTTTTAATAGGCGTTTTTATTTTTTCAACTTCATGTTCAAATTTTCTAGTTGAAGATCCTAAAAACCTGATCACAGAAGACGAAATACCTCAAACCGCAGAAGGGGCTCAGATGTTGACATTGGCTCCTTATGAGAATTGGGTAGAAGGAACGAATTTATACGCTCGTTTTATACCGTTATGGGATTTAGGAACAGATGATATGTCTGCCTCTTTTAACTTAGGGGCAATTGTCGATACTTATGTTTTGCATAAAGTGAGTTCATCTCAGCCTTTTATGTATTCGGGGGTTTGGACACCTCTTTGGAGAGGAGTTGCAGACTGTAATAAAGGAATGGAGCTGATCAGCAAAATGGACGCTGTAGATCCAAATATCCGTAGCAGTCATATTGCCGAGCTGAAAGTAATGAGAGCCTTATATTACTATCATTTAGTACGCATGTTTGGCGATGTGCCCTCAGTAACGAAACCTACGAATAAGCTAAGCGAAATCACATCCATTCCAAGAGTGAATGCTGTAGAAATATACCATACGATCATTATTCCTGATTTAAAAGAAGCTTTAGAAGACCTTCCTGAAAGTTATTCAAGCGAATTTAAAGGAAGAATGACTAAAACGTCTGCCAATGTGATTTTATCAGAAGTCTATTTGACTTTGGCAGGGTGGAGAAAAACTACTGAAGGAAATATGATTCTAGGGTTGTCGACCAATTATGACTCTGCAATGCACTATGCAGACAAAGCAATTCATAATAATGGTGGTTTTGATATTTTTGAACAAGGTGACGATGAAACGCCAGCTTGTGGAATGCCTTGGAGGAACCGTTTCTCGAAAGAATCAGTGGTTGAATTCGGAAATATATCAGGTGTAAATGAAGGACTCTATTTGGTGACAGAATCAAATATGGGTAACAATTCACTTTTCTGGGGTGTAAGAGGACCTCAATTCAACGGAGCACAAAGAGGCTGGTTTATTCCTACTCCTGATCTCTATAGAGCATTTGAAGAAGGTGATCAAAGAAGAGAATGGAGCATGTTGACCAAAGCTACTATGGCCAATGGGGAAACAGGTTTCAGTAATCCACTTTTTCATAAGTGGTGCGACCCCAACCTTTATAGAGGAGTGGATGGAGCCCTGAATCATGATGGTAATATCAACATTGTATTATATAGAATTGTAGATGCAATGTTGATTTATGCGGAAGCATCTAATGAAGTCAACGCAGGGCCAACTGCAGAAGCTTATGCACAACTCAATCGTTTAAGAGAAAGAGCAGGTCTTTTACCGCTCGCGGAAGGTCTTTCTTATGAAGAATTTAGAGAGGCAGTGTGGAAGGAGAGAAGAGTAGAATTGAACGGAGAAGTAAAGAGAAAGTTTGATTTGGTAAGAACCAATCGCCTGAAAGAAAAGGCAGATGCAAGAGTGATTTATTATCATTCCTCTGATAACAATGAATGGCCCTTGAATATAGAAAGAGACTCTATTTTGGTAACGTATGAACCTTATCCATATCCAAGACATGAGTACATATGGCCTATACCAATTGAAGAATTGACCATGAATAATTCTTGGAAACAAAATAGCGGGTATTAATCATGAGAAATAATATGAAAACATATAGTTACAGCATTATAAGCTTTGTCATGATTCTCCTTTTAGGAAGTTGTGCACAAAAAGAGGAGCAAAAAGCACTGCAAACCGTCACTGACGTGTACATCAGTCCATGGCAGGAACCGTATGGATTACAGGTAGATGATTCACTACAGTTTATGGCTTTTGTTCAGCCAGAAGATGTAAGATCAGAGGAAGTTGTTTGGTCAGTACTTCAGGGAGACGGTATTGTAAAGGTGGATGAAACGACAGGATGGGTAGTCGCTCAAAAAGAAGGTTGGACTTCTCTTGTTGCTGAGCATGTTCCCTCAGGTATTCAGGACACCACATTTATTGTAGTAGGAGAAGAAATCAGTGAAGTTGAAACGATTAAGTTTTCAAAAAGACTTTATGATGTGGTAGAAGGAAGAAGCATTCAGGTAATTGCCAATACCAACCCTTTTGATGTCAATGATTTAGGGTTGATCCGATATGGCGTAGAAGATGAAGATATTGCGAATATTGATGGATCAGGTTTAGTTTCTGCACATTCACCTGGTTTGACTGTTTTGACTTCCTACACCAATAACTTTTTAAAAGAGCAAATTGTCAGTGAAGCAGTATTAAAAGTGCATGAATTGATTCCTATTACGGCTATCAATGATCTGCCACAAGAAGTAATTATAGATCGAGGAGCAGACCTTAAGTTGGATTTTACTTATCTTCCAGAAAATGCAAACGATACAATTTTTGACTATTACACATCAGACAGTACGATTGTAATCATCGAAAATCAAACATTGAAAGCCGTTGGAGAAGGTAAAGCTTTTGTGTTTATCTCCAACGGAAAAATCACAGGAGGACCTGTTACTGTAAATGTTATTGCACCTGTTCCTGCCGAAAGTATGACTATCAATATTCCAGAGGAAACCGTACTCCCTTCATTTGGAGAGACACTTACTTTGACGACTACTTTCATACCTGAAAATACGACCAACAAAAATGTAACATGGAGTTCATCAGATGAGACGATTTTGAGTGTCAATGAAAAAGGAGTAGTTATGGCAATAAGCGAAGGTGAAGCGATCATAAAAGCTGTTGCTGAAGATGGAGGATTGACGGATGAAATCACGATTAAAGTGGAAACAACGATCCAATACTATGTAGAAGGGAATGATGAAAATAATCTCGCTGATTTTGCAGGAGCTTACCAATTAGATTTAACTACCGTGATTGATGATTCTAGGTTAGGTGAAGATGAAGAAGTAATGCATTTGATCAGAAATGATAACCCTTACCCTAATCTAACTTTTGATCTAGATCAACCACTTGATCTACAGAAAAATGGTATTTTCAAACTATGGTTGAAAACTACGGATCCAGGAAAAGAAGTTCAAAATAATATCATAAGCCTTGTGATTAGAGATGCTCTAGGCACAGGTGCTACTCAACTGAAGTTAGATCAAGACATAGTCACGGACCGTTATGGAGAGTGGGTAGAATATACTTTTGATTTCTCTCAGCTCACCGCAAAAACAGAGTATCAAAAAGTTGTGATCTTCTTTGCTATCAATAGCGATGATGGAACAGCCGTTGGTATGGAATATTACTTCAATGATATCAGAGGACCTTATTTACAATAATAAAAAGGGGTAAGAGGTAAGAGGGATGAGGTAAGAGGGAAGAATGAAGGTCGTTAAGTAATGAGATTCATGTGATTTTCAATCAAGAATATAATCTTTTATAGATACTACCCACGATACACTACTCTTCCCTCTTACCTCTTCATTCTTACCTCAATTAAGATAGTATGAAACAAATAAGACTAACTATCCTACTTTATGTAGCATTGTTGCTGAGTCATTGTGTCTCAGCCCAAGTAAAAAACACTTCAATAACAGAAGTTGATCTATCCAATACTTCTAGTGCACTTACTACTCTATTTAATTTTGGAGTACCTTCCATTTCTTCATTAAGTACGTTTACTTCAGTAGAACTTGATCAAAATTTTTCCAATCCATTTGAAGAAATTGAAGTCGAAACCATCGCAAAATTTCAAAGAAATGAAAGTGTTTGGTCTGAAATACGATGGGTGATACCCGAAGGAACAGCCTTTGATTTTTTGACTGAGAAAAGCTTTTCAATAGCCCTTTATTTTGATCAGCCAAGCACCGATAATGTGAATAAAAATATCTGGTTGATCTTAAGAAAAGATGGAACTACAACTGATCAGAAAGTAATGAGAACAGAGATTATCGCTTTTGATCAATGGGATGAATACAGCTTTGATTTTTCTAATTTTACAGCAGAAGAATTAGAAGGTTTTAATACCGTGTCTTTATTTATAGCACCACAAGATACAGAAGGGCTTTCCACAGGATTATCCGGTTATATTGCTGAATTAAAAGGTCCACGTATTCTTTCTGATTTTATAATGACGAGCAATGTAGTAGTAGAAGATGGAAAGAGTATTGTATTGAATGTATTAAGTGCTGACCCCATTTCATCTTCAGATGATCCTCAATTTGAATTGAAAATTAATGATGAAATCGTAAACGTAACATCTATTGGTATTCAAGAACAGTCCATTCAACTACATCTTGAGAAAGAGGTCATTTATAATGATAAAGTAGAATTAAGTTATAAAGGAGGAAATATAACGGATAGTGAAGGAAAAGTGTTGACTTATTTCGAAAATCAATTACTTATCAACACGGTGCGTTATCAAATAGAGGAAATTTACAGTTTTGGAGCTGAAAATAATTTCCCAACACTCTCCAATTTCAAGTTACAAACCAATATTGTTGATAACTTTTCATTTACTGAGGATGTACCCCAACAAAGGATAACTGAAATTGTGAAAGAAGAGGACTTACATTCTTATCTGCAGGTAGATTTAAATGGAGTGATTTCCATGCAAAAGGATAAAGTTTTTAGATGTTATATCTATCAACCTTCACAAGACAATATCCCAACCAACAACAATATCAAGTTGAGGGTTTTGGATACAGAAGATCCGTCTGATTTTTATACAATCACCAAAAACATCACAGTACAAGACCAATGGGTAGCTTATGAATTTGACTTTTCGCAGATCAACTTCCAAGGTGACAGCTACAACTTATTAAGGATCTACTTGGGTTCACCAGATACAGATTTTGCAGGAACATCATGTGTTTATTATTTCTCTACTTTAGAAGGACCACCTGTAAAGTATATCAATGATGCTACATTGTCAGCGATTACAATTGATGGACAACCAATAGAAAATTTTGATTCTTCTCTATTTGAATACGATTTTGAGATACCTTATGCACAAGAGGAGTTTCCTTTAATAGAGGCAACGCCAAATAATGCAAACGCTACAGTAGAAGTAGTATCGGCAGAAGAAATACCAGGAACAGTTTCTATTCAAGTCACTGCAGAAGATGGAACAACTACATTAACTTATCAAGTGAATATCACAAGGGCATTACCTTCACAAAATACAAATGTGACTTCACTTTATATAGATGGAAATGTATACACAGCGTTTGATCAAGCTACAGAATCCTATACATTAGAATATCCTTTCGGAACGACTTCCATTCCTGTTCTGGACTTAAATTTAGAGAGTGCAGTAGCCACTTATTCTATTATTTATCCTGAGTCACTCCCCGGTACAATAGAAGTTGAAGTAACGGCTCAAGATCCACTGATAAAGAAGAAGTATACCTTTGAGGTGATCTTACTTTCTCCATCTGATAATGTCAATCTTTCTTCCATTTTTATTGATGGTAAAGCATTGGAAGGCTTTTCAAATGAAGAAAATAATTATAACGTAGCGTTTGATTTACCCAATACAACTGCCCCATATATCACACTTGTTTTGGAGGATGAAACTACACACGTTCAGATACAACAAGCATGGGAAATTCCAGGAGCAGGAGTCATTGAACTTACTGCTCAAGATGGAACGAGAAGAGAAATTACCATTTTATTTATAGTAAATGAGTTACCTTCTTCAGATGCATTCATCACAAGCCTTTACCATGATGGAAGCCCAATGGAAGAATTTAACAGTACCGTACTTGATTATTATTTTACAGTTGCTGAAGAAATGCGTCCTGAAAATCTACCAGACATAACAGAGATTGTAAAGAGTCATTCAGCTTCAACTTTTACGGTTACAAAAACGAATTTTATTCCAGGGACTACTAAAATAGAAGTGGTTGCTGAAGATGGAATAACGATGAATACCTATCAATTTCATTATCGTTTACCTGTCCTTTCGTCCAATACTCTGCTAAAAGAAATAAGAGTAGACGGTCAATTATTATCTGACTTCTCCAATGAAATCAATCATTATAGTTTGACAGTAGAAGGCTCTACAATGCCGGAAATAACTGTTGTTACGGAGGATGAAAATGCTAAAGTCAATATCATTAAAGCCACTGCTTTTGGTCAACTAACCTTAATCAATGTGATGGCAGAAGACGGGGTAACAAAAAATGTTTTTGCACTATTGATTAACAGTACAGCCGATCCAGTTTTATCATTGGATAGTTTAGATGATGCTATTAAAGTTTATGCTGAAAATGATCATAACTTGATAATTGAACAGCGTTCAGTTCAAAGAAAGTATCAGTTATTGGTCTATGATTGCAACGGCAAAATTGTATATCACGGAGAACATCATCAACCGAAAAATAAAATACCAATCAAGGCAAAAGGATTGATAATTATACAGGTGGTGTTTGAAAGAAATAGAGTGGTAAAAAAGGTTTGGTTATAGGAATGGTCTATTAGAGCTAATTTTTAAACCACTAAAACATTTGGAAAAAGTTGTGAATATTTAGATTAGAAGGAAAATAGCATAGAATAATTTTTAGTTAGATGTAAGGTATTTTGGGAAATAAAATTTCAATAAAGCCCCTCAATTCACTATAAAACCTTAATTTTACACGTCTTTTTAAACTTTTTCACCTTATGTATTTTTAGACCACTCTTTGTAATTTATAGACAATAAAGTTAGTAGGTGTGTGAATTACATTTGTTACATAGGAAATCAGAACAACCGGAAGATATAAGCCGACTTGTTTAAGATATAATATTAGATTTTTTAATCTTTCAATGATTTAACTGAAATGAAGAATTTTATCTATTTATCACTATTCTGTACTTTTTTACTTGTATCTAGTCCGTCTATTTTTGGGCAGACAGTATATCATGGAAAGAATGGAATTGCAGGTGATTTACAACCTTTCTTAGGAAATTTAAGTACTACAGCTTCTCCATTAAATGACGGGGAGTATTCAATGTTTGAAAAAGGAAAAGGAGCATATGGTGGAGTAGTGCTTTCATTGCCAGCTTTACTTGATTTATCAGGTAGTAGAGTTTTTAAGGTGACTGCATTAGTGAAAAGTCCTAAAGGTCCACTTAAAAATAACACACTCTTATTGGCAGTAAGAAACGAGGCTAACGATGGAATGACTCAGTTAGCCCAAATGCAGAAAGTAACAAAATATGATGAGTGGGTTACTTATTCATTTGATGTTTCAAACAATCCACTAAAAACTGATTACTCGAAATTAGTGTTGATTATGTCTCCTAAAGATGATGACGGAGAGGCAGTAGGTGTAAAGGTTTTCTTTAAAGAAATCAGTGGACCTGGTATTACTTCTGAAGATGTATTGCTCAATGCGAAAACAAATTTAGAAGGAAATCAAGTGATCTTAGATGTAGTTACAAAAGATGACTTAGATACTAAAACTAAAAAGCCTGTCTTTAAAGTGATCAAAAATGGTTATAAAAATGTAGCTATTGAAAATGTAACTGTAGAGGCAAAAAGAATAATCATTGATTTAGAAAAGCCATTTAAAAGAAGTGAAGATGTGAAAGTGTCTTACACGAAAGGTAAAATCACAGATGTAAGTGGTAAAGAAATCAAGTATTTCAAGCATCAAATGGTTAAAAATGAAGTAGCATTAAAACTGTTGAGATATACTGATTTTGGAGGGAATAATGCCCACATCAATGGACTTGCTGCATATGGAGGTCAGTTTAGTGCAGGTGTTGCAGATCCTCTTGATGCCAATACTAAAGTAAGTACTTTTACGAAAGGAAGTGAAGTTTGGTCAGCAATCCGTTTCAAGTTGAATCAAGAGATTGATCCAAAAGTCAATACCGTTTTTAAAGTAAAAGTGTATTGTAAAAATCCAGGCAAAAAGGTAACGAATAATAAAATCTTTTTGACGCTTCAAATTGATAATACCGTAAAGAATCAGTTAGTACAAAGCACAGATATTCAAGTATTTGACCAATGGGTAGAATATGAATTTGACTTCACTGGAATGTCACCTAAAGAAGCTACATTCAATAGTGCTTCTATCATGTTAGGAAGCCCTGATAAGGATCACGATGCTGAAGGTGTAGTTTATTACATCAAAGACCTAAAAGGTGGAGAATTTATCATGAACTAATTGGCAAAGAATTGAATCCCATCTGAAATAGATGTTGAGGGTGGGATTCAATACTTCTCATGATTTGACCTTGCTTATTTCTCTACTTTTATAATACCAAGTTTGTGTAATCACGAACGCTATTTATCGAAAGAACTTTCCTCAAAAAAGTAAAACTTTCAAACCCGATAAATTACACAACACTATTCTTCAACTCACAAAATGAAGAAACTATTGAAATGAAATTTTTTGAGCTTTTTGAACCTCAATTCTTCCCAACAATGAGTTTTAAAACTTTGCTCAATGGAATCATAATACCTAATGGTTAAGAAATGAAATTGAATTTTACGAAATCACTTAAAAAAGACTTTTTACAATTACTCTGTTTCCTCACGGCTATTGTTATGACCAATACAGTTCATGCACAAGAGTATACAGGACCGTGGGATTTAGACGTAATAAAAGCAGTACCCAACTTTGAAACGACCACCACTTCTGCTGTTGATGGATTAGAAAGTATTTTCTATGAAAGCATCGATTACAAAGGAGAGGTATCAAAAGTGTATGCTTATTATGGTTTACCATCAACACCAAAGCCAGAAAATGGTTATCCTGCCGTAGTATTAGTGCATGGAGGTGGCGGTACAGCCTATGATGACTGGGTAAAACTCTGGAACGATAGAGGATTTGTCGCTATCTCCATGGATTTAGAAGGACACATTCCTTCATTAGACGATTCAGCAGAAAGAGCAACATTTGAAGGAGCAGGTCCAGCAAGGACAGGGGTTTTTCATGATAATGCATTACCAATTAATGAGCAATGGTATTATCATGCAGTAGCACAAGTGATCAAAGCACATTCACTGATTGCTTCTTTCGAGGAAGTAGATGCCACTAAGATTGGTATTGCAGGCGTAAGCTGGGGAGGTATGCTGACGAGTACAATTGCAGGTTTGGATTTACGTTTTAAGTTTGCGATTCCAATCTATGGATGTGGTTTCCTAAAAGGAACGGACGGACATATGGGTAATAGCTTGGCTTCTACTGATCAAGATTATGTAAACAATGCCATGACAAATTATGAGGCATCAGCATATCTACATCAAGCCACTATGCCAATGCTTTTCTTTAATGGAGCCAATGATGCACATTTCCCATTACCTGCCACAATGGATTCAAAAAATGCGATTCAAGGTGATGCTTATTTATTTATCAAAGATGGTTTTGGTCATGGGCATTCGGTAGCATGGAACGAAGAAGAAAGCTATATTTTTGCAGATAAAATTATAAATGGAGGCACCCCATTATTACAAATTGATATACCTACTTATACTGATGGAACCAATACAATGTCTGTCAATGTAACGGATGCAGGTGCGGGTATTCAATCCGCAACATTCTATTATACAACGGACAGATCGGAAGTATGGAGTAGCAAAACGTGGAGTGCTATGCCTGCAACCATCGATGGAGCTACCGTTTCAACCGTAGCACCTGACAATACGTATGCTTCTTATTTTTTAATTACTGACAATAGCGGTTTTAATTTAACTTCTGATGTACACCGTTTTAAATCATCAGATGCTTCTATATCAGGTTTAAAAGTAGGGGAAAGTACAATCGAAAATTTTGATGTAGGAACCTCAGCATATGCTTTTGAATTACCTTATTCAACGAGTGCTTTACCGGAAATTACAGCCATCACAAATGATTACAGTGCTACGGTGGAAGTAACTGCCGGAGAAGAGTTGCCGACTACGGCTACATTAGTGATTACATCAGAAGACGGAACACAAGAATCAACTTATACGATCGCACTTAGCATGGCATCTGAAGAAGATGTATTGTTTTCTTATTATGAAGAGGGACAGTCTGAAATTGCGGAGGTAAGCTATATTTTAATGACTCAAGATACAGAAGCACAAGATCCAACTTTAGGTCCTTGCAGTACGGCTAACTTATTAACAAGGTTGGACGGAAGGTATGCGAATATGATGTTTGATATTGATGGAAAAATAGATTTTTCAGAAGCTGTTCATTTCAAAATAAGAATGTATGTTGAAGACCCTGGTAAAACGTTGACTAACAATGAATGTGCAATTGTATTACGTCAAGACGATGTTCCAGAATCTCAGTATCTACTTAACTTCCCTATTGAAAAATTTGATGAGTGGGTAGATTACACAATCGAAGTTGACCCTAATGCTTTCAATGAAGATTTGGAGTATATAAATACACTGTATTTCTTCCCAATCATTAATGATATAGCAGAAGAAGGAGGAGGAATGAAGTTTTATATTGATAAAATTCAAGGTCCAAAAGTTTTACAGAACCAAGTAAAATTGAAAGGAGAAACTTCAGAAGAAGGCAAAATGATTACAATCTCCGCTTTATCACATTCACCAATTAGCAATATTGAGAACCCTGAATTCCAATTGATGGTCAATAACTCAGCAGTTGGGATAGAAAGAGTGAAGGTGAAAAACCAAATTATCGAATTGATTTTGGCAGAAGAGGTTAAAGCAGGTCACGGTATTGAACTTACTTTCACAGGTGGTACTATTACAGACGAATTAGGAAATTCAGTTGCAGTCAATACCATTATCCCTGTAGAAAATAATACATCAGTTGGTCATTCTTTATATTCATTATACAATGTGGGAGGAACATCTGTTTTGGATTTAGCTTTTGTAAGTTCGGCAACCGTAGATGAAAATGCTCAAAACCCTGATACAAATGGTTACCCTGAAGAAATTGTAGCCAAATATGTAAGAGACGACAGTCAATGGTCAGAGGTGCGATGGGATTTACCAGCAGGATCACAGTTTGATTTCACGAGTACAAAAACAGTATCGATGAAGGTATATGTCAAAGATACTGGAATTGAGAACTTGAATAAGACTGTACAGGTAATCTTGAAAAAAGACAATGATTCACCTACACAGAAATCGGTTTTGGGGACATTAAAATGTTTGGATTCATGGCAAGAGTATCAATTTGACTTTTCGGGTTTTACCACTGAAGAGTTAGAGGGGTATAATTCCATTTCTTTTTACTTTGGAGCAAATGACAGTAATCCAGATTTTACTGCCACAGGCATGGAAGCTTATTTTGATGATTTAAGAGGACCAAAAGTAATCTCAGACAATATTATCACTTCTTTATCTACTGATGTAAGTGGAGGAAAAGTAGTGATGGATGTGGTAAGCTTATCTTCGTTAGTGAGTATTGAGAATACAGTATTTGAGTTGAAGGTGAATGGTTCAGCAGTAACACATCAAGTCGTAGAGTTGGACAATAAAATTGAGTTTAGAGTAGAAACACCGATTAGTTATGGCAGTGATGTAACATTAAGTTATCTATCAGGTACAATTACGGATGAGGATAACAAGACGCTTGCTTATTTTAATGATAGAGAGGTGAGAAATACAACACTTCCGTATTCAGAAATCATCTATTACTATGATGGATCAGCCAATGATGTCTCTTTCTACAATACTTATAAAGTGGTCACTTCAGAAGTAGATAACCCTTCAATATCTGAGGTGTCTCAAAGTGCTAGAGTGACAAAAGTGGTAAAAGAAGAGAACGCTCACTCACAAGTTCAGATTTTATACAATGGTCACTTTGAAACGGACATTGATAAAGTAGTCAAGCTAAAAGTATATCAAGAAACTTCTGATGACGGTTTGTATTCAGCAAACAATACTTTGAGAGTAAGACTTAGAAATAATACAGATAACTCTTATGTTACTTTAAGCCAGACCATCTCAGTTCAAGATCAATGGGTAGAATATACTTTTGATTTTAAAGACTTGCTTAGTGATGGAGATATTTTTGATCAAATGATTATCTTTTTCGGTCAAGACGCTTCACCTTTCAATGGTAACGATAATGTGTATTACATCGATAATATTGAAGGACCAAGAATTAATTCTGATGCAGATAAAAGATTATCCTCTTTGATTGCTGATGGTGAAGGAGTGGAAGGTTTTTCATCGGATCAATTCAACTATGCGATAGAATTACCATATGGCTATCAAGGATTTCCTAATGTGGTGGCAAATACTGTAAATGCTGAGGCTACCTATGAAGTAATTCATCCTGAAACCATTCCGGGATCTACGGCAGTAAGAGTGACAGCAAAAGATAATTCAACGATTGATTATAATCTTTCGTTCAACATTGCTATTCCATCAAATGATGCAACGATAACAGAGTTGTTGTTAGATGATGTACTTATAAAAGATTTCTCAGCGGATGTTACAGAATATACGGTTGAATACCCTTACGGCTCAACTTATATTCCTACTGTTACAGCGGAAGTAAATGATGATTTAGCCTCATTAGAAGTAACCAATGCGATTGCTCTTCCTGGAAAAACAGAGGTGACTGTTACAGCACAAAGTGGTATTGAAAAAGTTTATGTAGTGAACTTCACGGTTACACCACCTTCAGAAGATAATACATTATCGGAGTTATTGGTTGATGGTAAGTTAATTACTGATTTTGATGCTTCACAAGAAAGTTATTCTATTGAATTGCCTTATGGGTCAACAGAAATTCCTGTAGTGACAGCGACTAAAAATGATGAAATGGCGTCTTTAGTAATTTCAGAAACAGATGAATTGCCAGGTGCGTCTACCATAACAGTTACAGCACAAAGTGGTATTGAAAAGGTTTATGTAGTGAACTTCACGGTTACACCACCATCAGAGGATAATACCTTATCAGAGTTGTTGGTTGATGGAACATTGATTACAGATTTTGATGCATCAACAGAGAGCTATACTATAGAGTTGCCTTACGGAACGACTGAGGTACCCGTAGTAACAGCGACCAAAAATGATGCAACGGCGTCATTAGCCATTTCAGAAACGACAGAATTGCCAGGAGTATCTACCGTAACAGTAACAGCTCAAAGTGGTGCAGAAAAAGTTTATACGGTGAACTTCACGATTACGGCTCCATCAGAGGATAATACCTTATCAGAGTTGTTGGTAGATGGTACGTTAATTACAGGTTTCGATCCACTAGTTCAAAACTATACCATAGAATTACCTTACGGTACGACAGTAATTCCAGTGGTGACGGCTACGAAAAATAGTGAAACCACTACACTCGAAGTTGAAGAAACACAAGTATTACCAGGTACATCTACTGTAACTGTTACTGCTCAAAGCGGAGCTGAAAAAGTATATTCTGTCAACTTCACTATCACGGCTCCATCAGAAGATAACACTCTATCAGAGTTGTTGGTAGATGGTACGTTAATTACAGATTTTGATGCATCAACGGATAGTTATACTATCGAACTGCCTTATGGATCAACAGAAATTCCTGTAGTGACGGCTACAAAAAATGATGCAACGGCGTCTTTGGTCATCTCAGAAACGACAGAATTGCCAGGAGTGTCTACCGTAACAGTAACAGCTCAAAGTGGTACAGAAAAAGTATATACTGTAACCTTCGAAGTAGCTGACCCTTCTACAAATACAAATTTAACATCTTTATCTATTGAGGATGAATTGGTCGAAAACTTTGATCCAGCTGTATTACAATATACCGTAGCATTACCAATGGGAACTTCAGAAGTGCCTCATTTATCAGCGGTATTGGAAGATAAAAATGCCAGTTATGCCATTTCAAATACAACAGTGCTTCCAGGGCAATCTACAGTGACAGTGACTGCGGAGGATGGAGAGACGAAATCAGTTTACGTAGTAGAATTCATTTATGATGAAACAGTGTCAAACAATGCATCATTGAAAGAATTGTTATTAGATGATGTTTTGATAGAAGGTTTCGATGCCGAAGTGTTTACGTATTCTGTTCACCTTCCATATGCTTCTTCAGTTCCTGTTGTAACAGCAAGTGCTCAGCATGATATGGCCACCGTAACAGTGGGTGAGTTATCAGATGATCATAAGGTATTGATAGAAGTACTAGCAGAAGATCAGGTTTCAAAACAAGAATATAGCGTTCAGTTTACATTCGAAACAGCCTCATCTAATGCGAATCTAACCGATATCCTTATTGGAGGTACAAGTCTGGAAGGCTTTAAGATAGATTCACTCAACTACTCTTATCAGTTAACTTCTTCAGTGATTCCTTCAATTGAAGTAGTGTTGGAAGATGAATTAGCGGATGTAGTGATCTCTGAAGTAACTGAAGCAGGAAAAGTGGCGATCATTACAGTGACAGCACAAGATGGCGTGACGAAGAGTGTTTATTCAATATTATTCTTAGAAAATCAAGAACCGCCACTTTCTGTAGAAGAAGAGTTGGCTAATATCAAAGTATTTAAAGTAAATAATATACTTCATATAAGTGCTGATCAACCGCTCAGAGACAAGCAAATTGTCATCTCAGATGTACAAGGAAGAGTGATTCTGGCAACAATAGCTCAAGAAGAAAGATTTAATACACAAATTGTAGAAAATGGTCTACTAATTATCCAAATTTTAGGGGATAATTGCAGATATATTAAGAAGGTAGTTTTTTAGAGCATGATATAGAAAGCTCTGGACCTCAACTTGGTAGTGCTTTGTGTGTGAGGTCTCAAAATACTAATGTAGTATCAATTTTTTAGTGGAGCATCAGGACATCAAACCTGTCCTGATGCACACTTTAAAGATGAACTTCTTATTACTTAACCTATTGGATTAAATATTACAAGTATGAATATTAGAGTTATTATATTGACGATTTTTACTGTTATATCACTATCATCCTTTGCACAAGAAAAAAAGACAAACGTTATTTTTATCTTCGCAGACGACTGGGGGTATGGTGATTTAGGCAAGCATGGAAGCACCTTTTGCAAAACACCAAATTTAGATAGGATGATAGACGAAGGCACTGACTTTACAGAGTTTGTTGTCAACAGTCCTGTTTGTTCTCCAAGTAGAACAGCCGTCATGACTGGTCAATATCCTGCAAGACTTAGCGTACATCAACATTTCGCAACACCCAAACATCATATAGAGGCGGGTATGCCTGATTGGTTAGATCCCAAAGCAACAACAGTACAAGACCTTTTTAAGAAAAACGGATATGTTACAGGTCATTTTGGAAAATGGCACCTGACAAATCGTAGCATCAAAGATGCACCAACTCCTTATGAATATGGCTATGATGACTATGCCGCATTTAACCTTCCTGGACAACAAATTCAGACAGAAGAAACAGTACCGAAAGCCATTGAGTTTATAGAAAAAAATAAAAAGAAACCCTTTTTTATCAATTTATGGTTGCACGAGCCACATACACCACACTTTCCTCAAAAACAGTTCTTGGAGCAATTCAAAGATCTTCCAGAACAACAGCAAGTGTATGCCGCTGTTATTGCAGAAGCTGATTTTTATGTAGGAGAACTTTTTAAGAAATTGAGGACTTTAGGATTGGATAAAAATACCTTGGTCGTTTTCTCTTCTGATAATGGTCCTGAACATACACACGGAGAGAAAAGAAAATATCATCAAGGAAATACAGATGCTTTAGGATTATATTATTGTGTTGGAGAAACAGGTGGATTGAAAGGAAAAAAGAGATCTTTATTTCAAGGAGGCGTAAAAGTACCTTTCATAGCGTGGATGCCAGGTGTGGTACCAGCAGGAAAAGTGGATCAGACTTCTGTAATTACAGGAGTGGATATGCCTGCTACTTTCTTAGATATGGCAGGACTATCGATCAAGGATACTAAAGAAATGGATGGGGAATCAAGAGCAAGTGTATTAAAAGGAAAACCATCACCAAGAAAGAAACCAGTTTTCTGGGAGTGGAAAGGTTTTCACGGAAAAGATTACTATTGGCCTCATTTAGGAATAAGAAAAGGAAAATGGAAAATGATGATGAGTACAGATCATTCCAAAGTGGAATTATATAATATGGAACTCGATCCAAAAGAGCAAAATGACCTGGCATCTCAATTTCCTGAAGTGATAGTAGAACTGAAAAAGGAAATGTTGGATTGGCAATCAGAACTTCCCGAGTTACCAGATCCAAATTGTATTTCTGACGTACGTCTTTAATCGTTATATGAAATGAAGTGTTTGCTGTTTTACTTATTATGTATCCCTACTTTTCTATTTGCACAAAAAAAAGAGATAAGTTGGGATTTAGAAAAGCTTTTCAAGGCTCCCAAATGGGAAAAAGCAGATGAAGCTCAAGTAGAGGGAATGCAGAGTATTTATTATGAAGGCATTTCCTATAAAGGCAAGCCTACGAAAGTATATGCCTATTATAGCTATCCTAAGACACCTAAACCCGAAGGAGGATATCCTGCAGTTGTATTAGTGCATGGAGGAGGAGGTACAGGATATCCTACCTGGGTAAAGAAGTGGAATGAGGAGGGTTTTGTTGCTATTTCTATGGATTTAGAAGGGCATATTCCTTCAAATAAAAAACATGATGAAAGGGATACTTTTAAAGGATCTGGACCACAGCGAAATGGTGTTTTTCATGATTATGATTTGCCTTTGCAAGATCAATGGTATTATCAAGCCATTGCTCAAGTGATATTAGGACATTCATTGCTCCGCTCTTTTGAAGATGTCAATCCTAATAAAACAGGAATTACAGGTATCAGTTGGGGAGGAATGCTGACGAGTTCCATTTCAGGAATTGATGACCGTTTTCAGTTTGCGATTCCTATTTATGGATGTGGTTTTTTGAAAGGTACCGATGGGCATATGGGAAAGGCATTAGCTTCTGACAACGTGGCTTACCTAGAGAATGCAATGACTTATTTAGAAGCTTCAGTGTATTTGCCTCAAGCACAAATGCCCCTACTTTTTGTCAACGGGACCAATGATGCACACTTTCCACTTCCCGCCACAGTACAATCTAAAAAGGCAGTGAAAGGAGACGCATTTTTATACCTTGAAAATGGATTAAACCATAGTCATTACTTTGGTTGGAATGTAAAAGAAAGCTATGCTTTTGCAGATCAAATCATCAATGGGGTACCTCACTTTGCAAAATTGACAACTCCTAAAGTGAAGAAAGGGAAGGTGATCGTTTCTATTTTAAATAACATCAATATTAAAGAAATACAAGTTCTTTATACAACGGACAGTAAGAGTGAGTGGGTTGAAAAGGAATGGAAAACGGAAAAAGTAGAGAAGTGGAAAGGTAAAAAGATCCATTCAATTTTACCCGAAAATACTCATGCAGCCTATTTCCAAGTGATGACAGAAGAAGGTGTTACTACCTCTTCAGAAATGATTGTAATTCAAAACGAAAATATTGGTCAACTGTAATGAAAACAATACTAACATTTTTACTTATTCTTCCTGTATTTGCCTTTGCGAAAGAGAAATACAAAAAAGAAGGAATAAAGCCAGGACAAGAGTTGAAATATGGTAATAAGCTTTTTAAATGGGAAGCAGATACCAACGGGAATGAAGTGATAGACCTTGATGAGGTACTTTATTCAGACAATGGAAACTGGAGAAAATTAAATGAAAATGATGAGAAGGACACGCATCTTTTTGAGGAAACAATTATGTACAGAAGGCAATTACGTTTTGTAGAAAGCGATGCTTTTATCTATAAATCCACACCCAATCGTGACCTTGCTTTATTTGTCGATTACCCTTCAGATTGGAAAAAATCAGATCAGAGAGTAGCAATCATTTGGTATTACGGAGGTGCCTGGAGTTCTGGAAACATTCTTCATTTTAAACCTCAAGCAGAATATTTTACACAAAGGGGTATTGTTAATATCAGAGTAGATTATAGAGTTGTACAGAGAGATGGTATATCAGACGGTGGTTATACATCAGCACAAGATGCCAAAACAGCTTTACGTTGGGTAAAAAGAAATGCAAAACTATTAGGTGTTGACCCTGATAAAATTATAGTAGGAGGAGGTTCTGCGGGCGGACACCTTGCTTTAGCTACGCAATTGAAATCAGTAGATGACCCAAACGATGATTTGAGTATAAATACAGATGTAATCGGTTTTATTTTGCACAACCCTTATGTCGTTTACCTCAATGAGAAATCATATGTATTCAATTTGGATTATTCAAAATTAGCACCTGTTTGGGTAGCTTATGGATTGAAAGATATCGCCGCTTATAACGATGATACGTCTCAGAAGAGAACGGAACGTAATGGTGAATCTTTTGTGAAGTTATTAGCAGAAAAGAATAAAGGGAGTTTTGCTTTTATAAAAGAAAACGGAGGACATGGTTTTTGCTCTTCTCCCCAATTTCTAGAAGAATCTACTCATTCTACGGATCAATTTTTACAAACGCTAGGAGTACTTGATGATCAAATGGGAAAAGTAACCTCTAAGGCACAATGGTTCCTAAAGATTGAAAGGAGAAAACAAATCATTTCTGATCATACTTTACGTTTGACGAAATACCGTAAAGGACAATCAGTAAATAGCTTTTCTTCTGATCATTCGAAATAATTGAACAAGTAGGCTATTAACATTTTTAATACTAGGTAAAAATAATCGGGTGTTTCGTGCACCATAGTTAAAACTTTGGGTAGGTGATATAGCAACCTCACCAAGACTAAAGTCTTGAAGGTTGATTTCGGAGGCAACACTTTAGTGTTGTAGGAGTCAATATCACCAGCCCATGACTTCAGTCATGGTGCACGATATTTTGTGCTTTTTTTCTTACCATGTAATTATCTGTATCCATCTAAATTTAAACCCCACATCATCTCATTTTTTTGATTCACTATACCAAAAGTTATAAATAATGAAATCACTATTATTCGCTATTCCTTTCTTCTTATTGGTAGTAATGACCAATGCACAATCGTCTAAAGTTTTTCCAGACAAGCTTGTAATGGCATTAAATCATCCTTACTCGCTGTATAGTGCACAATCACCTTGGTTCGGATTCTTTCAGTATTCTAATTACGTCAATAAAGACATAGGTGTACATACCACAGAAGCTACTTATTTACCATTGATCTCAGAAATTGCCAATCCTTTATATATAGATGATGCGGTGAAATTTGAGATGTTATCAGCACAAGCAAGTGGAGTAGATGGCTTCCAATTTGTCATTAGGTATATTCCTTTTGGTGATTTAAAAGTACTTTCAAGAATAATAGAGGCTTATCATAGAGTGGCGAATGAAGAGAATATAGATTTTAAGTTTTCACTCTTCCTAGATTTTCATCATCCAGCTTCAGTAAAGCAGGATCAGATGATGAATATGATGAAAATGCAATTAAAATATGCATTAGAAAATACAACTTACAGCCCTAAATGGCTGAGGTCAGAAAGGGGAGAAATTATTACTTTGACGGGTAATACGGAATCAATAATTGATGAGTTAAACATTTCAAATGTGTCTTATGGGACCATTCAAGCCAAAATAGAAAACGATTTAAGTTATGTAGATACCGTTGATTCAGCTTTAGTATCTATCGAAAAATTTGTCAATGAACCTTTAGAATATATTTATCAAACGCGATTTCCAAGAAGTAAAAATTATATCAATAAAGTACTATCAAAATACGCTGGAATCTGGAATATTCATGTCAACAATAGTGCAGTAGATGAGATTATTCCTTCATTGGCAAAAAAACACAATAAACCTTATGTACAGTTTTTGTCGGCTCAAGAAAGCCAATTTATGTATAGAAAGAATAAACCTCATGGTTTGGTAATATCTGCCAATAAACAGACAGGGACGTTTAGAGGTGAACTTCAGAATGCCGTGAACTTTGATGCTCAGATGATCAGCTTAAACTCATGGAATGATCTCAAAAAAGGGAACTTTATTGCACCTGAACTAAATCATGGTTTTGGCTTTAACGTTTTATTAAAACACTATAAAGACCAGTGGAAAAATAATGAAATGAGTAAAGATGAAATACTTTTATTGGCATACAATACTACAAAAACAACCACAGAAGTAAAGTCCCAACTAGATTTAATAATAACAGAACGACATGCTAAAAAAGAGGATATGGATAAGGTGGAAATTGTTACTTATTTAACCTCTGAAGGCGATGTTTACTGTAATGAACAGTTTGTAGGAAAGGCTCCAAAAGGGATGAACAGTTTTTATTTAGATATACCCAATGGAGGAGTGACTGCCGAAGTGAAAAGAGAAAACAAGGCAGTATATGTAGTCACAGGAAAAACACCGATAAGAGATAAAGCCTATCGTTATAATTTTTTAATTAATACTTACACAAATCAAGATCAGAAGTTTCTAGATCAAATTATTGATTTAGCTGTAGACCCTGTAGTGAGACAAAACACGATGCGCTTTTTACTCACACAGAAACAACAACAAGCTTATAAAGAAGCAGTGAGAACCAAAGTGATGGAGAATATAAACACACTGAAAGAACATCAAATTACATCATCAAGCTTAAGCCAAAAAAGAGCTAAAACAAATAAGAAATATAAAAAAGAAATAGCTCGAATTCTCGGTAGTCAAAACTATTCTATTTGGGAAGAAATAGAAATGGAAGCAGAGGAATTATCAAGAAGGAGACATGCCTCTTATAAAGAAGGAGAGGTGAAAGGACAACTACTACAGCCGTTTGAATTTTAAAAATTACACACTAAAGCAGTTAAACATTTGAAATTGGGAAAAGTTAGATCTTCTTTTTTTGATTGTATAACTGCTAATAAGCAATACTCGAATGAAAAGATTATTATTTACTTTACTACTATTCGGGCAAGGGTTCCTATTTCAACTCACCCATGCCAACGATCTTAATATCACAATAAGTGATCCTGCTATTGGTACACGTAATGCGTTGACCCAAACAGTTCCTATCAATTTTACCGTAAGTTGGAAAAACTCATGGAGAGTGAATGGAGGACAAAACAACTGGGATGCCGTTTGGCTTTTTGTGAAATTCAGAAATTTGAATCACGATTACTGGCAACACGCCTCTTTGACGTTTGATTCGGGACATTCTGCTTCTGGAGCAACTATTGAAAGCAGTGATGATACAGGAACAGGTGTTTCAAAAGGAGTTTTTTTATATAGTGCTCTTGAAAAAAGTCAAGGTGATGCTTCTTATGATGTGACATTGCAATGGGAATACGGAAAAGACAATCAAGGAGATAACGATACCTTTGAGGTACAGATTTTCGGGATAGAAATGGTGTATGTACCCACCGGACAGTTTTACCTCGGAACACCTGATAATGAGAGTTACTCTTTTCATATGTATTATGAAAATGGAGGAGGTACAATTCAAAGAAATATCCCCTATACCGTCGACTCTGAAGATGCAATAACGATTGGTACTACTGCGGGTAATCTGTATTATAATACATCTAATTTATCAGGTACACTTCAAGACGGTACTTTACCTGCCGACTATCCTAAAGGTTATCAAGCCTTTTATTGTATGAAATATGAAATCACACAATCACAATATGCTGATTTCCTAAATACGTTATCATCAGGGCAGTTGGTAGAATGTCATATTAATTCATTTGTTCTTTACAGAAATAACTTAGAAAAATCAGGGGATACCTATTCTTCTTCTACACCAAGTGTGCCACAGGGTTTTATGACCGCTAATAATCTTTTATCTTATCTGGATTGGGCGGCATTACGCCCTATGACTGAACTTGAGTTTGAGAAAGCATGTAGAGGCACACTTCCTGCTGTAGGGTTGGAGTTCCCTTGGGGGACAACAGATGTAGTCACTGATATTTTGGAAATTTCGAGTGGAGGAACAGAAAACGAAGTGATTTCAACAGGGTATTCTACAACTGCAGGCAATGCGAATTATTACACGATCACAAAAGATAATATCAATAGCCCTACAAGAGTAGGAATTTTTGCAGACCACTTAAGCTCCACAGGAAGAGTGACTGCTGGCGCCACTTATTATGGCATTATGGATATGGGGGGAAATATTTTTGAAACATGTGTATCTGTAGCGAATGCCGATGGTAGAGCATATACTGGTATTCATGGTGATGGAGCCTTGGATAACGCAGGAAACCATAATACAGCAAACTGGCCGGGCCCATATACTATTTCAGACGCGAATGATACCGCAGAAACAGGAGATAAAGGACTTGGACAAAGAGGAGGTGGTTTTAGGACTATTGAAACTTTTATGTATACATCTGCCCGTACTTACGCGGCGTTTTATAACGGTGGAAATGGTTACGGCGGAGGAAGAGGAGTTAGAACTGCACCTTAAAAAAAACAGGTTATGGATACCATGAAAAATACAATACTTCTTCCCTTTTTAGTTCTTTTAGCTTTGAATTTAAAGGCTCAAAATATCTATCAAGGAGGTGAAGGTAATGGCTTTGGAAATATTGTGATTACAGAAAGTACCTTTAGTCTGCCTCTTATTTACGGAGGCGGGCAAGGTATTGGAAGCCAATCAGAAACAGTAGATGAAGGCAGTGCTTCAGGAGTGGCCTTGATTTATGATGGTGGAGGAAGTGCCGGTAATGAACTAGCTGTAATTAATGAAAATACACCGTTATCATTATTTTCGATCTATACAGGAGGTGCAGCTTTTGGCTATGGTTCAGCGGCTATGTTGTTGGATGAAGGGTTAGATCTTCCTGTTGAATTAAGCTATTTTAAAGGAACGAAAGAAGGAAACTTAGTAAGATTAGAATGGCGTACTTTAACAGAGCTTGATAATGATTTTTTCACGGTAGAAAGAAGTGCCGATCGAAGAAATTGGGAAGTGCTGAAAAAGATAAAAGGAGCAGGAACTTCATATCAGTCATTGATGTATACTTTTGATGATGAACAACCTTTAGAAGGGATAGCTTATTATCGATTAAAACAGACCGACTTTGATGGGCAATATAGTTATTCCACCATTGTTTACATCTCAAATGGATTTGAAAAAAATGAACAGTTTGTCGCTTTTCCTAATCCTTTTACAGATCAATTAACATTATTATTAGATGAAAAATATCATACAAGATTAAAAGTGTTTTCAGTAGAAGGTCAAGAAATAAATTTTGATGTAACCTCCTCATTATCGGATCGAATAAGTATAGATTTGGGAGAGGTATCCAAAGGAGTTTATATCGTGAAAACCATGCATAAAAGTGTGTTAATAGTAAAGAAATGAAAGATTCGAGATAGTTAAAAAGGGTGTTTTGCAGGAAACCCAAGGAAACTTTTCTGCATACAATCTACTATTTTTGGACTATTGAATTATTTTTTAAGATCTACTTATAATAACGAATAGTAAACCGCTTACTCACTCTAGAAATGAATGAATTATTGACAGACCAAGTGGAAACCCCAGAGCGTTTTCAACAGGAGAAGATTATACCTCAAGAAGAAAAGGTAGTGGAAAAAAAGTACCTTATCCCTTTTATTTTAATATCAAGTTTGTTCGCACTTTGGGGATTTGCTAATGATATCACAAACCCTATGGTTTCGGCTTTCCAGACCGTAATGGAAATTACAACCTTTAAAGCATCATTAGTACAGTTCGCTTTTTATGGTGGATATTTCACAATGGCATTGCCGGCGGCGATTCTGATCAAAAAATATTCTTATAAATCAGTAATTCTAATTGGTTTAGGGTTCTATGCTACTGGATGTTTACTATTCATCCCGGCAGCACAATTCCAGCTATTTGGCTTCTTTTTAATTTCCCTTTATATCCTGACTTTCGGTTTGGCATTTTTAGAGACTACTGCCAATCCACTGATCTTATCATTGGGAACAAAATCAACATCAACTAGAAGATTAAACCTTGCGCAGTCTTTCAACCCTATCGGGTCAATCACAGGTATGTTTGTGGCACAGCAGTTTATCTTATCACAATTACAGTCTGCTGAAAAAGCAGCAGATGGGTCATTGATATATACCACGTTAGGTGTAGCGGAAAAACAAGCGATCAAAATGCATGACTTGATGGTCATCAGAGACCCTTATGCATTATTGGGTATTGTAGTAATTGTCATGACGATTGTAATTGCCATCACAAAAATTCCGAACAACAAAGAGGATGAGCAATTCAATTTGAAGGCAACTTTGAAAAGATTAGCAGGAAATAGTATCTATAGAGAAGGGGTTTTGGCACAAGTCTTTTATGTAGGGGCACAGATTATGTGCTGGACATTTATCATTCAGTATGCTGAAAACATTGGTTATACAAAAGCAGATGCACAAAGTTTGAATATCGTTGCCATGGTTACTTTCTTGCTTTGTAGATTTGTGGCCACTGCCATGATGAAATACGTTAACTCAGCCTTATTATTAGCCATTTTTGCTTTGGGTGGAATGACTACCATTGGTATCACAGTATTTGTAGGTGGCCAAACTGGACTTTACGCTTTAGTGGCTACTTCAGCATTTATGTCATTAATGTTCCCTACTATTTATGGTATCACTTTAGAAAACTTAGAACACGATAAAGAATTTGGTGCAGCAGGTTTAGTGATGGCGATTGTAGGTGGAGCTTTAATGCCTCCAATGCAAGGTGCTTTGATCGATCAAGATAAAATTATGGGGTTAGATGGTGTAAACTTTTCATTTATGATTCCATTTGTGTGTTTCTGTATGATTGCTTTATTCGGGTACAGAAGATTTGCCAACAAATAAAATACTACTCGGTCGAAAATACCCTACTTCTAGTTTAGAAGTAGGGTGCTAAAAACGGACGATTATATTGATTGAAATAGTTGTCAATACAGCCTTAATAAATGTAGAAATAGCAACTCAAATATTACATTATGTAGCGTATTATTTTCAGCTGATCAAAATAGAATAATAGATTGAGTATTTTTGATTTGTAATACTTCAACCCATTCAATTACAAAAAATATTTTTTAGATGAGAACAATTTTTTCCACTCTTACAGTGATTTGCATTATGATGTTTTTTGCATCATGCCAAAAAGTAAGTCAAAAAGAAGATGTAACAAGTAAGCCTAATGTGATTATTGTGATTACTGATGATCAAGGGTACGGTGATATGGGAAATACTGGGAATAAAATTATCCAGACTCCTGCAATTGATAATTTTTCAACACAAGCTATCAATTTAACCAACTATCATGTGTCAACAACTTGTGCTCCTACACGAGGAGCCATGATGACAGGACGAAATCCGAATAGAAATGGTGTGTGGCATACAATTAAGGGAGCATCAATGCTCAATGGAGATGAACTAGCAATGCCAGAAGTTTTCAGACAGAACGGTTACAGTACAGGGATGTTTGGAAAATGGCACTTGGGAGACAACCACCCCTTTAGACCACATGATAAAGGCTTTGATGTAGCCTTTTATCATGGTGGCGGGGGTGTTGGACAAACGCCAGACTACTGGAACAATGACTACTTTGATGATACTTATTTTAGAAATGGTGTACCCGAAGAGCAAAAAGGGTATTGTACAGATGTTTGGTTTAAAGAGGCCATCCAATTTATTGAAGACAACAAAGACAAACCCTTCTTCACTTACTTGAGTTTAAATGCTCCTCATGGTCCTTACAATGTACCTGATGAGTATTATAATAAATATGCTGAAGAGAAAAACCTGCTAGAAACCCAAAAAAGGTTTTATGGAATGATCACTAATATTGATGACAACTTCAAAGTGTTATTAGCGAAATTGGATGAATTGAAAATTGCTGATAATACTATTGTGATCTTCACCTCAGATAATGGTACTGCAGCAGGGTACAAGCAAAATAAAAAAACAAAGAAATACTACGGTTACAATGCAGGTATGAGAGGAACGAAGGCAAGTCATTATGATGGCGGGCATCGAGTACCTTTTATTATCAGATGGCCAAACGGTAAACTTACAGGTGGTAAGCATCTAAATGAGTTGATCGCTCATGTAGATTTATTACCCACATTAACACAGTTTGCAGGTATTGATTTCAAGCCTAAAAAAGAAATGGACGGTGTGGATGTGAGTACTTATCTTCAAAAAGAAGAAAAACCTGCAGATCGTATGTTAGTGGTAGATACACAACGTATTCCTTGGCCAAGAAAAGGAAAACAAAGTTGTGTGATGCAAGGAGATTGGAGATTGATTGATGGAAAAGCACTTTATAACATCTCTGAAGATCCAGGACAAACGAAAGATCTTGCAGCTCAATATCTAGAGAGAGTAGCTAAAATGGATGCATTCTACAATACTTGGTGGGATGGTATGATCAAGGAAACGAAATATTCTATCATCAATCTAGGAGTAGATTCAGTAGATGTATTGACTTGTCATGATGCTCATACGCCATTAGGAGTTAATCCTCCTTGGAACCAAGGATTGATTCGTGCAGGTAAGCCAATGGAGCCCGCTAAGATATTAGTCAATTTTACAAAAGAAGGCACTTATAAGTTTGACTTAAGCAGATGGCCTGAAGAAAGTGGATTGGCATTAGGTGCTTCAATTGACGATGCATATCCTGCAACAAAAGCTACGAATGCAAGAATAAGCGGTAAGGCGATTCAATTCAAAACCGCTCACTTGAAAGTAGGAGAAAAAGTATATTCAGTAGAGGTAGACAACACATTGCCTTCTGCAACTATAGAAACGAAAATAACTAAAGGTGATACAGAATTGACAGCTTGGTTTACAACTGTTGATGGAACAGAGACAAATGCTTTCTACATTTATGTTGAAGGGAAAACGGAAACTATATAATCGCAGTAAATTTCTATTAATTAGACAGAGACACCTCTTTTAGTTTTGCCAACATTAAATTAAGGTGTTTTGGAAAGTGTTTAGACTACCACATTTTTTTGTGGTAGTCTTTTTATTTAGGTGTGATTGAACAAAATGGATTAAGTAAATAGTAGGGGAAAATGATTCAAAAGTAGTATTAAGGGCAGGCCTATGATGATCTTAGTACTTTCATCCTTTTAGTCAAGATTTAATTCTCTCTTTCTATTTTTTAGAAGGTCTGCCACATCAATTTCATCGCCGTTACTAATACTTTTGTCAACAGTAAGCAGGTTATAATTGCGACCTTTCATTCTAAATAAAATTTCTTGTCCCATTTTTAAATCTACACCACTTTTAGAAAACGGTGAAAGGTTGGGATTCATGACGGTAGGAATGATCAAAGGAATGGATTGAGCACTTTTATTTCGAAGCGTAAAACTCACGTATTCACCCTGTTTTTCAAAAACAGCTCTACTCTCTTTAGTGACATTTAATTTAATGCTTACAGGGCGGTCCAATTCATTTTTGATAATCAATTTATTTTCTCTCTCCACCATCACATCAGCATTCGCCCTTGGAGCTAAACCAAAGCCTCGGATTTGTTGTTCAGTAGATTTTGATAAGACGGCAATTCCCACATCGTTGCCACCGTTTTTAATACTGGCTCTAAAGACATCCATATTAGGATAATCAATTTCAATACTGTTGTTAGGAGGTACTACAAGTGCCGTTTTCGTAGTAGAGCATGATGTAATCAGGAATAAAACAATGAGTTGTAAAATGATAGTTTTCATCAGTGTAGACATTTAGTAAGAAAAGAGTATATGCGATGTGAGCATTCCACAAGAGAACTGAAACAGGTTGGGATTGTTTATGAAATAGTAAATAGTTTATATATGATCTGAGGATTATTCTATTTTAATACTATTTTGTTTAAAAGTGTAAGCACATTGTAAACTAAGTTTTCATTATTTATGTTGTTTGGAAATCAGGAGATTTCTGATAATCTGAAGGACACGAATGAGGCTAACGCTTAACATTCGCACCATTGAGCTTCCTACCATTTTAGTTTGGTAGTACTCCCCCCGGCATTGAAGGGAAAAGCGTTAAGAATTTCATGAATTGAGCCGTTAAAAATGATTTTCTTGTTTGAGTGCAGCGAGTTTAAAATCATTTAGGCGAGAGGAATGAAATTTAGCTTTTGACTTCTAAGCCTAGATTTTTTGCTTCGTTTTTCATCAATGGAAAAATGAAGAAGAAGGAAGTTTGAAAGTTGATCCTATAAATGCTGGCAGAAAGGTTGATTGGAAGTTGACGATAATTTAGTTTACAATGTAGTAAGTATTTAATCTGTATTGTTGAAGTCCGAGACTTCTTACTGTCTTTAAAACACAAATGACGCTATCGCTTAACATCCGCGCTAAAGGTACATAGACCAATGGCGCGGATGTTAAGCGATAACGTCATCCGTGTCTATAGATCACTAGAAATCTCCCGATTTCTAACAAAAAATTACAATTTCGCTTTAAACCAATCGCTTCCTTTAGCAATTGCCAAACCTACTTCTTCTTCTTGATCATAGAAATTAAACTGTTGGATTGGAGATTCTAATTCAGTATCTAACCAAACTAATTCTTTGTCATCAGTGGCAATTTTCTCAAAGAAATTTTTGGTGTATTGTGGCAACACACAGCCATCAGAATGAATCATCAAAGTAGGAGTCTGAAGTTTTGGAGCATATGGCATAGGGTCTAATGTCAACCAATCTTCCCAGCTCATTACAGCAAATTTATCATTGCTCCATTCTTTCACACCACCTCTTTCTGGGTTCAAATAATAATCATAATTACCATACATTGCTGCCGCCGTATTGGTAGTAGAAATCGTTTCGATGTATTCCACCACGCCCTCTTTCGCAAATACTTCTTTTGCTTTACGAGCCGCTTCAATTTTAGTATTCACACCTTCTTCTCCACCATAAAACAACTTCACCGCCTCTCCATCTTGCAACCAAGATGCAGCAGTTACAACCGCCTTAATTCTATCATCACCCGAAGCAGCCATTAATGTGTACATTGATCCTGCACATACGGCAAAAGCACCAATTCTATTTGAATCCACCTCAGGAAGACTTTGCAAATAGGAAACGGCATTTTTGATATCCTCTACTTTCATTTCAGGGTTTTCCCAAAACCTTGGTTCGCCTTCACTTTCACCATAGTTTCTAAAGTCAAATGCTAGGGTAATGAAGCCTTCTTGAGCAAATTTCTCAGCATATAATCCAGCCATTTGCTCTTTTACAGTAGTCCAACTTCCAGAAACAACAATGGCAGGGTATTGTGTTCCCTCAGTATAGTTAGAAGGGAAAAATAAGTGACCTGATAAATTAAATCCTTCGCTTTTAAAATTAATCTTTTTCATATCAATTAATGGTAGTGTTTTGTGTGATTACTTTATTTGATCCAATAAGCCGAAACCTTTAGCAGCTACTATGGGGTTGAATATTTCTACGTATTCAGTAATAAGGTCTTCTTCATTAAATTTGAAAGTGGCGTAGTAGTCATTTTCATACCATCCTGCATTTTCTTTCAATTCAATTTTACCTTTAAATTTCACGAATGTCATCTTTGAAGCTTCCATTACGTGAAGCTCTTCTATAGGAAAAAGCATTTGTTCAAAATTTGGAAAAACAGGTTCCCAATACGCTTTAATAGCTTCTCTTCCCTTGGCTCCTTCTGGAAATAAACCAGAGTGATAAGGGTTGATATGTATACCGTCTTCTGCAAATAATGCTACTACTTTTGAGAGGTCTTTGTCTTCTAATGCTTTCAAGAACGCAATAGTATTTTCTTTCATTTGATCTATTTGAATACTCATGATAATGGATTATTTCGTTACGTTTTCGATGGCTTTTTGAGGAAGAGAAGTGTTACCATCTTGGTACTTAAAATTGAATTTCATTTTACTCACTTTCCATTCATCACTTATCAATGCTAATTCGAAGTGATAAGTACCTACAACTGTCCAGACATTTCCTCTCTCATCTTCCAAAAAATGTGTAGCAGTACCATAGCAGAAAACCTCCGCTTTGTTGTCTTTAATAGTCGAAATCATATTTCCCAATTGATGATGCGTATGCGTGAAACCAGGAAGAATGCCTTTCCATGCACTTGTGATTTCTTGAGGAGCTAATGTTGTAGCAGGATTTCCATTCATACTGGAATAATCAAGCTCCACCTGATTGGCAAAAATGACTTCAAGTCTTTCCCAATCCTGTTGGTCAGTTGCGATAAATATTTGTGTAACAGCTTTTTCTGCGGAATTCATGAGCTTTGGCAATTAAGGTTATTGTTTTTCTTTTTGAACAATACAAATGTCGTTAGCATTGTTTTAAATGAATTTTCCGTTTCAAAGAAAGAAGTATAAATTTCAAAGAATGAGTTATAAAAGTGTTTCATGGGAAAGAAAAGAGGGAGATAAACCGAAGAGTTACTTTATTAAATAAATGATTTGTAGAGGACAATATCAGTTGGCAAAACCTTTGCAATGAGGAGGTTTCAATACACTAAATCAGACAAACTAAACACGAAAAGTATGATCACAAGAAAAAGAGGAACTTACATAGGTCGAAATAAATCTTCAGCTTATAAAGATCTTGTTTGGACAGTTGCAACCACTAAAGATACCTCTCTTCCATTGGAGGCTCAAATTGAAGAAACACTACAAATCATAGATGATAATTTACAGGAACTAGGTTCTAACAAATATCAAATTGTCTCCGCTCAAGTTTACCTTGCCAAAATAACGGATAAACCAGTGATGGATAAAATATGGAAAAGCTGGATTGGTGATAACCCAGACCACTGGCCCCAAAGAGCTTGTTTAGGGGTAGACCTGGAAGGAGATGTTTTAATTGAAGTAAGTGTTACAGCCGTTGCCGAAGTTTAAAAAGATATTAGGTCGATTAAAGGTTGACGATAATTTAGTTTACTCTCCTTTCTTCCTATAAGCACCTGGAGTTGTTTTCGTGTTTTTTTTGAAAAATGCACTGAAGTTATTAGGAGCCTCAAAATGCAAACTGTAAGCAATTTCCTTCACATTTTTATTGGTTTGAAGCAATTCTGCTTTTGCTAGTTTTAAGATATGGTTATGAATGTGGTTTAATGCTGTTTTTCCTGTGATAGATTTGACAACTGCATTCAAATGATTAGGATGAATATTGAGTAATCCAGCATAATAGGAAGGGGAATGTAAGTTGGCAAAAGTCTCTAATTGTGCATCCGGGTAGAAACTCGTTTTGATGAGTTTTTGAAATCTTGAAAGAAGTTTCAGATCAGCAGAACGTATTTGTTCATTAGCGACTTCATGATTGACATTTTTTTGAAAAAGACGCTTGATTTGATGGAGTAGTTGGAGGACATATACTTGTATAAACTGAAATTTGTCCTCATGATCGCTATGATATTCTTGATGTATACGCTGATAAATTCCAATAATTTCTGGTAAATCCTGTTGATCAATTTCAAAAGGAATAGATTCGTCAATTTTTAAAAAAGGAAAATCATCCAATAAGCGATCATAGTAATGTGAGGAAGCTAGGAAGTCTTGCGAAAGCACAATATAGTAGCCCGTCCAGTTAGGGACAATATCCCAAGAGAGGATTTGAAAGGGAGAATTAAAAAAGATGGTTACTCCTTCAGGAAAGTCAGAATGATGTCCAGTAATTGCTTTTCCACCACCATCTGCTTTTATAGCAATTGAATAAAACTCATGACGAAATGCAGGCATACTTTCGACCACTTTCCCCATATTATCCTCAAAATTACGGATATCAAAGTGAGGATGCTGAGGAGCGTCGATTCCAATGGCTTGACAATATTCTGAAATGGTTTTAAAATGCTTCAATAGACAAAGGATTAAAGTAAATAAATTGAATAAACTACGGAACTTCAATTTTAAAAAGAAAAAAGCCCAACTCCAAAAATTGAAGTTGAGCTAAAAATCTGACGTGAATTATCTTTTCTATCTAATCAAGACAGCTATCAACACCTGTCTTGATTAGATTTTAATACCTTTTAAATCTGATTTGAAGAGCTTCAGACTAATTTTATTTAAATCTTCTTCTTTCCCTTCAAAATGATAAGTAACATGATGATGTATTACGGAATCATTGACACCCAATGCTTTTGCAGGAGAAGAGGACTCTAATTCATAAAATGGTCCCAACTGATCACCGTTTTCTAATGGACCATCATTGTAAGTGTTTACAGCATCTCCGGCGTAGGGTTCATCTTGCAATTCCCACATAGAGTTAACATAGTCTTGATCATTATTGAAACTAAATTGAACGACCGTAAGTACTCCTTTTTCTGCATCATAACTTCCTAAAAGTGGTACTGTATGCTCAGGTCTCAAACCAATTTTACCTCTATGTGTACCATCCCCTTTGAATAAAATCAGTTCATCACTGACTTTTAATTTATCAGAAGGAATAGTACCGAAATAGCTTTGATAAGCAGGGGAAGTTTTAAACGGAACCATAATCACTGTTTCATCAGTGGGCTTCAGCATACCCAAAATCCAGACCGACAATAAGCCAGATTCCTTATTCCATGCTTGCTCACCAATGTTTTTGATGGTATTGACAGACTCAAACCCTACAAAATCCACCTCCATATTTGAAAGGTCCAATGCTAATTTTTCTTCTATTTCCGACCTTTCGAAGATACTTACCTCACGGTTTACCAAAATGTGGAAAGGAAAACCAGAATAATTAGTGAGTTTCATTTCCTTTTCGAAAACGGCTTTTGAAGAAGATTGAGCAATGACATCAAAACCTTCTGTGTCAATTTCCTTTGGTGTACGCCAATTGTCAAAAGTGAATTCCGTTTTTGGATCAAAGAAAATTGAATATTGCCCGCCTTCAGGTCCTAGCCAAAAGCGGTCTTCTCCACCATAAACATTAATTTTTTCTTGTAATTCCTTTGAGGCAATGGCTTCATAATTCAACCAACCATAGCTATTCCCATTGTCTCCTTGCGCTGAGCTTGACATAATTCGCCCCTGATAAGCAGGAACAATGGCCACTTTACTTTTTCCTGTACTGTTTTCCAATACGATAGTGGACTGATGATCTTTTAGAAAAGATACATCATAACCAAACGATCCTTTTTGTAATTCTTGTTTGTTGTCACAACTTAATGAAGCGGTTAAACCCATAATAAATATTGTTTTTATAAAATAATTCATTTGTATTCAGTGTTTTAAGAGCGTTGTGTTTCTTTTGATCTTGAAAGTGAAAAAAACTCTATCATAAGAGATGAAGAGTTTTAAATAGTTATATATTCGTGTGTAAATTATAATGAATCCGTTTGTTAGTCGTATGAAAAGAGTAGACTTCTGTAAAGCCTATTTCCTTTCGTTCTTTCCTAAGAAAGAAGATTACTTTTCAGCGAAGACCAATGAAGAAAATTTTGCATTATTATTTTCAATTTCCCATTTGATCATCTGCGTTTTTAACCATTTTGATGCTTTGAGCCACTTTTTCTTTTTTAGATCATTTTGAAGTATTGATTTAATGATCTGTTGCTCGTCGATGTTATTCTGGATTGAAAGTGTCATACTTTGTATTATTTATTAGTTTAAAAAATGGGTAAAGTGTTTGAAGCATGCCCAATAGGCACACCCCAAACGCTTTATCAAAATTAATTTTGTTGGATATACATTACTTTAGTTTGTAAGTATTCCTCTAAACCATGCTTACCATCTGCTCCACCGATACCAGACTTTCTAAATCCAGCGTGGAATCCTTGGATCGCCTCGAAGTTTTCACGGTTTACATAAGTTTCACCGAACAACAATTCTTTTGTTGCACGAAGAATTTTATTGATATCGTTAGTATAAATTGAAGAAGTCAATCCATACTCACTGTCATTTGCAAAGTCAATAGCTTGGTCAAATGAAGAAACTTTCATTACTGGAAGTACTGGACCGAATGTTTCATCTTGCATGATCGTATGATCTTGCTCTACATTAGCAATTACTGTTGGCTCGTAGTAGTATCCTTTGTCGAATTTAGATGATATTCTACCACCTAATAGTACTTCGCCACCTTGCTCTACAGCTCTCTTCACCATCTCATCAATTTTCAATAATTGCGTTTTGTTGATTTGAGCACTCATATCTGCTTTAGCATCAGTACGGGCATTGCCTACTCTTACCGCTTTCATTGCAGGAAGTAATTTTGTCATGAATTCCTCATATACTTCTTCCTCAACATATACTCTCTCTGCACAGTTACAAACCTGACCACTGAAGATTACTCTTGAAGCCACAATTGCTTTTACAGCTAAGTCTAAATCTGCATCTTTACATACAATAGCAGGAGCTTTACCACCTAATTCTAAAGAAACTTTAGTAATATTTTTAGCAGCTGCTTCCATTACTTTCTGACCTGCTCCTACAGAACCTGTCAAACTGATGATTCCCACATCTGGATTTTCAGAAAGTGCCTGTCCAACTTCGTGTCCGTAACCAGTGATGATACTTAAAATACCGCTTGGTAAACCGATATTTTCAATAAGACGAGCGAATTCTAAACAAACCATTGGTGTTTCTTCACTGATCTTTACCACACATGCATTACCTGTTACTAAAGAAGGAGCGATTTTACGTGCCATTACAAAGAATGGGAAGTTCCAAGGGCAAATACCTACAGCTACACCGATTGGTAATTTATGTAACATCATTTGCTCGTTTGGACGGTCACTTTGGATGATTTCTCCTTCGTAAGACCTTGCCATACCAGCATAATAGTCAAAATAAATTGCTGTAACATCGATTTCAACTTGTGCTAAGCCCATTACTTTTGCTTGCTCAGTAGCAAGAGTTTCAGCTAAAAATACACGGTTTTCTCTAATAACCTGTGCCATTTTCTTTAAGTACTCTGCTCTTTCTACTGCTGGTAATAATCCCCATTTTGGTTGAGCGGCCTTTGCTGCAGCTACAGCTTTGTCTGCATCTTCTTTTGTACCTCTTGGAGCAAGTGCAATTACTTCCTCATTACAAGGGTTCAAAACTTCAATGTGATCTGCTGTACTGAAAAAAGAGCCTGCAATATATTGTTGGTAAGTTTTTACATCTGTCCCAACGTCATAAGTGTAGTTTGACATAGTGTTTATCGTCTAAAAATATGTGTAATAATTCAATATTTGGATGTTCATGTTCTCTGAACTTACTGCTAGTTACGACTATATTTTATACTAAATGTCCTGTACTTTCCTGCTTTTTATACAGGAAACCAAAGGATAGTTTCCCATTTTAATACCGTTAAGTTTGAGGTGTAATTAAAACAAACAACATTAAATTATTGAAGAAATGAATGCAGTCGCACCAATAAAGAAAGTGAAAAAGACGAAGAAACATATAGAAGAAGGTAGTAATTGGAAAATCACTCCTGAACTACCTCAATTGGAATATAATTGGGAAAAAGGAAACGACCCCATTACTAGAGAAGAAGTAGAAGCATTCTTCAACTCTGAGCCAATCAAAGAATTGAAGAAGGAAATCTGTTTTGCTGGTAAGCGTTTATGGCAAAAAGGTTATGTAGATGGTAACGGTGGTAATATTACTGTTAGAGTTGGTGATAACTTAGTTTTATGTACGCCAACATTGATCTCTAAAGGAGTAATGAAGCCAAAAGATATCTGTTTGGTGGATATGGAAGGTAACCAAAAAGCAGGTATCCGTCCAAGAACAAGTGAAGTGATGACGCACTTAGCGATCATGAGAAGAATGCCTACAGCAAAAGCTTGTGTGCACGCTCACCCTCCTCACGGTACTGCCTTCGCTATTGCTTCAATTGTACCCCCAACAGGTGTAATTCCAGAAGCTGATATCTTCTTAGGTCAAATGGGATTGGCAAAATATGAAACGCCAGGTTCACCAGAAAATGCAGAGGTAATTGGAGAAACAGCAATCGATCACCAAGCAGTATTAATGGAAAACCACGGTGTAATCGTTTGGGGTAGCCATATTGAAGATGCTTACTGGAAAATGGAAAACGTAGAGGCAATCTGCCAAACAGTAGCAGTAGCGACTACAGTTTCTCCTGAGATTTCTTGTGTAGGTATTGAAAAAGCACGTGATATGATCGCTATCAGAGAGAAGTTAGGAATGTACGACAAGCGTTCTAACTGGTCTGATGATGAGTTACTTCAAAATGACTTCTACCAAAAAGCAAAAGTAATCAACAGAAGATAATTGATGTGTGTGTCGGTTAATAGTGTGACTCATTTTTTAAATTACATTATTCAACTTTTTAAGCTACAGACGCCTACTTGTTAAGTTGGAATTGAAAGGGATTATCAATTTTTTCAAAAGTGACTTTATTTTTAGCTTAACAGAGATCACTAATAAGTACTTCTAGTACTTAAGTATTGCTTGCTTTTATGCAAGCAATACTTTTTCAAACCAATTGAACGGATTTAATCTGTTCTTTAATGATGAAATGGAAGATTTTAGAATACCTTAAGATTGTAAGCTGATCCACCTCCATTTCAGTTTGTGAGATTGTTGATTCGAAATGGAATAGAAATTATTTGATTGAAAATTAACCTAATCACGTTCTTCAATGATAGATTCTAAAAGAAGAGTAAGACTTGTTCAGCGCTCTACTATCACACAAGAACAACCATTTAATACTTGATTAAACTTACACCCTAACCTTTAGTTCAACAGTTATGGAAATTGGATTATTTATACCTTGCTATATAAATCAGTTTTATCCTGAAGTAGCAAAAGCTACGCTTAAGCTATTACAAAAGTATGGAAATGTAACTTACCCATTGAGTCAAACTTGTTGTGGTCAGCCAATGGCCAATTCAGGATGTGAAAAAGATGGAGTGGATGCTCTTAAAGTATTCTACGATAATTTTAAAGATTTTGATTACGTAGTTGGACCTTCTGCAAGTTGTGTCTTACACGTAAGAGAGCATGGAGCTCATTTATATCCAACTATGGCCCCGATGATTGATAAAGTATTTGACCTAACGGAGTTCATTTATGATGTAATCAAAGAAAAAGAGCTTCAAGCTGAATTTCCTCATAAAGTGGCAATTCATAAGAGCTGTCATGGACTAAGAGGAATGCGTTTGGGTCAATGTTCAGAAAGAGTCACTTGTGATGTTTCAAAGCAAGATGTACTCGTGGAGCAGGTAACAGGAGTGACATTGATCCAACCAAAAAGAGCGGATGAATGCTGCGGATTTGGAGGTACTTTTAGTGTTTCCGAACCAGACATCTCGGTACGAATGGGTACAGATAGATTGAAGGATTATATCGAGTCAGGAGCTGAATACATCACTTCTGGAGATATGTCGTGTTTAATGCACCTTGATGGTATCATTCAGCGTGAAAAGCTACCTATTAAGGTGATTCATTTGGCTGAAATTTTAGCTTCGGAAATCAACTCAACAACTACTGATAAAGAAAAAGCTTATGTCAACGCAGTATAAAAATCATCCGGCAGGGGCGAAAGCATTTAATAAAAACCCTGAAAGAGTTTCTTGGCACGACAAAGCACTATGGTTTGTTCGTGAAAAAAGAGATAAAGCAACACACGGTATTCCAGAATGGGAAGAGCTAAGAGAGATTGCAGCTCAAATCAAAGCACATACATTATCTCATTTAGATAAATATTTATTGCAATTTGAAGAACAAGCACAAGCCAATGGCATTCATGTACATTGGGCTAAAGATGCTCAAGAACACAATGATATTGTATTGTCTATTCTTCAAAAGCACAATGTGAAAAACGTTGTGAAAAGTAAGTCCATGTTGACGGAGGAATGTAGCTTGAACCCCCACCTCAACCAACATGATATTGATGTGGTGGATACTGATTTGGGTGAACGCATTGTGCAGTTAGCCAAAGAACATCCAAGTCATATTGTACTACCTGCTATCCATAAGAAAAAGGAAGAAGTAGGAGAACTTTTCCATGAGCATCTTAATACTGAAAAAGGAGCCACTGACCCCACTTACTTAACAAGAGCAGCAAGAGAACACCTTAGAGACAAGTTTTTACAAGCGGACGCAGCCATTACAGGAGTCAACTTTGCGGTGGCTGAATCAGGTGGTTTTGTCGTTTGTACCAACGAAGGTAATGTAGATATGGGAGCCAATTTAGCTCCAGTTCATATTGCTTGTATGGGGATCGAGAAGATTATTCCCAAGGTAGAACATCTAGGGGTTTTCTTAAGACTATTGGCTAGAAGTGCAACAGGACAAGCCATTACTACTTACAGCTCACATTTCCATAAACCAAAAGGCGGTAAGGAGATGCACATTGTTTTAGTAGATAATGGTAGAACGGAACAATTGAGTAGAGATGATTTCAGAAAGTCATTGAATTGTATTCGTTGTGGTGCTTGTATGAACACTTGCCCGATTTACAGAAGAAGCGGCGGTCATAGCTATACTTATACTATTCCAGGTCCAATCGGTTCTATTTTATCTCCAGGAAAGGACTTGAAGAAACATAGCTCGTTGCCATTTGCTTCTACACTATGTGGATCTTGTAGTGATGTTTGCCCAGTAAAAATTGATATTCATACACAACTCTATAAATGGAGACAGATCATTATGGAAGAAACCAACTATGATCCAGCCAAGAAGTTGAGTATGAAAATGGCAGGTAAAGCCATGGGGAATCCTAAGTTATTTAAGATGATCAGTAAAGTAGGAAATACCTTCTTGAAAGGCCCAAGAGTGTTGATTTATAATCCATTGAACACTTGGGGGATAAAAAGGGAATTACCTGTTCCTACACAAACATTTGATGATTGGTACAAGAAAAACAATTCATAAAATGACAGCAAAAGAAAAAATCTTAAGTAATATAAAAGACCTTCAATTACCCTCTAAAGCGCTGCCTTTGGTGCCTATTTTTGAAGGACTATCCGATGATAAACACAGCTTCTTCTTGGAAACATTAGAGACGTTGGGTGTTGAAGTAATCATCAGTGAAGACAAAGCGGCGTTAGCCCAGCTTGTCGCTGAACGAGCGGAAGAAGGACCAGTTTATTCTCCAATTTCTGAACTAGGTTATACCAATACTTTAGAAAATACTGAAATGGCAGATCTTAACCTTTCGGTGATTGAAGGAGAATTAGGGGTAGCGGAAAATGGAGCCATATGGGTAGAGGGAGATGCTTTAACAGAAAGAGCATTGACCGCTATTGGTTCTCATTTGATGATTGTTTTACCTTATCAAAAAGTAGTCTGGAACATGCATGAGGCGTACACTTATGTAGAACCAAGACAAAGTGGATATGGAGTATTTATTTCAGGTCCATCTAAAACAGCAGATATTGAGCAGTCATTAGTAAAAGGTGCTCATGGTGCCAAATCGTTGACTGTCTTTATCCAAAAATAAAAGAAGGGGTAGACCATAGTGTCTACCCTTATTGTTCAAAGAAAATCTCATAAAGAATCATGCAATCTTTTTAATTACCTTCTTAAATACACTGTAAACTAAGTTTTCGAATATTGATAGTGATTAGAAATCAGGAGATTTCTGATGATCTGTAGGGCACGAATGACGCTATCGCTTAACATTCGCACCATTGAGCTTTCTACCATTTTAGTTTGGTAGTATCACCCCCTGGCCTTGAAGGGAAAAGCGTTAAGAATTTCATGGAATGAGCCGTTAAAAATGATTTTTTTGTTTGAGCAAAGCGAGTTTAAAATCATTGAGGCGAGAGAAATGGAATTTAGCTTTTGACTTCTAAGCCTAGATTTTTTGCTTCGTTTTTCATCGATGGAAAAATGAAGAAGAAGGAAGCTTGAAAGTAGACCCTATAAATGCTTGTAGAAAGATCGATTGGAAGTAACGAGAACTTTGTTTTAACTTTTAAAAAAATTCTTATCACTAGTAAACAACACACTACCTTTTACACCTAGTGATATTATTATTCATCTAAGTATTTACTTAAGTACCAACATCAAAATTACCTTCCACCGCTTATTTTTTATACAGTTAATGCGATAAAGTAGAATTTGTTACATGAGATGTTTATCAAAAATAAAAGGGTTACCAACTAATTTTGAGTCAGTACTTCTCAGACTTATATCTATTACTAAATTATGATTTACACTGAAAAATCTAAAGCTAACCTGGACACTTTTACGTCACCGGTCGGAATTGCTGTTGATCGATTCATCGCACAAAGACAAAGCGAATTTCCTCATGCCACGGGAGAATTATCTCAATTATTGAGAGATATCGTTATTGCATCTAAAATTATTAGTAGAGAAATTAATAGGGCAGGACTTAGTGGAATTGAAGGAATGACAGAAGACGAAAACATTCAGGGTGAACCTCAAAGAATGTTGGATGTTATTGCTGAATACCGATTTAAGAAAGCTTTAATTAATGGAAAACAGGTTTGTGCCATCTTATCTGAAGAGAGTGATGAGGTGATCGACACTGGAAATTATGATGCAAAATATGTAGTGGCCATTGATCCGTTGGATGGATCTTCTAATGTGGACGTTAATGTTTCTGTAGGAACAATTTTTTCAATTTACAAAAGAGTGAGTCCACAAGGGCAACCTTTCACCAAAGAAGATTTCTTACAAGAAGGTACAAAACAAGTGGCGGCAGGGTATATTTTGTATGGATCATCTACCATGTTAGTGTACACTACAGGGTGTGGTGTGAATGGTTTTACATACGAACCGTCACTAGGAGAATACTTTTTATCTCATCCTAATATTATCCAACCTCAAGATGGAGAATATTACAGCGTGAATGAAAGAGATAAAGATGAATTTTCTAGAGATGTGAAAACGTATCTTTACGAGTTGAAGTCTAAGAAAAAAGGAACAAGATATGTAGGTTCTTTAGTATGTGATTTCCATAGAAACTTACTAAAAGGCGGCGTATACCTTTATCCTGCAACAGATCAATATAAAAAAGGAAAATTGAGATTAATGTATGAATGTCACGCATTGGCCTTTATCACTGAACAAGCAAAAGGACGTGCAACGAATGGTGATATTCGTATTATGGACATTAAGCCACAAGCCTACCATGAACGAACGCCAATTATTATCGGTTCTAAAGGTTTAGTAGATGAGTTTGAAGACGTGCAAAAGTTGATTAGTTTCAAATAAAAGAGAAATAAATGAAGAGATATTATCAACAGTAATCATTTACAGCCCTATATATACAACAAAGCCTTCAGATTTTCACCTGAAGGCTTTGTTGTTATTCGCAGTTCACTCTTACATTAGCAGATGTCTTTGTGATTAACGGCGAGACATTTTTAATACTTTCTTTTGTAGTTTTGCAACATCATCACCAGCGATCATTCCAGCCAAAATTGCCTTATTGTAAGCTTCGATAGCCATATCTTTCGCACCATTTAATGCTAAATAGTCACCTTTGATTTCTAAATTTTCAGCGTTTTCGTTGATAGCGATTGACTTTTCAATCCAAACAAAAGCTTCACTTAAGTTCGCTTTCAACTCGATACATCTTTCAGCAGCGTTTGAATAAACTGCCCAATCAGTAGCGGCAGCGTTTTCAACAGCAGCACGTAGTTTTGAAATTTCATTATCATCTTTATCAGTAGGGTTAGCGAATGAAGGGCTAACAGTGATGATTGCAACTAACGCGATTACTAAAAGTTGTTTTAAAGATTTCATGGCTATATATATTTTTTGTTTTTTGATTCGATTAAATACACTTTACCTTATACTAAAGGCTTGCCAATAATAATTATGTACTTGATAGTTAGAGTTTTATGTTTGATTCCTCGGGTTTTAAGTGTAAATCGTACATAGTTTTCATTACATATTTGAACAATTTGTTCGTAATCGATCACTTTTTGTTGAATTTTTCGAAATATAATTCTGTATTAGAATATTTATTTACATTTATTTAAAATTATATTCTTTAATTAATGTAGTATACATTGTTTTTATTCTGAGCGGAAAGATTTCTTAACCAATATGTTTAAAATCTTTAAAAGAAGTAGATAGGTTATTTATGATTTTTATAATTATTGTGCTTATAAATTATAAATCGTTTAAATATTTTCTTTTTTGAAAGTAATTATTTGAGATATTATCATATTAACGCCTGCTTCATATAAAATTAATGTGAAGTGTACGCTTTTGAAATCTCCCCATTTCAAGACGTAAAAAAAGCCCAGTTTCGAGCAGTTATAAAGCTTGAAATTGAGTACTACTAAAAAGACTTCTCGGCTTATTCATTGAGTATTTCAGTACTACCAAACAAATTGGGTAGAAGGTCCAATGGCACAAATATTTATAGATGATGTTATTTGTATCTTGTGGTTCCCGAGGGCGTTATAATACAGTTGTTTTTTGATCTGTAACAAAAATGCAGAAGAAGGAAGTTCGAAAGTAGCTCCTATAAATGTTTGCAGAAAGGTCGAGTAAAAGTTGACGAAAATTTATGGCATTTAGAAATCAGGAGATTTCTAATGATCTGAAGGACACGAATACCGCTATCGCTTAACATTCGCGCCAGTGGTCTTTCTAATCAATTCGTTAGGTAGTACTTTCTTCGGCCTTGAAGGGAAAAGCGTTAAGAATTTCATGTATTGAGCCGTTAAAAATGATTTTCTTGTTCGAGCTTTAGCGAGTTTAAAATCATTTAGGCGAGAGCAATGGAATTTAGCTTTTGACTTCTAAGCCTTGAATTTTTGCTTCGTTTTTCATCAATGGAAAAATGAAGAAGAAAGAAACTTGAAAGTAGATCCTATAAATGCTTGCAGAAAGGTCGAGTAAAAGTTGATGATAAAAAACAAGGCCTATAAGTTTTCACTTATAGGCCTTCATCTATCGTTCATGTTTAGTAGTATCCGTCTCTCGTAGGCTATTTTTTAGCGACGAGATAACTTCAATACTTTCTTTTGTATTTTAGAAACATCTTCGCCAGCAAGCATTCCTGCTAAAATAGCTTTGTTGTATGTTTCAATGGCCATGTCGTCTGCTCCATTTAATGCTAAGTAATCTCCTTTGATTTCTAAGTTCTCAGCATTAGCGTTGATCGCAATTGATTTTTCGATCCAAACATAAGCTTCACTTAAGTTCGCTTTCAACTCGATACATCTGTCTGCCGCATCAGCGTAAGCTTCCCAGTCAGTAGCTGTTGCGTTTTCAACCGCAGCACGTAATTTGTCAATCTCGTTATCTTCGTTATCAGTAGGATTAGCGAAAGAAGGATTTACAGTGATGATTGCAAATAACGCTAGAACTAAAAGTTGTTTTAAAGATTTCATGACTATATATATTTTGTGTTTTCTTGTATCATTGAATTATGCTTTACTATATACTAAAGACTTGCCAAAGTGAGTTAATTAATTGTTTTTCAATATGTTGAGTTGGTTTTGTTGGGTTTTAAGTGTAAATGGAACACTGTTTTTATTGCGTATCTGAACAACTTGTTCGTAAACGGTCACTTTTTGTATTTTATGTCAGAATATTATTCTGTTTCATTGTGCATGTTTACATTTATTTAGAATAATATTTTATGATTGCTCTTAAATATCTTGCTTTTGTTTTGTTGAGTAAGATTCGTTAGCTGTAATATTTAAAACCTTTTGAAATAGTAGAGATGTTATTTATTATTTTCGTAAAAAATTACCTAATAAATTTATAATACTGTAAAATTTCACCATTTTTCAAGTTTTTATTTTAGATATTATTAAATGCGTGCCAGTTTCATATAAAATTAACGTAAGGTGTACGTTTTTGAAAAAGGAGGGAAATTGAGTGTTCATGTTAGTTAGAAATCGTGAGATTTCTAATGTTTTTTAGGTACGAATGACGGTATCGCTAAAAATTCATGCTTGTGGATTGTCTAGAATTTAAGTTTGGTAGTTTGAAAGTAGATGCTAGAAAGCTTGTACAAATTTTAATTGAAAGTAATCCATAAAAAATGCTCAATCCCAAACCTAAATAAAGCTTGAAATTGAGCATTGAACCGTTGAGCAGTCAAACCCAGAATTGTTAAAATCTATTGCTTAATAAACACCTTGTGGTCTTCTCTTTCATCCGTTACAATTTTGAAAACATAAACACCTTTTGGTAAGAATTCAATATTGATACTTTCACTTTTAGAAAGAGGAGACTGTTGCATTAATTTGCCATTCATATCATAAATGAAAAATTGAGCATTAACAGGGTTGAACATTTCCTCAATGGCATAGTTCAACTTTGATTGAGCAGGGTTAGGGTATAGTTTCCAGTTGATATTTTTAAATTGATCATCAATACTAGTCACATCACCTCTTTTATTTTCAAAATAAAGTACTACGTCTTCATTTGATTTGATGTCTTTGATTTCGATGTAAAACTTGCCAGAGCTACTTGCTGTTACATCTACTCTGTCTTTCTCTTCATAAGTGTAGGCATTGTAGACATAGAAAGTATATTCATCACGAGGAAGGCCGTCCACTTGGAATGTGATGTTTCTAAGATTCTTTCCGTTTCCGTGAATAAAGGCATAGCCATGTCTGTTTCTAAGCACCATTCCTTGCCCTTCAAGGTCTTCACTGTTTACAAATGTGAGTTCCTTAATTTCATTGTCACTCTTTGTCGTCATTTTCTCCGTAAATTCAGCTAAGAATTCAAACTTGTCGTAAGCATTCCAAACCTCATAGTTTTCCCACCACCATGTCATAGGAATGATTGATGTTTTTTCAAACATGCCCAACCACATTGTTTTTTGTAAATCTTTGATCCATTTGGCTTCATCATTATTATTAGGAGGCATAAAGTCCAATCCCATTTCACCTACTACATAAGGTTTTTGATGCTTATTCGTTAACTCTTGAATTTTTTGAGCCATACCGCCTACAGAACCATAAAGGTGAGATTGAATAAGGTCTAATTCCTGAACATCAAAAAGGCCATTCACGGTATTATGACTAATACTTGTCGTAACAATATGCTCATGATAATCGATCGATTTTAAATACTTACTCATGATATCATGCCATTCCACTACATCAGCAGGATTTACATTTTGTCCATCATAGATAATTGTATTGTCGACCTCATTAAAAAATTCAATAGCACCTACCGAAGTAGAGTACCCCCAACGTGCTACGATGTATCTTAATCTGTTTTTATAAAGTCTTCTTGCTTCTTCAAACGTGAAAAAGTCGTTAGGATTAACACAACCTGCTAATTGTTGGTAAGGGTGATCTTTCCATACATTATTACCCCAACCGTCATTATTATTGACCCAAAGTGCACCGTGGAAATCCATCGCCAACATTAAATACAGATCATTTTTTTCGGCTTCATCAATCATGTATTCAATACGTGCCAAACCTTCAGGGTGGTAGCCCACGCCATTATAATCATTGTATCGGTCTGAACCGACTTTGTTCCATTCGATCGGTAAGTTCCAAGGTACATTCAACCAAGTTCTTACAAAGTTGATTTGATGTGATGCTAATAAATCAAACCAGAAGTCATAGGTATACTTTGGGTTTTCACTGTTTCTAGCTTCCCAGCCCATATTCAAACCAAAACCTCTGAAACCATCACCATTATCAAAAACCAAGTTGTTGTAGTTTTTGTCAACAGTATGAAGGAAACCTGGATTTTCACTTTCAATCGCATTAAATGTAAAAGAAGTGGAAGTTGTACTTTGCTCATCTGTTACAACAGTAATAGTATAAGTATATTCTCCAGTAGTTCTAGGAGCGATTCTTAATCCCCAAGTAGAGTTATCACTATCGCCTTCTAAAAAGAAAAGAGGATAATTAATAGTGCTTGCATCAGGTAATGTGATCGATGCACTTACATCTATATGTTGAGGATCGTAAGGATTTTCAAAGTCTGCCTTTACTTTTACAAGTGCTTCAAACTTATCAAAAGTAGTAATAGTAGTGCTTTCAGTGTTGACCTCTAAAATTTCAGGCTGAACAGTAGAAGCGAATAAGTGAAGCTGAAGTACTAAGAATAAAAAAATGAATAGCTGTAAAAATTTCATATATCATACTCATTAAATGAAAGATTAAGTACCCGTACAAAAAGTAATGTTTGTTTTGCATTAGTACGGTTGTAAAGGTAGATAGGAGATAAGGCCTGCACTACTACTTTTGTGTTACAACATGATACTTTTTTGAATATTGCACGAATTTATATCATTAATAGATACTTTTTGGAGCATATTGCAATGTATTTATATTAACAATTTCAAAAAAGTATCACTATTGCGTTTTATCCTATAAGATTGCATCACTTCCCCCCTTTACATTTGTATTCATGTCGTCGTCAATCTTTTTTTTATCTGAACAGGTGAGGAAATGAAGTTCAAATTTATTCCTCAGCTGTTATTAGGAATCAGGGCAAGAAATAGTCTTTCTTTCCTTGGGGCCTTTAAACCTAAATGAACATGAAACTTACAAAATTTGAAGGAAATCCAGTATTATCTCCACATGCATCCAACGAGTGGGAAAACTTGGTAGTGTGTAACCCTGGAGCGTGGTATGAAGACGGGAAGTTTTATATGATGTATCGAGCAGCGGGAGACGATTTTGACCATAAGATCTATTTTGGTCTTGCTGAAAGTGAAGATGGTTTTAACTTCAAAAGAGTGCAAGATCAACCTGTTTTTTCTCCTTCAGAAGATGGGCCTGACTCAGGATGTGTGGAAGATCCAAGAATTGTAAAATTTGGTGATACTTTCTATATCACTTATGCGTACAGAGCATTCCCTCCAGGACAATATTGGAAATACAGTTATGATGCTGTTGTGGCTCCTGAAATGGATGAATTTCATCCGGAACTATTAAAGAAAAACATTGCCAATACGGGCTTAGCTATTTCTAAAGACTTAAAGAATTTCCGTAGGGTAGGAAGAATCACAAAACCTGAATTGGATGACCGTGATGTGATTATTTTCCCAGAAAAAGTAAATGATAAATACTATATGTTACACCGCCCGAAAGAGTGGATCGGTGAGGAGTATGGTACGGAATACCCTGCAATATGGATTCAATCTTCTGATGATATGGTCAATTGGAAGCATGAATCTGACTTACTATTAAAAGGTGAAGAATGGTGGGAAGTGAAAGTAGGTGGCAACACTCCTCCTGTGAAAACGGACGAAGGATGGGTGATGCTTTACCATGGTGTGGACAAGGACAACTGCTATAGAGTTGGAGCTTGCCTGTTGGACTTAGAAGATCCTACAAAGATCTTGTACAGAACCAAAGATTATATCATGGAACCTGAAGAAGACTGGGAAAAAAGCGGTCTTTATAAGTGGGGTGTGGTCTTCCCAACAGGAAATGTTTTAGTTGATGACACACTGTACATTTATTATGGCGGTAGTGATCAATATTGTGGTGTAGCGACTTGCGATATCCATGAGCTAGTTTCTTTCATTAAGGATAATACGAAAGAAACTACTTTGGTAATGGATTAATGTGTTATTTAGGGTCCCGTTTCAACTGGGACCTTAATTTTTTTAAGAAATGATTTTTTTGATTTCAATATCGCAAGTATTAAGTCAGAATACGTCACTAAAGTTCAGTTTCAGATGATACTATTGCTTAATTAGGTTGTGAACCAAGAATGGTATTTAGAAATCGGGAGATTTCTGATGATCTATAGGTCACGAATGACGCTTACGCTTAACATTCGCGCCATTGGAACAACTACCCTATTCGTTTGGTAGTGCTCTCCCGGCCTTGAAGGGAAAAGCGTTAAGAATTTTATGGATTGAGCCGTAAAGAATGATTTTCTTGTTTGAGCGCAGCGAGTTTAAAATCATTTAGGCGAAAGGAATGAAATTTAGCTTTTGACTTCTAAGCCTTGAATTTTTTGCTTCGTTTTTGTTTCAAGACAAAAATGAAGAAGAAGGAAAGCATGGAAGTAGATCATAGAAAACTAGTAGAAATGTTGATTGAAAGTGAACAGTAGTTTACTATATGCTCAACACTAGAGGGGCGTTTTGTAAAATGACTGCACCTTGCTTATTATATGAAATGAAATATACAGATTTAAATTAAAACTTATGGACTTCCAAATGAGCAACATAGACTTATGCTTTGTTGTTGTTTATATCGTAATCATACTTTTCTGGGCTTTCAAAAATGCAAATAATTCGGATTCAGAATCTTATTTTCTTGCAGGAAGAAATATGTCCTGGAAAGCAGTGGGCTTATCTTTGTTTGCCGCTTCGGTTTCGTCCACTACATTAATTGGCCAATCTGCCGAAGGCTTTAAAACAGGGTTAGCCGTTTTCAATTACCAATGGGTTTCCATTTTGGTAATGATCTTTTTTGCCATGTTCTTTCTTCCTTTTTATATCAAATCAGGAGTGTATACCATGCCTGAGTTTTTGGAAAAAAGATACGATAAAAGACCGAAGACCTTCTTTTCCATTATCACTATTATTGGCAATGTATTTTTAGATGCGGCAGCCGCATTATATTCAGGAGCACTAATTATTCGATTGATCTTTCCTGAAGCCGACTTAGCTACAGTAATTTATATTATGGCTATCATAGCAGGATCATATACCATCTTTGGAGGTCTATCTTCTGCTATCAATGCCGAACTTGTTCAAGCCGTTATTTTGATCATCGGTTCTATTATCCTTTCTTATTTAGCCTTTGCAGAAATTGGCGGATGGGACGTACTGATGGACCGTTTCAGTGATGGAATGTGGTTGCATTTAGTAAGACCAATGGACGATGCCACCACCCCATGGTTAGGTATTATTTTAGGTATTCCTGTACTCGGTTTTTATTTCTGGGGAAATAACCAAGTGATGGTGCAAAGAGTACTTTCTGCAAAATCAATTGAAGACGGACGTAAAGGTGTTTTATTTGTAGGTTTCCTCTATATCTTCACCTTATTTATCTTCATTTTCCCAGGTTTATGTGCCCGTTTGATGAATCTTTTTGAGGTAGAAGTTCCATTATCCATGTTCGGTAATGAAGTCACAAAATTAGTAGATGTCAATGAAATCTACCCAAGACTGATCATGAGTTTAATGCCAGTAGGCTTAATGGGAATTATTATGGCCGCTATGATTTCAGCATTAACTTCTACCTTATCCGCGTCCATCAATTCGGCCTCGACCTTATTGACAATGGATTTTTACTCCAACGCATTTCCGAATACCTCAAAAGAAAAGCTGGTAAAAGTAGGGCAAGTGATTTCCGTAATCATCTTGATCACCGCTGCAGTTTGGGCTCCCAATATCCAGAAATTCGGCTCACTAGTAGATTACTATCAAGAAATGGCCTCTTACTTGGCACCTCCAATTGTGACCATTTTCTTCTTAGGCTTATTCTGGAAGCGTGCCAATGCCAACGGCGCCTTTGCCACATTATTAGTGGGAGCTATTACTGCCGTAGGTTTATTGCTTTTCAAAAACAAAACCTTCCTAGCAGACGTTCACTTTTTATTAATGGTACCGATTCTAGTTTCTATTAGTGTAGCGGTTTGTGTGATCGCTTCCGTGAGTACCAAAGCTCCTTCTGCATTACAATTAAAAGGCAACCTATGGACTACAGAAATATGGCATGAAGAGACCAAAGAATTGAAAAATAGCAAATGGTATCATAACTTTAGAGTACAAGCCATAATTTTAGCTGTTTTAGCGATTCTTTCTTTTGTCATTTTTATTTAGAATAAAGTAAACAACAATATAGCTCATGAAGGTCTTTCCAGAAATAACACCGGTAAGTGACGAAAATCTATTTGTCTTACAACATCATTTGAATGCAGATTTTGATTATCCTATTCACCTGCATGATGATTTTGAACTGACCCTAGTGGAAGGTTGTAACGGACGAAGGATTGTAGGCAATTCCGTGGAAAATTATGAGCAGGAAGATTTAGTGTTTTTAGGTCCCAACATTCAACACAAATGGATGAAAGAAGAGGGGTCTACCGACAAGCCATGTGTGACTACTTTACAGTTTAAAAGAAGTATCATTTCAGATTCATTATTAAAGAAAAATGAATTTGAAAGTATCAGAACCCTCTTTTCTAACTCAGGTAAAGGCGTCGTTTTTGAAGGAACAGACCGCTATAGAATCAAGCTGATATTAAAAGACTTGGTGATCAGTTCGGGCTTCGAAAGAGTAATATTATTTTTCAACCTCTTACATCAACTCGGCATCAGCCAAGAGACAAGATCACTAGCTTCTGATGGTTTCATCGGCGTGCATCCACAAGAGACAAGCCGAAGAATCAACAAGGTATTGGAGTTTATTTTTGAAAACTACAACCGCCCAATTGATGTCAAAGAAGCTGCACTTTTGATCAATATGAGTGATTCCGCTTTCAGTCATTTCTTCAAAAAAAGAACAGGCAAAAGCTTTATCAAATTCCTCAACGATATCCGATTAGGCAAAGCCGCCTTCTTCCTGATCAATTCAAATAAAAATATTGCCGAAATCTGCTACGAATGCGGTTTCAATAACCTCTCAAATTTCAACCGTCAATTCAAAAAATTCAAAGGTCTGACCCCTTCCGATTTTAGAAAGTCATTGGCGGATCTGCAGACGGCATAGTTGGCTTTTTTTAGAAATCAGGAGATTTCTGATGATTCATAGGACACGAATGACGCTGTCGCTTAACATTCGCGCCATTGAGGGAGTACATTCCCCTAGCGCAAATGTTAAGCGACAGCGTCATTTGTGCTTTAAAGATCACAAGAAGTCTCCGACTTCTAACGAAAATCATTCATCATATTATATAGAATTCGTTTCGCAAAAACTGCAATAAGGCTATCTTTACACCCTTATTGCTTTTGAATAGCAGGAATGTGTAGAAAGACTTATAATTTTGATAAAATGCACCAACTGATCCAAACCAGTGACCGATCATCATTTGCGTATTACACCGTAAAAAATAGAATAGCTTCTATTGTAGAAAAATTGATAGCACATTATCAGTTGACTTCAGATTCAAAATTATCAGTATTTAAGCAGACGATTCCTGATGCACCACTGCCATTGCTTCAAGAATTGGAAACGGAAAATGCCCTCCAAAATCAATTTATCAAGGAAATCAACGAAGCAATTACCCAAGAGCAATATAGATGGGATAACGCTCCATTTATTGTAATAGAAAGCTATTTCTATCACAAGTTATTAGAACTGACAAAACAGGATGGTATTCAAGAAGATTACTTTTCATTTATCAAAAATGACTTTAATGCCAAGACTTTTGAGAATATGCAGAAAAGTTATGCTGAATATCAAAAGTTGTCCACACATACTGTTGATAACTTTGGTGCATTGTTGAAATTGGATCTTTTAGGAAATAAAGCGGACCTAAGCCAAAGTTCAGATACTTATTCACAAACTTCAGCAAGTAGTATTTTGATTGATCATTCCGCTGAAGTATTTGAAAAAATAGAAAACAGTCATCAAATTGATATTATTTTGGATAATGCAGGAGAAGAACTTTTTGCAGATCTGATTTTATCACATTACTTACTGACTAAAACGGATGTAAAAGAAGTAGTATTACATTTTAAAATAATGCCTTACTTCGTTTCAGATGCACTGATTTCAGACTTCAATTATTTGACGCATTCCTTAAAACAACAAGAAGACTTAAAAGACTTTGCAGAAGAAATTGAGGCACTCATTCAAAGCAATCAGCTTACCTTGAAAAGCCACGAATATTGGTCGAGTTCCAATGACTATAAAAACATTCCATCCCAATTAAACCAAACTTTAAGTCAATCCGATTTATTGATTTTCAAAGGAGATTTAAACTACAGAAAATTAGTAGGGGATTATGACTACGATTGTACCATTAAAACCAACACATTAGTCGACTACCTTCCAACCGACTGCTTGATGCTTCGCGTATTAAAATCAGAAGTGATGGTAGGATTGGAAGCTTCCGAAATTCCTTCAGAAAGTGATCATAGTTGGAAGTATAATGGAGAATATAGTTTGATGGAATTGGTGGAAAGTAATTAGAAATCAGGAGATTTCTGATGATCCATAGGACACGAATGACGCTGTCGCTTAACATTCGCGCCATTGAGAGCAGTAAGTTTCCCTAGCGCAAATGTTAAGCGATAGCGTCATTTGTGCTTTAAAAATCACAAGAAGTCTCCGACTTCTAAAAAAAGAGAATATATATATTACATTGATTTCATATTTTAGTATCATCGTAATACAGATTACAACGATTCATAAACTAGCTAAAATATGAGTAGGAAATATAAGTTTAACGATCAAACGAAATGTTATTTTGTAACACTTACTGTTACTGAATGGGTGGATGTCTTCACAAGAAAAGAATACATTGATATCATAATAGATAGCTTAACATTTTGTCAAAAAAATAAAGGGTTACAGATCCATTCATATGTCATAATGACCAATCATCTTCACCTAATTATCTCAACCAAAGAGGGGGGCGAGAAATTAGAATTTATCCTAAGAGATTTTAAGAAGTATACATCACAAAATATTAGAAAAGCGATTGAGCAAAACCCAAAAGAAAGCAGGAAAAAATGGATGTTATGGCTATTTAAATCTTCAGCCAATCCTGCAAAGCAAAACTTCCAATTTTGGCAACACTATAATTTTCCAATTCAATTAAGTAGTCCAAAACTATTGGATCAGAAGATGAATTATATACACAATAATCCAGTTCGAAATGGTGTAGTAAATGAACCAGAAGAATATATGTACAGCAGTGCCCGTCACTACAGCGGCAAGAAGTACACTGTTCTCGAAATTGATTTTGTATAAACATGTTTTTTAGAAATCAGGAGATTTCTGATGATCTGTAGGACACGAATGCCGCTATCGCTTAACATTCGCGCCATTGAGGTAGCATTATGTTTCCCTAGCTAAAATCTTAAGCGACAGCGTCATTTGTGCTTTAAAAATCACAAGAAGTCTCAGACTTCTAACAAAAAAAAGCCCTAAAAGAGTTACAAAAACTTCCTCAAAGAAAGGATCATTCCCAAATGTATTCCTTCATGGAAACTACAAAACACTAAAGCATCTTCAAGGTTAGAAATTGTAAATCCTGTTTTGGTTTGTCTCTCATTATAATGCTTGAAAATTCCTTCCTCCAAGTCTTTTTCAAGTTGGTCCAAAGTACTGAAAAGTAAACCTTTGATTTCGTCTACCTCATCTTGCGTGGTATTGCCATCAGGGACAGTGCCATTCGTGTATTTATCGACCATATCTTTCGTTACATGAATAGGCAAGTCAGAAGAACGGTAAATCAATCCTTGCTGAGCCACGATAAGATGACCGATATTCCAGATGATATTGTTTCTGAACCCTTCCGGAATTTTGTTTAATTGTTCCAGAGAATATCCATCAATAAACTTAGAGAGGATGTGGTGGTTTGTTCTTAAGTTCTTTAAAATAGCTTGTTCCATAGTTCTTTCATTTAAAATGGTAATAGATGAGATGATTTAATACCTCATAGTTAGTAAATTGAAATTTAAAAAGAGAAAGATTTATTAAATAAGTTGGTCCATTGTAAACTTACAATCGATCATTCTACAAGATTTTTATGACCCACTGGCGCGAATGTTAAGCGTAAGCGTCATTCGTGCCCTACAGATCAACAGAAATCTCCTGATTTCTAAAACCACATTCAATATCTCACCCATGAAAACCAAAATAATTTTCTCTTTAAAATTGCACCCTAATTTCAAGGATAAATTTACTATTACACCAACAGTAATTCATTGATATTTACTTACAGAAATGAATCAAAGACAAACAACTCTACAAGTATGAAAAAAAATGGACTAATGCTATGGCTCTTTTTTAGTATTTCAATGCAACTATTGGCGCAAAACCCGATTATCACCAACATCTACACTGCTGATCCTACGGCAAGGGTGTACAACGGAAAACTATATATTTATCCGTCACATGATGTACCTTGGAATCCGGAGTGGGAGAAATTGGGTGCCGTAAAAGAAGGGCATGGGCATGTGATGACAGACTACCATGCTTTTTCTACAACTGACTTGGTCAACTACACGGATCATGGCGTGATTGTAGCCCAAAAAGACGTTCCTTGGGGCAACAAAGTGGGGTATGGAATGTGGGCACCTTGTATCACTTACAAAGAAGGAACTTACTATTATTACTTTCCCAATACGCCCGCAGATAAAAGCGGTTTCCGTCAGATCGGACTTGCTACAGCCACACAACCTGAAGGTCCCTTTACCATTGAGCCGAATTATATTGATGGGTTAAAAGGCATCGATCCCAATCCGTTTATTGACGATGATGGACAAGCGTATATGTATTGGGGAGGAGGAAAAGGAAATTCTCTAAGAGTAGTCAAACTTACTCCTGATATGAAAGCCGTAGAAGGAGAAACGTTAGCGATTGAAAATCTACCACAAGAGTACAAAGAAGGACCATTTGTCTTCAAAAGAAACGGTATTTATTACTTGACTTTCCCGCACAATAAAGACACAAAGAACAGTACAGAAGAGATTGGTTATGCCATAGGGAAAAGTCCATTAGGGCCTTTCGAATACAAAGGAACAATTATGGACCGTTTTAAGGATTGCTGGACGAATCATCATTCTATTGTAGAATACAAAAAACAATGGTATATGTTTTACCATCACAACGACATCTCAAATACAGGTCACCTAAGATCCATATGTGTAGACAGTTTATTTTTTGAGGAAGACGGTTCCATCCGAAAAGTCATTCCAACATTGAGAGGAGTAGGACTTACTTCCGCTTCAGACACCATACAAATGGATCGTTATTCCCAAATCCATAATGCAGAAATTGGTTTTACTCAAAAAGCAGGAATTCCAGAGTGGAAAGTAACCAAAGCCAAAACAGACAGTTGGGTACAATACAACTCCGTCAACTTCGACAACAAACCAAAGTATATAAAATTAAAGCTGAAACACACTGGCCAAAAAGGATATGTAGAGATACGAGAGAATTCTAAAAATGGCCCATTAATCGCCAAAGCATTAGTGGATAATACGAATGATAAATGGCAAACGGTCAAAGCTAAATTGGGCCATAAACCGAAAGGAACGACCAACCTTGTATGCGTTTTCGAATCAGATGCTGAGATGGAGTTGGATTGGGTGTTGTTTTCTAAAAAGTAACCCCTAGCGCAAATGTTAAGCGACAGCGTCATTTGTGCTTGAAAGATCATTAGAAGTCTCTGACTTCTATCAATATACATTGTATTTTAGGATACCCACATTCAAGAAGGATTGAGTGTGGGTTGTTTTTTGAATGACGGAATATTATTTAGATGTGGTTAGTTGAGTTAAATAAATGGTTTTGGGATTATTTATTACCTTTATTTATAGTTAAATCCTAAAGGATATTTTTTTATGAATAACAAAGCAAACATAACGAAGCTAATACTTCAATTACTATTTATTTTACTACCACTCTTTGTTTTTGGAAATGGAGGACCAGTTCACGGATGTTTTACTCAAAAATCAGGTAACCTAAAATTGATCTCAAAGAAAGATATTAAAGTTTTAAGTGAAGACTTAAATATTGAATTGACTGATCAATATGTAAAGGTCAAAGTAATATATAGGCTAAAAAATTTAGGTGAAACAGATAATGTCAAGTATGGATTTCCTATAGATTACGTTAAAGGTGATGAATATAGTCATGTAAGCTATTGTAAAACCGTTTCAAATTTTGATTTTAGCTTTAATGGGAAAGCTTTGGAATATTATGTTGAAGAGGAAACAAATAAATCAAAAATTAAAGGTCCTTTTATTGATGAAGGTTATACGATGTCAAGAGATTGGTATGTAACTGAATTAAAACTTGAGGCAGGACAAACGGTACTTTTAGAAGTTTCTTACTCTATTAGTTCACATTATTATTATTGGGGAAGAGATACTGATTCACGTTTTTCAAGAACAACAAATACAAGGTTTTTATATGATTTGTCACCATGTGGATTTTTTGGTGATGGTGTGATCGATACACTTTCTTTATCAATTAAAAAGCCAGATAACTTATGTTTTGAACAGATTACTATTAAAGGTTTGGAAGAATTAACTTATCACAATAATTACATTGGGTGGTATGGAGAAAATTATAACCCATCTGATAAAACGTTAGAAATAGAATATAGGATCGACCCTACTAATTTTGAAACTTCAGAAAAAACAGATCACTTAAATAAAAGTGTTGTCAAGAATATTAATGTCTCATCAACATTAAAAGGATACCCTAAAGAAAATTTAATTGATTTAGATGATAAAACGGCTTGGGTAGAAGGTGTCAATGGAATGGGAAAAGGGGAATGGATTGAGTTTGAATTTAATGAAAAAGTATTTATTAATGGGATTGGGATACTAAATGGATATTATAAAAATGGAACTGTTTATAATCAAAATAATAGGATTAAGTCATTGGAATTAAGTATTAAAGTGGAAGATATTGAAGAAAATTATTTAACGAATGATACGACTGTTATTGAATTACAACCCCAATGTTATTATGATGATCATTTCTATGAAAATGTTCAAATTATTTATGACTTTGGCGAGTTAGGATTAATATATAATAGTGTTGATGAAATGGTAGAAAAATCTAATTCCACTTTGAAAGTGAAAATCAAGATACTAGAAACTTATTCTGGTGAAAAATATGATGATACTTGTATTTCGGAAGTACTGTTTTATGGTTATGCAAGGGATAATCAATAATGTACTATATTATTTCGTGAGGACATTTTATTAAAACATCTTTCTATATCGCAAGTGTTAAGCCGATAGGCGCCACTTGTGATGACAAATTGGCGAAGTCTCCTGACTTCGAAATGAATGAAAAAGTGGTGTTTTTTCGAAGTCGGGAGACTTCGCCAAAGAAAAGTTCCAAGTGACGCTATCGCTTAACACTTGAAACATGAATTTTGTAATAGTCTGAGCTTTTAATAAGATGCACTTTTGTTTATCAAAACCTCCCCAAAACAACTCACCACAATCCCTCCTTCATTCACAATCCCAGGCATAGCCGTACTCGAATACGCAAACCTAACCCATTTCGGATTTTCGATAGGAGAGACCAAAATAATTTGATCATTTTCGATACGGATCGCTGTAGCCCATTGGGAAGTATTGGTGTTTCCGACTTCAAAATGTTGGATATCAGAAGAGGTGAAATGAAGGCCTTTTCCATGTTTGAAAGTGATATGAATGTGCCCGTTGTAATCCGTGAAGATGCGGTCAACAGTAGGCGAAAATACTTCTTTGGTGATCAAGCCGTAGGTGTCTTTTAATGCGATGTAGGCAAGACGTTGTCCAACTGGCTTTTTGTTGGTAGGGTGGATATCATCTAGGTTAGCAACATCTGAGATGACGAGCATTTTTGAGTTGTTGATGATTTCTGAAGCTCTTCTTTGTTCGTTACGCAGTTGACCAGCGTTGACAGAGGAGGCATACTTGTAAGGAGCAATCTGTACAAAATACAAAGGGAGATTGCGGTCAAATTGTTTCCTCCAAGTTTGGGCAAGGAGTTGTAATTTTTCGGCGTACAGTTCAGGGTATTCTACATTGGCTTCGCCTTGGTACCAAAGTAGACCGCTGATGGTGAAATCTTTGAAAGGAGCAATCATTCCATTGTATAAAAGTCCTTGTTCAACAGGGCCCCAAGGGTTGGGTTTGTGTTTTTGTGAGGAAGCCCAAAGGTCTTGGTCTTGTTGTAAAGCATCTTTTGGAATCCATGTTTCTATGGGTGTTCCTCCCCAAGAAGTGGTGATGATGCCTATGGGCACCATTAAAGTATCTTTGAGTTTTGTAGCGAAGTAATAGGACACAACACTGACGTGAGGCATGGTTTTAGGCGTCATTGTGAGCCATTCACCTTTTACTTTAGTGTCTTTTTGGTTGGAGTCATTTCTTTCTGCTTTAAAAATTCGGACAAAAGGCTGATGGGCATTTTTGATTTCTGTACTATCGTTTTTCAGTCCGGCAGAAGCAGTCCATTCCATATTGGACTGTCCAGAAGCCAGCCAAACCTCTCCAATTAAAATGTCTTTGAGTGTGATCTTATTTTTTCCGTCAATGGTGATTTGATGGGTATCAAAACTGCCTTTGGGTGTAGGGAGTTTTAGGGTCCAAAATCCTTCTTTGTTGGATTTGGTTTGTACTTGTGTTCCCCAACTGCTGTTGAGTTGAATGTTGGTATTGGGTTTTTCCCATCCGAAAATGTTGACCGTATCGGATTGTTGTAGGATCATTCCGTCGGAAAAAAAGGAGGGGAGTTCTAGGGCGTAGGCGCCTTGGAATGTGAGTTGGAGGAGGATAAGGAGTAGGTGTTTTTTCATTGGAGTAGTTTGATATATAGTTTATTTAATGTGCAATATTGATAGGGACTACTTTCAAGCATCCGTCTTCTTCGTTTTTGACTTGAAACAAAAAGAAGCAAAAAATTCAAGACTTAGAAGTCAAAAGCTAAATTTTCTTCCATTCGCCTCAATGATTTTAAACTCTCTTCGCTCAAACAAGAAAATCATTTTAACCGGCCCCTTCTATATTTTTTCCTCATCTAATAATTGAAGCATCTTTTCGGCGTATCTTTTTCCCAATAATCGCACTCCTTCACTAGTAAAATGAGCATTGTCGTCTTGTGCTTCACACCCTTCAGAAGAGATTACATGTGCTTGTTTTAATAAAGAAGGTATAGTTTGAATGACTTCATTCATACTAGCTTCCACACCGCCTTGTTGTTGGTCTACTAATTCGCCGACTAAGAGCGGGGTCTCCTTATTTAGGGCAAGGTCGGAGATTAAATCAAGGTAAATTTTCTGAACATATTCGGGCCATTTTTCTCGATCCGGAGTGCCATTGTTGGTTTCTCCCTGATGGAGTACTATTCCTTTGATCACACCCTGTTGTTGTGCTAGTGAAGCAAATTCCACAAGGTGTTGATAAGGATGGTTTTGATACGCTGAAATTTTGTTTCTAAACCATTGGGCAGGATCATAGGTGTCAAAATAATGTTGGTATTGATCCTTGTCAAAAAGACGAATGTCACAGCCGGCAACCGCCACATTGATAATGCCTACTCTGATACTATCGGGGAGGGATTTCACTAAAGTATTGACGAAACTATTAGACGGTGATAACCCCACCTTTTCATTGTAATAACAGTTGGCTAGTGGAGGTAAGGCTGTGTACCATTCTCCTTTTTTCCTTTGAAGCTGATCACAGTCCATTGTTTGTAAAACAAGGGCTCTGTTATCAACCTGTCGATCTTCTTCTTCAATTGGAGCAAAACCTTCCATATTGGACTGTCCAATGCAGAGGTAGATATGGAAATTAGGGTCCGATGTCGTCGTGTGTTGTCCCTGTGTTGTGTTTCCCATCAACATGATTGTACAGTTTAGTAATAGAAAAATGCCCGTATTAATGCCGAAGAAGTTCATATTGTATTGACGATGATATTGTTTATTATTTAATATGTGGTGCTGTACGCGTAGGGGCGGTCCTACGTAACCGCCCGATGAACCACCACAAAAATCATAAGTTTCATGCTTTACAATGCTACTTTTTTTAATTTTTTATTGAAGTTTTTGATGATCTTCAATGTCGCCTTATCCGTTTGATACACCGAGTACCAACCCTGATACTCATGTGGAGGATCACCAATAAGGTCATCTCCTGTTTTCCAGATCGAATGAGGAGCAGAAGGACGGCCTTCACCACCCCAAGCCCAGAAATTACAGCCTGCAAAAGTGTTATTACCTTTCTCAACAGCAGTAACTAATTCGTTGAAAATGGTCGCATAATATTGATTTCTGATGGCTACAGTACTAATGTCACTATGATCATTTTTATCTCTTGAAATACCAAACTCCTCCAATACGATGGGCTTGTTAAGTTGGTTGCCAACGGCAATATGTTGTTGGATGTACTGTTTCGCTTTCGCTACAGCGGTATCATACGTTCCTTCCACATTATGAGGATCAAACCACCCCCAATTTTGTACCCAGATATGGAACGTCATATAATCAATATCGTCTGATAAATGATCTTTTTCGAAGTCAGTACCAGAGTTGGCACTTGGCGTATAGCCTTCAGAACCTGTTGTGACCATATGATTTTGATCCAAAGACTTAATAAACTTAGCCGTAGCGTTGATCCATGTGACTAATTGAGTTCCTCTAAGGATATTTTCTGGTTCATTGGCAAGCTGCCAAGACATGATTGTAGGATCGTTTTTGTAGGCCTTTTGAGTGATTGAATTTGTTCTATTTACTACTTTTTGAATGGCGTTTTGAAAGAGTTTTTGTGCTTCTACGTTTTCATAAAAGTGGCTAGCATATTTGCCATACGTATGCCAATCACCGTTTTCAGCCGGAGGAGGGAATGGAATGCTACCACCCTTAGTCCATTTGATGTATTGAGAAAAACCACCAGACCAAGGCCAGAAATTATTCAAGCAAACCACAGCTTTCATTTCTCTTTTCTGCATTTCAACCAAAAGAAAATCAAGCCCTTTCAACAATTCTTCATTGAACTCTCCAGGAGCTGATTGTACAGTAGGTTGCATGCACCAAGGTGTATCTTTATCACCTTCAGAAAGAGCCATAATACGCAGGTTTTTTACACCAATTTTTTCCAATCGATCAAGCTCACGTATTAAACGAGGCTTATCAAAAGCACCTAAGTTCATGCCATACCAAAAGTTGGTGCCAATATAATGATAGGCTTTTTGGTTGATCACAAATTGACCGTTTTTCACCTTTACAAAATCATCTTGAGCATGAATTTGCAAAGCAAAAAATGACAGTAATAGCGTTAATATTTTCTTCATATAGTTTCGTAATTATAATAGAGGAATAGATCGTGTAGTGTTGTATGCACCATAGTTAAAACTATAGGCAGGTGATCAACTAACCTTTCCAATACTGAAGTCTTGAAGGTTAAAAGCGGAAACATCACTTTAGTGTTGTTGGAGTTGGTATCACTAGCCCAAGACTTTAGCCATGGTGCACGTTGTATCAGTATTTTTAAAAACTACTCAATACAATCACTGAGTGAGCAGGAAGCTGAACCACACCACCTTCTTTCAAATCAAAGTTGATGTCTTCCAATACAGGTCTGCCCATTTCTGTATTCAGTTTATATTGATCTGCAGTGTATTTTAATTGCTTTAAAACAGTAGATTTTTTGATTGGAGCATTCACAAATACCTCTTGAGGAGTTGCTGAGTTGTTGACCATCATAATGGTATAGTTATCTTTCATTTTACCCGTTGTCATACGCACTCCTTCCGGCAGGTTGCTATCCATGTTTAAGATATCCATGCCTTTTGGGAAGAACTTACACAACCACGACCAAGGGTAGAACCAAGGACGGATATTTTCATCTTCCGGTCTGTCGATTAACTCACTACCAAGAATATTCCAGCATCCCCAACGCTTCAGTTGATTGATCTTGCCTAGGTCATCTTTAGTATGCATTGCATCATCCAAATCCCAAGCAATCATCCCTTGAGCACCGGCGTTCATTAATTGAATAACTGCATCTGTCATATCAACGCCGTACTGATAAGTATATACGGCCATTTGAGAATCATAAATAGAAGCATAACCGTCTTTCTTTGCCGCTTCTACATTCAGTTCTTGTTGTTTTGTACCCCAATCGTCTTTCACACCGATTTCCCCCACAAAGAAACGTTTCCCTGTTTTTTGTACCTCAGGCATATCTTTGAGCATGTGCATAGATTCCGCCGCTTTGCCATTTCTTGTATTTTCAGTGCCTAAATAAGTGTGGATTTCATAAGCACCGATGATAGTATCAATGTCGGCAATGGTTTTTGTAACCCAATCTTCACCCGTATACTCAAATCCTTTCTTAGTGTATTGCGGTACAGTACCAGGGCCTGTTATCGTCAAATATTGATCTAAACCTCTTTTTTCAAATTCTTTCTGTAAATCAATCACACCTTGTTTCCATTCCGAATAGTTACCATCTGTAGAAGCCCAATCGCCATTAGGTTCGTTGATATGATTATAATACTTGATGCAAGTGTACCCTTTCTCTTTAATAAGGTGCTCTACATATTTCCCGATCATCTCAATCCACTGCGGATCATAAGCATTTTCAAGTTTATTGATTTTGGCATTTTTGGTTTCTAAATCATGTACATGAAACGGTGTGCCCCATTCTCCAAAAACAACATCTACATTTCTCGATTGACAATAATCCAATACCTTATATAAAGTTTTCATTTCAGGATTATCCACCTCAAAAATCGGATTCCCTTTTTTATCTCTTCCTTTATAATACCTCCAATTGGCTTGGTCCAATACCCTCATCGTTTGAGGTTGCATGTAGTCCAAACGTTGATAAAGTGTATCCCATTTTGCAGGAGTGATGATGTCTCCCCATTCAGCATTAGGACCGTCCGCATGAGGGTAAGCAGCCCACTGGATTCCGTTCCCTATAAAATTTTGGCTAATAAAATTGTCGGTTTCAACTTCTGCATAATACTGATGTTGCTCTTTGGGAGTACACCCCCAAAAGCTACTAGCTATTAATCCAGAAAAAATAAGTTGCGATAATAGTTTCATTTAGAATATAAGTCGGTTGCTATCAAAAAATTTCATTTCAAAAAGGTTTACAATGTTATTCATATTGTGTTGTAAAACTTTCACCTGTGCAATATCTTTAACCCGTAATTAAAGTTATAATTTACTTCAAAAAAGTATAATACATAAACAGAAATGTATTATAAAAATCTAGAGGTAAATTAATTTGAAAATGAAAAAAAGTGGAATGTTCACATGTGTTTGCAATGATTTTTGTTTATAAATCACTGTTTTTTAGATGTTTGAGTGTTTTTTAAGCGCTGTTTTTAATTTTTTAGGTTCATAATTGTCATTTAGCGATAAATAAAATTCTGATACTTTATTATCTATTAGTTGTACTATTATGAATGTGATTTTTTGAAAAGTGTATCGTCTACTATTATTGCTATTGTATTGACGACGACAACAGAATTTTTTATTAAATGTCTCAAGTGAAAGCTCTCACTTGTTGATAGAACACATTTATTACTATTCAATGAAATGAAAGGCATACTCTATTCAAGACAAAAACTACAAGTAGTTCTGTCGATCATTCTGACATTCACCTCGCTGACACTTTTTGCTCAGGAGAGGGTAGTAAAAGGTAATGTAACCTCAGAGGACCAACCGCTAATTGGTGCCAATGTATTGATCAAAGGTACGTCAATAGGAACTTTGACAGATTTTGATGGCAACTTTACATTGACAGTTCCTGATGATAATACCACACTAATCTTTTCTTATATCGGTTTTTTAACTGAAGAAGTTTACGTTGGAACAAAATCAACAATAAACATAGGTTTAAAAGAAGATGCTGAACAATTAGAAGAAATTGTGGTAGTGGGTTACGGTACCATGAAGAAAAGTGATTTAACAGGTGCAGTTAACAAGGTACAGATGGATGATATTCCTCAGCGACCAGCAGCCAATGTAGAACAATTATTACAAGGTCAAGCAGCAGGTTTACAAATCACAAATTCTTCAGGACAACCCGGAAGTGATGTATCTGTAAGATTAAGAGGTTTAAATTCTTTTAGTGTAGAAAGTAGTCCTCTTTTGGTTGTAGATGGTTTCCCTATTGGCAATGCAGGTAACCTAAAACAAATTAACCCTAATGATATTAAGTCGATTGAAGTGCTGAAAGATGCATCTGCGGCAGCGATCTATGGTTCAAGAGGTGCCAATGGTGTGATCATGATTACAACCAAAAAAGGTACTGGGGGAAAAATGAAGGTCGATGTAAATTCTAGAGTATCAGTAGCAACACCTCCAAGTAATTATAATGTGATTACAAATCCAGCACAATTTGCCCTGATTGAAAATGAGGGAAGAGTAAATGCGGGGTTACAACCGTTTTATGTAGGAGAAACATTCCAAGGAACTTATTACCCTTCGGTAGGTGAAATAGCAAGTGGTGCTTGGGGATCATCAACAGATTGGGCAGATTTAGTATACCGCAATGCGTTGGCACAAGACCATAACGTATCGGCGAGTGGTGGTAGTGAAAACACCAAATACTATTTCTCTTTAGGGTACTTGGCACAAGATGGTATCAATATCGGAGATGATTATAGAAGATATAATATGAGAGTATCTTTGGATCAAAAAATCTATAGAAATTTAACAGCTGGTGTGAATGTTATTTATAACTACACTAACCGTAATGCAAATTCAACAGCAGGAATTGGTAGATCACCAGTATTCCCAGCTTACAATGAGGACGGTTCTTACTTCTTTATCGGTGCTCAAGATTTCTATCACCCTATGGTGTGGGCCAACGAGGTATTGAACAACAGTCACGGACAAGATTTCATCACCAACATGTATTTGAATTTGAAAATCATGGAAGGTTTGGAATTAAAAACAACAATGAACGTGAAGTCAGGGAATAGCATTACAGACCAGTATGAACCAATAGGGAAAACATGGAATGGTGCTGAGTTTGTTGGATATGGATCACTTTCAAATTACAACGATCTTGATTTATTATCTGAAACGTATTTCAATTACTCTAAGAGTATCAACGATAAACATCGTATCAGTGCTATGGCAGGCTGGAGTGCTCAACGTTTTACAAGTAAAACAAGTGCATTGACTGGTAGAGGTTTTGTGAATGATAACTTAGCAAATCAGGATTTAAATTCGGCTGAAAGCAGTGCAGTCTCTAATGGTTACTCATCAAGTCTTTTATTATCAGGTATTGGTCGTTTGAATTATGTTTACGATGACCGCTTCTTGATTACTGCAACAATGCGTGCGGATGGTTCTTCAAAATTTGGAGCCAATAATAAATGGGGATACTTCCCGTCAGTAGCTGTAGGTTGGAATGTGCAGAATGAGGCTTTCTTGAAAAACTCAGAGGTTGTTTCTCAATTAAAGCTTAGAGCCTCATGGGGACAAGCCGGAAACCAAGGTTTACCAGCATATAGAGTCAATGAACGTTATGGAACAGGTCGTTACCCTACAGCAGCAGGCGATGGGACATTCTCTACAGGTTTTGGTCCGGGTCAGTATTCTTATTCGTCAGATGGTGTATACAAAACATGGCAAGGTATGGCGAATCAGGATTTGAAATGGGAAACAACGACTACAGCCAATGTAGGTGTAGATTTGGGATTATTCCAATCAAAAGTAATGTTGACAGCTGAAGTATACCATAAATTAACAAGTGATCTTTTAAGAACAGAATTTATTGCTCCAAGTGCAGGCTATGATTTAATATGGGTCAATAACGGTGAGATCAAAAACACGGGTGTTGAGTTGACTTTAGATTTAGCTGTAATAGAAAAGAAAGATTGGGATTGGAGTGTGAAAGGTATGATTTCGCATAACAAAAATGAAGTGGTAGATACTGGTGGAACGTCAGATTTTGAATGGTTGGGAGGTACTGTAGAACAATTCAGAACACCGATTACTACAATTCAAAAAGGACAACCTATCGGAGCGTTCTATGGCTACAAAACAGACGGTATTATTCAAACTTTTGAGGAAGGATTAGAAGCAGGTCTTACAGGTTCAAGAGCAAGGCCAGGTGAAATCAAATATGTAGATATTAACGGTGATGGTGTAGTAGATACTAAAGATAGAACGGTGATTGGAGATCCAAACCCTACATTTATCTATAGTTTCAGTACGAAGTTAAGATATAAAAATGTTGATTTTTCTGTATTGTTTACCGGTGTACAAGGCAACCAAGTATTCAATAATACGAAGTTTAGTGGAGCTGCTTATTTACAACGTTGGACACCTGACAACCCTAGTAATGAGTACCCAAGCATGAACAGTTCAAGAGCGTATGAGGCTTCAGATTATTGGATTGAAGATGGTTCTTATTTAAGAATACAAAACATCAATATCGGTTATAATTTCAATAGTGAAAATATTAAATGGATGGACAGATTAAGAGTCTATACATCTATTGATAATCCTATTGTATTCTCAGATTTCCAATATGGATATGATCCAGAAGTTGGCGCAGATGGTATTCACTGGGGTAACTACCCAATGCCAACTACTTACTCTTTAGGTTTGAACGTGTCATTTAAATAGTAGAGTGAAATGAAATTAACAATCAAAAATATAATACTATCGGCTGCTGCTACATTGGCATTTACAGGTTGTAGCCTTACCGAAGAACCAAAAGGGTTCTTATCCAATGAAAACTTTTATAAGTCAGCCGCTGATGGAGAGTCGGCACTTGCTTATGTTTATTCAGTTAATACAGATATTGAATATTACTCTCGACACTTCATTATTGCCACAGAAGTACCAACAGAAACACTCACCATCAAACCTGATGCAGGGGCCGATCAACATGCTTTGGATCGTTTAGAAGTGTTGAATAACAATCAGATTGTAGAAGATATGTGGCGTTATCCTTATTTGGGGATTAACAGAGCCAATGCCGTGATTCAGAACGTGCCAGATATACCGGATATGGATGAAACACGAAGAGCAGAAGTAATTGGTGAAGCCAAATTTTTAAGAGCATTACACTACTTTAACCTTGTACGTTTTTTTGGTGATGTTGTCATTAGAGAAGAGCAAGTGTCATCAAAAGACCAGGTAAATAAAGGTATTTCTTCGATGGAAGAAGTATATGATTTTCTTCTTAAAGATTTAACAGAAGCAGAAGCAGTACTTTCAACACAAAGAGCATACGGCCGAGCGAATAAAACAGCAGTTTGGGCGCTCTTATCTAAAGTGTATTTACAATTAGCCTCAGCTAAAAATACAGGCGTGACAGGGTACGAATGGGTAAGCAATGCAGATGAAAATTATACAATGGCTGCTGATTATGCCAAGAAAGTCCTTCAAGAACAATCAGAGTTTACGTTCGAAAATGACTTAATGGAAACATGGAATGTCAGCAATAGAACGACAGCTAAAGAGCAGATTTTCGTTGCAGCATCGGATAGAAATGGATTGATTGAGGGAGAATATACAAAACTTCCAATGCTATTTATGCCTTGGGCTGAAGGTGTACCTGAAATTATACTACCTAATGGTACTTCAATACCTGGTGGTGGTTGGGAACACCTTTGGATTGAAGATGATTTTGTGGCAAACTATGATGAAAATGATCGTAGAGGAAGCTTAGAAATGATTGTCAATAAAGTCACGCTTCCAGGAGCTGGAGATAATGGTGAAGATAGAGAATTGGTTTACCCAGGCGGAGGACTTCAATCCACTTTCCCTATGAAATTCTTAGACCCAGATATGGTTGGTCAGCAAGCTACTTGTGATACACCAATCCTAAGATATACAGATATCATGATGGTGTATTGTGAAGCCTTAGGACCTAATGCAGAAACGTATGCATTGATGGATCAAATCAGAGGAAGAGCAGGTTTATCTCCACTAGCAGGAGGAATGAGTCTTCAGGAATTCAGAGAGTATATCCTAGAAGAAAGAGGTAGAGAGTTGGCATTTGAAGGAAAACGTTTATTCGACCTAAGACGAACAAACAGTATGGAAAGAGTATTGGGAGGTGAATACGGAAAGCCAATGACTTCAGGTGTATATTATTTTGATATTCCATTGATTGAAGTGGATACAAACCCTGAGATCAACTAGATATACTGTTATTTAAGTGTCTTGCTGATCATTAAAAAATTAGTAATACACAAATGACGCAATCGCTTAACATTAGTGCCATTGGAATACTTCTCTCTTAGTTGAGTAGTATTCCCCTTGGCCTTGAAGGGAAAAGCGTTAAGAACTTCATGAAATGAGCCGTTAAAAATGATTTTGCTGTTTGAGCGCAGCGAGTTTAAAATCATTTAGGCGAGAGGAATGGAATTTAGCTTTTGACTTCTAAGCCTTGAATTTTTTGCTTCGTTTTTGTTTCAAGACAAAAATGAAGAGGAAAGATGCATGAAAGTAGTCCCTTTAAAAGTTGATGAGAAGCGTCATTTAATAGTTTACGATTGATTAAACACATAATCTATTCGACAAAATTTCAAGCTTTATGAAAAATATTAAAAACTTCATTCTATTCGCTTGCTTAATGGGGGTATTGAGTTGTCAACCCAACAACCCCAATGAGATTTTGACAAGTGAAAGAGCTATTATTTCTTACTTTATTGATGGTATTCAAATTGGTCCAGCAGAGATCAATAGAACACCCAATGAAAGTGACTTTACCATCTTTGTAATTGATGGAATGGATCTTACAAGTGTTACTCCAGTGATTGAAGTTTCTTATGGAGCCACTATTTATCCGGCTTCGGGTGAAGCAGTGGACTTATCATCTGGAACGTTTACTTATCAAGTCACTTCAGAAACAGGGTCCGTTAGAGATTGGGTATTGACTGTAGAGTCATTTGATAATAAACTACAAGGTAAGTGGAAAGTAGGTAAACCTATGGAATTCCATTACTTTATCGGTGAAGGCGAAAGCTGGGGCTGGGAAGGTGTAAAGGATGTAGAGTGGACACTACCAGGAGCAGGAGCTGCGACAGACAATGAGTTAGAGTTTATGACTGTTGGGGTAGATGAAGTAGGTAACCTTTATGGTACAGGTAGTTATACTTCAGGAACTGATGGCCAATTCGAAACATTTGTTTTAGAAGCAGCATGTTTAGGACCAGACCTTGATTATGCACCATATTATGGAAGAATGCCTCAAGGTGAATTTGATTGGGTATTGAATTTAGCGAACAATACAATCGTATTAACTCAAGATGGAGTGACAGACACAACACTTCCAATTGAATGGGAAGACACTGAAGATTACTCCATATTCCAATTGGCATTTGAACCTCAAGCTTACGAGTTAGGTTGGCAAGATTGTAATTACAATGAGTTAGAATTAAACTTCGGTAAAAAAGTTTGGTATACAATCGTACGTGAAGGTACAGAACTTCCTGATGAGGAAGAGGAAGAAGATAAAGATCCGGTGATTCCAGAGTACTCGCCAATTTCATTAAATGGTGATTGGGGAATTGAAGACATTGGTTTCTGGCCAGGTGGAGACGCTGGTATCTGCGATGATTATGATAATATTTTACGTTTCAGCAATGAATCATTCGATACCTCAACAGGTATTTTATCAGGTGATTTCCAATACTTGGCAGGGGCTGACGGCATCCTCACCAACGGAAACGGTACTGATTGGGTAGTTTTCCCTGAAAGCGGAACATTCGAATTGAAGATTCTTCAAAACCCAGATAATACAGATAGTAGAGAATTCTGGACAATGAAATTTATTGCTACTGACGGTACTGAACTTGAAGTGCCAAATGCTGTAGAGGGCAGTGGAGCGGATAACTTTACTTTAAAATTCAACGGCGGTTTTGCAGGAAGTGACCAAGAAGCACACTGGTACAAATTCGCAAGAAACTTTGTAGGAACTAAACCATGCGATGGTGAAACTCCTGTTGATCCAGAACCAGATCCAGACGGTATTTTCCCTGAGGGAACATGGACTGCACGAGAAGGTGTATTATTAAACAATTATTATTGGAACAGTGATGAAGATCAAGGGCACCAACGTTATGGTGATTCTCAAGCTGCCGATAATGATGTAATCACTTTCTCTGAAGTAGTACAAAATGATCAGGTATACACTGGTAAAATCACTGTAAACTACGGAGCAGATGGGACTTTTGATGTAGGTGAATATACCATCAAATCAGGTACTTTTACTTACACTGTAACAGGTGAAGAATGGGGTGCTCCTGTAGGAAATATGGTGATTAACACTGAAGAAGGTGGAACTATCACTTATTCTAAAACAAACCTTTGGAACTCTAAAGGAGACTTCGATTTCCAACTCAAATTCAATGTTGATGGAGTAGGAGAGGTTTACTATAGAATTACAGACAAGTAATTTCAATAAAGAGTTAAAGAGAGATTAGGGAAGTAAATCTAGTCTCTCTTAACTAAACATTTCATACTATCGGGCGCTATCCAATGTTTTGGGTAGTGCCTTTTTGTGTTTCAAAAAAGTATTGATTATCAATGAGATAGTATGTGATTAAAGCACTAAATTCTAAGATCTTGTGACTAGGAACATTGAACCGTATAAATGGTTCATCACTGAAATAAATTATTACTTAAGGATTTGGATGAATGCAGATAATGTAATTGGTACTTTTATGAAGAATGATATTGGTTATAAAAGTGGTCCGTGTAGTGGTTCGTGAGACGCAAAGCATTGCGTCTCTACAGGAGGATACTCCCACTTGATATGGATTGCTAAATTGAAAAGATATTGTTATGTAGAACCACAATGCCTTGTGGCTCACGAACCACCATAAAAACCACTTTAGGAACTCAATTCTTAAATACCTTATTTACACTGTCAACTAATTTACTTATACTTTTTGTTGTAGAAATCAGGAGATTTCTGATGATCTGTAGGACACGAATGACGCTTTCGCTTAACATTCGCGCCAGTGGGTTGGAAGTAGAACCTCGAAAGATGATGATAAATTAGTTTTCAAAAAAACCTTCACCAACTCCTTCTTAAATCAACTAGCACATGAAATGTATTACTACTAAGGTTCAATTTTTATTGATGACCTCTCTTCTTCTTGCACTTTGCAATATAGAAATCAACGCTCACCAAAGAGTATTTCTTTCCGATTGGGAACAAAGCACCTTAAACTTTCAAGCCAGTAACAATGCAAGTTACACCACCGTCAATAATCCCAGTCAAGATGCAGTCAACTCATCCTCACAAGTAGGAAAGTTTGTATCTACAGCTTACCAATGGGATTTTCTTTCATTAAATCTCTCAGAAAAAATTGATTTTGAAACCTATCCTGTTTACAAACTCAAAGTCAGAACATCGGCGGTTGGAACCATAATGATGAAGTTTGAAGATGGTCCTTCGGGAAGTTATGTAGCGAGGTATGCCACCCCATCAACCACTAATCAATGGGAAGAGCTGACGTTTGACTTCTCTGGAATAGCCAATGGAAACTATGGAAAAATGATCATTACTTTTGATTATACTTCCACTACGGCTGGAGTGGAATGGTATTTAGATGACTTTGTAAAAGCAAAACAGAACATTGATACCACTCGTCCAACACAACCACAAAGTTTATCCGTTACTAACATTTCCTCCAAAAGTGTTTCTCTACAGTGGAATGCTTCCTCTGATAATGTGGGAGTGATAGGTTATGTGATATATAAGGACAATATAGAAATTGGTCGTTCTAACACCACTTCCTTTGAGGCAGCACAACTCAATGCGAATAGCAATTATACTTTTACCGTTAGTGCTTATGATTTGGTGGGCAATGAATCAGGGAAAAGCAATACTGTCAATGCTACAACCCAAAACATGGGTAATGGGAACTTTATCTCCTCTGTCAGTTTGCAGAAAACAAGTATGAACCTCTATGATGATTTAGAAGTGGACATTCAATTGACTGCAAGATATTCAGACCCTTACAATCCCAACAACATCAAAACGGATATGGTTCTGATCACTCCTAGCGGAAAAGAGTTGGTAGTCCCTTGTTTTTATTACTCAGGTGTTTCTAGAAATTCTCTTTGGAAAGGAAGGTTTACACCTCAGGAAACAGGACAATATCAGTTGATGGTCGATGTGGAAAAAATACAAAATTCACAACGTTCAGGTGTTTATACTTTCACGGTCAACAATTCTTACAACGATGGTTTTTTACATACCAATCCTGCTTCTTGTTATAATCTTAAGTTTGATTCAGACCGAAAGTTTAGAGGAATAGGAGAGAATTTCGCATGGGAAGCCCGTTTGGATTTAGGAGATGACCAAACTTTCACCTACGATTATTTCTTTCAGCAGATGAAAAGCAAAAATGCCAATTTCATCAGAACATGGATGTGTCCTTGGAACCTTCCTTTGGAATGGAAAAAGACAGACTTTGGAAGGTATACCGATGGAAATGAAACTTACAATATATCTGCAATTGCTCGAATGGATTGGATGTTGGATCAAGCTTCTCAAAACGGAATTTACATCATGCTGACTTTGGATTATCACGGAGCACTATTAGAAGAGCCTGACTATTGGGGAGGAAATAATTATTGGGAGGATCATAATTATTACTCCGGAAATGGCGGTCCAATCTCTGATCATAAAGCATTTTTTACGAATGAAAGTGCCAAGCAACTTTATAAAAACAGATTAAGATACATTATAGCAAGATGGGGTTATCATACAAATATTGGAGCCATTGAATTATTCAATGAGGTAGACAATTTGATACGTGATGAAAACTTCAATGCCAATGACATCGAAGCTTGGCACAATGAAATGAGTACTTATTTAAAATCCATTGATCCTTACAATCATATTGTAACCACAAGTATCACAGGAGCGGAAATCAATAATATGTTTCATCAACCCAACTTGGACTTGATACAAAGCCATCCTTATGGGCCAGTAGAAGGAGTGATTTCAGCTATTCAAACCTTTACAGATCGTTACAATAAACCTTATGTAGCAGGAGAATTTGCAGAGGATTGGGTAGCACCGACATCTCAAACGATGGCTGACTACCAAAAGTCATTTCATAGAGGATTATGGACCGCATTATTTCAGCCAACACCCATTTTACCTATGACATGGTGGTGGGAAGATTTTACCTATGAAGGTTTTAATGATGAATTAACTTCTGTATCAGCTTATTCTGACATAATGCTTCAGGCCATGAATGATCAAGAGCAGACATTGATTCTCACAGGTAATGATAATATAGATAAAATGGGAGTGAAAGCAGGAGATAAATTATTCGCTTATTTTTACAATAAATCAACCACAACACGATCTCCAAACATGACTATAAGCGGGGTGGACAATGAACTTTATTACGTGACTTCTTTTAATACGACCACAGGAATAATGCAAAATGAAACCTCTGTATTGGGAAGTAACCGACAGCTTGTGATTGGCCTTCAAAGTTTACAAGCAGGTAAGGACATCGCTTACATTATTCAAAAAGGGAGCTATTATTTATCACAAAGCAACCAAAGAAAACAGTTTTTAGAACAGGCTGATCAGCTCAAAATATACCCCAATCCAAGTACAGGGATTATCAACCTAGAAAAGCCAGAAGATTACCATCATTTGACCATTTACACGGCATTAGGAAGAGAAATTTTATCGGTTGATTTAGATAGTGCTCGTGAAAAAATATCACTCAACGATCAAGAAAAAGGAGTGTATTTATTGAAGTTCTTTGATGTTAATGGCAATGCAACAGTGCGTAAAATACTACTCAATAAGTAAATAGATAGTAGATTAGTAAACTAAGCTTTCGAATATTTATGGCATTTAGAAATCGGGAGATTTCTGATGATCTGTAGGACACGAATGCCGCTAACGCTTAACATTCGCGCCAGTGAACTTTCTACCAAGTTTGTTTGGTAGTACTCCCCCGGCCTTGAAGGGAAAAGCGTTAAGAATTTCATGAATCGAGCCGTAAAAAATGATTTTCTTGTTCGAGCAAAGCGAGTTTAAAATCATTTAGGCGAGAGGAATGAAATTTAGCTTTTGACTTCTAAGCCTAGATTTTTTGCTTCGTTTTTCATCAATGGAAAAATGAAGAAGAAGGAAGCTTGAAAGTGGAACATAAAAGCTTGCAGAAATGTTGAATAAAATTTAATGAAAACTTAGTTTACAGATTAGTATAATAATATAAAAAAGCCTTCAAGTATGTACTTGAAGGCTTCATCTATTGCTCGTGTCTAGTATTAGTATGTGATATTGTTGGTTGTGCTTAGCGGCGAGACATTTTCAATACTTTCTTTTGTACTTTAGAAATATCTTCACCAGCAAGCATTCCAGCTAAAATAGCCTTATTGTAAATTTCGATAGCCATGTCCGTAGCACCGTTTAGTGCTAAATAATCTCCTTTGATCTCTAAGTTTTCAGCATTTTCGTTAATCGCAATTGATTTTTCAATCCAAACATAAGCTTCACTTAAGTTGGCTTTCAATTCGATACATCTGTCAGCTGCATCAGCATAAGCTTCCCAGTCAGTAGCTGTTGCATTTTCAACTGCAGCACGTAATTTGTCAATCTCGTTATCTTCGTTATCAGTAGGATTAGCGAAAGAAGGATTTACAGTGATGATTGCAAATAACGCTAGAACTAAAAGTTGTTTTAAAGATTTCATGACTATATATATTTTGTGTTTTCTTGTATCATTTAATTACATTTTACTTAATACTAAAGGCTTGCCAATTTAAGTTAAGTAGCTGATATTTAAGTTTTTGTATTGTATTTTTCATCTTTTAAGTGTAATTGTAACATAAATATTATTGCGTATTTGAACAATCTGTTCGCAACCGATCACTTTTTCATGTTTTGTTTGAAATATTATTCTGTTTTAGTCTTGTTGTTTACACTTATTTAAAATAATATTCTATTATTTATGTAATTAACCTTGTTTTTATTTTGTTTTAGGTTTTAATGTTTTTCCGTTTTATTGAAATGTATTGAAAGAGATGGATTGTTATTATTAAAATTGTAATTTATAAGGTGTATTTTTGTGAATAGTGAAAAAATATAATTTATATGAGCTGTATTTTATCAAATCATTTAATTATTATCTTTTTTGAGTTGTATTAATATAATGTGTACGCTTTTGAAATATGCTCATTAAAAGTATATGATAGATTAATTTTTTTGTGTCAAAAATCAAAATTGGAGGGATCATTCTTATAGAATAATTTGAGCATTTTTCCCTTTTTTTTACTATATTCTAAACAAGTAATACTACATACAGTTTTAGCTGTTATAGGAAACAAAATTATTACCCTACCACTAACTCGACACATAAAATGAAAACTACTATCTATACTCTATTATCATTTTTTTTGGCTTCTTGTAGTTTGATTAACTTCAATGTAGCTCCCGAAGATTTAAACATTGACTACACAACCTCTGAGGCTCTTTTATTGAAGCCCTACGTAGATAAATATTTGAAGGAAGCATCAAAGAGGGATGTACGGTTTAACCATAAATCAATTGAGTTATCCGTTGAAATAGGAGATGAGAAAGATGTTTTAGCCAAAGCATGTTTTTATTGTAGGCAATTGGTAGTTTATAATAACACCAAAGTCTGGAATGAAATGCAAAGCCGAGATTTTGACGTGAATTATGGTGTAGGATTAAAACTGATTGCTCATGAATTAACTCATACGTTGCTCAACACAGATCATAGAGGCTATAAAGGTGAAACGATGAGAGTATTCCTAGACGATGAACATGAGGAGGCTCTACTTAGCGTGATGACACAAGGAGACAACGATGTTCCTGATTTGAGTAATGCGGAGTTATCAAACTTATGGGAGCAATATTATTGGGATGAGTTATTTGAGATTATTCCCACAAATAAGGAATTTGAGTTGAATTGATTTTAATTCGCTAATAAACACGTCTACTTATCTTTGAAAAGAATAAGTTCGATTGAAAAAAATCAATCGAACTTATTTAAACCTTATTGCATTGTAAACTAAGTTTCATTTGCCTAAATGATTTAAAACTTGTTAAAGCTCAAGCGGAAAACCATTTTAAAATGGGCTCTTCCCATGAGATCCAAAACGCTTTTTAATTTAAGGCTATGGTAGCAAAACCAAGCGAATTAGGTAAAATGTCCATTGGTACGAATGTTAATTATTCGAAAGCTTAGTTTACAATAATGGATTTCGAAATATTTCCTTTATTGGTATTTATCCTTAAAAAGTACAATCCTTTACTATAACCCCTTACATCTATGATAGAGCTACTGACAGTTTTTATCTTTGCTCCTTGGTTTGTAATCACTTCAACAGATGAAATAACAGTTCCAGAAGGTACCATTATTTTTACAAAATCAGAGGTGGGATTAGGGTAAGCAATGATTTGAGATTCTAATACGATATCATCAATACCTAAAGCTTTCTCTATTATAAAGCTTATATTCAACTCACGTGCTGTATAAGGAGTGCCATCAGAGGTAACACCTTCAGGAGTAGATATTACTAAATCCATCACACCACTTTCTTTGTACTTTAGTTTTAATACATTTATTTCTGCTGATTCAACAGAGGTTGTAATGTTTAGGCCTGGTGCGGTAGTTACTATATCAAATGTATAAGTAGGGTCTACTTCATTAAATGGTATAGATTCTGGAATATTGAAATTAATAACTGGCGAATAGAAATCTGATTTCCTTTCGTGGAGTTCCCATTGAAGGCTGTTATTATTCCACTTTTCAGTAATGTTAGAATTTTTATTTGATCTAACGCCAAGCCAATTATTCAATTGCTCATTCCATGTGTAAGAGTAATTAGTATCCATCTTGTAGGAAGGGACATATTCTTTTTCTTTAGGGTCAAATTTGAAAAAAGACAAAGCGAATTCAACTGATGAGCTCCAACTTTCAACAATCTGAAATTCTTGCCAATTTTGATTTACCCAATATAGCACCTCTTCTTTTCTTAACAGCCCTTTTATATGTGGTTCGTTGAAGTATATATCTTTAATATAGATTATTTTCTTGTAATTATTCCATTCACCATTAATCCCAATTTCTTGTTCTACTTCAGTGAAACCCTCTTCATTTTGATATGTAGTAGTCTTACTTTTTTTGTGCCATTTATTTTCTGCTTTTATCCAACTAAAGTCCTCTTGTATTTCGTAATCAACTGTTGTAGTAGTTATTCGTTTACTGTCAGGTATCCATTCATTATTAAACCAGCGATCAATTTCATAAATACTTTGATTTTTTAAATCAGTATCTTTTGTACGGTAGGTGAAAACCCAACTTTTTGTTGATATATCCCATTCAGTATATTCGGTTTTATCTTCCTTACTAATTATTTTAGATTCTCCTATCCATTCATCATTTGTATCATTCCAAATGTAAGTACCACCATTTTCATATTTTACATCTCCAACCCATTTTTCGAGTTCATTATTCCAGTAATATGTTGAACGGAAGATAAAATAATTTTCTTGATTTAGCTGATGCTCGTATTTGGTGTTTTTTTCAAAAGCTCCGTTTTTGTATACATATTTATAAAAGGAGTGAACCTCAGTTTCTTCAGAATAGAAATGACTGTATTTTATAGTAGGGTCAAATGTCTCTCCATTATAAATATATTGAGTAATTCCTGATTGAACCCCGTTAGCATTTTCATATTCATACTTTTCAATAGGAACCCAACTAGGAGAATCATATGAGCCGTGATTTGAATAATAGGTTCTAGAAGAAAGTTTATTATTTACAGAATCTTCCATAATGAGTAAAGAATTATCTTGTGTAGCATACCCATTAAATCTGTTTTTCAGATTATAAGAGCTTCTAAATGTTTCAAACCAATCATGAATTTCATGAATATCAGTTGAATTATTTGAAATATCCTTATAATCTTTATATGTCTCTTTTAATCTTGAGTTTTGTCTTGAAGAAGAAAAATAGATTTTTCTTTCACTCACTTTTTCTACCTCTTCAGATTCTATAGAGTAGTTAATTTGATATGCAGTTTCTGTTGAGATGAAATTTTCTTTATCATATCTATACTCAGAATATCCCTTTTTATACCAAGAATTAAAGTCATAACCTGAGGAATTATATTTTATTATATCATAACTATTTTTATCGATATAATTATACTCTTTCTTGTAATTGTTTTTCCATTCTCCATTAGTATAGAATTGACTTATAGATTCAATTATATCATTACTTTCATTGTATTTATTGATGGTTTGATAACCACGGGTGTAATCTTCTTTATTCTCATCCCAATCGTATAAATAAGAATTGAATAGCTCATTTCCATTCTCATTGTATGCATATTCTCTTAGTGAAGAATTGAACCACTCTTTGTTTCTGTACTTTTGGTTTAGGTGGTATATTTTTTTACCATTACTGTCATATTTGTAGAGGTCTTGAGTACCTGTTATTGCATTTTCATCATCAAAATTTTGAAGGTATTTTGATGATGACTTTAGCCCTAGATCATCGTAAGAATATTCGTATTTATAATTACCTTTCCAGCTATTTTCAATCCATATGTAGTTATTTATAAAAATGGGTTTTAGAAAAGGCTTATAAGACTCTTGTTCAGTTTTGACACCTGAGGTATAATTGCCCGGGAGTCCATACAAATGTATCTCAAGTGTTTTGTAATAACCTGAAATTGGATATTTATATTCAAATTTATAACTGTTATCGGCATTTGATGGAATAACCCTTTCTTCTAAAATAATTTTTCCTTTATAATCATATTGAAAAATATCTGTTGAATAAGCCTCTGTTGACCAATCATTGCCAAATGGTTTAAACTCTTGTTTTTTTATTATACTACCAAACTCATCGTATTCAATTGATGTATAACCATTTTTTACCCAAGTATCTATTGCTCCTGTATATGTTTTTTTAGAGGTTTCATAACCATCATTATTATAAGTTATGTCAATCCTATTATTAAATTCCCATTGCTTCTCTTCATTATTCCAGTCACTCTCCATCCATATTGAAGCATTATTTTCAGTTACAGTAGTATAGTAGTATTGTTGATAATTAATCCACTCTTCTTGAACAAGATCCCATTTTTGAATAGTTTCTTTAGTCATATTGTCATCAGTGTACTCATAGCTGATTTTATTCTGATAACCTGTACCTTCACGGAAATCTATTTTAGAAATTAATCGTCCTTGGTCATCATAAGCACTAGAATCAATGCTTACTAGCCTCCATTCATTATTACTGCTTCCAGTATAATATTCCATTTTAGTATTATACCCATCGTCATTAAATATGTAAACATATTTATAATTTTTATCCCACTGCTCTTGTACATCATCGTAGCTTTCATTTTCGACTAAAGTTTGAACTCCTTTGTCATAGCCATATGTATTCTTGCTATTGGGGATAAATTTATTCTCTTTTGATGACCAAGTATGTGAAATCTCTGAAATGATTTGGTTATGCTCATTATAGGAGGAGACTGTTTTATATTGACCAACCCAATCCTGTAAAGTTTCATTCCATCTATAGTATTCGTCAAGGATTAGATTTCCATTGTCATCATATTCTTTACTTTTCTTAATATAATTTTGAAGGGAGCCATAATGACCTCTTTTCCAACTTTCTATTATTGAAATTTGACGATCGTAATTGTCTAGTTCGTAATCTTTAGTATTTACGAGAAGCCAATCCGTGATTTGATGATTCCATTGATAATATTTATAAGAGGTTTGAACATTATTTTCATTATGAGTGTACTCATATTTATCAGATCCGAAATATTTTTGAAAATCTTTATTGTATTTATACCTTTCTGTGTACTCATACAATATGTCACTGTCGGTTGGACTGAAAGCATCTGTATATTTGAATTCCCATTTAATATCTTTTTCTAATTGTTGAGTACTAACATCATAATTATAAACTTCTAATATACCTTCTAACTCATTTAACCAAGTATACTCGTATATTGAATAGGTGGAGAATTCACCTTTTCTAGTATCTTTATAGTTAATTGATATCAACTGTCCATCTTCATTATATTCAGACACAGATTCATAATCAATATACCAATTACCTTCTTCATTAATTTCATGTCTTTGATAAGAGATTTGATCATTGTTACTATTAAATGTTCTATATATCTTCTTAGTTGGGATTGAATCCGTTGGTGAAATAATTTGATACCAAATCGTTGAATCAAGTTGAAGTATAATCTCATCATCTACCAGTAACCTTGAACCACTTTTTCCAATCACTTCATCTTGACCTATATCTTCATTTTCTTCCTGCAAAAATTCAAAAGATTCCTGCTCGTCATTTGGAATAGTGATATTGTGTAAAATATGTGCTTTAACCCATTCTTCTCTGTCTGTTAAAAGTTCTTCCTTACCAATTTTTACTTGCTCAATAAATGAACGAGTAAGATGAATTGGTAGTTCAGTTTCAGAAAAAGTGAGTGTACTTTGATTATTAGAGTTTATATCCCCTCTCTGATTGTGAAGATTAATGGAATCAATTCCATATTCTAATTGAAAATGATGCAATTGTTCTTTAGGCAAAAAATCATTCTGATAAGAGGAGATAATTTGATCATGTTTTTCATTAATAATGACCGATTTAATTTTCTCTGCCTTTAAAGCAATTTCTGTTGAGTCTTTTTGAAACCGAATATGGAAATTGTTTTCTTCAAATCCTTTATTTTCTTCTAGAATTTGGTTTGTAGAAATACTTCGATCAGTTTTTAGTTTAGTGGTTTCTTGAGCATAAATGAATTGAGACATTATGAAAAATCCCAAGAATAAAAAGTATTTTAATCTCATAATTAATAAAATAGATTGATACAGCCCTAGTCAATTAGTTTTAAATAGAGTGCTTTTTACTTTAAGTCTGTTTTTGAACACACAAAGTTAATTATAGATTGATGTTTTACAAACGAAAAAATGTATAACAAAAATGATAGAATGTTTATTGTTTTCATTCATAGCTAATCGTAATATTTATACAAAAAAAATGCTGTCGGAAAACTCCAACAGCATTTAATACTAGCTCAATTCAATTAATTATTTTATATCTTTTACTTTACAAGTTTCAATAATTTCTTTTGAACATTTTGGACGTCAAAAGAATCATCGTTCATACCTTTTAAAATGGCTTGTCTGTAGGCTTCCACCGCCATATCTTTAGCACCATTTAGTTTTAGATAATCTCCTTTTAACTCAAAGTTTCTAGCGTTAGGAGACATCTGAATTGCTGTTTCTAACCATACGTAAGCTTCGCTAAGGTTAGTCTTCAACTCTATACATCTTTCAGCTGCATCAGCATACGTTGACCAATTGTCAGCGTTTTCTACTGAAGCTCTTAGTTTCGTAATCTCGTCTTCGTTGTCTGCAAATGTTGTATTTAAAGAAACAAGTGCTACGAAGATAAATGCGAAGAAGTATTTTAAAGTTTTCATAACAGCTATATATTTTAAAGTGCAATTATTTTTTTGTCTTATGCTTAGAATAATACTAATCATGTGCCAAAAGAAGTTAACTCACTGTTATAGAGTTTGTTTGCTGTGGTCTTAGGTGTTTTAAGTGTAAATTTCATACTTAAAATAGTGCTTTTAATGAACAATGTGTTCATAAACGTACGAATTACCCTTTTTGAGACAGAATAATATTCTGAATGTTGATCTAGGTCAATAAAAAAACAGAATAAATGATCATGATCACCATTGTTTTTTATATGATTATTTCGATAAAGTAATAGAGGTGTCTGTTGATTGGTGTTGTTTGTTAGCAGAACTGTAAAAAAAGATCTAATTTTTGAATGAAGTGTAAATTTTAAGCATTTTAATTATTGATATTTTAATTTAATCGATTTTTAGGATAGTTATTTTATGGATTTCGTAAAAGTGTCCGTTTTTGGATATAGCTTTTCAGAGTGGTGTTCATAAATGAAAAAAGAGATGCTTTCTTGATCGAAAACATCTCTTTTGAAAAACTGAAACTTAGAATAATACTACTAAACTTCTTGGTTTAGATCCCAGCCTTCTAATATGTCTGCAACTTTTCTTACCATCATACCTCCAAGAGCACCATCAACTACACGGTGATCATAAGAGTGAGAGAAGTAAGCAAATTGACGAATACCGATTGTATCACCTTGTGGCGTCTCGATAACAGCAGGTTTCTTTCTGATTGTACCTATAGCCATAATAGCCACTTGTGGTTGAAGAATGATAGGCGTGCCTATTGTGTTACCAAATGAACCGATGTTAGATACTGTGTAAGTACCACCTTGTAATTCGTCGGGCTTCAATCTGTTTTCTCTAGCACGGATTGATAAGTCCTGAATCTTAATGGCCAATCCGCTTAAACTATAGCGATCCGCATTTTTGATAACAGGAACAATAAGGTTACCATTTGGCATTGCTACGGCCATACCAATATTGATATCCTTTTTCACTACGATATTACTACCATCCACTTGTACGTTGATCATTGGGAATTCTTTGATCGCCTTGGCAATCGCAGAGATAATGATCGGCATAAAAGTAAGGTTGGCACCTTCTTTCTTCTTGAAGCTTTCCTTGTGTTTGTTTCTCCAAAGCACAACATTCGTTAAGTCAGCTTCCACACAAGAAGTCACGTGAGGAGCAGTGTGTTTAGAGCTTACCATTCTATCGGCAATCATCTTACGCACTCGGTCCATTTCGATCACTTCATCTCCGTTGTCTAATGCAACAGCTGGAGGAGGCGTAACAGCTTTTGGAGCTGGTGCCGGCGCAGAAGTTTGAGCTACAGGAGCCGGAGCCACTGTTTTAGCAGGAGCAGATTGAGGTACTCCATCTTTAATGAATGACAAGATATCATCTTTAGTCACTCTTCCATCTTTTCCAGTACCAGGAATTGAATCTAAAACTTCTTGTGAAATACCTTCCGTCTTCGCAATATTTCTAACTAATGGAGAATAAAATCTATTTCCACTTTTTGCACTAATTTCAGTTGGGAAAGAAGCTGCTTGATTGATATCAGACATAATTGTCTGTGCCACTTCCTCAACATCTTTTAGGGGTTCTTCAGCAGGAGCATCGTCTCCGCCTTCAGTCTCAACAATAGCTATAGGAGAACCAATCTGAACGACATCGTCTTTCTGAACTAAGATTGATTTGATTACACCTTCCACTGTAGCTGGAACTTCTGTATCTACCTTATCAGTAGCTACTTCCACTACAGACTCATCCAATGTAATTGTGTCTCCTTCTTGTTTTAGCCATTCTAAAACTGTGGCTTCCATAACGCCTTCTCCCATTGCAGGAAGAACCATTTCTACTTGTGCCATATATATTTAGTTGATCTTGTGTCTTTCTTGAAAACATTGATTTTGTGCAAAGGTAATAAAAGTGTAGTTAAAAAATTAGTGTTCAAATAACACTAAAAGAAATTTAATTAGGTCATTTTAAATTTCTATTGTTAAAAATTCTTAGAAAACCCTCAAAATTGTCGTTAAACCAAACATTCTGAAATTCATTTCATAGATTAAAATCATCAAATTATTTAAGATATTTAATCGTAAAGTAGAACAAAACTGCATAATTAATGCTTTATTGAAAGTCTACACCTAAATATATAGCAATGAATAAAGAACAGATCAAACATATATTCTTCGATTTAGATCACACCCTTTGGGATTTTGAAAAGAACTCTGAAGAGACCTTAATCGCATTATTTGAAAAATATGAAATAGGAAAACTGGGTACTTCCATAGAAGAGTATTTAGTGGCTTATAAAACCACCAATCACGAATTATGGGCCCTTTATAATTTTGATAAAGTGACGAAAGAAGATATCCGATTGAGAAGATTCCCTATGGTCTTTGAGAAATTAGGTATTGATGTAAAGCACTGCCCACCCAATATCGGAGATGAATATTTAGAAACCTGCCCTACAAAACCTCATCTGATGGAAGGAACGATACCTTTATTAGATGCATTAAAAGAGAAATATACGTTACATATTATCACTAATGGTTTTGATAAAACACAAGCCGTCAAATTATCCTCAACAGGTTTGGGAGAATATTTTGAGGTAATCGTGACTTCAGAATCTTGCGGAGCCAAAAAGCCTTTCCCTGCGATTTTCCAATATGCCTTGGATCAAGCAGGTGCTTCAAAAGAAGAATCAGTAATGATAGGGGATAATCCGGTTACGGATATAAAAGGAGCGAAAGATTTCGGTCTGAAAACGATTTATTTTGGGGAAGAGGAATCAGAGGCAGATGTGGAGGTCAGGAAATTAAATGAAATATTGAATCACCTGTAGGGGCAGACCTGCGTGTCTGCCCGTGTATCAATACGGTTTATCCTCGAGGTATTTATGATTTACCTTTGCATCGTTGGTTCTACCTGCATTTAAACTGTTGGTAAAACCAATGATGTTTTTTTGTGGTTCAGCGGGCAGACACATAGGTCTGCCCCTACGTGCCCACCAAAAAAACACGCGGTTATTTACGAATAATGCACATCAATCGCTTCCAAAATCGTATCACATGCCTTATGAATTTCTTCATCGGTGATGGTCAATGGAGGGGCAATTCTAAAGGCATACGGAGTTGAAAGGAACCAATACGTAATCACACCCTTTTCGATACAAGTAGTGACTACATTATTGACTAACTCAAAACTTTCCATATCGATGGCAAACATCAATCCCTTACGGCGAATTTCTTTTACCGCAGGATGTGACTTTAATCGATCTTCGATGATCTGCCCTTTTCGATCAACGTCTTCAATGATCTTTTCATCCTTTAATATATTAATAACAGCATTCGATGCTGCACAACATACTGGATGACCTCCGAAAGTAGTAATGTGACCTAAGATGGGGTCATGCGATAGTACTTTCATTTTTTCGGCAGAAGAAACAAAACAGCCCATGGCCATTCCGCCAGCCATTCCTTTGGCGATCGTTAAAATATCAGGAACAACACCAAAATGTTCGAAGGCAAAGAATTTACCCGTTCGACCAAAGCCCGTTTGAATCTCATCAAAAATCAGTTGAGCACCCACTTCCGTACATCGATCACGAAGTGCTTGCATGTATTCTATATCAGGAATACGCACGCCGGCATCACCTTGGATAGGTTCCACGATCACACCCGCCGTTTTCTCTGTGATATATTGTAGGTCTTCTTTTACATTAAAATTGATAAAGCGAACATCCGGTAATAGCGGACGGAATGCATTTTTCTTTACTTCATTTCCGGAAACACTCAATGAACCGTGTGTATTGCCATGGTAAGATCTATTGAAACTCACTAACTCCGTTCTACCTGTATATCTCTTGGCTAACTTCAATGCCGCTTCATTGGCCTCCGTTCCCGAATTGACAAAATAAGTGCTATTCAATTGATCCGGTAATACAGATAAAAGACTTTTGGTCAATTCGATCTGAGGTTTCTGCACCATCTCGCCGTACACCATCACAAATAAGTATTTATCTACTTGTTCCTTGATCGCTTCAATCAATTTTGGGTGACCATGCCCAAGATTGTTGACCGCAATCCCCGAAATCAAGTCCATATACGATTTCCCTTCTTTATCATATAAATAAACACCCTTGGCGTAATCTACTTCTATCCCTAATGGATAAGGTGACGTCTGTGCTTGATGTTCAAAGAATATATCTTTATTCGATTTATTTGAAATATCCATGTAATTCTATTTTTCACAAAGATACACAACAGTGTAAATGCTTGAAACTAAATAGTTCTAAACGATAAATATTTGATTTAACTGCGAAAAGTCGATTTTCAGCCACTTTGGTCTTTTTACGGAAGTGTTTGGTCTTTTGGAAGAAATCGGAGTAGGTGAAAAGGCGTTTTAATATACTGTAACTACTTTACAATTCACTTAAAAAGAGAAAGTTACTACAAATTATTATTGTCTACATTAAAACAAATTTACTATTATGAAAAAGTTTATTTTGCCTGCAGTTTTAGCGATATTTATGTTCTCATGTTCAGAAAGTAACGATATTGAGCCAATTCCTGAAAATCCCATTTATGAGGAAGTAGATCCAGGGTTTGATAATCCAAATGATGTTGACCCAGGTTTTGATAATCCAGGTGACGATGTTGATCCGGGTTTTGATAACTAGTATAAATATTAAATGTAATTCATAAGTACTAAGCCAAAAATAAATCATAGTTAATTCTAATTTATTTTTTGTGAGTACAACGCTAAAAAACGTATAAATAGTGGTTCTATTTAAAGTTTTTTGAAGGCAGTAATCGCAAAACAATAAATGGAATTAGTGGTATATAATTTTGTCTTGGTACTTATATAAAAATATATAGCTTAGAAGAGCAATGATAAAGAGGATTTATTGTTGCTCTTTTTTTATTCTTAAAAAATACATTATCAATTCTTAATGATAAATCAGGACCTAACTGTTAGAAAATAATCTACCTGCAACTTTGGTCTTTTTTGGGAACACTTTGGTTTTATAATGGAAATCGAAGTGTGTGAAAAGGCGTTTTAATATACTGTAACTACTTTATAATACACTTAAAAAGAGAAAGTTACTACAAATTATTATTGTCTACATTAAAACAAATATACTATTATGAAAAAGTTTATTCTATCTGCAGTTTTAGCAATGTTTATGTTCTCTTGTTCTGAAAGTAATGATCCAGAACCAATAACGCCAGAGCACCCAATTTATGAAGAGGTAGATCCAGGTTTTGGTGTTCCAGTTCCTGATAATCCAATTGAAGAGGATAACAATTAATCTGTAAAACAGATATCGGTTATATAATTTATAAGAGCAATGATAAAGAGATTTATTGTTGCTCTTTTTTGTATTTAATAATGGATGTACCTTAATGCTGTAATGGATTTTATTATAAGATATGGAACAACTATTAAAACAATTAGAAGCATATACTTCACTCACTGAATCAGAACAAAAAGTTTTAGAAGATGCACTTTTTAAAAGAAATTACTCTAAAAATGAAATGATCTTTACAGAGGGTAAGATCTCCGATGAGATTTATTTTGTGACAAAAGGATGTGTAAGGCTCTTTTATAATGTTGATGGTAATGATAAAACAGCCTTCTTCTATACCGAAGGACAGTTTATTTGTGCTGGAGAAAGCTATACTTATAATGTTCCTGCTATAGAAAACTATCAAGCATTAGAGGAAACTGAGATTTATGTTTTCACAAAAACAATGATTGAAAATTTAATAGGAGGTTTTCCTAAACTGGAAATTATTGCCAGGGTGGCCACTGAAAATGAATTGATCACTTATCAAAAAGTATTAGCTTCTTTTATTACAAAAACAGCAGAAGAAAGGTATCAAGATCTATTAAAAACAAAAGGTGATTTAGTACAAAGAGTACCTCAACAATACATCGCCTCTTTTTTGGGTGTTTCGCCGGAAACATTAAGTAGAATCAAAGCAAGAATTTACAAAAAAGAGCATTCTTGACGATCGTCAAGAGCATTCATTTATCCCATGATTACCTTTGAAATATCACAAAATCAAAGAGAATCATGAATGTATTAGTAGCAGGAGCGACTGGGTACTTAGGACAGTATTTGGTAAAAGAGCTTCAAAAAAGAGGATTTAATGTTAGAGTTTTAATCCGAAAGGAAAGTCAAAAGGAAATGTTCAATGGGGTTGAGGATTTTTTTATTGGTGAAGTGACAAAACCTGAAACCTTAAAGGGTATTACAGAGAATATTGATTGGGTATTTTCGGCTATTGGCATTACTCGTCAGAAAGATGGTATGACATATATGGATGTAGATTTCCAGGGAAATATGAACTTATTAGAAGAGGCAAAGCAATCTAAAGTGAAGTCTTTTTTATATGTTTCGGCAATCGGAGGGGATCAGTTGCGTCATTTAAAAATCTTTGAGGCAAAAGAAAAATTTGTGGATGCCTTAAAAGTTTCTGGATTAGATTACACAGTCATGCGACCCAATGGCTTCTTCTCTGATATGACGGATTTCTTAGATATGGCCAAAAATGGAACAGTGTATTTATTTGGAAATGGAGAGTACAAACTAAACCCAATTCATGGTGAAGATCTGGCAAAAGTTTGTGTTGATAAAATAAGTACCTCTGAGTCAGAAGTAGTAGTTGGAGGACCTGATATTTTTACTCAAAATGAACTATCTGCTTTAGCTTTGGAAGCTTGGGATAAGAAAGTAAAAATTGTTCATATTCCTGATTGGGTAAGGAAAGTGATCATTTCAAGCCTAAGAATATTGACTTCTTCTAAGGTTTATGGTCCCCTAGAGTTTTTCCTTACATTGATGGCTTTTGATAATATTGCGGATCAATATGGGAGACATCATTTAGAGGAATTTTTCAATCAAAAAGTCAAAGAAAACGTTTAAATTTCACTTCAAAAAAGAGCTCTTTTTATCCGTCTTTAAAACTATATTCTAAACTACTAAAAATACAATATTGCAACTTATTATATTGTATTACTTATTTAAATGTATTGTGATGTGAGCGGAATATTCTACTTTCAATGAAGTGTGTTTTATTTTATCAAAAATTTCAAAAGACCACTACTTATATGAACAGTCGGTTCGAAATGCCTATTTGGCAAATATAGAACCTACAGTAAAAGCCGATACGATCTATTCTAATATTAAAAATGGGAAAGGTATTTTTACATTTTTAGCAAATGATACTATTAATATAAACTATTCGGTGAAGGATCTAAAAAATCATACTGTGATACATAATTAGGTTTAATTGCATCCACAGCTGTCATTTCCATTTCCACAGCAACTTTTTGAAGATTTGCAGCCAACTTTCATTACTCCCATCACAATACTAAGAAAAGCTCCGATTACTATGCCTACAATATCATTATCCATTAATGATGGGATGAGAATGGCAATGCCCAATACTAACCATAGTATCCTTGTGATAGGCCAATTGTGTTTCAAAGATTCAATATTCATTTTTCCTTTTTAAAAAAATCAGTAATTAATACTCCCATCACACTTCCATATAATGTGCTGTTGATGGGCTGAGAAGTGATAGCGCAAGTACCGGTTATACATCCAATTTGACTATAATAAAGATAACCTAAAACTGCACCGACTACTAAGCCGATCAAGTGAAATTTGTATGCTTGAAGTAATTTCATGTTGTTTTATTTTCTGTAAAGTTACGTTTTTGAATGGCAAATTATGTAACATGTGTTACGTAAGTCTTAAGTTAAAAGTTTTTGTTGATAAGAAATGAGATCTAAACCTTGAATAAGTGGTACAAGGTTGTTAATAAATGCAAGTAATTATTATCTATCAGTTTTTAATCAGTTTTTGATAGGGTGATGTGATCAATGTTATTACCTTTGTAAAGTAGTCAAGATAGTAGTAAGCAAATGTCTTTAATCCATTAAATTAAAGCATTGCGTAGTTTATTTCTATTGAAGATAGATATAGATTACAAACAATTAAAAATGAGGAAATGCAGCCCGCAATTTGTGGGCTGTTTTTTTTATATAAAAAATTAGGAAAGCAAGACTAATCTTACTTTCCTAAAATAGAGTTATTGATTAATGAGTAATGTAAAACACATTATTCATAATCTAAGATATTTACCAAACTTTAGCTCTTTCAGCTGGGGCAACATACATAGAATCACCTTCTACAATGTTGAATGCCGTATAGAAAGGATCAAAGTCCGATAAAGGACCAACAGCTCTGTATTGACCTGGAGAGTGAGGGTCTGTTTGAATCTGCGTTCTTAGCGCCTCTTCTCTAGATTTTGTTCTCCAGATAGTAGCCCATGAAAGGAAGAAACGTTGTTCAGGAGTGAAACCATCAATGTTACCTGGCTTTTCAGGTAATAATGATAAATAACGTTGTAAACCGTCATACGCTACAGCAACACCACCAAGGTCAGCAATGTTTTCTCCCAATGTTAACTCACCGTTGATATGTAAACCTTCAATTGGCTCATAACCATTGTATTGTTGAATTACCATTTCCGCTTTTCCTTTGAAAGCAGTATCATCGTTTTCAGTCCACCAGTCTTTCATTTCACCATGTGCATCAAAACGACGTCCTGAATCATCAAAACCGTGAGAAATTTCGTGACCAATAACAGCTCCAATACCACCGTAGTTTACAGCTTCATCTGCTTGGTAGTTATAGAAAGGAGGCTGTAAGATAGCGGCAGGGAATACAATCTCATTGTATAATGGATGGTAGTAAGCATTTACTGTTTGAGGAGTCATACCCCATTTAGTTTTGTCAACTGGTTTACCGTATTCCTTCATGTTTTTCACAAATTCTAATTTGCTACTGTTCACGATATTTTGGAAGTAAGTATCTTTTGAAACTTCAAGATCCTCATACGTTTCCCACTTGTCAGGGTAGCCAATTTTCACATTGAACGCCTCTAATTTAACAAGTGCTTTTTCTTTTGTTTCTGGAGTCATCCAATCCACTCCCTTAATACGCTTTGCAAAAGCTTCTTTGATATTCGCTACCATTTTATCTGCTTTTTGCTTTGCTTCCTCAGGGAATACCTCTTGAACATAAAGTTTACCCACTGCAAAACCAACAAGACCGTTTGTTGTACCTAATACACGCTTCCAACGAGGACGGTTTTCTTCTAAACCTCTCATTTTCTTACCGTAGAAGTCGAAACTTTCATCAACAAATTGACTACTTAAATAAGGAGCAGCTTCGTGAACTAGATGCCATTTTAAATACAATTGGATAGTTTCCAATGATGTATTCTTAATCATATTATCCAACTCTTCAAAGTAAGGAGGGTGGGTAACAATCACATTTTCAGTAGCAACATCAATATCTTTTAAGTACTGCGTCCAGTCAATAGTCTTACAGATTTTTTGAAGATCCGCTACTGTATAAGGGTTATACATTCTTCGAGGATCTCTTGCTTCAACTGGTGTAAGGTTGAATTCCGCTAAAGTATTTTCGAACTCAAATACTTGTTGTGCTGCCTTTTCTGCATTAGGAATAGTCAATAAGTCAAACATGTTAGCAATATGTTGTACATATTGTTCTCTTGTTGCTTGTGATGCAGAATCTTGTTTTGTATAATAATCTTTGTTAGGAAGACCTAGACCACTATAACCAATATAGAAAGATTGGATTTCACTGTTTTTTAAGTCTTGGAATACGCTTGGTCCAAAAATAACACCTGTTTGTGATTTGTGTAATTCCGTCAAGACTGCTTGAAGTCCCTCTTTAGATTTCAATCCATCGACAAGTGCCATGTATGGAGCAAGAGGTTGAGCACCCAATTTCTCAATTGTAGTAGAGTCCATACCACTTTTGTAAACATAAACAGCTTTCATTTCGTCACTGCCTTCATTTAGTTTACCTGAAGCGATAGCATTGTTTAGTACATCAAGTGTTGCTTTTTCATTGCGCTCACGTAATTCATCAAAGCTACCCCATCTTCCTCTGTCAGCAGGAATAGTCGCTTTTTTCATCCAACCACCGTTGGCATAAGTGTAGAAGTTTTGACCTGGTTTGATAGAAGTGTCCATGTTCGAAAGGTCAAGTGCTTTTTCAGCTGTTACTTCGTCTTTAGCAGTTTGATTACCACAAGAAGTATACAACAAAGAACTCACACCTAGCGTGACACTAAGAGCTTTTGTTAATAGAGTTTTCATTCTAATGATTTATATTTCAATGTTTGTTTAGCAAATGTATAATAAAATTTTATACGAAAAAGCTTAAAAACTAATACTGATAAACTATTTGTTTAAACAAATACATGAAAAAGTCGTATTTTTTGATAATATTGTTAAACAACACATATGTTTCTTCAACCAATAAACATTTGTATATAAATTGATTAAGTACTAAGTCAGAAATATCTCATAGTTAATTCTTATTTATTTTTTGTCGCAGTGCTTAAGTAACAGGATAAAGATGATCGGTTGTTTTAGATTTTATTTTTGAGCCGAATCATGAGTATTGAGAAGCACAACTATTCACTATAACCAAATAAAAAGGTAGGTACGAAACTTTAAGACGAAATAGCACAACTTTCTCCTGTTAATATTAGGTAGGTAGGCAAAATACTCGCTAAAAACGACGGATATTTTTGATCTGCCTGTTTTCACAATCCTTATACTAACATTATGAATCAATCATCAAATTTTTTTTCAAACTTAAGGTATGACCTTCCTGCAAGTATAGTGGTGTTCCTAGTTGCTATGCCGTTGTGTTTAGGGATTGCCTTGGCTTCAGGAGCTCCTCTTTTTTCAGGAATTATTGCCGGTATTGTTGGAGGTATCATTGTTTCATTGATAAGTGGCTCCTCATTGGGTGTAAGTGGTCCAGCAGCTGGTTTAGCCGTGATTGTTCTCAATGCGATTCACGATCTAGGTACATTCGAGACTTTTTTGTTGGCAGTAGTTTTTGCTGGTGTTTTTCAAATCATTTTGGGCTTACTCAAAGCTGGCGTCATTGGTTATTATTTTCCTTCTTCAGTAATCAAAGGGATGTTGAGTGGTATTGGTTTGATTATTTTCTTAAAACAGATACCACACGCTTTGGGATATGATGAAGATCCCGAAGGAGATTTCTCTTTCTTCCAAGTTGATGGGCATAACACTTTCAGTGAATTGTTTTATATGTTTGAGGCCATCACTCCAGGAGCAGTGATTATATCCATTGTCTCTCTCACAATTTTAATACTATGGGAAAGACCGATCATCAAAAAAACAGTATTGGCTAGAGTACCCGGTCCACTGATTGCCGTTGGTTTAGGAGTGGTTTTGAATGTGCTTTTCGATGATATTCCAGTATTGGATATTGAAAAAGAACATTTAGTAGCATTACCTGTAGCTGAAAGTTTAACAGATTTCTTTGGGCAGTTTACCACACCAGATTTTTCTCAATTAGCCAATACCCAAGTTTATATTGTAGCACTGACCCTCGCCATCGTTGGAAGTTTAGAAACACTACTTTCCGTAGAAGCGACAGATAAGCTGGATCCACAAAAAAGAGTTACACCAACCAATCGTGAATTAATCGCTCAAGGAACAGGTAATATTGTTTCAGGATTAATAGGAGGACTTCCAATCACTCAAGTAATTGTTCGAAGTTCGGCAAATATTCAAACAGGTGGTAGAACTAAAGCATCCGCCTTTCTACACGGTATTTTCTTATTGATTTGTGTGATGGGCATTCCAAAGATTTTAAACCTTATTCCTTTGGCTTGTTTGGCTTCTATACTTTTGGTGATTGGTTATAAGTTGACCAATCCTAAGCAATTTATAGAGCTCTATAGAAAGGATTTTTCTCTCTTCTTACCTTTTGTAGTGACGGTAGTCGGTATTGTCTTTACAGATTTATTGAAGGGGATCGGGCTAGGTATGGTGGTCGGCATCATTCATATATTATGGAATAACTTTAAAATCCCGTATCACTTGAATCCAAATTATTTGAATAGTGAAGAACCTATTCATATACAATTAGCAGAAGATGTAAGCTTCTTGAATAAAGCCAGTATTCTTAGAACTTTAAAGAATATGCCTAATGATAGCACAGTGATTATTGATGCCACAAAGAACCATTCTATGCATCCCGATGTCATGGAAATCATTGAAGACTTTAAGAAAAATGCACTCACTAGGAGTATAAAAGTGAAATTAATCGGCTTCGAAGATCAAAATAACTCTCATGAGACTAGAGAAGAAATCCATTAATTCATTTTTACTTCACTAAACACTAAAAAAAAGTACTGTTTTTAAATGATAATCGATCTTTTTTTTAGATGATAAAAGTGTGTTTATTTATCAATAGGGGCTATTGGTAGTGTTTATTTATAAAGTGGCACCTGAATAAACGTAAGTAGAACGATTAAAGTAAATTTAATGCTTAAGATTGTAATGTCTTGTAAATATGAAAATGAATAAATCAAATTAAGATAACTATTAGTAGGTGTAAAACTACTTTAAATAGTTATATCAATTCATTTTATTATTCGGTTAATTAGACACATTGTATTAACCGAACTTCCCTGGAAATATGAAAATGAAAATGGTTATAGATTGCTTCTCATAATTATTGTTTTGAATAATTATCTAGAAGCAGAACAGAACAGATACTTGGTAAAAAGAATGTAGAACAATGAAAAATTGTTAGAGGAAAAAAAGAGATCTCATAGGTCTCTTTTTTTGTGGATAAGTATTTAATTTGAAGTAAATATTTTACTGGTTTAGTTATTTTACCTTGATAATTGGATTAACTTTAGTCAGGTCATTGAATAAATTTACAATATGCGTTTAGCACAACTCCTTTTTGGAATACTGATTTTGTGTTCGTCATTTTCTTTAAAAACAGATGACGATCAACTGTTAAATAGGTTGGATGAATTGTTGGAACAGAGAGAATCTTATTTTGAGAAAAGAAAAAGTGATATAAGAACTATAAATCAACTATTAGTAATAGAAAAAGATCCAGTCAGAGAATACGAGTTAATTAAAAGAATTACCCAAAAATACCTTCCTTATAATGCAGATTCGGCACTTCTTTACTCAAGAAGAGGAGTCAGATTGGCATCCACTTTTAAAAATGAAAATACAACGATTGAATCTAATTTATTATTAGCCCAAGCGTATATTTTGGTAGGTTTATACCATGAGTCGGTGGCCATTTTAGATCAATATGAAGGTGTAGAATTACCTCCTCAGTTTCAAGCATATTTTTATTCCATCAATGCCGTCTTGTACAATACATTATCTTCTTTAAGAATTACGTCTTCTATCAGGATGAAATACAGACATAAATGGGAAGGGTATGAGCGAAATTTGATGGATGCACTGCCAGAAAACGATTTGGGACATCATTTAGCAAAGGCGGAATTATACAAAGAAATTGGGCGTTTAGATGAAGCGATTACCATTTTAGAAAATATTTTAGAGGGAGTGAAAATAGAAGATAGAGTGTACGCTTCAACTGCATATACTTTAGCAGACGCCTATGGTCGAAAAGGTTTAATTGATAAAAAGATCGATTTTCTCACATTATCATCTCAATCTGATATTCTAAATGGTGTAAAAGAACATACTTCTTTAAGGGAATTAGCTTTGGAACTTTATAAAAACAATGAATTGAGCAGGGCTTATCATTATATTAAAGTGGCCTTGGATGATGCAGTGGAGAGTAATGCACAGTTAAGAAGGGCAGAAGTACTAGAGATTTTACCTTTGATAGATCATTCTTATCAAGAAAATAGAGAAAAAGTCAGAAAGTACATCATGATTTTTTCTACGATAGTCTGCGTTTTACTGATTATTTTAATCTTTGGGATGATTTTTATCCAAAAACAAAAGAAAGAATTAGAAGCATCTAATACTCAGGTAAAAGAGACGAATCAATTGTTGAGTCAGTTAAATGATGAGCTGAAAAATAGTAAACAAGAGGTTGAAAATGCGAACAAGCAGTTGATGAGTGTCAATAATATTCAAGAGGAATCGATCGCAAGATATTTAAAACTATGCTCTACTTATATTGGGAAGTTAGATGATTACAGAAAACAACTTTTACGAAAAGGAAATAAATCGAATAAAGAAGATCTTTTGACCATCTTAAAGTCAAAAGAAATCGTTGATCAAGAGTTGAAGATCTTTTATAAAGATTTTGACCAGTCTTTCTTGAAACTCTACCCAAATTTTGTAGAAAGCTATAATGATCTTATGATTGAAGGTGCGCAAATTACTTTGAAGAAGAATGAATTATTAAATACAGAATTGAGAGTTTTTGCGTTAGTAAGATTAGGAATAGAAGAAAGCACCCAAATTGCTGAATTTTTGAGGTACTCAATAACTACTATTTATAACTACAGAACAAAAGCACGTAATAACGCAAAGGCAGGAAGAGAAAACTTTGAAAAATTATTAATGAATATTCATTAAAACTCATGAGATCTTTGCTCTCTTAACATAAATCTTGAAAAAGTATCACTACTTTTTAAGTGTTTTTAATTGTGTTTAAAGTGTTGTTTTTTAGTTATTTAGTTGTTTTATTGAACTACTTTTTAACAACTTCTACTTCTCTGGGTGTAAAACATACACTAAGTTTGTGTCATCGAAATGAAAAAAATAATCACACAGTTATGAGAACATATTTATTAGCAATCTTAATTACAGTATTTGCCTTTCAGGTAAATGCACAATCTCTCCAATCGCCTAGCGGCAATTTCACATTGAAATTTGATGTGAATGGAGAAGGTACTCCTACTTATGCATTGGATCTAGACGGTGAAGCTATCATCAAAGAAAGTAAGTTAGGTCTTCAATTAAAAGATTCAGAAGATTTAATCAAAGGCTTTAAAGTAGTAGATACGAAAGAGTCTTCAGCTGATGAAACTTGGGAGCCAGTATGGGGCGAATCAAAAGAAATCAGAAACCACTTCAATGAATTATTAGTGACTTTAAACCAAAAATCAACAGACAGAACAATGATGATTCGTTTTCGTCTTTTTGATGATGGTTTAGGTTTCAGATATGAATTCCCTGCACAAAAGAACTTAGTGTACTTCGTTATTGAAGAAGAAAGAACACAGTTTGCAATGACAGGTGACCACAAAGCATGGTGGATTCCTGGTGACTACGACACACAAGAGTATGATTACATGACTTCTAAATTATCTGAAATTAGAGGTTTAATGGACAAAGCATATACAGGTAACGTTTCTCAGCAAGGTTTCTCGCAAACAGGTGTACAAACTGCTTTAATGATGAAATCAGACAACGGTACTTACATCAACCTTCACGAAGCTGCTTTAGTAGAGTACTCATGTATGCACTTGGATTTAGATGACAAAAACTTTGTATTTGAATCTCACTTAACACCAGATGCTCAAGGTGTAAAAGGTTACATGCAAGCACCTCGTCCTACGCCTTGGAGAACAGTTATCGCTTCAAAAAATGCAGGTGATATCTTATTATCAAAAATCACTTTGAACTTGAACGAGCCATGTGCTATCGAAGACGTATCATGGATCAAGCCAGTAAAATACATGGGTGTATGGTGGGAAATGATTACAGGTATGAGCTCATGGGCTTACACTGATGACGTACCTTCAGTACACTTAGGAGTAACAGACTACTCTAAAACAAAGCCTAACGGTAAGCACGCCGCAAATACTGAAAACGTAAAAAGATATATTGACTTCGCTTCAGAGCACGGATTTGATGCTTTATTAGTAGAAGGATGGAACGAAGGATGGGAAGACTGGTTCGGTAAGTCTAAAGACTATGTTTTCGATTTTGTAACTCCTTACCCTGACTTTGATGTGGATGAAGTTCGTGAATATGCGAAATCTAAGAACATCAAAATGATGATGCACCACGAAACTTCTGGTTCAGTAAGAAACTACGAGCGTCACATGGACAAAGCCTACCAATTTATGGCTGACAACGGTTACAATTCTGTAAAGTCAGGTTATGTAGGCCCAATCTTACCAAGAGGTGATCACCACTACTCACAGTGGATCAACAACCACTACTTATATGCAGTGAAGAAAGCGGCAGATTACAAAATCATGGTGAACGCTCATGAAGCAGTTCGTCCTACAGGTTTAAGCAGAACTTACCCTAACTTGATCGGTAACGAATCAGCAAGAGGTACTGAATACGAAGCATTTGTTGGTAACAACGTTGATCACACTACAATCCTTCCTTTCACAAGATTGATTGGTGGTCCAATGGATTACACTCCAGGTATCTTCGTAACAGACATCAGCGAGTACGATCCAAGCAGAACTTCTTATGTAAGAACTACAATTGCTCGTCAGTTAGCATTATACGTGACAATGTACTCTCCATTACAAATGGCGGCAGACTTGCCACAACACTACGAGAAGTTCATGGATGCATTCCAATTCATCAAAGATGTTGCTATTGATTGGGATGAGACATTGGTATTAGAAGCTGAGCCAGGTGACTATGTGACTTACGCTCGTAAGGAAAAAGGTGCTGACAACTGGTATGTTGGTAAAACAAACGACGAAACACCTCGTACTTCTACAATCAAATTCGATTTCTTAACAGAAGGTAAAAAATACATCGCAACAGTATACGCTGATGCTAAGGATGCTCACTATAAAGACAATCCTCAAGCATACGAAATCAAGAAATACGTTGTGACAAGCAAATCTAAATTAGCTCAATTTACTGCTCCAGGTGGTGGTTATGCAATCAGCATTGTTGAAGCAAAAGACAAATCAGAGTTAAAAGGATTAAAGAAATTATAATCTGAAAATTTGATTAATAGAAAAATCATCCTGCTCTTCCTTTTGGAATACCAAAGGTCGTGGCTGGAGATTTATTTCGAAACGTAAAGTAGAAATTTAACCTAGCTGCATTTTGTAGCTAGGTTATTTTTTTATCCCTATTTTCTTGAGACCTAGTCAGAAATTGATCGAGTTTTGAAAAAAACTTCAAGTAACCAAAGATATTTACCAAATAATCTACTGATGATGTAACATTTTATTTATGTAACATTACACTTTTCTAAAAATGAACAATAAAATGTGCCATTTCAGGAAATTACGTTCGTTAACGAACATTAGTAATTAGTGTGGTAGTAGGATTTTGATGTGTAAGTGTTTGAATTTAAGTGATTTGTGATTTTGTGGCACAAAGATGGAATCTTGTTAGAGTGTAAAACAAAACGTAATCATTACAAAAATTTAAAATTATACTCTTATGAAAAAGTTATTTATCTCTTTAGTTATCACATTATCTTCAGTAGTTTCATTTGCTTCAAACCTTGAAATCACAAATGAATCCAATACCTCTAAATTATCAGAAATGGTCGCTAAAGCAGAAGCAAACGATTGGGAAACTTATACTAAAGCAGCACTATTATCAATCAACTGGAATGCAGATTTAGCATTAGCGAAAGAGTGGATTGATACAGCGATCTCAATCGACGAGAATGCAAAGAACTTAGAAGTACTAGGTGACTATTATGTACGTTTAGGACAAACAGATAAAGCGTTAGCAACTTATATGAAGGCTCTTTCAACAGATACTGTTAATATTGAAAAAGCGAACAGAGACAGTCTTCAAAGAAAAATTATGCTTTACGGTAGAAAGTAATATTGAAACAACAGTGTTTTCACCATTAGTTAGGGAAAACACATTAAGATAAATGCTATTATAAATGAATAGCTTGTTGTAATAGCGTCAATAGGAAGTTTGTATATTAATAATTACTTGATCATTAGATGAAGTACATCCCTTCAGGAGAATTTATTCTTGAAGGGATTTTTTTATTCAAACTTTCTGACAAATTTATGGAGGTCAACGCCTTGTTCAAGGTTGAGTTTCTTCCTTAATCTATAGCGACTTGTGTCAAGACTTCTAGGGGTGATATGCATTAGGTCTGCAATTTCCTTGCTGCTTAAATTGATACGAATGAAGGATAATATTCGAATATCATTTGCTGTAAGAGACGGATATTTTTCAGTAATAGATTTGATAAAATCTTGTTGTATCTCAGAAAACAATTGATGGAAAAGGAGATCTTTTTTTTCTTTGTTGACTTCACTTTCAATTAATTGTGACCATTTTTTGGCCTCATTGCTTTTCATTTTATCAAGTCCAGCTTGTACCTTCATTAAGAACGTATCCTTATGGTTGATAATCTCCATGTATTTCAATAATTGCTCTTCCTTCAAGGATATAATTTCTTTCGCATTTTGCTGTTCTATATGTTTCTTTTCTGAAGTGAGTTTTTTGAAATAAATAGACTTCACTAATTTTCGTATCAGGTATACAAAAAGAACAATAATTAACAAAACAGGAAGATAAAAGAGAGGGGTTTCATACCAATATCTCTCAATACTGAAGTTCAAGTCCATTTCCCGTATTTCTCCATCATTGATCTTGCTTTGCAGTACAATCGTATAATCACCACCGTTAAGTTGCTGTTTAGTAAAAGAAGAAACTCCTGTTTGCCAAGCTGACCATTCCTTTTCTAGCGGTAATAATTTGTATCTAAATTGAGCAATATCAAAAGAGAGTTTATCAATTTGAAAATGAAATGTGATATCTTTTTCTCCTTTCTCTAATTCAATGCTGTTGAAATAGGGATAGGTATATTTTCTTCTTTTATTATTGATCTCTAAAGATGTAATAATTGGTTGAGGCTCTTTTGTAAAAGTAGATTGATATTTTACATCGAAAGTCATTACGCCCCTGTCTGTTGCTAATCTCAATTGATCTCCTTTGAAATTCAGGTATTCAAAGTCTTTATTAATGTCGGTATTGAACGGTTTCATTAACGAAGCGTAGGAGTGTATGCTACCATCAGAAAGTAGTTCTAGCAAATTCAATTGATGATTTTGTATAAAACTGACATAGTTTTCTTTTTCATTAAAAGCTAAGACTGCAACATCACCCTCTCGAATTGTTTTGAGTAATGGGTGATCCAATACCTTAAACTGTCCATTCTTATAGCTAAAGAACTGCTTGTTGTCCCCAAAAATCAATCGATTATTAGTGTCAAATACTCTTTTAAATCCCTTTACTGAGGTCACTGTTATGGTTGCATCTCTATTGAGTGTGATTTTAAGAAGATCTTTATTTTTGACCTCTCCCCATATACAATTGTTTTCTTGATCATAATACAATTTTGAAAATCCATAAACATCAGGTTTACTGACATACCATAACTTCCCCAAGTCTTTAGCATAGAGCATTAAGCCATCATAGGTCGAAACGACATAAAATGGCGTACCTTCAAAACGAGCGATATCAATAACCCCTTTGTTGATGGACATGTCTTCCAACCCCTTTTTAGTATATTTAGCAAGTCCAGAGTTATGACTAATGAACAGTTCATTGTCAATAATTTTAGTATTCCATATTTGTCCTTTTATCAGTTCTTCTAGCTCAAACTTATGGTACTGATTTGCTTTATAAAGTCCTTTGTTAGTCCCTAAAAAAGTTGACCCACCAAAATCTGTAATAGAGTAAGTAGCAGCACCATCAAATAATGTAGTAAAAGCACTTTGTATTTCGAGTTTGGCAATTCCATAATCAAGACCAAGCCAAATGTTTCCCATATCATCTCTAGCCATAGATAAAATCGTGTTATCTAGAAGTCCTTCTTGTTGTTTGGCCTGATGTGTTACCTTTCTTGATTGGTCCACTCTTATAAAGCCGTCAGTCACTGTTCCGATACCTATGGAGTTTTTGTCGTAGGAGATTCCCGTAAAGAAAGATTTTTGCTGAAGAGCGGATGATAATGGTACTTTGCTCGCTACTTTACCATCAAAACGATAGAGTTCTCCAGTATGAAGCGGTACATAAATTTGGTTCTGATGTACAAAAAGGTGACGAACTTGTTGATTGATGAATGCATCAATTGTTTGTTGAATTTGAAGTTTTCCATCTTTAATAAAACCGATTTTACCATTGCGTAGCAGTACCCAAGCTTTTTCTTGCCATTTCACTATGGCACTTATCCCCTCATAATAAGTAAGTATTTTGGTTACTTTTTCTAATTTATGATATAAAATAATTTTGTCTTCAGTTTGAAAAATAACGGTGTTGCCAACTACTTCAATATTCCATATCTGTTCATATTCCAAAATACCGATTGGCGTAAACTCAAACTCCCCTTCTTTGGTTCTTGAAAAATAGCCGTACTCTTTACCTCCTACCCATATTAGGTGTTCATCAATACATAATGCTCGAACTCCTGCTTTAGATGGTAATTGTGCTAACCCCCATTCTCCATGATTATGGTATAGCATTCCTTCTGAATTACCAAAATACACAATACCATATTGATCAATTTTTACATCCCAATTCTGGCGTCCTGCTTGATAATCCGTTTTGTTGTAATTGACAATATGTGGTGTTTTTACCCCTGCAAAAATAGGTTGATTTAAAAGAGGAAGAAGAGCCAAGAATATAAGTAATAAGCTCTTAGTATTGGGGTGCATCAGGCAAAATGGAGAATGTGATTTTTTAGTCTTATACTGATCAATAGGATATAGACAGTTGAAAAAAAACAATTCCAAAAAACTTGATATCATTAGATGCTGGATTAAATTTTAATAAAAAAGTCATTCATTTCATGATGGAAGTGGGGTATGCTTCCAATCAAATATATTAAAAATAAAAGTACCTTCATAGAAGTCTACGAAGGTACTTTATTCTATAATTATCTAACCTGAAGTATGAAAGATAGTTTAGCGATATTTGAACTTCATCGAGTCACTACACACTCTATTCGTTTGAAGTTTGTTTTAGTTATTATTATGAAAATGAAAATTATCAGAAAATCTTTTGATTCTTTTTGATAATACTGTTAAGTTCTATTGTAATTGATAGGCTCTGATGTAATCGATTTCAAACAGTACTTCTTCATCAAAAATACTATTGTCAATCCCTTTTACACCACCCCAAGAACCACCAATGGCCAAATTGACGATGAGGAAGAAAGGCTCATGGAAAGGCCAGTCACCGCTATCTCTTAGTTGAGCAGTTTCGGCAAACGTTTTGATTAGTTCTCCATCAACCGATACATGAATACGATCAAAACCGTTTAATTCATCCTCTACCCATTCCATCGTAATCACATGGAAGTCGTCGGATACGTTTGTTGAATAAGTTTTACTTCCTTTGGCATTTTGTCCGTTCATACCGTTCTTGTTTTTAGTATGAAGGGCGCAGTGGAAAGTATTAGGATCATATCCTACATATTCCATAATATCAATCTCACCTGCATGAGGCCATGAACCATATCCCAACATCCAAAGTGCTGGCCATGTACCTCTACCATCAGGTACTTTTAACCTCGCTTCAATTTTACCATATCTAAAATCTTTTTTGTCTTTTGAGACAATTCGAGCGGAGGTATATTCTTTTCCAAGATAGTCTTCTTTTCTAGCTTCAATGATCAAATGACCATTTTCAACTCGAAGGTTTTCTTGTCTGTCTGTATAATATTGCAACTCACCGTTTCCACCACCTGAACCATTTACTTCATACGTCCAGTTGTCCATATTCAATGCATCGCCATCAAATTCATCTGACCAAACTAAAGCATATTCTAGAGGATTCACTTTCACCGCTACTGTAGTTTGTTGATCACCTAAAGTTGCCGATATTGTTGCATTTCCACTTCCTACAGCTGTAATTACTCCATGGAATACAGTAGCAACATCTTCATTGCTAGATGCCCAAACTAGAGTGGCATCCGTGGTAGGGGCTTGTACAACTTTTACAGTAGCTGTTTCACCCACTTTTATTTCCATTGTGGAATGATCCAATTGTAAATCAATTCCGTCTTCTTGTGTAACGTCATTGCTATCGCAACTAGTGAGACTCATTAAACTGAGTAGGAGTATGCCTAAATATTTCATTTCTTAATTTTTTTGTTGATTGTCCTTTATAAATAAATCAACTGTTGATAACGTATTTATAAAATAAGGTTTTTTAAATGATGATGGAAGTGAAGCACCAGGATAATTCTATATTGATCACTAATGGAGAAAGGATCGTTTGAAGCAAATTTAATAATACACACTTCCTTCTTAGTTTTCACATTTCCTTATCCCAGTACTTGTACTTAAAAGCATCCTACCACGAGCTTGCTTTTAATCAATTATAATTGAATTCGTTATTCAGCTTTCTTGTAGAAGAAAGCAGCATCCATATCGAAAGTAGTACCCGTTGTTCCACCAGCTAACACTGCTAAAACATTTACATTTGAGATTGGGCTACTTAAGTTTAATCCGTTATCGATAAGATGGGACATCGGAATCTCAACAGATTGCCATTCTCCATCTCTAGTAAAGTCTGTATAAGGAGCAATACCTTCTTGAGCAGTTGGTCCAACAACTACTTTGATTTCTGAAGTACCGTCTGCAAACATCAATGTGTAAGATGTATTATCTTGAGAACTTTTGAGAGCAGCGTGAAATACATAATTATCAGGGTTTTGGTGAATAGCAGTCATATCGATGTCACCATAAGATGTACTAGCAAAGAAACCTGCTCCTGACCAACCTACTGAGCCTACGACTAAGCTGATCCAACCTTCTTCTAAACCGTAAAAGTTATTGCCTTGAGGTGTACCATTGTTGAATGTATTATCCCAGATATATAAAAACTTAGAACCTTCGTCTGGACGTAAATCAGCTGACACTCTATCTTCGATAGCTTCAAATGAAGTTTGATCCATTTGTACTACAAAGTATTCGCTTCCTTTTAATGAAGACGGTAAATTAGGATCTGGTTCGCTGACAGCAGGTTTTGTAACAGTTACATTACAAGATGCAGTAAATACTCCATGTGAAGCAACCACTGTCGCTGTACCTTCTGCTACGGCTGTAACAGTACCATTATCAACAGTAGCGATATTGGCATCAGAAGTACTCCATGTAATCTCCCCGTTGATATCAGCAGGTTCAAGACTTGCTGTTAATTCAGCAGTTTGTCCTTCTTCAAGTTCTACGCTAGTTTGGTCTAAAGCAATTCCAGTTGCTGATTCAATATCTTCAATGATTTCTTCTACTGTACTTTCTGTACATCCCATTAGCATGAAAGTAAGTGCATAGAAAGCTCCAATTAAAAAAGTTTTTAATTTCATAACGTAACAGATAATTAATAAGTATTACTAAAAATGATTATGTATTAAGTCGCTAATCGTTAGTATTTAAAATAGATCATACTTTGTCGGATATTCATTTCATCTATCGACTTTTATTCATAGAGAGGATTAGCGATTGTCTGTTACAATGTTAGGTGTTAATAATTGTGTATTGAAATTATAGGCGTCAACTTGATCATTACAATGGAAATGTAATCTTTACCAAATTATTACAACATTAATATGTAATTGATTGATATATAGTTGTTTGTGTTTGTTTTTGGGAGGAAATCACTTAAATAAAAAGATGTACTTTTAACACTTATTTTTCTGTAGTGATAATTTTATCCTTTTAAAAAATGAAGCCAATGGAATTTTTTTCGTGTGAATAAGTAGTTTTCATCTTGTTCATATTGGTATGCTTCTTTCTCAAAAGAGATATTTCTATAGGCTTTATCAACATTTTTGTGAATAACCAACCGAATTACAAACTCAACCACATACCAGCAATAGAAAAAAAGGAATAACATTTCTATTTGCTGCTTGAAATGAATTTTTTCATGTTGAATCATTCGATACCAATTGTTGGTATGTTGATAACTTTTAAATTCATAACGAACAAAAAGAAAAGGATAACAAGCTAATGCTGTAAAACCTTTAAAAGGAATGATATTGTTGAATATGATAATCATGTTCACAAAAATAAAGAAAGCGAGCCTACCGAAGTAAACTCGCTTAATATTTAATAACAAATTGCTTGAATTAATAATGTTTCATTGACGAAAACAACTAATTCTTACTCATTGTATAATTTTTCGTAGTACTGTAACGCCATACGGTTAGCGTCGAAGTAAGGAAGAACGTCACGCATAGAGTTTTTCACACGCTCAGTCCAAGTATCAGGCTCATCATAGTACATAGGAATGATTTCATTCTCTAAGATGTCTAATAAGCTGTTCAAATCTTGCTCGTCTTGCTCATGAACTGGAGCGTTCAAGTCTGCTAATGGAAGAACGAAAGAGTTCTCACCGTTAGCGAATTCAGGGATCCAACCATCATCAGTAGAAAGGTTGATACCACCGTTCATCGCTGAAGTCATACCTGAAGTACCAGATGCCTCGCGAGGTACACGAGGGTTGTTTAACCATACGTCAGAACCTTGCTTCAACTTACGAGAAAGTTTTAATTCATAACCTACTAATACAGCCATGTTGCTGTAAGATTTCGATAAGTGAACTAATTGGTTGAACGTAGAAACCGCACCGTAATCCATTGGGTAAGGCTTACCTGCCCAGATGATTTGGATTGGCTTGTCAGGGTTGTTCATGATACGGTCGAAACGCTCTTTGTTTCTTGTGATCAAGTCCGCACGTTTATAAGCTGCAAAACGACGAGCCCAAACGATAGTAAGTCTCTTAGGGTCCATTAATTTACCCGTTTGATCCGCTACTGTTTCGAATAATTTCGCTTTTAAGTAACGCTTACGTTTGATTAATTGCTCATCTTCTTCCTTGTGAAGAGCATTGTATAATTGCTCATCAGCCCAGTAAGTACGGTTTTGAGCGTTTGTGATAGAAGTAATACGGCAGATGTTACCATATTTGTTCCACATATCGTTAGATACTTCACCGTGTAATTTAGATACACCGTTGGCTACTCTAGCTAGACGTAGACAAGCTAGTGAGTGATCGAAAGTATCGTCTTGGATACCAGTGATCTTACGAACTTGGTCTAATGGAATACCATTGAAGTAACCTAATTTATTTAAGAAGTGGATATCGTGTTTCTCGTTACCAGCTTCTTCAGGAGTGTGAGTAGTGAATACTAATAATTCTTTCACTTTCTCCATATCACCGTCAAACTTGTTCGTTAAGTGGAACGCTGCCGGTAATGCGTGTGCTTCGTTGAAGTGGTAAACTTCCGCGTTGTATTCCAACTCGTCAAGAAGTTTAGCGCCACCTAAACCTAAAAGCATATATTGAGCTACTTTTGCAGAAGCATCAGCGTCATAAAGACGGTGAGAGATTGACTGCGATAAGTAGTCGTTTTCAGGAAGGTCAGTTGTTAAGAAGAACATCGGTACAGTATTGAACACACCTGGACGTAAGTACTTCGCAGTTACCCAAACTGGGTGACCATTTACCTGAATAGTAAATTTAATGTTTGTGTCTTCTAAGAAGTTGTTGATCTTCTCTTGGAATAAGGCATCCATCTCCTGGTTACCTTTACGTACTTGGTCATAGTAACCATATTTCCAAAGAATACCAATACCGATAAAGTTTTGGTTTAACTCATAAGCAGAACGCATGTGCGAACCCGCTAAGAAACCAAGACCACCAGAATAAATCTTGAATGGTTGGTCAATAGCGAACTCCATACAGAAGTAGGCTACACGTTTTTTATATTTTGGGTCGTAAGCATAAGGGTGCTTAAAATCTTGTTCGAAACGTGACATATTAATATTAAAATTTAATTGTTTTATTGTTTACATGCATTAAGTGACGTCGTTATGACGTTTCTTAATGCATGTGCAATTTTTATAAATTATTTATGGATTAGTATGATGTAGGTCATCAAAATAAGAAAGATTTTATGTAACCGGTTGCGAAACCGTTGTAATGTTAAAGATTAAACTAAAAATATAACTTTATTCACATTTTTAATTCAAAAAATTCTCTTTTTAAGAAATATTTCCAAATAAATTTTCGAGTATTTTACATAAATAAGATAATATTTAGATAATCCTCTTCCGACTTGTTAAAGAACAACATGCTTTGGGGGTAATGTTGTCATTTTCTTGAGGATAAGCGATTAAGCTTAACGTGGATTTTGTTGCAAATTAAAAACTAGTTATCAAATTAAGATGAACGTGATGTGAATTGCATGTAATAATAAAAATAAGGGTCAAATTACACTTAATCAAAAACAGTAAAGAATTGAATATAGTTCAATATCTATCTAAGCTATTTCTACAAAAAGGGTAAAATTTGTGGTGAAAATGTGCTTATTTCTTAACTAATGATGTAGCTATTCTAAGAAGGTTGATGGAGCGTATTTTTAGGGCTTTTTCTAGTCCATTTTCTCATTTGAAAGTAGGCACCAATCATTAACGCTAATGCTCCCATTCCAAACCAGGTGATAAAGGAGACTAATTGTATGCCTAGCCATGTAATCATTTTTAGGAAGGGGGTAAAGAGAAATAATAAACTTAAAAGAAAGAATCCGAATATTACTTTGAAGATATTCATAGTATGGAAGTAAAAGGGTTATTTGATGAGAGAATGAAATGCAATTGATTATTAAAATACAGCGAGATAACTGCGATTTAGTTTCGTGAACGTAAGATACAAAAAAATGTTGCCTTCATAAAAAATACATAGAAAGTATTAATCTTCTTTTGTGATCTATGATCTGTTTGTATTTTCGTTGCATTACTTTTAAAACCTTACAGATGTCACAAGATTACAATCTTCCATTTCTAAAATCAGTTGCTCAACGAATTTATGCTGAACACCAGCAACAACTCACCAAAATCATTGTGGTGCTTCCGTCTCGAAGAGCCGGTATGTATTTCAAACAATACTTTGGTGAAGTAATTCCACATACCACCATTGCACCTGCAGTATTATCAATGGAAGGTTTTGCAGAGCGTTTGTCTAATCTTGTGAAAGCAGATGGTGTGACGCTACTTTTTAAATTATTTTCTCTTTACAGAAAAAAAGATAAAACCATCACTATTGAAAAGTTTGGTGCTTTAGGGAAATCATTATTGAGAGAGTTCAATATGATTGATAACAACCTTTCAGAAGAACAAGCTGAAAAAATGTTTGAGCATCTGAAAGAAACAAAAGCCATTGAACATTGGGCAGAGTCATTAGGCGAGGAAGATGAAATGATCGAGAAGGTGAAGAAGGAGTTGTTTGCTAAGAAGGAAACAATGGCGGACTTTTTAGAGTTTTGGGAGAATCTTTCTTCTACTTATTTTGAGTTTAAAGACGAATTAAAGAAAGAAGGTTTTGCGTATGGTGGATTGGCTTTTAGAGAAGCTTATAACCACCTTGAGGATCGAATAGATTATCTAGGCATTAAAAAAGTAATATTTGCCGGCTTCTCACAAATGTCAGGAGTGGAACAGGCCATTGTACAGAAGTTAACAGACATCGGGAAAGCACAAACGTTCTTTGATGCAGACAAGCAGTATTTCAGTAAATATCACGAGGCAGGACATTATTTAAGACGCTACACGGAAGGGTTTGCGAAACAGCATATCGATTTTCAAAAAGATTGGTGGAGCACGCATCCAAAACAGGTGGAAATTAAAGCCATCAGTAATGTAGTGGGACAAGCGAAATATGCGGGTGAGTGGTTGAAAAGTTTATTGGATACTCCAGAGAAAAGAGCTGAATTCCAAAAGACACTTAACCATACTGCCATTTTACTTCCTGATGAGGCATTGTTGCCTGCACTTCTGCGATCTCTTCCTGAAATCGATTTTGGAGAAGACAAGAGTTTGGCTCAAATGACCAACATTACAATGGGTATGCCTTTCTTCAAAACACCTCTGTTTGATTTGTTGAGAACAATCTTCCAGTTACAGGAAAGAATGAAACCTTCGGAAGGGAGTGAGAGAAGTGCCTATTTCAAAGATGTTCAAAATGTATTAAGACATCCTTATTTTCAGTACACAAGTTCATTGAAAGAATTTGAAGAGATTTCAACTACCATTTTGGATGAAATAGTCAAACAGAAAATGGTTTGGGTGCCTTTAGAAAAAATAAATGATTGGGGAGATAAGCATCCTATTTATAAAGCTGTTTTCCAATATTGGGGTAATGATTATCGTAATGCTTTGAGTTCTTTTGTTGAACTGATCAAAGTATTGGCAGAAATTTTAAAAGCAAACCCTGATACTTTAGGTATCTCTTCTTCAGAATCATTGGAAGAATCTTTTGAAGGGGAATTACTCATACAGTTTTATAAAGTCATCCGTCGTCTTCAAGATACTTTACCTCAATTTGCACAAGAAAACGGTCAATTATCCATTTCAGTGTTCAAATCATTGCTTTTAGAATTGTTACGTTCTTCCAATGTTCCATTTACGGGTGTACCAATTGCACCATTACAGATTATGGGTATGTTAGAGAGTAGAGCGTTGGACTTTAAAAATATACTGATCCTTTCTTGTAATGAAGGGAACCTACCGATCAAGAAAGCAGTAGAAGCGATTATTCCTTTTGATACTAGGGTGCAGTATGGTATGCCAACTTATATGGATAATGAGGCTGCTTTTGCTTATACTTTTTATCGTTTGTTCCATAGAGCTGAAAACTTAGTTTTTGCTTATTTAGATGGAAATGCAGGAGGAGACATCGGTGAAATGAGCCGATTGGTGTTGCAAGTCAAAGAAGAACTGGCAGAGATCCCTTCCAATCAAATTACCTTGAAGTCAGATGTATGGTTATTGTCAAAAGCCGATAAAGCGATGGCATTGCCTGTTACGATTGAAAAAGAAGAAGTACTTCAAAAAAGAATCAAAGAACGATTAGCAGGAGGGGTCAGTCCTTCGGCCTTGAATTCATTTATAAGAAATCCACTCACTTTTATTGATGAAAAAGTACTCAAACTGAAGGAAGAGGAAGAGGTAGAAGAAGATTTGGATAACAGGACATTTGGTAATCTGATTCACTTGGCTTGTGAATGGGGCTTAAGAAGAATGGCAGGGCTAAGCGATACTGATACAGAAACTCCTTTTGTATTGAGAAAAGAGCATTTTGAACAAGCGATTGCTGATAAGACTTTTATTCTCAAATTGATTCAGGATACAGCAAAAGAAGAGGGGGCTGATTTAAGCAGAGGACAAAATTTATTGCTCAAAGCGGTGGCTCAAAATCTATTGGAACGCTTTTTCAAAAAACAGATTGAAGAAATAGAAAAATCGAATGATAAAGCGATCACAATTGTTGGATTGGAAAAATTTGTAGATCATACCTTTGAAGTGGAAGTAGAAGGTGAAAGAATTCCGGTGAAACTTTCAGGTATGGCGGATAGAATTGATGTCATTGATGGACAATTGAGAGTGGTGGATTATAAATCGGGAGGCTATAACCCGGCTGATTTAGGAGTGAAAAACTGGACTGAATTATTGGAAGACGAGCATAAAGGAAAGTTTTTACAATTAGTAGTTTATAGTTATCTATTGACGAAAGCAGGTTTGGATGCGTCAAATAAAAGATTTCAGGGAAAACTCAATAATGCAAGAAAAGTTATTCAAAAGGAAAACCTAACAGACATTGATTTGGGCAAAGGAGTAGCTTCTGGATTTTATTTCTTTAGAAAAATAAATGAAGGTTTAAAAACTTGTAAAGTGGATCAGCCTATAGGAGATGATCAAGATTTAGACTTTCTTGAAAAAACAGAAAAACTGATTGAAGAAATAGTAAAAATGATGCTTGACACTGAAAAACTATTGGAAGATGTAATCTGAATTATAAAAAAACTTAAATAATTTAAATTAAGGAGTCGATCTAGGAAGTAATTTGTTTCTTGATGATAACTTAGGATGTTCTAAGTACTAAGGCAAAATTAGTTGACCATTAATTCTTGAATCTTTTTTGTGAGTGCAACGCTAAAAATGCCTTTATGGTGATTCTATTCAAACTTTTTAGGAGGCAATTATCGCAAAGTAAAATAAGAAGCAAGCAGTAGTAGAAAGTAATTTTGATTTAGAGCTTATTGGGGACGATCTATTTATATGCTAATTATACCTAATACAAAACGTACGTTGCAAAGATACTTTTCACTCTTTGTAGCATTGATTACCTCTTCCTTTTTTGCGAATGGCGCAAGGGCCCAGACTACCTTGCCGTCTTTGGATGAAGTAGATATGCTGATGACAAATCTGACTGTACAGTTAGAAATCACATCAGGTATAGATGCTATGTATAATTTTGACTTCAAAGTCGCAGAAGGACAATTCAACTGGCTTAAAAGCCATTACCCTGAGCATCCCCTTCCTTACTTCTTATTGGGCCTTTCACAATGGTGGAAAATTGTACCCAATATTGAAAATACCTCTTACGATAAAGACTTTTTTGTTTACATGGATTCTGCCATTTATTTCGCAGATAAGATTTATAAGAAAGACAAAGAAAATCAAGAAGCACTTTTTATTCTAGCAGGAACTTGGGCCTTCGAAGGTCGTTTGAACGGTGAAAGACACAATTGGGCCAAAGCTACTTTTGCAGTAAGAAAGGCATTAAACTATTTTGATAAACTCAAAGGGATGCCGAAGACGCCTCTTACGCCGGAGTTATTGTACGGTGATGGTTTGTATAACTATTATGTAGAATGGATCAAGGAAAACTACAGAATGCTCAGAACGGTATTGTGGATGTTTGATGGAGGAGACAAGGCTTTAGGTATTGAACAGTTAGAAACATGTGGCAAGGAGGCTTTTTATACCCGTATTGAAGCCATGTACTATCTCATGAAAGTACATTCATCAAGTGGCGGTAAAATGATTCGTGCATTACAGATCTCTGAATATTTATACAAAAAATATCCAAACAACCCTTACTTCCAAAGGTACTATGCACGACTACTTTATTATAGTGGTCGTTACCCTCAGTTGTATACCGTGAGTAAATTACTTTTAGAAAGAGTAGACGAGGGCATGTTTGGTTACGAAGAAATGAGTGGAAGGTACGCCGCTTTTTACCTTGGAGCCTATTACAGAGATTACCTCAGTAATCCCGAAAAGGCCAATTACTACTATCAGAGAGCAGTCAAGTTTGTAGAAGATATTGGTGATTATGGCTCAGGTTACTATCATTATTCCTTAGCGGCTTTGGCTCGATACGCCAAACAAAAACAGGATTGGGATAACGCCGAACTTTATTATTCGAAAATCCTAACCTATGCAGCAGGGAGAAAGAAATTGCAAGACGAAGCCAAGAAATTCAAGAAAGAAAATAAGAAAAGGAAAAAGGCCGCTAAAAAAAAGAAATAGCCTTGTCATAAAGTGAAATGACAAGGCTATTTTTTATTGATCGATCCACATTTTAAACGAGTTGGCCTTTAGACGGCTGATCATTATTTCGGGGTGTTCATTGGTGGTTAAGAATACGACTAATTTTCCACCAAAGTGATTTTCAAAACTTTTAATACTTTGGATATTGACAATACAACTTCTGTTGACTCGGAAAAAGTACTTAGGATCTAGTTGTGATTCCAAGCTTTCTAAGGTGTGATTTAAAATATGCTCTTTTCCACTAAATAATACTGCTGAAGTAATGTTGGCTTCGCTTTTTAAGTAGGCAATTTCATTGACATCAAGTTTAAAAAAAGCCTGAGTACCATGAATCAAAAAACGCTTTCTATATTCTTTTTTCTCTCCTTGAATAGCGGAAAGAATCAATTGATAATCGATTTGCTCCGATTTATTAGGCGTCTTACTAGCTTCCAGTTTTTCAATCGATTTGATAAGTTTATTTTCGTCTACAGGTTTTAAAAGATAATCTACACTATTGACTTCAAAAGCTTGAATAGCATACTGATTAAAAGCCGTGGTGAAAATGATGGGTTGAGGGATATGAACTTGATCAAATATTGAAAATGAAATACCGTCTTTTAGTTGAATATCCATAAAAATGACATCGCAGTTTTCTGCTTTGGGTGATGAAAACCAATCTACCGCAGTACTGACCTTATCAATTTTATCCATTAAATTCCAATCGGGGCGAAGTGTTTGAACCATCAGTTCCAACATTTCTGCATTGTACATCTCATCTTCAATAATTAAGTAGTTCATTTATCTATGGTTTTATAATAAGGGTAATTTTACTTTAAAATGTGTGGTTGTTTTTTCAATAACCAAAGGTTGGTCGATCAATATGGCAAATCTCTTTTTAAGGTTCTCCAATCCTTTTTTGGTAGAGTAGGCAGAAGGTTTTTTATTTAATGAATTTTGAATCACAATATATCCCTCTTCTTCCAAAATTTCAATGTTCAAAGGTGAATGCGTATCGGCAATATTGTGTTTGATGGCATTCTCAATTAGCAATTGAAAAGTCATAGGAGGAATTTCCTTACTCATGCATTTTTCAGAAATATTGATGTCTAGAAAAATACTATTCTTTGCCCTTTCTTGATGTAGTGAAGTATATTGTTTTACAAATTCAATTTCTGCTTTGACTAAGATCGTCACCCAATCCGAATGTTGTAGGGCATATCGGCTGATACTTGAGAAATTTTGTATAAAATTCTTTGCTTCTTCTTCTTTTTTCAGAACAATCAGTGACTTTAAGATACTTAAGTTATTGAAGAAAAAATGGGGGTTCAACTGATCTTGAAGTGCCTTATAACTCATTTCTAATTTCTCTACTTTAAGGTTTTCTACTTCCATGACCATTTCCAATCCTTTTTTGACAATTCTGAACAGTAGGAAAATGAAACTAATGGATATAAAGACAATAATAGAAATTAGAAGAAAAAGTACTGTGGCAATGATAGTATCTCTTTCATAATTGGGAAACTGAATAAGGTACATCAAGCCAGCCATAACTACTACTGCAACAATAGAGGAATAGCCTAATTGACTCAGAATTCTTTTCTTGAAGTTTTTTGGGGTGATAGGGATTTTTTTCTCTAGTTTTTTATCAATCCAAATAATGGATTCTACTAATATGACGTAGAATAATGTTCCCCCAATAAAAGGTACAGTAATGCTCATACCTTCAGGTGCTCCTCCCATTAGTAGCAGTAATAAACTATTGGATAGAAAACCCAATAGAATAGTAAGAAATATCCTTTTGATAATGTACTTGGGGGCGTATATGGTATCTTCGTTGTGAATCATAAAGGCTTTAAAAATGCACTCTACCAAATGTAAAAAACTTTTGGTAGAGTGCGAACATGCAACTAACATTACATGCATTTTCATTGTTGGAAATAACGATTACTATTTAATCGGTGGGTTATGAATCTGTCCTGTTGCTCTTAGCCATTTTGTTTTTAATACCTCATTATTTTTTAAGGCTAAGATCAATTCAAACTGCATTCTTAGTAATTCAGACTGTGACTGTAAAACGTCTGTTGTTGTATTTAAACCTGATGAAAAACTGATTTTTGTTTCTTCCAAGCTTTCTTGTGCTTGTGTTATATTATCTTGAGCGATCCCAATGGATCTTCTATTTTCCTCTAATTGATATCCAATCTGTTTGATTTCAATGGAAATTATTTCAGAAGCATTATCACGTTCGTGTATCGCTTTTTGTGTTTGAAGTCGGGCAACAGTTCTTTTCTCCTGACTTTCGTTGAAGTGGAAAATTGGAATCCTTACCGTACCACCCACAACTGCAATCGGGTCAATATTGTCCAGTCCATTATTTCCGTAGATATACATACCACCGGCCATTACACCTACTTGAGGAAGGTAATCGGCTTGTGTTACTTTTTGCTCCAGCTCATTTATTCTGATATGATTATCTAATAGTTTAATTTCAGAACGTTGTGCTAATCCAATATTGACGCCTTCTTGGATATTGATGGAAGAAGATTGAAAGGCCAATTCGTCCATAAACTCATATTTCGTTTCATCTTCAATTCCAATAATCTGACTAAGAAAAAGAATAGCTAATGTGACTTGATTTTCGGCTTTCACTTGCTCTAAAACGGCTTGGTTTTTCTGAACACTCACCTTCAGTTTTTCACTCAATGGAAGTAGACCTTCATTGTACATCAATTCCATTTGAGATTCCAAACTATCCAACATCTCAACATACGTTTTGGTCAGTTTTACCCCTTCTTTAGCAGCGATCACATTCCAATAGGCCTCATCTGATTTTTCAATCAATTCCGCATAAGTCAAGTTGTAATTTTCCTGACTCATCACTTTACCTAATTTAGCTTGCTCGTTGACCGCTTTTATTTTTCCACCAGTATAAATAGGTTGTACAGCAAAAACACCAGCAGTTAGGATACCTGGATTTTCCACACCAATAGGAGGGATAGTAGGTCCTTCAGGAATAGCCATGCCGGGGAAAAGGTCAAGGTTCAAAGTCGGCATCATAATACCTGTAGCTGATCCCTCAATACTTGGTAGATACGCTTTCTTGGCTAATTTATAATTAGACTCGGCCTCTTGGATTTGTAGAGCGGCCGTTTTCAAATCACGGTTGTGTGATAAAGCCATTTCCCTACAACTTTCTAATGAAAGGACTTCTTGTGCTTGAAGGCTAGGAGTGATCATTAACCACCCCATTACCATCAAAACCAATTTATTCATTTTCATAATTTTCTTATTTTACTTCAATACGATACATAGAGGCATACAGCACCGGAATGACCATCAATGTGATCAATGTACCTCCTAAAAGACCAGCCATAATGGTCAGTGCCAATGCGCCAAACATAGGGTCAGAAAGTAATGGTATCATCCCGAGAATGGTGGTCATAGAAGCCATCATTACAGGGCGCATTCTTGACATAGCGGCATCAATTGTAGCCTCCAATCTGCTTTTTCCTTCATCCAGTCCAATGTTGATTTCATCCAGTAATACAATGGCATTTTTGATGATCATACCAATCAAGCCTAATGCTCCAATAATGGCCATGAAGTTGAAGAACATGCCTGTGATATTGAAGCCGATACTCACCCCAACAAAAGCAAAAGGAATCATCATAAATACAATCAGTGATTGCTTCAGGTTATTGAACAAGGCAATGGTGATGATCACAATCAAACCAATGGCTAACGGGAAGTATTTGAATAGGGCTTTATTGGCATCGTCTTGAACGCCTACCATTCCTCCGTAAGTGATAGAATAACCGTTGGGTAAATGAATAGCTTCAATGTCTTCTTTGATATCATTGAGAAGTTCCACACCCGTAGATCCCGCTTTCACATCACTTTCTACACTGATACATCTTGTACCGTCAATTCTTTTGACTGCAAAATCTTCTAGGTCCACCTTTATGGAATCGGTGATATGTGCCAATGGAACACTGAACTGAGAACGTTCGCCCCAAACGGGTACATTGCCAATATTTTCAATATTCTGATCCAATGAAGTTTTACTTTTTAGCACAATTGGAATCTGGTTTTTACCATCATAAAGGGCTCCGATCGGCATGCCATTAGATTGAATTTGTAAAGAACGTCCCATGTCCAATCGTGTGATTCCTAGTCGTTGCGCATGTTCTAAGGAGTATTGAGGCGTGATTCTCTTGGATTTATTGCCCCAATCATCCGTGACATTTTTGGACATTGGACTATTCAATAATATCAATTTGGCTTGGTTACTTAAGTCTCTTAAAACGGCAGGGTCTGGACCTCTAAACTCAACGGCCAACTCAGAACTTTCAAACGCCGCTCCGTATTCCAATAATCTATAATTGGCATGTGGGTAATTTTCATCCAAGAACTGTTGCACTTTTGGAATTACTTCAGCGACACTTTCAACAGTAGTCGTTTCAATGATAAATTCGCCATAGTTCATTCCTCCATTTGACATTGGTCGCATTAAAGTGAATCGGGCAGGAGGTCTACCTAATGAAAGTGTGATATTTTTGATGTTGTCAAATTGCTCGATTTCTCCTTCAATCTCTCTCATCTCTTTTTCCACTGCCTCTAGGTTACTTCCTTCAGGGAGTTTGTATTCGATGACGAACTGATCATAAGGAATCTTAGGCATGAAATCGACTCTCATAAATTGCATTGCATACAGTGACCCAACGAGAAGAACAGTAGTACCAATCAAAAATGAGTTTTTATATTTTAATGAAAACATTAACGAAGATTTGAATAACCTATAGATCGAATTATCATAAGGTGTTGGTTGATCTTCCTGTCTTTTGTTGCCTTCTTTTCTGTAAAAATATTTCGCCATAAAAGGCGTTTGAATCATAGCGAAAACCCAACTCAGTAATAATGAAATCACTAATACTGTAAATAATGAACTTAAGAATTCACCTGCTGAGTGAGGGGCCATAGCTAGTGGGAAGAAAGCAAGAATTGCAATCATAGTAGCCCCCAATAACGGCATAGCTGTTTTCTTAGCCGTATTGACAAAAGCCAATTTAGGATTCATACCTTTTTTGAGATCTACCAAAATACCATCAGCGACTACAATAGAGTTATCCACCAACATACCCATAGCCAAAATAATAGCGGCCAAAGTAACACGGTGTAATGGTAAATCGATCATCAACATCACGATTAATGTACCCAAAATGGTAAACAACAATCCACTAGAAATCAATAATCCAGAACGGTAGCCCATTGCTAATAGCAGGATCACAATTACGATGATAATGGAAACGACAAGGTTGAACACAAAATCATTTACGGCTAATTCTACTCTACTCGGTTGTGAGTAAATTTCTTTGATTTGGATACCGGCAGGAAGTTCATCTTGAATTTCAGCCATACGTACACTCAAGCGATCACCAAGTTCTACGACATTGATTCCTGATTCATTAGAAAAACCAAGAGCTAGAGCTTGTTTACCATTGAAATATAAACCTTCCTGTTTTGGAGCAAGAAAACTTCTTTTGATGGTAGCAATATCTCCTAAACGCACTGTGCCTCCTTGAGGAATTTGTATAATCAAGTTTTCAACATCACTGATATCATCAAACTTATTTTCTACATTGATACGCATAGATAGAGCGTCTACATCAAGGTTTCCAGCATTGGCAATTTCACTTTGGTTTTTCATTTCCATTGCAATAAAGATCGGGTTGATCTTCATGCCTGCGAGCTTCTCTTGATCAAACAATACCTCTATGGATTCTGTTTGTTTACCAAAGATCTGAGCTCTTCTAATCCCGTCTACTTTTAAAATTTCTCTCTCAACAAGCTCTGTGTATTTCTGAAGTTCAGGTAGAGTGTACCCATCAGAAGTGATGGCATACAACATACCGTACGTATCTGCAAAGTCGTCGTTGACAATAGGACTGTAAGCACCACTTGGTAAAAACATTTCTACATCTTTGACCTTTCTTCTCAAATGATCCCAGAGTTGTGGTAAATCATCTGTATCAACAGTTTGTTGGATGTCAATTTGGATGACAGATAAGCCTGCAGAGGAAGTGGAAGTTACTTTATCGATGTTTTCTAGCTTCATAATACCACGCTCTAAAACATCGGTCACTTCCAATTCTACTTCATGTTGTGTCGCACCTGGATAAGGAGTGATCACAATGGCGGATTTTAAAGGAATTTCAGCGTCTTCTAGTTTACCTATGTTGAGGTAAGAAAATACCCCACCTATCAGCACTGCGATCAACAATGAGGTGATGAGTGCTTTTTGATCTAATAATTTTTCTAACATTATAATAGCCCTCCTATGTTTGATTTCGATGGTTGTTGAATAGGTGCTACTATTTGGTTTTCTATTAAGTCATACACACCTGCTACTACAATTTGTTCTTTGGTAGATAAACCGGACAGTACTTCCACACGTCCATCATTTAATGGTTTACCCAATACTACAATTCTTTTTTTGAGTGTATTCCCTTTTCGAATCACCCAAACTGAAGTTTCATTTTGTCCATCAAAAACAGAAGATAATGGAATAGAAAGCTGAGTGTTTTTTCCTTCAAAAGAAACGTGTGTAGTACCCAACATTCCTGATTTTATACGTTGGTCAGCATCTTTCAAAAGGAAAGTCAATTCATACAAATCATCTTTTCCTGCTTTTTCGCTGATGGTTTTGAATTCCAAAGGAAGATGCTCTAAGTGTAAACTTTGAATGTCCAATTGAGCCTTCTTGATATATTGGACTAAATGAAGTTGTGAAGAGGGAACTTTAGTAGTGACTTCCAAAGTGGAAACATCAATCATAGCTACTACTGGTACTCCTGGACCAACAGTGGTATGATCATTAATAAATTTTGAAGAAATATAACCTGAAATTGGAGCTCTTAGATCTGTATCGTAAAGCTGATTTTGAGCATTTTCGAAAGCAATTTTCGCTAACGTTACTCCAGACTTCATTTTGTCATAAGTATTTTCAGGAAGTTTATTGTTGTCATATAATTTCTGATAACGGGCCAATTCTTTTTGTGCCTGCTCGTATTGAGTCTTTGTTTGTTCTAATTGTAAGAGATAATCACGTTGATCCACTTGGGCGATAATCTGTCCCTTCTTAACATAATCGCCTTGTTTCACTTTTACTTTTTGAATGGGACCACCAATTCTAAAAGACAATACCACTTCCGTTTTCTCTTTGACTTGACTATTAAAAGTGATATCAGACTTCATATTTTGATCTGCTACCGTTTCTATTTTTACGTATTTTGTTTTTGCTTTAGAGGATTCTTCTGCTGTAGAAGTACACCCCATTATTATGCTTCCCATAAGAAGTATTCCGAGTAGTTTTTTCATGTTTAATAATTTTTGATCAATCAATGTGATAGATCAAAAGTAGTTGTATCAAAGCCTTGTAATAGGAGGGAAGTGAGTGAAGTGAAGATATTGGAAGGTGAAGTGATAAATTAGGAAAGTGAAGAAAAGGCTATTTATTTCATATACTCTAGTCAGTAATAGTCATCTGCATGGAATAAAAATGAATCCATCTTGATGAGGTTGTATAGTTAATTTGACGGATTAAATTTATATTTAATTGTTAGGAATTGGAATCGATTTTTAAATCGAAACATCTAAACACAATTGATTACCTTTGAGCAAAACGGATTTAAGATGAATAATAGAAATGTTAATACGGTTTGATTGGGCAATAAAGAGACTTTTGAGAAATAAAGCTGATTTTTCGGTACTCGAAGGCTTCTTATCCGAATTGTTAAAGGAAGACGTACAAATCCAAGATATCTTAGAAAGTGAAAGTAACCAACGACTTGAATCTGATAAATATAATCGGGTTGACATTTTAGTAAAAAACTCGAAAGGTGAATTGGTAATCATTGAGATCCAAAATCAAAATGAATACGATTATTTTCATAGGATGTCATATGGAGCCTCTAAAGCAGTGACTGAATGCATTTCAGTAGGAGAACCCTATCAAAATATTAAGGAAGTTTATTCTATCAACATCGTTTATTTTGATCTAGGTCAAGGTGAAGATTATGTATATCACGGAAAAACTGATTTTGTAGGAATACACAATTTAGATAAACTAATGCTTTCTGCGAAACAAACTGAAATGTTAGGTGGTAAGATTGAACCTGCACAAATTTTTCCTGAATATTATGTAATTAAAGTAAATCAGTTTGACGATACCGCAAAAGATACATTAGATCAGTGGATTTACTATTTGAAAAACAATGAGATCAAAGATGATTTCACGGCAAAAGGAATTACTCAAGCAAAAGAGCTTTGGAGAGTAGATACTTTACCTGAGGAGGAACAAAAAAGATACTCCCAGCATTTGAAAGATTTGAGGAATGAAGCGAGTCGTATTTTGACTTTAAAAGTGGATGCTGAGGATCGAGTTAAAAAAGAACGAGATAGGGAGGTAGCAAGAAACCTTAAAAACAATGGTGTTGATATTGAAATAATAATGAAATCTACTGGACTGTCTAGAGATGAAATTGAATCTCTTTAATATCTGAATTATTAATAGTATTCAGTTAAATATTAGTATTTTATTCTTCGATATTGAACACTGTAATGGAGAATACAAAAGAAAATCCTGTTAGTTGAATGGTATCACTAACAGGATTTTGAATATCTAATAATTAGTATTTATCCGGAACAAAAGTCTGATCGTCCAGTGGAGGTCTTACATAGCCTTCCTTATTAATAGGAGGAAGTTCGATTTCCTTGTACTTGATTTCTTCATAAGGAATTTTAGATAATAGATGACTCATGCAGTTTAATCTCGCTTTCTTTTTGTCATCTGCTTTCACCACATACCATGGAGACTGTTTGGTATCCGTGTAGGCAAACATATTATCTTTTGCTTTAGAATATTCCACCCATTTGTCTCTAGATTCTAAATCCATCTCAGAGAATTTCCATCTTTTGATCGATGAATTAATACGCTCAGAAAATCGTTTTTCCTGCTCATCATCTGAAACGGAGAACCAATATTTGATTAAGATAATTCCCGAACGAATCAGCATTCTTTCGAACTCCGGACATGTCCTTAAAAACTCCTGATATTGATCTTCAGTACAGAACCCCATTACATGCTCAACACCGGCTCTGTTGTACCAACTTCTGTCAAATAATACGATTTCGCCAGCTGCAGGAAGATGAGGTACATATCTTTGGAAATACCATTGCGTTTTTTCCTTTTCTGTAGGTACGCCTAGTGCAACAATCTTTGCCACACGCGGATTCAGTTTTTCTGTTATTCTTTTGATTACACCACCTTTTCCTGCGGCATCTCTTCCTTCAAAAATGACGACTACTTTCAGCCCTTCTTTCTTTACCCACTCCTGCATTTTTACAAACTCTGTTTGTAGTCTTTCTAATTCCTGTTCGTAATAGTCTTTTTGTAGTTTTCCTTTTTTGGTATACTTGTCTTCGCTCATTATGGTAATTTTTAGATGTAGGTAAAATTATTTTCTTCCGAAGTCGGCAGGGATTTCACCCCAAGCTTTAGTTTCCCACTTGCGGATTGGATTCATGTATGTATTGTTTTCAAGCCACTTGATTGCTTTATCTACCATATCAAAGAGTCCTTCATTTTTATGGTTTTTCTCAAGTGTTGTTTTTATCTTTTTATCTCTGACCCATTTCATGGCCGTCCTACTATCAGTGTAGACAATTGTTTGATCATAGCCAGGAGTTTTCTGTAAATAGGCCAAGGCATGTACAATACCTAAAAACTCACCAATGTTGTTGGTGCCATCTTCATAAGGTCCCATTTTAAATAACTCTTGCCCCGTTTCAATCCACACTCCACGGTACTCCATTGGTCCCCTAGCACCACTGCAAGCAGCATCTGTAGCAATACTATTGTTTGTGATCGGAAGTCCTACTGAAGGATCATAAACCTGCTTTGGTTTTTCACCTGCTTTTTTCTTTACAATATATTCTGATGGATTGCCCTTAAAAGCAATTTCAGCTTCCCTTCTAGAATCAAACGATTTGTATTTGGCACCTTTTACTCCTTGAACATGTTTTTGGCAATCTGCCCATGATGTATAAATTCCAGGAGTTCCTCCCGACCATACCACATAAAACTTTGGTTTCTTACTTCCGGCCATTCTTTCTTTTTCAATTAATACTAATTACTAAATTAACCACAGATTCGCCCTAGTCAAAATGAATTTCGTATTGATGCCATTTTTCTTTGTTCTCCTCAAAAAAATGCGTGAAGGTCATCCCTAGTTTCTGGATCACTTTTAATGAAGCCTTATTTCTTTCATTCGCTCTTGCCACAATTTTTTGTATGCCATGTTTTTGGGCATAATCGAAACAACCCAAAGCAGCTTCAGTAGCATAGCCTTTATTCCAATGATCTTTTACAAATCGAAAACCGATATCGATTTCCTCTTTATCTTCCGAGTATTTCAACCCACAAAAACCGATGTACTGCTCATTTTCTTTCAGATAGACAGACCATCTTCCATAATCGTATTTTTCATAATGATCATAACTTTCAATAAATGCTCTTGTTTCCTCAATGTTTTTGAAAGGTGGATCACCGGTATATTGCATCACTTCTTGATCCAAATTCATATTGAAAAAGAAGGGGGCATCATGAGGGGAAAACCTTTTGAGATAAAGTCTTTCTGTCGAAATGACAGTATTTTGAAGTTTTTGTTGCTGCATAGAAGTTTAAAATTGATCAGATAACAAATATTTAATGGTCTGAAATAGCCTAATTTATAGGTGTTAGCCTACTTTTTTCGGTTAATATTGAAATTTCTTCTTCTTTTTTCAAAAAGAATTTGAGCAATAAGGATATATCAGTTAAATTTGCACGCTCATATTTCTAGGAATATGTCTTAATTTGATAATTGATATTTTATAAAATATAGTCATGGGATATACAAAACTTATCAGAAAAAGTAAAAGAAATAAAACGATTGCTAAAACTCGCGTTACAACAATCCAACGTTTAAGCGCTAAGCCAGTAATCAAGAAAGTAGACGTAGAAGCTATCAAAGCTGAGTTCGCTGCTAAGTAATTTCTTTTTACTTCGACTAAAAAAGGTCTGATGTTTCGCACATCAGACCTTTTTTTTCAAACAAAATATCAAATGGATTAACTCGCTTCAATTTTTTTAGATAAACCCTTCGCTTTTTGCTTTTGTAACAGCTTCAATTTTATTAGAAACCTGAAGCTTCAGATATATATTTTTGATATGAAATTTCACGGTATCTTTTGAAACCGAGATTTGATCTGCGATATCCATATAACTTTTTCCTTCTGCAAGTAGATTTAATACATCTGTTTCTCTACCAGTTAACGGCGATTCACTTTCTCTTCGGAAAGATTTCACAACCAACTTAGCGATGTGAGTAGACATAGGCGCTCCTCCGGCAGAAACCTCATCCAATGCTTTTAATAGCTGAGTATGATTACTGTTCTTTGTGATATAACCTGTTGCACCTGCGCACAATGCATCGAAAACATATTGGCTATTTTCGTGAACAGAAATAATTAAAATATCAGTTTTCGGTAATGATTGACGGATTTGTCGAGTACCTTCTATACCATTCATTCCAGGTAGGTCAATGTCCATTAGAACGATATCGGGCAAGTCTGATTTTAGGTTTGACAGAGCATCTTCACAGTTATCATAGGTATTGATAACAGAGTAATCATTTGTCTTTGTTTCAATTAGAAGTTTAAATGCTTCTTGGACATCTTTGTTATCTTCTACGATGATGATTTTTTTTCTCATGACATTATTTTAAGAAAAAAAAAGAGGCGAAACAATGTAGAATCACCTCTTTTTTAGTTTTCAACAATAAGAATGAGTTCCCCAACTCTATAGTTTGTAAGGATTAATTAGGAATTGTACTGCTTAACGATTCATTAATTTCAAAATTAAGCTTATTACTCATTTGTTGTACTACCCATAAGGGTAGTTTTAATTAGTAGTACAATCACTTTTGTGTTAAAATTTACTCCTCAAAATTGATATTAAACTGAATAATTATAGCCGTTCCTTTGCCAATATTTGACTCAATATTCAAAGTGGCAGTACCTAATTTATTGATCCTGGCTTTCATGTTTTTTAAGCCATTACCATTCTTTGTCATTTGCTCATCAGAAATACCTACACCATTATCTTTAATACTAAAGGTGACAATATTGTTTTTGATACTCAACGATAAATAGACATGAGTTGCATGTGCATATTTAGCAATATTGGTCATGGCTTCCTTAAAAATAAATACCAACTGTAAACTCCAGTTTTGTGGCAATAGCAGTTGATCATGACTTGCTATTTCTTTGTGTGTGTGGTACCTAATGTCTAAATCGTCGAAAAACTCTTCTCCGAAATCTTTTATATAATCGTATATTACACCTAACTCATCGTTTTGAGCATCAATAGACCATATAAAGTCTCTTGTACCGGTATATAGTTGTTTTGATTGTGTTTCTATTCGCGACAGAATTTTTTCAGTATCCTCATCTTTTCCCTTAATTTTCATAGCGGCCAAATCTGCCAATACCGTGATACTTGCCAGTTTATTCCCCATCTCATCATGAAAATCTTGTGCTATTTCTTTACGTACACGTGTTAACTTATCTTGTGCAGCGGTTTTTTGCTTCAAGATCTTTTTTAATTCTGAAGATTTTTCTTTTTCCTTCTTTACTAGAATGTTAGAGTAATACACAATTGAGATTAAGATGAGGATAATAATTCCACCTTTGAAAAGGAGGTATTCCCAAAAATACCCTTCAACTTCAAGTGATGCTTCTTGAGGGACTGACCATTCAGAACCTGTAGTTTTTCCACGAAGGTAAATTTTATAGTCTCCAGGTGGTTGGTTACTAATTGTAAGAGAATTTTGATAGGGGAAATCAATCCAGTCACTATTCTTTGATAATTTATATTGTAACCTCAGAGAACTCATTTCAGAGAGTGCACTCACATCAATCGGCAATTGTATAGCACCTAATTTACTGTGTGAATTGTACTTCTTTTGTTTCCATAAGGCAATAGGTGGAGTAATATTTTTGACTAAAGAACGGTTAGGCATATGAATTAGTCCTCTATGTGTTCCAATCCATAATCTATGACATTGTGATTCGAAAATTGTGGTAATTTGATCCGAAATTAGACCGGAAGACTCATCGAATTCCCGAATCAAAATGCCATCTTGTAAGACTGCTAGGCCATTCATAGACCCTACCCATAATTGTCCGAGGTGATCAAAGAAAAGTGTATTGCAATTCACCTTGTCGAGTGATTTAATCTTCTTGAGCTTAGCGGTTTCTATAGATTTATAATCAAGAATATATAGACCATCCGTAGTTGCTATCCATAAATATCCATTGGGGTCATCAAGATTAAAATCATTGATCCATTCCCATTCTTTAAAGATGGAATCCCATGACTTAATTAAGGTAAGTTTGTAGTTACCTGAATACTCATATAAAGAAATAGCTCCTTTGGTAGTTACCCACACTCTGTTTTCTTGGACGACAGCATTACTAAGATTCGGAATATCAATATTCCCTTTTGGGAAACTCCAAAACACTTTTTGAAGTTGATATTTGCCCACATCATTTTTTTGAAAAACCTTCAATGAATCCTCCTGCATAAACCAAAGTCCGCCTTTATTTCTGCCTACAAACTCTCCCCATAAAACAGGAATTTGTTCATTTTCATAAGCAAGGGTTCGGGTATAGGTAGAAAAGATCTTTAAACTATCTTCTTGGGAAATATGAATATCTTTAAAAGGAACGTTTTCATATATTGAAATAGCATCTTTCTCAAGGTCCGCAATATAAGATTTGGTAGTGGAAGAAAAGATGATTTTGGAAGAGTCTAATTGATTGATGGATAGGATATGTGGGCTTTCGATCTCTTCAATGTTTATGTATTTAAAATCTAAATTCTCAACCATATAAATACCATCACCTTGTGTGCTCAGCCAAATTCGATCTTGTGAGTCGACATAAATACCAGAAGAAGCAGATTTGATGCGTAGTTTCTTTTCTACAAAAAAGTAGGATTTTTTGGTGGGGTGAATAATGATGCATTGTTGGGTGTAAGGTTTAGGGTGAACTGCCGCTACAATGCTTCCATTATTCAGTTGATACATCTGACTTGGGTAACTGCTTTCGGGTATTTTGTAGGCATCTATAATACCTCCCTCTGGATTTAGTTTGTAAATCATACCCCTCGTACCTGCTAAAGCACCTCCATCCTTAGTTTTATTAAACCCAGAAATTACCTTATCGCCCAAAGATTGCTGGAAAAAATCATCCTTTAATGTAGCGTCTTCTATTATTTTTATCCCTTTAGACGCCAATCCAAACACCAGCATTTTATTTTGGTAACGAGCAAAACCTAGTGGAACGGTGTTCGTGTCAAAATTTAGAGGAGTAATGTTCTTTCTTAATTCTTTAGAGTAGGAAAGGGCCATCGTAGAATCGGAGGTGTAGAAATATAAACTTTTTGATTTCCTTGTTTTTTCGTTGAAATAAAAACTCCCATTCCATTGCCATCCATAAATATCATCTTTGATCCTTAATCCTCTGTGTAGTTTTTCAGCTCTCCCTTTTTGGAGGTAAGGATAAGTTTTGATCGAATCGGTGGTTTCATCATAGACATGTATACCGCCTCTCCATGTAAAAAGATAAAGAGAATCAGAGTAGTTTTCATTAAAACCAATTACGTAAGGAGACTTTAAACCATCTTTTATGGAGTAATTTTTAAAGGATTTTCCATCAAAAACAGAGAGCCCGTCATCGGTACCGATCCACAACTTTCCTTTATGTTCTTTCATAAGGAAAGTGTAATTATGAGCCAATCCATCCTTTTTGGTCCAGTGGTGCATAAACAGTTCCTGCCCATGGAGAGGAGTGGTCACAATAACGAAAAGTAGAAGGAATATTCGTTTAAAGTGGATCATTAATATGTTAAAAAAAATATTTTTCAAAGAAGTGATAGGACTGCAACCCGTTGTAATATAAAAAGATTTAATCGAATGAAATAATAATGCTCAAGATCATTAGTTTACGTGGCAGTGTTAAATATATTTGTTTAAGAAATGAAAATGAAAAATAGGTTGGAACAAAAATAAGTAGCAAGAAAGGTAAAATAATGATGATTTCATTGAGCTACCGACCCATTGTAAACAACACATCAACCTTTGTTCTTCCCTATGAATAACCTTTAAATAAAGCTACAAAAAAGTATTATTATGTTAGAAATACAAAAACAATTAAAATCTTCCTTTTTCGTACTCCTCAGTCTTCCCTCAACAGCGATGGGGTTTGCTCTATCTATTCAAATTGCCGCTCTTAGTTGGATTTTGAATACAAAATATGGGTTTGATATTCATGAAGTGGGAATTGTTTGGGCCGCTGGACCTATCGCCGGTATTATTGGACAGCCACTTGCAGGTTTAGCCTCAGATAAAGTATGGTTTTTGGGAGGAAGAAGAAGGCCCTTCATATTGATTGGTGGAGTATTAACTGCATTGATGCTATTGGCCCTACCGAATATTCATGTGATTTCAGATGCTTTAGGTTTTGAACCCACCAAAGCTGCTTCTGACCTTAGTGAAGGTCAATATCCAGCATCTATTTATGTGGCAATTGCAGTAGCTTTAGTATTAGATTTATCTATCAATATTAGCTTTAACCCTACTCGTTCAATTATTGCGGACGTAACGAATGAGAAAACGGTAACCAAAGGATACACATGGATGCAAACGATCTCAGGTACTTTTGGTGTATTAGCCTATTTCTTAGGTTCAACATTAGGAAATATCTCATTGATTTATGTAGGTGTCTTCTTAGTGTTTGTATTTTCTGTACTACCTGTTTTCTTTATTGAAGAGCCTAAAACATTAAATAGTGGGGAGGAAGAAGATACAGGATCTGGACGATCAGAAACAGATACAGTCGGTTTTATCAAAGTGTTGTTGGCACATGCACCAACATGGTTAGGTATTCAAACTATGTTTGTGTTTATGTTTGCTTATGTACAACAAGAATATCCTGATTTAGGAGATAAGGAAGTTGGCAGTGTGATTAACTGGTCCTTCTTAATTTTCAATGCAGTAGCAGCACTTTTACCTGCTTTAGTATTAGAGCCTATTACTAAAAAGATTGGTAGAGTAAAAACCCATGCCATTTGTATTGCAATTATGGCAGTAGGTTATGCAGGCATGATTGTAATGGGTAATAATTCAGTTTATATGATTTATACCATGATGGTAATCCTTGGTGTAGGTTGGGCAGCCACTGTATCATTACCTTTTGCTATTATGTCTGAGAAGGTAGCTAAAGCAAAAATGGGTTTCTATATGGGTATTTTTAACCTATCAGTAGTATTACCTCAGTTGGCTGTATCTGCATTCATTGGTAAAATTCTTTCTGAAGCAGAAGACAAAACATTGATGTTTTACATTGCGTCCATTGCATTAGCAATATCAGCTGTAGTTTGGATGACCGTAAAAGAATCGAAAAATACGGATGAGTCATCTTCAGTTCCTTCTGGAGGACATCACTAAAAATAGAGTCTATTGAGAGACAAAAAAGAGCTGGAACTTTTAAAATTCCAGCTCTTTTTTATTTGAGTAAGATGACATTCTTTATGAAATGTATCATTAAAAATAGCGTCCTATCCTCAAAAATGATCTACTTTATTTTTTGATACACCTTTGTGTGTAAGTGCCTTTATCTGATTTGAGTAACATAATGTACGTTCCTCTGGGTTGATCAGAAAGATCAATGCTTACAGGTGAATTTTTATCATAAATGAATTTTGTCAGTACTTTGCTTCCATGAATCGATAATACATCCAATACAGCATTTTGATTGATATATTCTGATGGTTCTAAAGTAAAAATACCATCCGAAGGATTAGGATACACTACAAAACTTGACGCTGTTGAAGGAGGACGTATACCTACTACTCCATCTTCAAAGCTGACATGATTGGATGAAAAGGAGAATGCATTTTCATTGATCATGTATACTCTGTAGGAAATTTTTTTACTGTTTTCAGATGGATCATAAAATGCGTTATAACTATTAGTACTGAGGCTTAAAGCGGGACTGATGACCTCAAAACCTTCATTTTCGACTTGTCTTTCAACAATAAATGCTGTTGCATCACTTTTATCAGATGTTTCCCAAGAAATGGTGTGGAAGCCATTTCCATTGGAAGCGGTAAGTTGAATGCTTCCTGAAGGAGCACCTGCATTAATAGTAGAGCGCTGAGGAGCATTTTCCATGATGACATCTACTCTTGATTTTTGGTCATAGCTAAACATTGTCATACAAGCGTCATCAGTATAATCCATGAAGTTTTGATATTGAGCCGATTCATATTTCTCTATCTCCTCCTCACACAAATATTTTGACACTGAAATCATATCATCACTGCAAATGGTACTATTAGCACTACTGCCATGATTTTTACTGATTTTTGGAGTATCATCACAAAAATCATCTTTAGAACAACTTTCAGAACCAATTCCCCAGATGTGTAAAATGCCAAGATAGTGGCCCAACTCGTGCGTTAATGTACGCCCTAAATCATAAGGTCCCTCCAAAAGCGGATACTCTTCAAACTCATTTGAACCAAAGAAAACAGTACTGATCACTACACCATCTAATTCAGGTCTAGCAATTTCACTAGAGATCAATTGATCCAACCCTGCTAAGTCGGGATAATCAGGGAAATAGGCGTATCCTAAATAAGTAGTGGAAAGAGGCAGCACCCATATATTGACATACTTATTGGGATCCCAAATATTATCATTAATAATTTGAGCAACTTCTGAATCTGAATAAAAACCCTTTGTTCCGGGGTTGCCAACAATTCTATTGACACCTGGTTCATCTATTTCATTACCATTGGGGTCGTAGATTGCCATTTTTAATTCTATGTTCAATACAGAAACATCAGATTTAAATTCAGCAAGGGTTTGAGTTTTATTGGTGTTTTCTGACAACAAATCCTTATTTGTAGCATTGATTTGAGACATCACTTGCTCATAACTGATATTGTTACCTGTATTAATTCCTTCACTGCTTTTATGCACAACATGCACTACAGTAGGTAGATTAAGTGTATTGGTTCTATAACTTTGTTTTATTTTTGCTTGTGATAAATAAGGGGTTGTTCTAAATTGTATAACAGGCTCATGCATACTACTCATACATCTTCTGACAGGTCTAGAATCCTGCGCATTTAAGGATGAAATGATGAGAAAAGTAGTATAAAAAGCCAGTTGAATTTTATTTATTGATAACATGTTTAAACAGGAAGTTGAATAAAAAATGCTAAAATATTGTCTTGCAATATGATAAGTTTTTACGAAAGGTACATATTTTCTCCCATCATTTGCATGACTTTTTTATATTTGCAAAACTTCAAATAGCCATATATGAAATATAAAAGAGTTCTTCTGAAATTGAGTGGCGAAGCCTTAATGGGTGAGCAACAGTATGGAATTGATCCAGCACGTTTGGTTCAATACGCACAAGAGATTAAAAAAGTAGTAGACCAAGAGGTCGAAGTAGCCATTGTTATCGGTGCAGGAAATATCTTCCGTGGTATGCAAGCCGACAAAATGGGAATTGACAGAGTTCAAGGTGACCACATGGGAATGTTAGCTACTGTGATTAACGGTATGGCTTTACAAAGTGCATTAGAAGGAGTGGGTGTTTACACTCGTCTGATGTCAGGAATTCAAATGGATCAGGTGTGTGAGCCTTTTATCCGTAGAAGAGCAGTAAGACACTTAGAAAAGAACAGAGTTGTGATTTTCGGTGCCGGTACTGGTAATCCTTACTTTACAACTGACTCAGCTGCTTCACTTAGAGCAATTGAAATTGACGCTGATGTAGTATTAAAAGGTACTCGTGTTGACGGTATTTATACAGCAGACCCAGAAAAAGATCCTACTGCTACTAAGATTCCACAATTATCTTTCGATGAAGCATTAAGCAAGAATCTTAAGATTATGGATTTAACAGCCTTTACTTTATGTAAAGAGAACAACCTTCCGATTGTAGTGTTTGATATGAACAAGCCGAACAACTTGTTTGAATTAATGTCAGGCGAACCAATTGGTACAGTTGTTTCAGAATAAGAAATAAATTAGAGCGTGTTTGTTACTTCATCGAAAGTAAGCAAACATGCTCTTGTTAAATAATCCCTTAAAAAAAATAGAAAAATGGAAGAGGAAATAGGAATGTACCTTGATGAGGCAAAAGATATGATGGACAAAGCCATCAGTCATACTGAACATGAATTACAAAAAATTCGTGCTGGTAAAGCTTCAGCTTCTATGTTGGACGGTCTTATGGTAAGCTATTATGGCGCTCCAACTCCTATTAACCAAGTGGCATCAGCAACTACGCCAGATGCTCACTCTGTAGTAATCAAGCCTTGGGAAAAAAATATGTTGGCTGAAATCGAAAAAGCCATCCGTGACTCAGACCTTGGTGTTAACCCAATCAACGATGGTGAGCAAGTTCGTATCAACATGCCTCCATTGACAGAAGAGCGTCGTCGTGAGCTTGTAAAGAAAGTAAAAGGCGAAATTGAAAAAGGTAAAATCAGTCTTCGTAACGCTCGTAAAGAGACAAACGATGGTTTGAAGAAGTTATTAAAAGATGGTGCTTCTGAAGATGCAATCAAAGATGCTGAAGCTTCAGTACAAGATCTTACAAATAAATATACTGCTAAGATTGATGCAATTTTCGTAGCAAAAGAAAAAGATATCATGACCGTATAATTAATACTGTTTTTATATCTATTGAAGAGAGTCATTTTATTGAAAAGTGACTCTCTTTTTTTATTCCTTCGATACAATAACCATCATTCAATCTAATGCTTAACATTCACATCAGTGGCCCTCCTCATCCACTAGTTTGTGCTATATAATTACAAATAATAGTGCTGTTATCGTTTGACTTATATGAATGAAGGTTAATATTTAAATGCGATAGCATTGCATCATTTGTTTTTTTCTTATTATTGTAACTAAATAATACAATTTCATTTTTAGAGCACATGAATTTATCAACTTATAAATCTGATGTTTTTGGAGCTGTCACAAGTTTTCTATGTTTGATTCACTGTGTGATAACACCTTTTATTTTTATTGTAGATAGTTGCAGTACTTCGGCAGATAGTTGTTGTGAAGCATCTCCTTCATGGTGGAGACAATTTGATTATTTGTTTCTAATCATTTCACTTATCGCAGTTGTACAATCGTATAGGTCAAGCCAAAATAAAATTGTCAAGTTTTTATTTGTATTAAGTTGGTCGTCTTTGTCTTTTGTTATTTTAAATGAAAATATGCATTGGCTTAGTCTTCATGAAAACACAATTTTATTTCCATCAATAGGGTTAATAGTTCTTCACCTTTATAATCAAAGAGATTTGAAATCTAGGGGAGAAGAGTGTTGTACAGTTTAATTTGAAAAAGAAGATATCACATAAAAAAGCCAACTATTTTTAATGAGTAGTTGGCTTTTCTTTGTTTAGGTACATTGTTGTGCTGTGCTGTGGTTTGTTTCTTAACATTTCTAACTATCAAGAACTTGAATTATGGAATAATGTATATTGTGAATTATTGAAATGAGCGACATTAACTACTACATCATGAATCAATCTTCTAATAAGCATTTCGAGATCTTAGACGGTCTAAGAGGAGTTGCGGCGGTAATCGTTGTGGCCTTCCATATTCTTGAAGCTTTCGCTTTAGGTAAAAGAAACGAACAAATTATCAATCACGGTTACTTAGCGGTAGACTTTTTCTTTGTGTTATCCGGCTTTGTCATAGGCTATGCTTATGATAATCGATGGGATAAAATGACGCTTTCGGGTTTCTTTAAAAGAAGAATTATCCGATTGCAGCCCATGGTGATTATTGGATCCATAGTAGGTGCGGTAACTTTTTATTTTCAAATATCACCTACCGTTTTTCCATTGATAGAAAATACACCGGTTACTAAAATGCTATTGGTGATGCTGATTGGTTTCACAATGATTCCAGTGGGAAAATCACTAGACATAAGAGGTTGGGGAGAAATGTACCCATTAAATGGTCCTGGTTGGACATTATTCTTTGAATACATTGCCTATACACTTTATGCTTTAATTCTTAGAAAATTACCTAATATCATATTAATAATATTAGCCGTAATTGCAGGGGCATTATTAATCCACTTTGCTGTAACAAATCCATTAGGAGTGATTGCAGGCGGTTGGTCATTAGATGGAGAGCAATTGAAAATTGGTTCATTGCGGTTAGCTTATCCTTTCCTTTCAGGACTATTGCTTTCAAGGTTTATGAAACCAAAGCATTATAAGCATTCGTTTTTAGTGACTTCAGCTTTAATGTTTACTGTCCTAGCTATTCCAAGTTTAGGATGGAAAGAGACAGCATGGATCAATGGTTTATATGAAGCATTAGTGATCATTATTGTATTTCCATTGATTGTTTACATTGGAGCAAATGGTATAATCGAAAGTCCTAAAACTAAAAAGTTAGCAAAATTCTTAGGCGATATTTCTTATCCGATTTACATCACACATTATCCATTAATTTATATCTACACAAAATGGGTAGTTGATGAAGTGTTGTCTGGAAAAACTTCTTACACAATGGCCGCAGTTTGGGGAGTAGCTGTATTTGGTGGCTCTATCTTGATGTCATACATTTTCGTCAGATTCTATGATGAACCAGTAAGAAAGTGGTTAACCAAGAAGTTTTTGAGAAGTTAATCTGAATTTTAAGGCTTTTTCAAAAAAACTGAATGCTAGCGCAAGTGTTTAGCGAAGCGCCACTTGTGCTTACGAATGTTATAAGTCTGAAGACTTATAGAAATATCATAAAGGGCCAAAAGTCTACAGACTTTTTCCAGTTATCAGGTCCAAGTCACGCTTTTAGCTTAAGACTTGAACCAGTTTAGAAGTTAATCTGAATTTATAGATGAATAAAAAAATGGAGATTGTACAACATTAGTATAATCTCCATTTTTATTTATAAATCTATAATTGAATCGCCTCAAACAATATACTATTAGGCTCAAAGAATTTCCTACTTCCAATCAAATCCAATTCAAGCCTTTTCTTTTCAGCGGTAGCTTGAATAAGTTGATACATACTGCTGATCGTTCTTTCCAAAGCTTTATTGGCAGGGAAACCATTCAGAATATTCGCTAATGTCAAAGCAGCAAATAAATCCCCCGTTCCATATACTTCACCCATTTCTATGATAGGGTTATGAATGATAAAATGGTTTTTGCCATCAAATAATAAAACAGTCAGATGCCCCGAAGGTGTTTCTTCAATTTTTAAAGAAGTTAAGTAAACTAATTTTGGACCTTTCGCATGTAAAAGTCGAGCAACCTGCTTCGCATCATCAAGCGTTTTGATCTTTTGATCACTCAAATATTCTGATTCAAACTGATTAGGAGTGATAATATCCGCTACTTCAATAATCTTGTTCTTATAAAGAGGTGGAACTTCCTCACTAATATAGAAACCGGCTTCCACATCACCCATCACCGTATCACAACAGAACAACGCATCAGGATTTTCTTTTTTAATATCAGCAACAATCTCATATACAATATTACCCGTATCCTTGCTTCCGAGATAGCCAGCCAATATTGCATCACATGAAGATTTTGGTGTATGTCTAAATACTCCTTCTAATACACTCCTTAAATGTTCCCCTGAAAATACATCCCCTTTCCATCCATCATATTGGGTATGTCCAGAAAATTGAACAGTATTCAACGGCCAAACTTCAAACCCTGAATATTGTAATGGAAAGACTGCAGCGGAGTTTCCCACATGTCCGTACGTAACGTGTGATTGTATTGATAAAATATTTTTCATTTCAAATAAATGGGTGCTAGTGAAAATAGGATATGTAAATTTAAAACAAAAATAGAAGAGGTATGTTGTAAACTTAATTCGGACTACTTTCAAGCTTCTTTCTTCTTCATTTTTCCATTGATGAAAAACGAAGCAAAAAATCTAGGCTATGAAGTCAAAAGCTAAATTCCATTTCATTCGCCTAAATGATTTTAAACTCGATCAAAACTACGTCGTTTTGAGATGCTCAAACAGCAAAATCATTTTTAACGGCTCACTCTATGAAATTCTTAACGCTTTTCCCTTCAATGCCGATGAGTGTACTAATAAATGAATGACATCATTGCAATACCTTTTGTAGGGATGTTGGATTGCAATGTCCATGCGAACCACTTAATAATCATTTAAGTTGAATTAGTTGATACTTTTTACAATCATCACCTTCCCATTTATTAATTTTCCCTCATGATCCATCCCACTAAACACCCCCTCAAAAGGCTCATCAAGCTGATTGAGATAAAAGCTTTTAAAGAAAATTTCACCACTGAGTACTTTTGAAAGGCCAAGCAATTGAAAACTAAAATGTACCACTGAACCATTTTGAATTATATCAATGTCGTCTTTCTTGAAAATACATCCTTCTGTAGCAGAACTGATTTTATAAGTGATGGGATCAATGTTGAATTGAAGATCAGCAGTATCATTTTCAGCATAAGAGAAATTGATCTGATAACTGCCTGTTAGCTTTTCATAAGTAGAAGCAAAGGGACTTTTAGAAGAAATTTCAAGTGATGAATTCGGAACTCTACCATTGTTCATGATCAATTGATTTCTGATTTCTTGAATAATATAATTCGGGATTTCCCTTTTCAAGGAAGCCTCAATCATTTCATCTTTAGAATCATATTTCTCAAAAATCAATTTTCCAGCAATCACACGGTTATAAATATCAAAAGCATTATACGTACCGATCAAAAAAGGACTGCTGTTTGGTTCGATATGACCTGCATACAATATATCCTCACCGCTATCCACCAATTTATTATCCATCAGTGTTTTCGTTCGGATATGAATTATATCTACCCTTTTTGTCAGTTGTCCTTGATAATGAAATTCTTTGTAAGTCCCATCATTTTGATGGTAGATGTACTTGTACTTTACATTTTTCCAATCATTATAAATCTCAACTTGACCTTTGATTACCTGTTTATTTTCCCCGAAATGATAAGAAATGTAATAGCTGTTTTCAACATTCTGTTTTAGAGTGAGCCATTCTAACTGTTTTTCCTTCTCTTCAGCACCCTCAATCTCATTATCAATGAAGTCATAAAAATCTTGATAGCCGATATAGTTCACCATCAACTGACTATAATAACTATTGATTTTGATTTGAATCTTTCCACTTTCCAGTGCTCTGTTTTTATCATATAAGTACTTTCCATTGACAAAATCGCCGGATTGCTTTTCGAAATCACTTTTCAGGTTGGGTTCATTAGGATCGTAATTACCAAACCCATAAAGTTGGGTGACTCTTTTCGGGGTGTATTGATTATGATTTAAAGTAAATTGCTGAATGACCAATTTGATGAGTTGTTCAAAGCAATGAGAAGTATATCGAATACTGTTGATGTCTTGGTTTTTCGCTTTTTCCATTATTTTCCTAAAGATTATATCGGAATTCAAAAATAAATAATTAGGAATTGTAAAGAAACAATAAAACGGAGGATAAAGGTATAATTACAAAAGTTATTTCATTGTCCATTTCACTGAACTAACGTTACTCATCACTTTCAAGACAATCATTATGCAAAAAATTCAATTAATACTTTTACTAGTCTTTTTTACTACTACCTCTGTTTTTTCGCAAAATATTATCATAAAGGGTACAATTACTTCTGCTGATAATCAAGAATTAATAGGAGCGACAGTAATACAGAAAGGCACGACTTCAGGAACTGTAACGGATTTTAATGGAAATTTTGAAATCATCGTTCCAGAAAAATCGACACTTGTGATTTCATATACAGGATTCATCACTCAAGAAATTGAAGTCGTAAATCAGAATAAATTAGAAATCGTTTTAGAAGAAGATGCTCAACAATTGGAAGAAGTGAATGTTGTAGGCTTTATGGGAGTTGTGGGTAAATCGAGAAGAAGAACCGAATCCATTCAGGTCATTCCAGAATCAGTACAGGCACTTAATTCAGAAGGAATCAAAAATGCAGGCATTACCGATTTGAGTGCTTTTGCTACGTTGGTACCGAATATGAAATTCAATACCTCTCAAGCAGTAGGCAACAACTTCATTTCTGTACGTGGTATTCCTCAGTTGAGAGGAGGAGACGCACCGGTTGCTTTCGTGATTGATGGAGTAACAGTCGCTGATCCAAGTTTATTGAATCAAGAATTGTATGATTTGGCGTTGGTGGAAGTGGTAAAAGGACCTCAAGGTGCTTTGTATGGTAAAAATGCGATTGGTGGAGCGATCAATATTTATACGCAAGAACCTACAAATACGATGAGTAATAAATTGAAAGTAGGTTACGCTAACGGAAATGCTAAAACAGGACAATTTGTATCTTCAGGAGCTATCGTAGATGATAAACTATATTATAGGTTTTCTACTCAATACAAAGATTCAGATGGTTTATTGATGAATGATTATTTGAATGAATATGTCGATTTCAGAAAGGATTTTAATATTAGAGGTCAGTTGAAAGCGGATTTGACTGATCGTTTAAGTGTTTCTGTAGCGTATCAGCATTTTAATTTGGAAGGTGGTGCCGCTTATTATTCAGTGAACCCAACAGGTTATGAAGTAGATGGTGTGCAAGAGCCAGGTGGAGTATTGGACCCTAATCCAAAAGAAGGAAATAATACAATTGTGAGTGATGTACTTGGGCAATCAAGTATGATCAACCACAATGGAAATATGAAGATCAATTACAGAGCAGATCATTTCAATATTCAAAGTATCACTTCATTCAATCAAGTAGACAGAAAAACATACGGCGATCTTGATTTCTTACCTTATGATGACTTTACACAAAATGAAGTAACTTCTTCAACAACTTTCAATCAAGAAATCAGAATTGAGAATAGAAACAACGCTTCAAAATTGGATTGGAGTTTTGGAGGATTTTTCCAGATTGTAGACGAACCTTTTTATCAAGATGGATTAGTCAGAGATTATGATACTTGGGAACAGTTTAATGTTGTTGCCGCTGACCTGACCAACGTAACGCAAACTGTAGCTTTATTCGGATTTTTAGATTATAAAATCACAAACAAATTAACAGCTTCAGTAGGCTTCAGATTTGATATTGACAACTTTGAACAAGATGACCGATTGAATGACGTAAAATCATCAAGATCAAATAACGTTTTCCAACCGAAAGCCTCATTATCTTATCAAGCCAAAGAAAATATCCTACTATTTGCCAATTATGGAAAAGGATACCGTACAGGCGGATTCAACCCGGCAGTGACGAACTTATTCAATAAAGACTTTAAAGACGAGTTGACGGATAACTATGAATTTGGTTTTAAAACATCCGCTTGGAATGAAAGAATCATCATCAACGGTTCTGCTTTCTATACAGACTTCACCAATCAACAACAGTTCATTTTAGACTTGACTGATTTTTATGGAGGTATTTATAACTATGATAAAAGCCGTGTGATTGGTTTTGAAGTAGATACCAAATTCCGCTTGAGCAAGTATCTTGATTTAGGATTTAACTATGGTATGTCAGACTCTGAGATCATAGAAGGAGGAACAACAGGTGGAGAAAACTCTGATGTGACAGACAATAGTAAATACAATGGAAATAAAACACCATTCGTTCCGGTAAGCAATTTTGGTGTAAACCTTTCGTCTTCATTCAAAATCACAAAAGAAATGAGGTTCAATGGGTTCATCAATTTAAACCATACTGGAAAAACGTACTGGCATGAAAGCAACCTAGAAGAACATACTTCAGATGCTTATAACCTATTGAATGCAAGATTCTCAGTGAGCTACAAAATGTTTGAATTTGAGGTGTGGGGCAATAACATCATGAATCAACAATACTATCAGGAATTTTCTCCGGGACAATTTGTGGGTAGCCCTGATGATGTAGCGTGGAGAGGTCAGCCAAGATCTTTCGGAACAGCAATGACATTTAGATTTTAAGAATTAAATAATAAAAGGTGAGAATATAAGTACAAGGACAGAAGAAAAGACATCATGGTAGAGTATCCTTTATTTTGGATACCGTTGTAGGGACGTTGCATTGCAACGTCCGCCGAACCACAACAAGAACCATATTTTTTCATCTTCTTTTGTCCTTGTATTTAGAACAAATTTCACCTCATAAAGTAGTACAATTTTGGATTACAGATATCAGAAGTTTTGTGAGACCCTTATTCAAACCATGTTTAAGGTGCAAGAAGGGGAGATTGTCGCATTGACTGCCGATTCCGGTTCAGATATGGAATTGGTCAATGCATTGGCAAAAGAAGTAGAAAGTTTGAAAGCAAAGCCATTGGTGTTGATCGTGCCTCAGGCAAAATACGATGGGCAGGATGGAATGAAATATTGGCCTCATGAAGCCTTGACCCCGGCGTTGTGTAATGTAGATGTGTGGATTGATTTACAATCTATCGTCATGTTGTATTCTGATATTTGGGAGACCACAATGGCTCAAAATAAGAAATTACGCTACCTGATTATAGGAGATAGTCCTATTGACTCTCTGCTAAGGATTTTTACTCACTTTGATATTCCGACCTTAAAACACCTTTTAAATGAGGTGTTGGACTTAGCCAAAAGGAGCAAGACCATTCACATTTCAAGTGCCAATGGTACAGATGTGAAATACGACATTGATTTGTCATATGCTTTTGACATTGATGATGGTGACTACTCTAACCCCATTTTCGGTACTGCTCCTGGCTATGTCAATATTGTTCCCAAACTGAAAAGTATGGAAGGGAAGATCGTTTTTGATACTTTAATGAATGCGGACCTTTCAGGAGAAAACCGAGTGGAGTTTGTGATGGAAGAAGGGACTATTGTAAAAATTGAAGGCAATAAAGAAGCGGATCAATTTAAAGAATACATTTCTTCATTCAAGGATGAAAACATGTACAAGATTTCCCACAATATGATCGGTTTGAATCCAGGCGTAACAACATTATCAGGTGACATCGTTGAAGATGAAAGAGTATGGGGAGGTGTTGATTTCGGATTCGGTTACACTAGCCCGATGGACATGCCACCACATGGTCAAGAGGCCGCTTCTCATTTTGATGGAATTGTAGAAAAAGTAACGATTAAGTTTGACGAGACCTTGATCATCGAAGACGGAGAAGTATGTTTATCAAGTTTATTACCTTTGGCGGACAAACTAAAACAAACAGACCAACAAACCTATGAGTGATCAGAATCAGTATACAACTTCCAAGGTAGAAGCGAAGGACTTTATGAGTGGGTGGGCAATTGCCCTCATCATAGCAGGGACGGGAGTGAGCTTACCCATTTTATATTTAGGGTCTGAAATTACATTAGAGGCAGGGTTTGAAAATGCACTTTACGCATTTGGTGTTTCTACATTGGTCCTTACTGTATTGAGCTTTTGTACCACGCTTATCGGTAACAGAAGCCGTCTTTCTACTTATATGATTTTGAGTTTTCCCTTTGGAATAAAAGGAGTAAAGCTTATTAATCTAATGATAGGAATTTGCTTGTTAGGTTGGTATGCAGTGGCGTTAGAATTACTCGCTGAAGCCATTAACGATACCACACTTTCTTTATTTGAATTTCAAACTCCCTTTTGGTTGGTCATATTTGGTAGCAGTATAATCATCACTTTAAGTACCATGTATGGGATAAAAAGTTTAGAAAGACTCGCTAATTACTTTGTGCCATTTCTATTGTTATTTTTAATATGCGTTATGTTTTATTCCTTTGATGAAAACATGACATGGAATAAGATTCTATACTTTACACCAAACTTACCCACCCTTTCCACTTTCGAGGCGACTTCTATTTTAATAGGCTCATCCATATTATTACCCGTATTAATGGCAGATTTTTCAAGATTTGTCCATAATGATAAGCATAGTTTGATATCCGTATTAGGGGTGACACTCGGATTTCCATTAGTATTATTAATTAGTGCAATCCTTGCTATAACTACAGGAGAGAAAGATATCATGAAAATGATGCAGATGATGGGATTGATTTTACCAGCATTTGTTTTACTTTTTATCACCACTTGGGTGACCAATGCTACAAACCTTTATTCAGTCGTGTTGACTTTTTCTACAATATCAGAAAAGTTTTCCTTCAAAAAGCTTTGTATCGTCACAAGCTTATTAGGAACATTATTGGCATTAGGCCGATTTTCAGATCACTTATTTGACTTTCTTTCTCTGCTAGGAGTATTCACCCCATCTGTTTCTGCAATCTATATCATAGACTTTTTCCTGCTCAAAAAACAGAATTACCAACTGGAAGATAGATCACAATGGGGGATATTAGCATTAACAGCATGGTTGGTCAGTAGTGTGATTTCTCTTTTAAGCTACTACGAAATCATCACCATCACGTCTATTTACTTCTTTGATTCATTAATTATAGCAGGCTTGATATATTTTTTTGGATCAAAGTATATCAATCATAATCAAGAGAGAATCTAGTTAATCCGTTGTTGATTAATATGTTATCCTGTATGAGGTGTTACATTCCTTTTTGATGATGGATTTATTTGCGTTTATTTAATGTAATTTTCCATAGAATATATTGCATTTAAAAAACATCCTATTACCTTTGCACTCCCTTCAGCAAACGGCTGAGGAAAAAACATGATGTAAAAGAAGACTTTTGAGAGGCATAATAATTTGTTTCTAAGTTGATTAAAGCAATGAAAAATTAAGTTTCTAAATAAAACAAAATAAGCATTGCAAATTAAATTTCTCTTCTTACCTTTGCACTCGCCTTTAACGAAAGGCATTTAAAACTTCTCTTTTGAAGTGATAAATAATGAGTGTTGAGAGTTGAAAAAATCAACGAAAAAAACTTCAAAAATTTTCAAAAAAAGATTTGGAAGTTAAAATAAAAAGTTCTTACCTTTGCACTCGCTTCTGGAAAACGAAGCAGCTTTAAACAACGGTTTAAGGCGGGTAAAAATCTGGAAAACAGATCATTGAACTACGGTTCAAACGTTCTTTTGATGTAATGAAAAAGTAATTATAAGATCAGCGAAAGCGGATCCCAATTACAGTTAATTCTTTT
>NZ_JACVVP010000040.1 GCF_014534745.1 Flammeovirga sp. EKP202
GCATAGTAAATAATCATTATGTTATAAGTTAAACATAATGATTATTTATTCAAATCTTAGTTTTGCGACAGCCCCTCACGAACCACAAGACATTACCATTTATACTTCTTAATAAGAACTATTTTAATTGACAATAATTTAGTTTATAATATAGTAGTTATGTAATACTTTAAATCAAATCATAAAAAACGCCCACAACCAAAAGCTGTGGGCGTTCCACCATACAATATATAATAAACTATTTCGATTTCAATGTATTTTGATTATCCACATACACGTAATACGCTCCCTTTGGATTGTTGTCAGCAGTAATAAAAGTAGCTTGCATTGTTGTTTCGCCTTTTGGAACTTCCACTTCAAAAACAACACTTTTTGCATTTGGATCTACTGTTTGTTTCCAAATTTTATTACCAATTCTAAGTTTAGCACTGATAAAATCAAAAGTCTTACCTTCAGGTAATATATAATCAGGTGCATCTGAGATAAACTTCGGTGCTGCAGCATTTAACTGTAAGTCGGCCTCTTTTGGCCATCTACTCAATGCTATTTGATATTTACCTGGTTTTGTAAAATCAACTCTCCATTCTCCATCAATACCCACACCTTTACGGATCAACTTCTGATTCCAAGCAATCGGCTGCTTTTCACTAATATGCCAATCGTGTGCTGTCAGCATCGAAAGTGGCTCTTCTTTGGTTCCCAATTTGATATAAGGGAAATTTTTAAAAGTAGGTGAGATCGATGCCCAGTTGGCTTCATATGCTTCACGAAGTGCTTTTACCTTCTCTGGATATTGATTTGCAACATCTTTTAATTGAGACGGATCCTTTGTAAGATCATATAACTCTTTTCCGTTAATCAACCTCCAACGCTCATTCATCACATAAGAATTACGCCATTTTTCGGGGTAAGGAACACGTTGAGAATCTCCAATCAATACTCTTTCTTTCGACTTTTTCTTGGCTTTCTCATCTCCTTTGATGACCTCTGTAATATCCATTCCATCAAACTCAATTTCTTTTGATGATTTTAATTTACAAAGCTTCATCAATGTCGGTAAAACATCAAGGTGTGCAGACAAGAAATCCATATCTTTTCCGACATTCAAACCACCATTTTTCCAATGAATATAAAACGGAACTCTATGTCCACCTTCGTAAGCACTTCCTTTGGTTCCTCTCATGTTTGCATTGTACCCGTTCTTTAACTTTGCTCCTTTGAAAGATGCTCCGTAAGCAGTACCGTTGTCAGACATAAAAATTAAAATGGTATTATCTTCGATTTCCCACTCTTTAAGTTTCGTTCTCAGTTTTCCTAGATTTTCATCGATATTGGTAATCATTCCGTAGAATTTTGATCTACTTTTTGGGATACCTTTATCTATATAGGGTTTAGCATATTCTGCCGGCACATTTAATGGGCCATGAGGAGCATTTGTGGCGATATAACAGAAAAATGGTTTCTTCTTCTCTTTATTTTTTTCAATAAAACTTAGTGCTTCACTGAACCAAACATCTGTACAATAGCCATCCGCTTTTTCCTCCTTACCATTTCTCAAGTAAACATCATCAAAGTAATCATTATTCCAATGATCAGGCGTTTGACCTACACCTCCACCTCCATGGAAAAAGGCTTCTTGGAAACCTCTATAATGGGGAGCAAAAGGAAAGTTGTCTCCTAAGTGCCACTTTCCAAACATGGCAGTAGCATAATTATTTTCTGAAAAAACATCAGCCATTGTCACTTCATCTTCATACAACATTGACCTTCCCATCACTGTATGCCATACACCTACTCTGTTACAATCCCTACCCGTCATCAGTGCGCTTCGGGTTGGAGCACAAGTAGGGCTTACATGAAAATTGGTCAAGCGTAAACTTTCACTGTAAAGTTGATCCATTTCTGGAGTATTTACCTCCTTATTTCCATGTGCTTTAATATCCCCATAACCTTGATCATCGGTCACGATTAAAATCACATTCGGTTGTTTGATTTCATCCTCACATCCTATCAAATACAATAAAGGCAGAAATAAAAGAGTGCCCGAAATCCAATACTTTAGTTTATTCAATCTCATTTCTTATCATTCAAAAAAGTTGTTCTATATCTCTTTACTTACCTAAAATTAGCGTTTCATACCTTAACACTAGGGAATAAAAACCGTATTCATGAGGGTGAAATTCTTCTATTCATTTTTTAATCCTTTTCCATTCCTTCTTTTCTCCTTTTTTCTATCAATCTATAAGAATTCTCTTGATATATTGTTTTCGATCGGCATTGATCCTCAAAACGTATACTCCGCTTTGCAGTGCTTTGGTATCCATTTTTACTACTGAGGAATTTATTTCATGAAGTGACATGACTCTCCTTCCTTCCAAGTCTACTACATCAACATTCAACTCTGAAGGTACTCCAACATTCGTCATATCTATGGTACATTGTGACGCTATTGGGTTAGGAAAAACCTTAATTGTTTCATCTTGATCAAAACGCCCTATACCGGTTGGTACTTCATCGTCCTCATCGTCAGAATTTCCTCCAAGACCAAGATTTACTCTAGTCCCAACTTTAGCCCAACCACTTCCTTTTAATGCACACCAATAGGCTCCTTCCGTATAAGGATCCGGTTTGAAATCAGTAATCACATCAGGCTGACCAAGATTGTTATTTACCTTTATCCAAGTACTCCCTCCATCTTCTGAAAGGTAGGCTCCTGGATTCATGATGGTCGCTCCTTTATTTTCGTGAGGCAAAGCGGCTACTACCGTAATAATTGAAGAATTCAGTGGGGAAACTTCCGTTTGCCAAATATAAGGTAAATCAAAAATTTTACTCCATGACATTCCTTCGTCTTCACTTTTCCAAACACCACCTTCTGTCATTTTTCCGTCTTCAGTACCACATGAAATATACATGGATCGGTTATTTCTATCTATAAAAAAGTTATTGACAGATTGAATTGTTGAAGGGATCGTCATTTCTTGCCACGTTTGACCTTGATCCGTTGTTTTGTAAAGGCCACCTTTCTCTCCACTTCGATTTTGATTAAGTGCCGCATACAAGGTTTTTGAATCATTGGGGTCCATCACGATCCTCCTAACACTTGGTGTTGCGGGCAAACCATTATTCATGATACTCCAAGTTTTGCCCTCATCTGTACTTTTATAGACTCCAAAATCATAAAAATCTTTTGGGATTTTGTTGGCACTTACCTCGGCCACTGCATTTTCAATCACACAAAAGTAAAGGGTTTTGGGATTTTCAGGATCTATTGTCAATGAGTATTGGAAAAGCATATCGCTTGAATCATTCCCTTCATGTTGAATTGCTTTAGCCACATTGGTCCATGTTTTTCCTCCATCTGTTGACTTCCTCAAATACCCTCTATGACTTTGTCTAAACATCAATATATAAATGACATCTGGATTATGGGGATGTACTGCTACAGTCGCAATAGAATGAGCTCCTTTCTTGTGTACTTGTCCTTCTATCTGTTTCACCGCTATAGCCTCTTTGTCCGGATAATTTCCTAAACCAGCAGACTCCCAAAGTCCATGCTCTCCACTGCAGAAAAAATAACGTCCTTCTTTACCTGTTTCTAATAACATAAAACGACCTGGAAGATTACTATCTCCAGTCCCAACCCAATGTCCACTTCCTTCTTCGGTTTCAACATCATCAATCTGCTGCCATGAGACACCTCCATCCACAGTCTTCAATACTTGTTGATCCAAACAGATAAACGCCACCCCCTTCTGATTGATCGCTAAAAAACGATTCCCAAATGTTTCTTCCATATTTTCCATTTGGTATTGAAGATGAGCAAACTTAGTATTCATTCCCTCAGGTTGATTTCGTTTACTCCAATACATTTGATCTTTTTCCTGCAACCAATATGTACCTGTTCGTGCTGTAGCATTCCAAGTGATACCACCATCTGAAGTTTTCCAAACATCCCCAGGGCCAAAACTATAATCATGCTTTACATTATGCCCCAAATAAATCTCGTTTTTATTGAGAGGGTTAACCACTATTCGATTAAATACGGGCAATACTTGTAGAGGGAAAGTTGTATATTTTGCTTTAAAATCATTTTTAGACATTCCGAGCCAATAAGACACTGCTCTCCAGTATTTATCTTTGGAGATATAATTTGTAATTTGAGTCATATCCAACGCTAAATTCCCTGTAATACTTTCCCATGATTCTCCTTGGTCTGTACTCTTGTAAACACCACCTGTTGAAGAAATTGAATGGTTTGCCCCAGAGTGAAAATGAGTCTGTTCCAACACATAAAAAATGAGATCACGAGTTGACTTATCATAATAATAAGTCATATCACGGGGATTATTGTTCGGTAGTCCATCTGCACTAAGATTCCAAGTCTTACCTTGATCTTTACTTTTATATACCCCTGAGTTGGCTACCATCAGTATGATATTATTATTTATCGGGGAAACGATAATTTTACCTACGTCCAAAGTAGAAGGTAAACCTGTCTTTATCTTTTTCCAAGTCTTCCCTTTATCCGTACTTTTCCAAATATGTCCATAAGCAGAATAATTATAAGTATGTCCTAAAGTATTATTTTGATTTCTATGATTTGCTTTAATATTCCAAAAGTCACCTGCTCCTATATACCAATTACTATCATCTGTTGGGTCAACAGTCATTTCTGAATGTCTTCCTCCACCATTAAATGAAGATTGAAATTGCCAAGTACGCCCTTTATCCACTGACTTATATAGGTGCCCCCTCACATCTATCGCAAATCCAAAATCAGCGTCTTGATGGGAAAATACAATCGACTGAATACGTCTCATGTCTTTTCCGCTTCCATCCACATCTTTTATCGTATGCCAAGAATTTCCTCCATCCCAAGAACCGTAACTATTATACATATCTGGAGACATAAAAAGTACATCATCCTCGGTAGGGTGACACCAAAACTCTTCACAATAACCTGACATCCCCGGACCGAATTGAGTCCAAACATACTCGTTATTTGATATTAGTTTAGTTGTTTGAAGTTCCTTAAAAAAAGTAGTGGTAGAAGTTGATTTTGTTTTTTGGGGCAGTGTGTCATTCTCAGACAAAAAAGCCATTGCATTAGTACTACAAAAGCAGTGTATTCCTAACCAAGTTATGCTGTAAAGTAATAGTTTCATGTTCATCATTCCATTTTATTTCATACTATAAAAATACCGAACTATACCTGAAGTCTAAGAAACGAATAAACTGATAATGGGACACTTATCATTATACCGATGTAAAATTAATGCTTTACTCCCCTTTTTAAATCACTAACCACTTGTTTTTATAATGTATAAAAACTTACAAATCCACATTTACAAACTGAGTTTTTTCTGAACAATTTCAGATTCAACCAGATTAATACTGAATAAAATTTCACCCCTACTATTCGTTTACTTTTATCTGATACTAAAGACTTTAAAAACACAATATTGAGGAATAACAGAACAATTTTTAATAAAGTATAACTGATAAATGAGATGAAAAACTTACTTCTATTACTTTTTTTATATTGCCTGACTTTCAGCTATGCAATAAAGGCACAAGACACCCTAGATATCAATCTCAACATGAAGCACATTGTTGGTAATAGTGCTGAATTTGACAGATCTAAATTTATGGTGTATCATGAAAGCATCACAGGAAATGAATGGGACAGTGATCAACAAAGAGCATCTTTTTTAAATGACTATGATGTGTATTTGGGTCGTAACAATGGTTCTATCGTCTGGGAATTCAACCAAGTGAGAGAAGATCCCAATAAAAAAGGATGGCCTGACCCCCAACATATTCAACAAAAAGGAGAAGAAACGAGAAAAAATTACGCAAGAAGAACAGCTGCTCATGAGCTAGAACACCGAATTGTAACAAGTATGGAAGGTGGTCAAATGTCACCAATGTACCCTAATGGACAAAAAACAAAACCAAGTTCTTGCTGTAGCGATGCTTCTCCTTGGGAATATGAAAACTATGATGCAGTCGCAGAATTTTATAGTGGATATCTTACCCATTATTTTGGGGAAGGTGGAACTTCAGGTAAACAAAAACCTTTGATGTTAGAAGTTTTAAATGAACCGTTTGTAAAAGCAAATGATTACAGCACATCAAATATTGAGATTGCCAGAATGCATAATGTGGTGGCTCAACGTGTCAAAAAAGATCACCCTGATGTAATGGTAGGTGGTTATACCGCTGCACATCCTGCCTTTGAAAGTGCTGATTTCAAACATTGGGATAACAATTGGAGAATGTTTATTGATGAAGCAGGTGAAAATATGGATTTCTTTTCTTTCCATTTGTATGACTTTGTAGGGGATAATACAACGATGGTTGAAAAACAAAGAAAGGGAAGTAACATTGAAGCTATTATGGATATGATCAACCATTATAGTGTATTAAAGTTAGGTGAGGTAAAACGATGGTCAATTTCAGAGTATGGGTGGTTTTGCCCGAGTTGTGATGGCCCTTATTATCCTGAACGAGATTGGTACAATGTAAGGTCATTCTCTTCTATGTTACTTCAATTATTAGAGAGACAAGATCAAATTATCAATGCTATTCCATTCTTATTAACCAAAGCAACTTGGGCACATAATAAAGCTGAGGATGAATATAATGCCTATGGTCCAAGATTGATGAGAGAGTTAGGTGAAATGGAAGGCGAAGCACCTCACTCAGGATATGTTTACACTGACCTTATTAAATTTTTTCAACTTTGGGCCAATGTAAAAGGTACTCGTATTGATACCAAACCCAATGATTTTGATTTACTCTCTGATGCTTACGTTGATGGTGAAAAATTATATTTGATTTTAAGTAATTTGAACCCTGAAGAGAAAGAAGTACAGTTGAATATCAGTGAGCTTTCGAACTACCCTGTTGAAAATATCATGGTGAAACACGCGTATGAAATCAATACACTTACACAACTTGATACTATCAACTATACTGAACATCTTGATAAAGTAACGTTAGGGGCGGAAGCGACAATGATTTTGGAATATACATTTGCGAGTGCTTTTGATATCAGCGAAACAAAAACAGAAAATCTATTCTACGCAAGTTCCTACCTACAACCTATTAAGGCTAATCTACCGGTACATTTTTCTATCAATAATGTCACTACAACTGATCATGGAGAAGCTATTCTTCGTATTGGTTTAGGTCGTGATTTAGACAAATCGTTAGATCCAACTTTAACTGTTAATGGAACAAACATACCGTTCCCAAAAAACTGGAAAGGTAATGGGCAAGAAAATAGAGATCGCTTCTTTGGGGTCATTGAGGTACCAATTCCTTATGAACTAATCAAAGAAAATAATGATATTTCAATCAATTTCAGCGATGATGGTGGACATGTCACTACATTGATTTTAAAGACTTATGATCTTTCTGTTCCTGTTAACCGTTCAACTTTTAAGGATGGAAATGTAGATAAACCACTTGGTTTAGGTCAATATAGTGAAGAACTGAAGGTATACCCTGTACCTTCAGACCACTTACTTCACATTGAAGGATTGAGTAATAAAGACAGCTATCAAATCCTCTCTCTTTCGGGAGAGGTACTGATAAGTTCTGACCAACAAACAATTGATATTTCTGGTTTGAACAATGGCATTTATATACTTACTGTAACTACTGAAAACGGTATAAGAAGTAGAAAAATAATAAAACAGTAGTCCTTCATCAACCTTACTTAAAGCAAAATAGTATTACTCCAACCCATCGAACTATTACTTTCTATTATTAGAGTTTTCGATAGCATAAGAATTAGAAATCCTATGATTTCTGAAGATCTTTAAAAACAAATGACACTATCACTCAAGGTATTGCAGTGATAGTGTCATTTATCGTCATCTTTTAATCAACCTTTCTGCAAGCTTTTATATCCTACTTTCAAGCGTTCTTCTTCTTCATTTTTCCATTGATGAAAAACGAAGCAAAAAATCTAGGCTTTGAACGCAAAAGCTAAATTTCATTCCATTCGCCTAAATGATTTTAAACTCGCTAAAGCTCAAACAAGAAAATCATTTTTAACGGCTCATTCCATGAAATTTTTAACGCTTTTCCCTTCAATGCCGGGGTAGGAGTACTACCAAACTAAAATGATAGAAGGCTCACATGCGCGAATGTTAAGTGTAAGTTTCATTCGTGTCATACAGATCATCAGAAATCTCCTGATTTCTAAACACTATGAATAATGAAAACTTAGTTTACAGTGTGTTTATCGTAAACTAAGTTTGCGTTAATTACAATGAATACCTATATGAATAGTGAATAGTTATGTATTATGGTTCGCAATGACGTTGCAATGCCACGACCCTACAGAACTGCATTTTAGAAGATAATTACAAAACCCTTATCTTTTGATCTGTAATCAGGCAATCATTTTGTAGTAAATCTCCCGGCCTTGAAGGGAAAAGCGTGAAGAATTTCATGGAATGAGCCGTTAAAAATGATTTTCTTGTTTGAGCTTTAGCGAGTTTAAAATCATTTAGGCGAGAGAAATGGAATTTAGCTTTTAACTTCAAAGCCTTGACTTTTTTGCTTCGTTTTTGTGTTAAGACAAAAATGAAGAGGAAGGAAGTTTGGAAGTAGACCCTATGAAGTATAGTAGAAATAGGGAATGAAAGATAACGAAAACTTAGTTTATAGTGTATTTGTTAGAAATCTATTATTGTAATGCAAAAAAAGCACAATCTTCTATTGAGGATTAGTGCCTTTTTAATTGTTTGTTGTATATGTTTAGTTGTAAAGCTTTATCTGAATTAATGAGTCAGTGTCATTTCTATTTTATTACCATTTACAAAACAACGGTGTATATCTATATTCTCAACATCATCAAATACAATTGGAGATCTTTTATCATCATTGGTAGTAAAAAGTTTTACACTTTCCATAAACACACCTTCCATATGTCTTAAATAAATTCCTGATGCAGGCAATGTGCCTCCTAATCTTCTAAATTCCGGCCACCACCCTTCCAATACATCTGGAGTTAATTCTTTTACTTCAGCTTTTGACAGGGATTCTGATGCTTCCTCTCCAGCAATATGCATATTGATATTCTTCAAAGTAATATTTTTGATACGACCTTCTGGTAAACCTGTCATTGCAATTACAGCGTTCTTTTCTACCATACGATTATCGATTTGGAAGTTTTCAAAAGTCATGTCTCCCATATAATGCATTGGAGACAACTCTTCTGGTGCATCTACATGAGCTCTTTGCTTACAAAATGTCATAAAGATCGGTCGAGGTACGTTGGTCATTGTCATATTTGAAAAAGTCATGTTTTTCATTGCACCGCCTTCATTCATTTGAATTTTCAAGCCACTATCTTTGATGTTTTTAAAAGTACAGTTGGTTACATTCACCCTTTCAAAATCTCCTCTTGATAACAAACCAATACGTATTCCTGCCCATTTACTTTCAAAAATACAGTTATTAATCACTATGTCAGTACATGATCCATTAGGGTCTGAGGCTTGTAGACAGATCGAATCGTCACTAGTATCAAAAGAACAATTCGATACCATCACATTATTACAGCCATCAAAGTCTAAACCATCTCCGTTGTGATTCACTCGACTTTTAATACGAATACCTTCTACTACTATTTCATTACAATTGATCCAAGCTGAAGTCCAAGCCGCCGGATTGATGAGCTGAATTGACCTCATTTGAATATTAGAACAGTTAAGGAATCGAATCAACATTGGTCTCCCGGTTTTTCGATTAAAAAATTTAGGATGACCATTCCCGTCTATTGTCCCTCTACCTTCAATGCCGAAAAATTTTGCATTTTCAGCATAGATAAGGCAACGGTCCATGTGGGGCTCATTTTTATATCTGTTCTTGTGTGTGTCTTTGGTATAATCATTTATATCTGGGCTTCCCTTCAATGTAGCTCCATTTTCCACAAAAAGTGTGACATAATCTTTGAGATAAATAGTACCTATTAGCACTACTTTTCCTGAAGGAATAATCACTCTACCTCCACCGCTTTCACTACATTTATTGATAGCTGTTTGTACAGCTTTGGTATCATTAGAAGTACCGTCTGCCAAGGCACCATAATCCAAAACTGAATAATCTCGTCCAAAAAGTGGGGAAGTCAAAAAAGTGCCTAATACCATCAGTACAAGCAGGCAATAGGTAGTATTCAAAGATTTCATTAACTAAATCTAATTATGATTTATTTCATTCATTTCATAGAAAATAAATACTCAAGTCGGTCTCACTTCAACAATTATCTTCCATAACAAACATACCGTTTTCATTAATTAACCTTTGAAAAAAAACTACTGATAAAAGGGGAGTTTTTTACTATGATGCTATAATGAAGCGTTTTTTGGGGGTGTAATCACGAAAAAGAATAAAAAAAGAGAGCCACCGCAGTGACTCTCTCTTCAATTATCTAATGACGGTTACATTGGTAACATCTCTATGATGCGTTCCAAAAAACTCACTATCATATTCTATCACTATGGTATAAACAGAACCTGGCACTAGTTTATTTTGATAAGTTCCATCCCAACCTCTACCTTCTTGATTGGCAGCATTTGAGTTTTCATAACTGTCATGGAATATAATTTCACCCCAACTATTATAAACAGTTAGTTTGATATTGACTACATATTTAGACCTTATCAAAAACTCATCGTTTATGCCATCACCATTAGGAGTAAATGCTGTTGGGTTGAAGAAAATAGGAGGACAGCCTCTAGTCACTTTCATTGAAGTTACTGTTTCACAATTGTCTTCAGTGGAAGTATCTATAATCTTCACTGTATATTCTCCCCCATCGTACCTTGTCACTGCAGAGGTCGTTTCTCCTGAATCTTCCCACAAATAAACATAACCTGGCGCTTCTGCTGCTTGAATGACAATTTCACCCAACTCTTCAAAACAAAATAATGTATCCTGTACTGCAAATGCAGGGGGAAGTGGTCGGTGTATAAACTCGTATTCATGTGTAATTAAACATTCAACGCCAGAAATATCATGTGTTACGAGATTGGTCAATGTATAAATACCCGGTTCACTCACGGTCACCTTTGACCCTACTGTACCATTGGACCATTGATACTCACCAAGCGTCCCTTCAAAACCTTCAATAGTTCCATCAATTTCTACGTCATCCCCTTCACAAGCATAGTAAAGTGTTTGAGTAGGCTTCGGTAATTTAATAATGAAAATCTGTACACTTGCTTCCGTAAAGCATCCTGTATCGTTCCAAGCCTTGACCCTATATTCGGTAATATCCTCTGTTGGTGATACTGTGATTTCGGAAGTCGTTTCCCCTGTACTCCATTCAAATACGGTTCCGCCTTCTACTGAAAGTGTGGTCGAAGAACCTTCACATACATAGAAATCTTCTTTTTGGACCAAATAGGGATAATCACTAACATAGACTTCTTGTATTATTTCTTTAGTACAGCCTTTCAGCGATTCGATAATTAGTTTTACTTTATAAGTACCTGGTGCAGCATAAGTAAATGTTGGTGAAACCGCGGTAGAACTTACTGTTGTCGAATCATTTTCCCAATCAAAATACCACACAAAACCTTTTACTAAATTGGGGTTATCACTTATTCTGACACCTTCATAAGTGGACGTGTTATTGTAAAGTGTAGGTTCCCCTACACACACATCTTCAGCCTCAAAACTCACATCGGGCAATGCATAAATCAAAATAGAAGAAGACGTGGTGACAGGTGTACAAGTATTGTCTGAAGAAACTGTTAAGTTAACAGTATAAGTACCCGGTGCTGCAAATTTATAATGTGATATTGGATCAGTGGTTGTATAACTGTCCACAACACTTCCATCCAATAAGAACTCCCAAGTATAATCTACAATTTCTCCTGTAGTATAGGGTGTAAAATTCGACTGACTACCATCAAAAGTAGCTGAATCAAGCATACAAACCGGTACGAGATCACCAATTACAGGCACAGGAGATGGCGTAAACTTCACGTTAAACGTTCTTGTTGAATAACCTACACCTGTATCTGTATGATTATTTTTACTGTCGATAAAATCGATGTATTCGGCATCTACCCAAATTTCGAGGGTGTAGTCCCTGCCTTCTTCATCATTCGGATTCACTTCAAAATAACCTCCTGAAGATCCATAAGTAAATGAAGCCAATGCGTCTGTTCCTCCACTAGAGGCTGGAATATTTTCTCCATCCACACTCCACTGGTATTTAGTAACGCCTTTATAACTGAATTTGTCAGGCACAACAAGATTCGCTACTTCAAAATCCTTATCGTAACCTTCTACTGTATAAGGAGATTCGGTTATACATACCACAACATCTTCTATTTCTAGCTCAGGTTTCTTGAAAATGGTGATAGATTCATCCGTGATGGCATCATAATTACAAGAAGCATTACCTTGATCTCCTAAGTCTAGCGTTGATTCAAAGACTAGTTTGGGAGTATAAATAATATTAGAATCAAGTTCATAAGTAAAAGTCTGTAAAGAGTCCACCCCATTATAGCCGTCTCCTGAAGCCCAGTTATAAGCGATATCAATTACCTCACTTGATACATAAGCAGGAAGAGCCACCATATCAGTAGTTAGAGGTGCATATCCCGCTTTCTTATTAATATAAAATGAGCCTGTCACTCCTTTTACATTGATGGCTATTGGTGCTGCCGTAGCTGTACAATATTGTACATCAGTGGTCTCCAAGTAGACTTCATAATCCCCTGAAATAAAATAATATTCCAGTTCACCTGTACTACTTTCAATGGTATTGATTAGTAGATCTTCTTGCATTATAGTCCACTTCCAACTGTAAATCGGAACATCAGAACCATCAGCATATTTTCTTGGAATTGAATTCCCTTCTGTTCCATCGGCTTTATCCGTAAACGTTATGGCACCCGGACAATTTAAAACTGAATCCGTAGCCGTAAATCCAGCAACAGCTTTTGGTAATTCAGGCACTTCAAAATAGATAGTATCTTTCTCAGAATATCCATTTCGGTCTTTAATTGTTAATTCCAAAGTGTACGTCCCTTCCGTAAAGGAATTAAATTGGAAGATATAGTTGTCTCGATTATAACTTGTGATGGATGACCATTGTTGTTCTGGTTCCTTTTTTATTCTCCACCTATACTCTGCGTAATAAGGTGAATAGACAGTAGTATCAGAAACTTTTGGGTCAATATAAGTTTCTAAATAATCACACTGAAAATTAAAACTTATGTGTCGAGCTATTCCAGTGTCATCACCTGCCTCAGGAAAATCAAGAATAGGTTTTGTAACCAAAGTATAAGTGTAATTGGAGTAAACCTCACAACTAGTAAGATCAGCAGTCACTTTTAAGTAAACATAATTGCTGATATACTGAGGTTTATTTAACTCATCATACGTTATTACAAAATCCTCAACGACAGTGCCCGTACCACTTTTTACCATTTCATCATTATGATACCACTCCCATTTTGGGTTAGGAGCCTCAATCTTGTATCCTGGCCTTACAGAATAAGTAACTTCATCTCCTAATGTGGCCACTGATACGTTTGAGGTGACATCAAATTCCATGGCACGAACCGTTATCTCACCTTGTTCCACTACTTCAGAACACCCATTATAATATTGAGCGTTTAACTCTGCAACCCAAACACCGGATTGACTGAATGTCATTTCGGTGGTTCTTGAACTGTAAGAGGGATAAATTCTCTTGTTTGTTCCTTTCTTTTTAAATGACCAACTATAATATCCTCCGTCAGTTACTTTGGGATCAAAATATAAAGTAGTTCCTTGGCAGATTTCAGATGGCTGAGTATAACTCTCAATATTTTCATGATACGTAAAGTCCCAATGAATTTCGATTGGTTCAGGTTTTTGAGCAATATAAATGGAGGAAGTTACACTATGCACACAATAAACTGGTGGTTCTTCGGGTGTTTTTGAAGGTAAAGCACTCGAATTTTCTACCGTCAATGTCACACTCACTTCGTCACCATAATCAATGGCTAAGGCCTGAAAATCGGGATGGTTGACAATGTCTTCATTAATATCCTTGGTAATAATTTGAGCGGTCCTAAATCCTACTTCAATATCCCATATATAATCACTTCCTTCACCTGCTCCAATTGACTCATTCTCAATGTAAATTTTATCAGGATCACACAGTTCAGTTACACCTAATTCAAATTTAGCGAGCGGCTCTAAAATCGTGATTTTTTTATAAACAGGCTGCCCTTCACAACCATCTTGTACCGCTTTCAAACCTACTGAATACTCTCCTGGCTCAAGGTGATCATACGTTTGTATACCATTGCGTCCAAATGAAGAAGTCCAAACATCAGTACCAAAATAATCCCATAAAAAAGTTACATCGCCCTCACTTCCTGTACCTAAATCGGTGGTATTATTAAACTCAATAAGTGAACCATTACAATAATCAGGTCCATCAAGTACCTCGAAATCTACTTTTACCGCTTCTCCCACTTTCAACTCATCTGATGCTGTTACTGTACATCCAGCTGCAAAGTCAATCTGAACTATAATATCATAAACTCCAGCTTCCAAGGATTTCAATTCAAAGTTTTTGCTCGTACTTGTATATACTTTACCTGTTGACCTTTCTTCTGCTTCCCACCTTCTACTTGTTGAATTGTCTTTGATTAATGCGTCATCTTGAATCAATTCATAACCTATCGTCAATGTGTGGGGTGCACAAGAACTATACAAACCCATAATTTCTGCTTCAATGGGATATGACGAAATTTCGATTTCATTAATGACACATTCACCTGCATCATTCGCCACCAATTCAATGATATGCTCTCCGTACCCTGTTAACGGAATGGTGGGATTATCTTCATTCTCAAATAACCTCTCATCGACTCCTTTTCGCCTCCAGAAAAAATTGGTAATTCTTCCATTCAAATTTTGGATGGATAACACCACATTAAAATTATTTGTACAAAAAGTAGAACGATTGGCTTTAATACTAATGTCTGAGAGTTCCATCGGTGGAACATCTACGTATAATGTATAACTACAACTACCCACCTTGGCTGTTACGGTTTTTGTTACCGTATAACTTCGGGTATTTGTAAAATTATGACGCATTTTTTCTGGATAAACAGAAGTATACTTCACACCATCTCCAAAATCCCAAGTGATCGTTTGACCATCGAGGTTATCGGGTAATGAGGGCGTAAATGTTACAGGGTAAATGGCACAATATGTATCCGGTAATTCGTAGGTAAACATATCAGCATCTACGCCTAATGCCACTGGAATCGATGCCGTTTGAGAACATCCTCCATAAGTTGCCGTGACCGTTAAAGTGTAATGATCTCCTTTTGCAATATCATAGTTGTTACTTACTCTGCTGCCTTGAGCCGTATTACCATCACCAAAATCCCACTCATAAGTTACACCTGAAGACACCTTCGCTCCAGTTTCTTCAAATATTGTTGAAGCATTGAAGGTTTGAGTAACCTGAGTAGCACAGGTAATCAAAGATGAAGGAGAAATACTCGGAACAATCAACTCTGAAATTGTAATGTATTCATTTGTCGTTTTAATAGCACAATCGTTATCTGTTGTTCCGTAAATAGTTGCTGTATAAGGTTGTTCTCTTGCTGGCAAAGGATTTGACAATTCATTTTCGGCTAACACTTGACCATTAACGGTAAACTTTACATCCTTTAGTCTAATGGACGATTCTATTGTAAAAAATACTTGAGTACCGTCACAACCTTCAGTGGTACTTACAGAAAAATCAACTTCTGGAGCTGTAGAAATTTTAATGACCGTTTCTAAAGTTTTAGATTGCCCACCTTGAGTGAAAGTCACTTTTAGATTGAATGATTTATCTTCATCCGTCTGGAAAATATGATACGGGTTGTTCTCTACTGAAGTGTTCCCATCGCCAAAATCCCAAGAAAGATTAGAAACACTTCCCTTTCCATCTTCATCAATATAAAAATAAGAACTGTAGGTCAAGCAACGTTCTACTGGAGTAGCAATAATATCTTCCCCTCCTGATAAACCCTGACTTGCGTTAGCCATTATCTTCTGAGCAAATGATACAGAAGGTAAACAGAAAAAGGCAAGTAGCAGTACTACTAAATATAAAAGTTTGTTTTTCATTGTGTTAGTTTGCTTTATTTAAATGGATGGAACTGGACAGTTGGCATGACTTGGAATTTCTTTTTTCAAGTTCCTCTTTTTATAATAATTAGGATAGAAATTCAAATCGTATCGTATGGATATTTCATGAGAATTTCCTTCGCCTAAAGTGAGTCCACCAATCGGAAAATCAAAACTATATCCGATCACAAATCGGTTGAATTTAACACCCGACATCACAACCACCGCATCATGATTGAGCTGTGTTGGGTGATCATTTGCTTTAATCGGCAACCCTCTGTACCAAACACCAAAAATGATGGGGTTGTAATTAACACTTGCCCCTAAACTCAATTGATCTCCAGTTCCTTGAGATTGATAATGCATCATCAGGCTAATCGTTTTATCATCGTAGTCTGCAATCGCTCCTTTCCATTTATAAGTCAATGGAATTCTATAGCCCATATTTACACTAAATCTCAATGGTAAAATATCTACACTATTGACCAGCCTTGAAATGTTGGGTTGATTGATATGGTAAACCGAGGCTCCTACCCAAAGTTGCTTTGAATAAAACATCAAACCCGATGAAATGTCGGGGTAGATTTTATTTTGATCTGTCAATTGATCTGCTGTTGAACCACTTATATTTCCATCATTATCTATCTGATCGTTAAAAGTGAAGCTATTAAAGCCTAAAGACGATTGCTCAAAACCACCCTGTATACCAAAACTTAGGTTATATTTTTTATTGATTTTTAAATGATAAGCCCCCGTCATATTAATCGACAACCGAGTCATAGATGTACCCGATGACACAGCCAAAATATCTTGATGTGCTAAAAAGCCAACACCAAAATTCTTTTTCGGAATCGGCGTATCAAATGAGGCCATAAATGTATTGTAATTCAATGGAATTCCTACCCATTGGTTACGGTAATTAATAGTTGCTCTTCCATCCCCACTTGTTCCAGCTAATGAAGGATTCAGATACAAAGGCGAAGCGTAATATTGTGATAATTGAGCGTCTTGAGCCTGTATTTTAGTAACTGTTGAAAAAAATAAGAGCACAAAACAGATGTACACATTCACGCTGAATAGTTTAACACACATAGTTTTGCTTAAGTACTTAATAATAGTCGTTGTTTACTCAAATCTAATTATTAATTTTCATATTCTACCCAAGAATTGTAATTTTTATGTTTTTGTCACCGTTCGCCCCCTTTTTTATACATCATTTAGGTAAGTACACTGTAAACTAAATTATCATCAACTTTCAATCAACCTTTCTGCAAGCATTTATAGGATCAACTTTCAAGCTTCCTTCTTCTTCATTTTTCCATTGATGAAAAACGAAGCAAAAAATCTAGGCTTAGAAGTCAAAAGCTAAATTTCATTCCTCTCGCCTAAATGATTTTAAACTCGCTAAAGCTCAAACAACAAAATCATTTTTAACGGCTCAATTCATGAAATTCTTAACGCTTTTCCCTTCAAGGCCGAGGAAGATACTACTCAATGATGGTCTGATTACATGTCAAAAGACAAAGGTTTTATCATAATCTTCTAAAATGCAGTGCTGTAGGGACGTTGCATTGCAACGTCCTCGCGAACCACAATACACTACCATTTATCCATCATAAAAGTAATCATATTAATTAACGAAAATATAGTTTACAGAGTAGTAAATACTTGGATAGAAAAAATGGATCACGTTGTAGCCTGAAAAGTGATTTTTACAGAGGTTCAGTGGATGCTGTAATAAAATACTCCTACAGTCTACTTTCAATTTTTGATAGATTTTTTTATAATCGATAACGTTGTAGGGACGTTTCAGTAATACGTCCTCACGAACCACATCAAGAACCATTTTCTTCATTAAAAAACATCCACCTCTAATAAAGACAAATAGTTAAAAAATTGCCTAAAAAAACGTATTATGTGAGTGTAAGTCCAAATTTGACGCAGAGCAACATCTCATTGAGTTAGAAAAAAATAGTTTACCTGCATTGATTCTACTTTTGAATATCAAATGAAATGAAACGGTTATCACATTTATTTATTATGAATAGATTATTTCAACTTCTGTGTTTTTTAATGATTTGTGCTTCATGTACTTCTATCAACAACAAACAAAAAACAAAAAAGAAACCTAACATACTTTTTATTGCGATTGATGATTTAAGACCTGAATTGGGCAGTTATGATAATAGTATAGCGGTTACCCCCCATTTAGATCAACTTTCAGCTCAAGGTATGCAATTTAACAGAGCGTATTGTCAACAAGCAATTTGTAGTCCTTCCAGAGCTAGTGCTATGACAGGAGCACGACCGGAAACGATCAATGTGATTGAAAACTACACGTATTTTAGAGATGAAAACCCTGATATTATTACGCTTCCGCAGCATTTTAAAGAGAACGGTTATGAAACCATGAACTGCGGTAAAGTATATCATGCAAAATATAACGATCCTGAGAAATCTTGGTCCAAAAAACCAGATAAAAAGCTATTAGGGTATAAGTTTAAAGGTTTAGTAGGTGGTTATGCTTTAAAAGAAAATCAAGAAATCTTTAAGAAAAATAAAGCTGAAATGATTGCCAAATACGGTAAGGAAGCCAAGTACGGTCTAGGCATGGGACCAGCATTTGAATGTGTGGACGTTCCTGATAATACATACATTGATGGTATGAATGCTGACCTTGCAATCGCCAATATCAAACAAATGATTACTGAGCAGCCAGACAAACCTTTCTTTATGGGATTAGGGTTTATTTCTCCTCACTTAAACTTTGTTGCTCCTAAGAAATACTGGGATTTATACGATAGAGATCAAATCAAAATAAGTACTCAGACGGAAGCACCTGAAAATGGGGCTGCAATGGGACTTCATGCTTCTTTTGAGTTAAGAACTAGAGCCAATATCCCAAATAAAGGAAAAATTGGAGATGATTTAGCGACGGACTTAATTCATTCTTACTTAGCCACTTCTAGTTATGTAGATGCTCAGATTGGCAAGGTGATTCAAGCATTAAAGAAAGAAGGTATTTTGGATAATACTATCATTATGGTGTGGTCTGACCATGGTTATCACTTAGGTGAAATGGGAATATGGGGAAAGGCTACCAATTATGAAATTGCAACTAGAGTTCCATTAATAGTATGGACACCAGACCAAAAAAGTAGAGGTGTTGCTTCTGATGCATTAGTAGAATTAGTAGACATGTACCCTACACTTTGTGATTTAGCCGGGCTTGATTTACCAAAACATTTAGAAGGGCAATCCTTTGCTCCATTATTGGATCAACCTCAACTCCCTTGGAAAAAAGCAGCGTTTAGCCAATACCCAACTCCTGCCTTAAGAGAGTGGGCTGCGAATCCATTATCAAAAGGGATGAGAGAAACTTATTTCGGACCTTTGATTGAAGAAGTGGAGCAGAAAATCAAAGATCAGATGAAAGAGGACTGGGATAGAGCATTATTCGAAAACGATATTATGGGCTATGCAATGCGTAATAAGGATTACCGTTTGGTGGTTTGGAAAAACCGTAAGCAACCCAATGAAGCACCTCTCTATGTGGAACTTTATGATCACAAAAATGATCCAACAGAAACAAAAAATATCGCCGATTCTTCTCCTGAAATTGTAGCCCAATTAATGGCTCAAATGGACAAAGGATGGAAAGGCAATAAGGCTGGAAAAGAAATATAGGAAGATAATTCTACTTAGGGATTGTCGCAAAACTTATTCTTATATCGCAAGTACATTGTAAACTAAATTTTCATCAATGAATGCAGTTACTTTTATGAAGGTAAATGGTAGTGTATTGTGGTTCGCGAGGACGTTGCAATGCAACGTCCCTACAGAACTGCTTTTTAAAAGATTATTATAAAACCTTTTGTCTTTTAACATATAATCAGACCATCATTGAGTAGTATCTCCCTCGGCCTTGAAGTGAAGTACTATCAAACTGAAATGGTAGAAAGCTCAATGGCGCGAATGTTAAGCGTTGGCGTCATTCGTGTCCTTCAGATCATCAGAAATCTCCTGATTTCTAAACATTATAAATAACGTAAACTTAGTTTACAGCGTGGTAAGTATTAAGTTGATATATTCTTCCAACCTTAAAGACAGTAAACAAATTTCCAAGTAGTTATAAATAGTAAATTCTAAATCACAGTTGTTTTTCATCTGTGATTTTTTGTAACACATCTTAATCTACAAATCACAATTATGAAAAGAAGAGATTTTTTAAAATCTGGAGCAAAAGGATCCCTAGCTTCTGGATTATTACTTACAGGAACTAACCTCAATGCAAAAGATAAAGATACCAATGGCAGTTGGGTAAGTGACCGTAGTAAAGACAATTGGCAACAACTTAGTAATGGGGAAAAAGGAACTCCAGAACGTTTTAAGCATGAAAACTATCAGGTTGTTGTTGTAGGCGGTGGACTAGCCGGTATTTGTGCAGCAGTGGCAGCCGCAAGAGAAGGTGCCCAAACATTGCTAGTACAAGACCGTTCTGTATTAGGCGGAAATGCATCAAGCGAAATCAGAGTACTCGTAAATGGGGTAAATCACCTTCAGCCCGATTGGATTCCTGAAAGGGAAACAGGCATCATTGAAGAAATTTTACTTCATAATCGTTTTCTAAATCCTCAAGAATCGTTTTCAGTATGGGATCATGTTCTTTATGATTTCGTGATACGAGAACCACATCTTGATCTTCTACTCAACACTCAAGCGGTCAATGTAGAAATGAAAGGAAACCGTATCAAAAAAGCAGTATGTTGGCAGACGAGTACGGAAACAGAATACCATATCAATGCTGAACAATTTATTGATTGTTCCGGTGATGGTTTATTGGCGGCTACTGCAGGGGCTGAATACAGAACAGGTAGAGAAGCGAAAGCTGAATTCAACGAAAAATATGCTCCCGAAAAAGCCGATGGTTGGCAGATGGGAGCTAGTTTATTAATTGCGGGTAAAGATATGGGAAAACCTACCCCTTACACGCCTCCATCATTTATGATTCCTTTTGATCTTAAAAAATCACACCCCAAAAGAAAAATACGTTCTTTTAATGAAGGGTATTGGTGGGTAGAAGTGGGCTCACAAAACGACATCATTGCAGATCAAAACGAAATTCAGGAAAAGCTGATGGGACATGTGCATGGTGTTTGGGATTATATTAAAAACTCTGGCGAGATAGAAGGAGCCGAAAACTATGCCCTAGAGTGGATTGGTTCGGTACCCGGTCGTAGGGAATCAAGACGTTTTATGGGAGATCATATTTTAAATGAAAGAGATTTAGTAGATCATCATCATTTCGAAGATGCTGTAGCCTATGGAGGTTGGTCATTGGATGAGCATAATCCAGGAGGCATTGAGAATTTGGGTGAACCTCCAAGTTATTTTCATTATCACTTCAAAAAAATCTATCAAATTCCATTCAGAAGTCTTTATTCTAAAAACATAGAAAACCTGATGTTTAGTGGTAGAAATATCAGTCAAACCCATATTGCCTTATCTTCTACAAGGGTCATGGCTACTTGCGCATTAATGGGACAAGCAACAGGTACCGCCGCAGGCATGTGTGTACAGCACAATACTAACCCAAGAGGTATTTACAAAAAGCACCTTAAAGACCTCCAAGAGAAGCTCTCTATTAATGATGCTTTTATCCCCGATCACCCTTTCACAAACAAGAATGATAAAGTGAAAGACGCAACGCAAATCACGGCTTCAAGTACAAAATCAGGTGATGCAGCACTCTTAAACGATGGTTGGTCTAGAGATTTCCAAGGCAAAACACATCATTGGGCCTCTTCTACCCTCCCTGCCACAGTAAACGTTGAATGGGAAAATCCTGTTGAACTTTCTTCTGTAATTATTAAATGTGATACGAATGTAAAAATGAATATCATGATGAGAAATAATTATAACAATCGAAAAATATTTACAGATAAGGTTCCTCCAGAACTTCTTAAATCACTCTCCCTTCAAGCTAAAAGTAAAGGGAAGTGGATCGACCTCGGCACTTTGGACCAAAATCAAACTAGACGTATTAAGTTTAACTTTGAAAAGGTCAAAACTACTTCCATCCGAATAGTTATGCATGAGACTTACGGAAAAGAATACGCTAAATTATTTGAGATAATGGCTTTTGAGGAAGAGGTTTTGAGCTAAGGTTCTAAAATGGCAACTGTCAGTACCGGAATTTTTAGGATTAAAGGATGAACAGGATTTTGGATTGTTGTCTTTTCTTAACTAATCTTTAATTCTAAAATATCTACACTAAGATTAAGCAAGATTTAAGATTATCAGAGAGATACTACTCTATATTTATATTCTATAGTAATTGATTCAAAAATGATGAAATTGAACATTATAACTGATCATAAACTTAATTGAAAAAAAACAGAAAATCTTGACAATCCCCTAATCCTAAAAATCTTGGTACAGACATTGAGCTATAACCACCATATCAAAAATTAACGATTCATCTATTATGAACTACAGCAACAACGATTTAACAGGAAGAATAATAGGATGTGCAATGAAAGTACACCGCACCTTAGGAAATGGATTTCGGGAAGTAATCTATCAGCGGGCTTTAGCTTTGGAATTTAAAAATCAAGGAATCTCCTATCAGAGGGAAATGGAAATGAGTATTTACTATGAAGGTGTACATATCGGAACAAGAAGAGTAGACTTTTATGTAGAAGGAATAATGGTAGAGCTCAAAGCCGTAATACGATTGGAGGATGTTCATCTGGCTCAAGCAAAAAACTATTGTGAAGCGTATAATGTACCTACTGGCTTGTTAATTAACTTTGGATCGAAGAGTTTAGAATTTAAAAGAGTATTTAATGCTATAAAAAATCAGTAATGCATTGGCATTGGTCCAAGAGGAGTCAAAATATATATTTGCATTACTCATTTAAATACATTAACATTACAACAACAAACTATTCTCATTCGTGAAACATAAAGATAAGCTGACTATTTATGCAATGCACTGAGAACGATTTATAACATTAATTTTTTATTATCATGTTAAACACCAAAGACAAAAACGACCTTTTTGCACGTGTCGTTTCATTATCATGCACATCCCAAGAAGATACGCAGACTACTTATGATGCTATTCATCAGGAATACAAGTATCAAAACTCTTCTAATGTACTGAAAGATATTTCTACGGAGAGAAAAAAGAACCGTTTTGAAAGTAGAACAACGGAACTCAATGAAAAGAAAAATCAATTGGACTATGTTGAAACAGAAATTGCCAATATGCAAACCACACACTCAAAGTATAAGGTAAAAGTGGTGGAGAAAAATAAATTGGTAGCCGACATTAGTGATCTAGAATTAAAGCTAGAACAAAACGATGGATTAGAAGTCTATTTTAATCAATTGGATAATATTATGCAGGAAGCAGAGGCTTATGTCTTGCTTGAACTTCTACATCATATCAAAGACCATGCTGCCACAAGTGGCTGGGCATTGGATGACTATGCGATCAAGGATCTAGAAGTTATTGCTTAAATACATAAAAGGTCGGTGAGTCAGCCACTGACCTTTTTATCTTTATTTACTTCATCCTTCTTCCCTAAAATTTAATGTATGAATCTTACCAAAGCACAAAGAATTGAATTACAATTACTACTAGAAGCCAAAGTAAAGAAAACAAAAATTGCAGAGGCTTTAGGTGTACATCTGTCAAGTATTTATAGAGAGTTAAAACGCAACAGCTTTCATGGTAAATACGATGCTATAAAAGCGGATCAACTTGCGAAAGCGAGAAAAAAAGTGGCGGGTGGAATGTCGAAAGTCAAAAGAAAAACAATTAATCGAAGAAAAAATAAATATGAGCTGTTTGATGACCGACGCTTTATCTATTGGAAGTCAGATACGCCCCGTGCTAGAAGACGCTATTTCTTTTTAAAGGAAAAGTGGCCATGGAAAACCAAACGCTATAAAATTCGACTGGGATGGGAAAAAACACATCATTATCGCAATGACATCCCCTTATTTGAGTTGTTGATTGCCCACCTAAAGGAGAATCATTTAACTACTACAAAAACAAATCAACCTTCTTCTTTTAAACAACTTCACTATTCTACTAATTCTACTTTACATCAATACCCTAAATGTAAAGTGGCTTGACCCCTATTGTCTTTTTATACTTCACCCTCTAAAAACACCTCTCCAAAACCTAAAATTATAGACAAAACGTCATTCATTATCAAAACAAAGTGCTTCAGGTCGTCAAAACTTGAAGCACTTTTTATTTTCAGTCTATTTGAATTTATTTTCGCATTTGCTCACGAATTCATTTTTTTGAAGGGAACGCAAATATTTGATTTTATTTACAACATTGTGTAAAATACAATTCTGTATTACTAACATTATTTTATTATCTTGGAAATCTTAAAATGAATTCTATTCTTTATCATGTCAGAAATAGCTAACAACGTAGACCACAAAGGTCAATTAGAGCGACAGTTATGGAACATCGCCAATGAGTTAAGAGGAAATATGGGAGCCGATGAGTTCCGTGATTATATATTGGGTTTTATCTTCTACAAATATCTTTCGGAACGCATGGAGCTTTTCGGGAATGAGTTATTGGAAGAGGATGGAATGAAGTTCTCGGAGATTAAAGAAGCAACTGAGGAAGGAAAGGAATATCTGGAAGCCATTAGAGAGGAAGCCTTAGAATCGTTGGGGTATTTTTTATTGCCTAGCGAATTGTTTAGGGTACTTTCGGAGGAAGGGCAGGAACAGGATGCCTTTATCTTGGAGAAGTTGCGCGATGTGTTGAACCACATTGAGCAAAGTACAATGGGTACGGACAGTGAAGAGGAGTTCAGCGGATTGTTTGAGGAGTTGGATTTGACTTCTTCTAAACTGGGAAAAACGGAGAAAGCTAAAAATGAGTTGATCTCTAAAGTGCTTTTCCATTTGAATCAGATTGACTTCCAATTGGGAAATACAGAAATAGATGTATTGGGTGATGCTTATGAATACCTGATCGGTCAGTTTGCTTCGGGAGCAGGAAAAAAAGCAGGGGAATTTTATACGCCTCAATCTGTTTCTCAAATCTTAGCGCAGTTGGTGACGGTGGGGAAAGACAAGTTGCAGTCGGTATATGACCCTACTTGTGGTTCTGGTTCATTGTTGCTTCGCGTAGCAAAGCAGGTGGATGAAGTGGCACATTTCTATGGTCAGGAGTTGAACAGAACGACGTACAACTTGGCACGTATGAACATGATTTTGCATGGGGTACGTTACAATGAATTTGACATTCAGCAAGAAGATACTTTAGAGAACCCTCAACATAAAGAAAAGCAGTTTGAAGCCATCGTAGCCAATCCTCCTTTCTCGGCAAAATGGTCTGCCAATCCCATTCATTTATCTGATGATCGTTTTAGTGAGTATGGAAAGTTAGCGCCTAGTTCTAAAGCGGACTTTGCTTTTGTACAGCACATGATTCATCATTTAGGTGAAAACGGCACAATGGCGGTGGTACTTCCTCATGGTGTATTGTTTAGAGGTGCAGCTGAAGGACATATCCGTAAACACCTGATTGAAGAGAACAATTATCTAGATGCCGTTATTGGTCTTCCTGCTAATATTTTCTACGGTACGAGTATTCCAACTTGTATTTTGGTCTTCAAAAAATGCCGTCAAAAAGATGATGATATTCTATTTGTAGATGCTTCACAACATTTCGAGAAAGCCAAGAACCAAAACTACTTGCGTAAAGAAGATGTGGCAAAGATTATCTCTACGTATGCTGAAAGAAAGGAAGAAGAGAAATACGCTCATGTGGCTTCTTTAGCCGAAGTGAAAGAAAACGATTACAACCTCAATATCCCTCGTTATGTAGATACTTTTGAAGAGGAAGCTCCTGTAGATTTGGATGCGGTTTCTGATCGTTTGGTACAGTTGTCTGAAGAAATGAAAGATACGGATACGACTATCCAAGATTTCTGTGATCAGTTGAACATTAAAACACCTTTCTAAGCCATGAGTGAAGTAAAAAAGAATATTCCTGCTTTGAGGTTTCCTGAGTTTAGTTCAGATGATTATAAAGTTCACTCCTTCCAAGATATTTTTTGTTTCAAAACGGGTAAAAATATTAAACAAAGTGAAGCATCTCCTGAATTTGAAATTCCTTGTGTTCGTTATGGTGAATTATACTATATGTATAAGGAAGTTATTACAAAAATTGTAAACAAGACGAGTCTTGATAAATCTGAATTACTATTTAGTGATGGTGATGAAATTTTATTACCATCAGCAGGTGAGGACCCATTAGATATTGGTTCTGCATCAGCATTAATAATGAAAAATGTAGCAATAGGTAGAACAATAAATATTTTAAAACCATTAAAAAAAGGAATCTACTCGCAGATTTATGCTTCTTTTTATATCAATCATAGATTAAGAAGGAAGATTTCAACGCTAGCAAAAGGTTCAAGTATTAGCAATGTATATAATTCAGATTTAAAGAAATTAAAGATTGTTCTCCCTACCCTCCCTGAACAACAAAAAATCGCCACCTTCTTATCCTCCGTAGATAAAAAGATCGGACAATTAACCGAGAAGAAGGAGCTATTAGAGGAGTACAAGAAAGGGGTGATGCAAAAGGTCTTCTCTAGGGAGATTAGGTTTAAAGAGGAAGGTGGAAGTGCTTTTGAGGAGTGGGAAGAGAGGAAGTTGGGGGAGTTTATGTCAATTCCTAACAAAGAAAAAGCTGATAATATTGATAAGGATAAACTATTAACGGTTAAGTTACACCAAAAAGGTCTTTTAAAGAATAAAAATACTGACTCTTTAAATTTAGGTTCAACAATTTATTATAAGAGAAATAAAGGAGATTTTATTTATGGTAAACAAAACCTTTTTAATGGTGCTTTTGGAATAATACCTCCTGAATTTGATGGATTTTATACTTCAGGCGATATTCCGACATTATCATTAAATAAAAATAAAATAGTAAGTACCTTTTTAATTGCTTTTTTAGGTAGGCCATCGTTTTATTCAAGATTAGAAAATATTGCATCTGGCACTGGTAGTAAGCGTATACATGAAAATACTTTACTAAATATTAAAATAGCATATCCATCTCTCCCCGAACAACAAAAAATCGCCAATTTCTTAACTTCTTTAGATCGTAAGATAGAGGCAGTTGGTAAGGAGTTGGAAGGTGTTAAGGAGTGGAAGAAAGGGTTGTTGCAGGGGATGTTTGTGTAGATGTCTGTACCAGGATGAAGTAGGATTATAGGATTAGCAGGATTTTGGACCATGATTTTTCAGGGTTATAGGATTAGCAATATTTTGAATATATTCTTTCAATTATAGATGAAATTGATTGAAAAGAAGCAATAAATCCTGCCAATCCCCTAATCCAGTTAAATATTAGTACAGACATTGAGGAATTAGGAGTGATCAAAAATTAACAATTCACTCTTATGAACTATAGCAACAATGACTTAACAGGAAGAATAATAGGATGTGCCATGAAAGTACATCGAACATTGGGTAATGGCTTTCAAGAAGTGATCTACCAACGCGCTTTAGCTGTAGAATTTAAGAAACAGGGTATTCCTTATCAAAGAGAAATGGAGATGAGCATTTTTTATGAAGGAATACAAATTGGGTCAAGAAGGGTTGACTTTTATGTAGATGGTGTGATGGTAGAATTGAAAGCATTGATTCGGCTAGAAGATACCCATTTAGCACAAGCTAAAAATTACTGTGAAGCTTATAATGTACCAACGGGGTTATTTAATTAATTTCGGTGGGAAGAGTTTAAGAGAATATTTAATACCATAAAAAAATGGAAGACGAAGTATTAATCAGACCGGGAAAAGGTATTTTAAAACATTATACCACCAAAAAGATCAAAGGCTCTAAGAAAGTTGCTTTGGAAATGACAATTGGTGAAGAAAAACTGTATGCGGTAAAAGAAAGAAATTTCATAAAGGTTTTGAAATCCATCCATTCCTTTGGCAATGTTGTCGCTTATATAGCAGAAAAGAAACCTTCAGGGAAAGAATATATTTTAGATATGATTGGTTACCCTGATAGAGATGCAACTAGTGAGGATGAAATGCAATTATTAAATAGTATACTCTAATAATTTAAACCAATGGATAAAGTAAAAATTAAAGAAAGAGAGGCTGAATTAGAAAGTATGATATCAGCCTTTTGCACCGAACATTTGAATGAAGAGTATAAAACGCTGTGTGTAAAACTGCTTCAAAAGCTAGGGCGGAAACGAGATGTACCTTTTGCTAGAGGAAAATTAGACATTTGGGCGGCATCTATTATTCATACCATTGGCACTGTCAATTTCCTTTCAGACTCTTCCTTCGAGCCGTATATGTCGTTGAATGATATGTGTGATAAGATGGGTGTGAAATCGAGTACAGTAGGGAATAAAGCAGGAGCAATACGTAAACTATTAAAATTGCAACGATTTGACAAAGAGTTTAGTACTCAAAGAATGGTAGAGGAGAACCCGTTTCGAAAAATAGAAGAACTATATGCGTTATACTCACCCGTCGAAGTTGATGGTGAATACGTTGATTTTAGAAGTCTTCCTCAAGAAGTACAGCAAGAAGTAATAGAAGCAAGAAAGAACGGGTATGATATGGAATATACCACGTACAAGAAATAAATACTAACATCGAAGTATAATGACAACCCAACCAGAACAAATCCTAGAAGACAACCTAGTCAAACAACTTCAACAACTAGGCCACCATCAGGTACAACTACCCGATGAAAATGCCTTACTGTCAAATCTTAAAAGCCAACTAGCAAAGCATAACAACACTGAGTTCTCTGATGCCGAGTTTAAGCAGGTTTTGAACCATTTAAACAAAGGTTCTGTATTCGATAAGGCGAAGATCTTACGCGATAAAATGCAGATCAATAAAGACGATGGAAGCAGTGAATATATAGCCTTTATTAATCAGAAGCAGTGGTGTAAAAACGAATTCCAGGTGGCACAACAGATCACGATGGAAGGGGAGTATAAAAACCGATATGATGTCACTCTACTGATCAATGGTTTACCATTGGTACAAGTAGAGTTGAAACGTAGAGGATTGGAACTGAAAGAAGCCTTTAACCAAACCAACCGTTACCAACGTCATTCTTATGGTGCAGGTCAAGCACTGTTCAATTATATCCAATTGTTTGTGATTTCTAACGGAGTGAATACAAAGTATTACGCCAATAACCGTAAGCAATCTTTTAAGCAAACGTTCTTCTGGGCGGATAAGGAAAATAGAAATATCACTAACCTGACTAAGTTTGCGGATGCTTTTTTAGAGCCTTGTCACCTCTCCAAGATGATTACCAAATACATTGTCTTGCATGAGTCAGACAAGATATTGATGGTGCTTCGCCCCTATCAGTATTACGCTACGGAAGCGATTGCGGATAGAGTAAAAAAGGGAGTGAAGAACGGTTATATATGGCATACTACTGGTTCGGGAAAGACGCTGACTTCTTTCAAGGCTTCTCAGATCATGATGGAGCTACCCGAAGTCCATAAAGTAGTATTTGTGGTAGACAGAAGGGATTTAGATTATCAAACCACCAAAGAGTTCAATCACTTCTCTGAGGGGAGTGTAGACGGTACAGACAATACCAATAATTTGGTAAAACAGTTTACTGATGATACAAAGCTGATTGTAACGACTATCCAGAAGCTAAATACAGCCATTAATGGTTCTCGGTATCAATCAAGAATGGAAAATTTAGTGGATAAACGTATAATTTTCATCTTTGATGAGTGCCACCGTTCTCAGTTTGGTGATACACATAAAGCCATCACAAATTTCTTCCAAAACAAACAAATGTTTGGTTTTACGGGTACACCTATTTTTGCCGATAATGCTTCTAAAAATGATTTAGGGAAGCGAACTACCAAAGATTTATTTGACGACTGTCTGCATAAATATGTCATTACAGATGCGATTAAAGATCAGAATGTATTACGCTTTGCAATAGAATATGTAGGCCGTTATAAGCAAAAAAATTCCAACAATGAATTGGATATCGATACGGATCATTTAGTAGAAGATATTGATACCAAAGAGCTGTTAGAATCTGAAAAACGCCTGACAAAAATAGCGGATTATATCATTAATAATCACGATCGGAAAACACACGGTAAGACCTTCACTGGTATGATGTGTGTGAGTAGTGTAGAGACATTAATCAAGTATTACGATATTCTCCAAAAGAAAAAAGAAGCCGGTGAGCATAACCTCAAAGTAGCCACTATATTTAGTTATACCGCCAATGAAGAGGATAAAGATGCCAACGGTGCTTATGGGGAGTTTGAAGGTGCAATGGTAGTAGAACCTGTAGCTACTTACGGAAATATCCATACAAGAGAAGTTCTTGACCACTACATTGGTGACTACAATAAAATGTTTGGGACCAGCTACTCTACCAAAGATTCGAAGTCGTTTTACAACTACTATAACGATATTTCCAAGAAGGTAAAAAGTAAAGAAATTGACATCCTTCTAGTCGTCAATATGTTTTTAACCGGTTTTGATAGTAAAACATTAAATACACTGTATGTTGACAAAAACCTTCAATACCATGGTTTGATTCAAGCATTTTCACGTACCAATAGAATCTTGGACGAGAAAAAATCGCATGGAAATATTGTTTGTTTTAGAAACCTCAAAAAGAATACAGACGATGCCATTCTTCTCTTTTCTAATAAAGAAGCCAAAGAAGTCATTCTTGTTGAGCCTTATGAACAACATTTAGACAAATTTCATGAAGCATTAGAGAAACTATTGTACTTAGCGCCAACAGTAGAAAGTGTCGATAATATAATAAGAGAAGATGAGCAACTGGCCTTTGTAAAAGCATTTAGAAATCTAATGCGTATCAAACATATTCTTCATGGTTTTGCAGATTATAAGGAGGAAGATCTAGACCTTACTGCACAAACTTTTGAAGATTATAAGAGTAAGTACTTAGACATCAATGATAAGGTCAAAAACGATAGAGGAAAAGATAAAACGTCCATCTTGGATGATGTAGATTTTGAATTGGAGTTAATACATAGAGATGAGGTGAATGTCGCTTATATTTTGACACTCTTAGCTCAAATTTGCGAAACTCCAGACGAAGAGAAAAAAATGGCTCAAAAGAAATCTATTATTGATACATTATCAGGCGAAGTACAATTAAGAAGCAAGAAAGAGTTGATCGAAAAGTTTATTGATCAAAATCTACCACACATCAAAGATAGTGATCAGGTAACAGATGAATTTGATAAATTTATTGAGGTAGAAAAGCAAAATGCCTTTACTAAATTGGTAGAAGAAGAAAAACTTAAAGCCGATATCACAGAAAAAGTCATCAGTGATTACCTTTTTACCAATAGAACACCTATTCAATCTGATGTAGTAGAAACGTTTGAGACAAAGCCTAAACTGTTGCAACGCAAGAAACTTGCACAGAGAGTGACGGATAAGATGATGGGTTTTGTGGAGACGTTTATCAGCGGGATGTAACCACCTCATCAACAGCCCATGAATTCATTCATGGGTTGCTAATAATAGCGAGCTCGATGTAATAGTACATACTCTCTATCTCTCAAATGCTAAAAGTCTACAGACTTTTTATAACTATAGGTCCAAGTCACGCTTGCAGCTTAAGACTTGAACCAGTTGATAGATATTCATTTAAGGTCTAATCATTGTTCATTCTCATGTAAATATGATTTAGCAATATATCCATGATGACCATCCACACATACCTTACTGTAAATTTCACCTCTATCATAAGTCTTTCCCTGATCATCAATTACATAAACCTTAGCATTTTTTGAACAAATATGTAATATTGAAGAACTAACAGATGGTGATGTATAAAGAGGTGGATTACTATTAATATTCTTAAACGTAGTCACATATAAATAACTATTTGGTGGTTTTACTTTTTCAGATTTGTTATTTTCTAAAAAGACATTTTTCTTCTCTTGAATACTATTTTTAACTTTTAGAAAGCTATCATAAATTTCATTATCAACTTTTCCTATTAATTTGTTTTTATTTTGATTTATAAGTTGGTTAATGTCACTATTTATCCTATCAAGTTTTTCTTCTATTATTATGATATCATCTTTACTATTTATCCTAATTATCTCAAGTTTATCAAGTTCATTTCTGATTTGAGATAATTTAAAAGATAATTCTTCATTTAGTTTTGTATTTAAATCACCTTCATAAAAGAAAAAATCATTCATTAGTTTATTCCAATCTTCAGGTATTTGATTCCCATTAGTCATTTGACTTACTCTTCTTCTAGTGTTCATAAAAACGTGAAGAATAGATTGTTTTTTTTTCATCTCATCAACCAACACTGAAGTATATAATCCATTTTTTTCATTACCTCCATCTGATGCTGTTGAATTTGCAGAAGTAGCATATGCTATAATTGATCCTCCAGGTTGATTTTCAACTCTATTAAATCCCCTTTCAATACCTCTACTAAAACTATTGAAAGGATTGTTTCTACATGCATCTAAAATCATTATTTTCGTAGAAAACTTATTTTTGGCAAAAGATCTATTTATATTTTGAATATTAAAACCTTCATATTTAATCATATTTTTGTTTTCAAGTTTCACATCAATTGGTAGTAAATAATTAACCCCATCAAGCTGAACTCCATGACCAGCAAAGTAAAACAATGAAACACTATAAGCATCTATTTTGCTCGCAAATTCAGCTTCTAATTTTTGTAATTCATTCAAAGTAACATTTGTATTATAGATCACTTCAAAACCTAAATCAGTCAATGTTTTAGCCATCAATCTTGCATCATTTACAGGATTTTTTAACCTTCCACCGTTTACATAATCAGAATTACCAATAACAAGTGCTATTTTCTTATCAGTTGGTAAGTTTGTATTTGATACTCTTTTTAAGTTTCTAGTTGATTGAGGAAAAACAACTGTAGTTGTGAAAAAAATTAATACAAATAAAAAAAATGGTTTTAACATAACTCACAATTAATATATAAATAATATACAGTAAAATAACAAAGACTTTCATACTTTAAAAATTGCAACCAACATACTATAGTGAAATTGAAAATCTTCAAAAAAAAAGCCACCCCTTTGCTCCAAGAAGCAAGGGGTGGCTTTTACATTATTACTACTTTTATACTTAAGTACTAAGTCAAAAATAAATGATAACTAATTCTTATTTATTTTTTGTGAGTACAACGCTAAAAAACGTATGAATAGTGGTTCTATTGAAAGTTTTTTGAAGGAAGTAATCGCAAAACAATAAATAGAATTAGTGGTATATAATTTTGTCTTAGTACTTAAGGTCTCGCTTCAATGGCGATACACGTGAAGTTATCCAAATAGAACTCCAAGGCTCCTGTTGCAGGTACTGGGTTGACAACTTTTAGTACCAACTGTCTTCGTGAAGCTTGTAAGTCGAAGCTTACGATTTGTTTGACAGTTACCCATTTTCCTTTTTCAACATTCGAAAGGTCTGGAGTGTATTCACTCTTATCATTCCCTGGAAGTGAAGTATCTTGGAATCCAGTGATCAAACCACTTGTGAAATCAACACCTTCTGGGATAAAGATATCAAAGGATAGTAAGTAATCGCCTGGGGCATTTTTCATACCGTTGGCCCATGTTTTGCCGGCGTGAATGTTGTGGATGGAGAATAACGTTGATGTCTCAATCGTACGGTCATCACTGATAAATGACATACTTGCATCACCATGAGAGGCATAGGCTGTAGATCTTAACCATTTCTTTTTCTCAGTGGCAGCACCGCCATCTTGGTACCATCCTTCTGCATTGGCATTACCCAATGATGTAGTTGGTACTTCAACACTGATAAGATCCGGATCTTCAAACTCTGTTTCTGATAAGTTATACATCACAACGCTTTCTTCTGCAAATGCTTCCAATTGGTTGCCTGTTGCAGATGAAATACCTCCATTGCCATCGTAGGCAATCGTAATATCGTCTGAATTATAAGTCGTTTCTCCAACAGTTAAGAAAATTCTTTGGCTGTTATTCGGATCAATTGCTACTGTTGAGATAGATGATGGACTATCATAACCATTAGGGTTCGTAATATGTGCCGTAAAGTGACTTGCTGCATCTGCTCCAATGGTAGCTACAGGAATTGATGTTTCAAAAGAAATGACCTTTGTAGACTCTTCCGTTAAGGCTGATGTTTTCAATAACGCTTCATCAACAGCAATCAATAATGGTATTTTAAGCTCTACCTCTGTATCTGGCATTCCTGCTACACCTTGACGGCTTACTTTAAAAGTACCCGCTTCGAAAGCCATTGAAATAGTTGGGTATTGTGCTACTGCATTTTCATCCGTATAAATTTCGTCTGTTGTATTATTCAAGGTCCACACTCTTCCGTTTGTTAAACCTCTTTGTGTATTGTCTACATAGGTTAGTGATTCATTCACTTTGATTGAAATCGATGTCCAATCTGCTGGATCAGAAGGAATTTCATCTCCATCATTGTAAGCGAATAATAGTGTTTCTCCTTTGTAAACTTCAAACTGAGGTCTTACTTCTGGTGCCTTGATGTTCAATTTCAACGGAATAGTCTTTTGAACAGTTTGTGACAATGCCTGAGATGATCCTTGACGGATTGACTTCATTGCTCCTGCTCTACCTTGTCCTGTTTTCATAGGAACCACTTCAAACACTCTGTTTTTACTTGTTTCTTCCAAGTAGCTTAGTGTCCATTCTGTATCTGTTGGTTTACCGACCGTTGTTGTATCTACAAAAGTCAATACATCTTCGCTTGCAATAAGGTCTATTGTTGGCCAATCAGAGTCATCAGCACCATCCACTTCTTGCGCTGCAGAAACAAATAAAACTGTGTCTGTATGGTTTTTAAGAACATAGAATGAAGGCTTTACGTTGTCATAAACTTCCACATTAAAAGTAGTATCAATCACCCAAATACCCGGTTGATCTGTCATTTCTACTGCTTCTAATTGACGACCTGCGCCATTATGCGTTACCTTTTGATCGTAAGTGTTGTACAATCTTACCTTTTGAATACCGGCTGTTGGGAAATAAACATGCACCGTAGCATCTTCAGATTTCACTCCTCCTAAAGAATCAATAAAGGGTGTAAAGTCCTCTTCTGTCTTTGAGAATTCTCCTTTCAGATAATTTGACTCCTCACCGATCGTCCACTCATGGAATAAAACACCCTGAGAAACATCCATAAAGGAAATATAATCGTCAATTGAGATCTCCAATGTGTCTTTGTGCTCTTCACTGATCGCCCAAGAGACTGCTCTTACTTTTTTATCGTCTGCAATTTCATCTTCTTTTTGGCATGATGTAAAACCAAGAATGCCAATTAAAAAGAGTGCAACTAATTTATATATATCTTTCATGATTATCTTCAGTTTAGCCTTTAACACCTGGATTCGTTGATAACTCCGCTGTAGGAATCGGATAGAAATCATGCAATGAAGGAATGTAATTCATCAAAGCTGCCTCTCCATCTACAATCTTATAGTTTGGTCTTGCTGTAAATTCCTTATCCGGGAACGGGTGAGTGTCACCACCAGGAATAATACTACTGTTCCAAAGCGTTTTCTTAGAGTATGTTCTTGCGTCTTTGAAGTGAATTACCCAGTAGTTTTGACTTGAAATACGTTGGAAATTCTCTTTAATAATGTTCCATCTTCTTAAGTCAATCCATCTTGTCATGTGACCTTCTACAGACAACTCCAATGGTTTTTCAACATACATCAAATGATCCATTAGTGAAGATGCAGTGTAAGTGACACCATCATAAGTTTTAGAACCGTCTACTTGCGTACCGATTAGTTCTAGTCCCCAACGACCTCTTACTTCATTGATCAACATGATGGCCTCAGTGATTTGACCCATTTTAATCTTACACTCTGCTAAGTTCAAGTAAGCTTCTGATAATCTATTGATCACAACATTTTTAGCAGATCTTTGGTTACCCAATGGTAAGCTTCTTTCTGTATCAAGAATGTCATAATTACTGAATTGCTTGTAGTAACCAAACTCAGGCGAACGTGCTCCACCAGCTCTAAACGGATCTGCTTCTGATACAGAACCAATTTGATAGTACGATGTTAAATCATCCTCTGCCAAAGCCATCATTGCTGATGCTCTCATCGAAATATTTCTAGTATAAGAAGCACCGTCTAATTCTACTGTGTTTCTGCTATCTTGAGGGTCCATTTTCTCCATTTTGTAAGCATAAGCCACCCAACCTACAGGAATAGATTGTCTGTTGCCGCCATACGTTTGAGGAGAAAAAACGGCTGCCCATCTGTTTTGTCCATTGATCTCATCCCAGTTTCCTAAGTCTGATCTTACTTCATTTGAATACGCTACTTCCAAGATTGATTCTTGATTGAAAGCACCTTCACTTGTAAAGATCTTACTCATGTCTGTTTCTAAACCATAGCCGTACTCGCTATTGTAAATTACATCATTGTAATAGTAAGCCGCAGAATCATAGTTTGAACCTTCAACGAAATCAAACAAGAAAGAATTTCCTAAGATCATTGCTGCTGCACCTTTTGTTACTCTAGCTGCACCACTCAAATCAGAAGATACATTGGCATGTTTTGCTGGAAGGTTAGCGTATGCAAAATGTAAGTCTTCTCTTACAAAACTCAATACTGAATCAGCAGAAGATACTTTTTTGTACATATCATTTGCATCCACCCAAGTATCTCTAATAATCACCTCACCGTTGTTGTAAGCTTGGTGAGCATAGAAATGTAATAATCCTCTGAAAAATCTTGCCTCAGCCATTTGAAGTGTCCAAAGTGGATCATTTCTAAATTCAGCCATTGACTCAAATTGAAGACCATGGATGACTTGATTGGCTTTGAAAATACCATTATACAATGCCGCCCATTTCTTATTGATCTCGTCACTTGTTTCAGTGTAAGTGTGCTGATAATAAGTCAGAAGCTTACTTGTAGGAGTTGGTCGGTCCATACCAGGGTACCCTAAATCTGATCGACACGCTTCTTCCCCAAAATTCCAAATATAATGATTCATCATCGATGCATAAACAGCCGTTAAACCTGCTTCTGAATCATCTAAACTTGTGTAGAAATCTTTAATGGTTGTTTCATTCGGGTTGATCTCAGTCAAGTAATTGTTACATGCTGTTACACCAAAGAAACTCACTAATAATAGAATATATCTATAAATATTTTTTGATAAGTAATTCATGGTTGTCAGTGTTGTTTAGAAGTTTAATCGGAAACCTGTTGAGTACAATGCAGCAATTGGATAATTACCTTTATCTAAACCTCTTGAAGACACGCCATTGCCTCCCACTTCAGGATCGTAACCAGTATATTTTGTAAATGTTAAAGCGTTTTGTGCTCTTACAAAAATTCTAAACTGATCAACTTTCACTCTTTTCAACATACTTTTTGGAAGACTATAACCTAAGGTAATGTTCTTCAATCTCAAATAAGAACCATCTTCTAACCAAAGGTCTGTATCCCCTCTAAAATTGGTTGTACCTTGTTTCAAGTCACCTCTATACGCTGGAATATCTGACGTTGGGTTATCTGGTGACCAAGTATGGATTTGATCCACATGTCTACCCTCAGAATAAGCCATTAGCTTACTACCATTCATGATTTCATGGCCTACTGCTGCATACCAGTTCATCATAAAGTCCCAGTTTTTCCAACGTAAGTTGATAATCAAACCTGTTTCAAAATTAGGTAAACCACTACCTGCGTACACCTTGTCAGCTTCAGTGATTTGACCGTCACCGTTGGTATCTTTGATGATCAAGTCACCCATTTTTGCTGCAGGGTTGACCTTATTGTATTCAGCAAGTTGCTCATCTGTTTTGATGATTCCGTCCGTTCTGTAAAGGAAGAAAGCACCTGCTTCATAACCTTTCGCAAATACCGTAGCTCTTGATTGGTTTACAGCACCCCAAATCAAACCTTGATCTGCTGTATAAACGAAATCTTCTGTATTCATATTCGTGATTTCGTTTTGATTACTTGAGAATGTACCCGTAATCGTCCAATTCAATTTTTTCGATCTACCTTTATAACTTAAAGCCAATTCATAACCTTTATTGACCATGTTACCCACGTTAAGCGTCACTAATTTATCATTGTTTCCTCCTGATGCAGTACCTGCTGATGATGGCACTTCAATTGGGAATAACATGTCTTCTTTTGTTGTATGGTAAACGTCAGCGTTGAATGTTAAACGGTTACCCCAGAATGCCATATCTACACCAATGTTGTTTTGGATTGAAGTCTCCCACTGTACATTAGGGTTTGCAAAAGCAGCTTGTGCAGCACCTGAATAAATCTTACCATTGAAATCATAATCATAACCTCTTCTGATCGTTGGAAGATCTGAGTAAGGTCTGAAAGATTGACCACCTACGTTACCATGTGATGCTCTAATCTTGAAAATGTTCATTGTTTCCTTAGCACCTTCGAAGAATGGCTCTTCTGCTACGTTCCATGCTACTGAAGCCGATGGGAAGAATTTGAATTTATTGTTTTCAGCAAATTTTGAGTTACCGTTATAGTTACCACTTAATGACAATAAGTATCTTCCTTTGTAATCATATTGTAAACGACCGATTGTACCGATCAATTTGTAGACATAATTGAAACCTGGAGTTACAGCCGTCTCTAAAGTGGCAGAACCAAAACCTGGCTTAGAATTATCTACAATACCTCTTCTTGAAACAGTATGACTTTGTCCGCCATATTCTTCAATTGATCCGCCTAGCAATGCTGAAAAATTGTGATCTCCCCATTTTTTATGGAAATAGAATCTACCATCCCAGCTAAAACTTGTACTACGTTCTGTTTGCTCAGAGTAATAAGAGTTATTGATATCTGAAAATTCTTTCCCCGTATTCTCATTCACAATTTTGAAATAAGGATTGAAACGTGAACGGTTTCTGTTCAATACGCTACCACCACCGTTTGTTGTGAAAGATAACCAATCAGTAAAGTCATATTTGATACTAACGTTTCCTGAGAAACGATCTCTATCTTCAAGGTCTTGGAAATACAATGATTGGTATAAGAAGTTGGCTTGAACAGCCTCTTGATCCGATGCACCTGCGTACACATCTTTGCTAGGATCTACAGGAGCCATGTAAGGCTTATAACGAATTGTCTGCGTCAATAAGTTACCTGAAGGTCTTTGTCTCTCTTCCGTTGAAATGGCAATAGATGAAGTGATTGTCCATTTTTTAGACTTATAACTTGAACCACCACGTAAGTTGAAACGATCAAACGAAGAGTTGATCACGTTACCTTCTTGATTAAAATAACCACCAGTTAAGTTGTAAGTAAATCCTGAACTTGAACCACCCGTAATGTTTAAGTTGTACTGTTGCGTAGGCGCATAATCTACAAATACCAATTCATCAAGATTATTATCATTTAAGAAGTTGTTCTTGTTTCTTTGGATAAACATGTTGATTTCATCATCTGAAATACCTGGGTTCAATGCTCTTTGCTCCAAGATATCAAAATAAGCTTGCTGTGATGAATTCATCACTGGTGTGTTGGAAGTAATCTGTCTTACACCATAGTTACCATCAATTGATACTTTCAAGTTTCCTTGATTACCAGTCTTTGTTGTGATTAAGATTACACCGTTAGCACCTCTTGTTCCGTAGACCGCACATGAAGCTAAATCTTTAAGGATATCAATAGACGCAATCTCGTTAGGTGCTAATCGAGGATCTTCATTTTGAGGAATTCCGTCAACAACATATAACGGTTGGTTAGCACCCTCTACGTTAGATACTGTACTTACCCCTCTAATTTGAATCACTGATCCTTCACCTGGAGAACCTGAAGCTGATGTGACACTCACACCCGCTACTTGACCTTGTAGTGCATCACCAATATCTGAAGTGACAAAGTTGTCTAATGTTTCAGATTTGACGTGTGCTACAGCACCTGAAATTTCTTTTTTCTTTTGCTCACCATAACCAATCTTCACTACCTCGTCAAGCATTTCAACATCACTTTCTAGCATGATGGTTATGTTCGATTCTGCATTTACATTAAATGTTGTTGGTTTCATACCAATAAAAGTGAAAACCAAAACATCACCTTCACCCACCAGAATGGAGAATTTACCATCAAAATCAGATACAGTACCCTGTTTGGTTCCCTGTACCATAATGTTTACACCTGGTAGCGGTAAATTGTCATCTGCACCTAGTACTTTACCGTTCAGTACTCTGTCTTGTGCCAATGTATCATTCGTAAACATTAGTGTTGACAGCAGTGCAAGTAATAGTATACTCCTATAAGAGAATAAGTTAGACAAGTAAGTATTCATGTTACATTTCATTAATAAATTACTTTAAGTACCCGAACGAAGTTCTTGTTCTTGTACCATAATTGTAAGTTCTGCGATAAACCTTCAATTATATGTTACCATTCATTTCACCTTCGATTAGAATCATTTCAATAGAGTATTCTTCTTTAAACTAGTTCTTCTAAAAAATTTTGAGTTGGCCACATCAATTAGAATAACTCAATAGTATTGTTTTTCTAATCTGTTATCAGACAAGTAGTGTTTGAAGTAAAAAACGTTTCACTAAAAGCTCCGTGCTTGTGTTAAATAACAATATAAAGGTAGAGAGAGATCAAAATTTGAAGGTGACTATAAATCAATAAAATGTTTTTTGAAGTAAAACACCAACATAACTAACTGAATATAGGGTATTTAATAAGTATCTATTTTTCATATAATTAAAGTGATTAAGTCAAGAAATTAAAGTTTAAAAAGTAAGACACCACTAAAAGCGATGTCAATATGTAAATCAAATTTAAGAAAACAGAACAAATATTTACATTAATTAAGATTTATGTTAACCGGGTAAATATTGTATTTATCTTATACAAATCAAATTTTATTTAAATGTTGTCAACGGATAAAAAATAATAGCTTAAAAGCTTTGGTAAAAATAATGTATTTTTTACATTTATGACAGAGTATTTTTTAAACTGTTCTAATTATTTTTATTGAGTTGGGTATCATATTTTTAATAGATTTTGTCCCAATAAGACCGTACGCATGAGAAGAATTTACTTTATTCAACTGTTTTTACTACTATTATTTTCACATATAAATATAAGTGCCCAAAAAACGAATACTACTAATAATGGATTAGTGAATTATAGTATCAACGATGGTGTTTCGCACTATGGGGTTACTGCTTTATTGAAAGATCATAAAGGATTGATATGGCTTGGTACTTATAATGGACTGGATCGGTTTAATGGGTATGAATTCCAAAATCATAGAAATTCAGATTATAAAAAGATCTTAAGTGATAATAAGATTAGATCACTGTATCAAGATCAGAAAAACAATATATGGATTGGTACAGAAGATGGTTTGAATATCTATTACTATGATCAACAGCGTTTTGAAACCATTCCTACAGATAACATTTCAAATTCTTCCGATCGACCTTGTGTCATTGCGAAGATTGTTCCTCTCAAAAATCACATTGTTTGTATTACTGAATATGATGGTTTGTTGTTCTTCAACCGTGAGAACTATCAATTAGAAAGGGTACATCACATTGAGGTCAAAGATAAATCCTTCCGATATGTTTTTGATGCTATGCCACTCGGCGAAGATGTGATCTTAATCTCAACGGCAAAAGGGTTAATCTCTTATGACTCCAATAAGGATGAACACGACTATATATTAAAAGATCACATATCTTCATGCAAGGGTATTACCTTAGACGATGATAACAATATTTTTCTTGCTGAATATAACGGTATTAGTCTAATCAAAACCAACTTGATCAATGGGCAATACCAATTCCATTACATTAAGAAGTTTTTTCAGAATGCCCGTTTTCTCCATTTAGATATGGATGACAATAACAATCTTTGGTGTGGTATGCTATCAAAAGGTTGTGCATTAATAAAGAATCCAAAAAGACTAAAAGAAAAAACTCGATTCAGAAGAAAGAAAGCAATCCGCTATTTTGATATTGGAAGGGTAAGCGATATCTTCTCTACCAAAGAAGATAATGAAATATGGATCAGCTCATTGAGCAATGGTCTTTTTGCTTTTGATAAGGTGGCTTCTCCTTTTAAATATGCAGATTTAAATACAGCTGAATTAAGAGGTCGAAATTTCAATAATAAAATCTTAGAAGGGTGTGTTTGGGATGAAGAACACATCTTGTTGAGTTCTTACCTCAGAGGATTGATCTATTTTAATACTAAAACAGGAAGACTTGAACCTCTGCCTCAAGAGTTTGATCAAATGCCAATTCCACAAGCATGGTCTTCTGTTGTGAAAGATAACCTTGGGGGGAAATGGTTGAGATTTACCAAAGAAAGAGGTAGTTGGTTTTATCAAGCTCCTGATGAACACCAAAAATGGATAAGAGTCAAATCTGAAGACATCCCTAAACTTACTTTTTCAAAATTAATACAAGTACAAGTGGATCAACACGGCTTGTATTGGATGGCAACAAACAATGGCCTTTTCCGCTTTAAAATGCAAAATCCTGGACAACTGATCTCAGGCGATGCATTAAAAGGCAATCCAAGAATTCAGCTTACTGAAGCCAATCAGTTCAAAACACTGATGATGGATTCATTGAACCATACTGTTTGGGTAGGTACTACATTAAATGGACTTTTACGCATTGATAATCAAGCTGACCAAAAGTTAGACGAAATGAGTATCAGTCAATACAAGTACGACCCGAAAGCCAAGAAATCATTGCCTTCCAATCACGTGTCTAATATCATTCTTCTACCCAATGGTTCTATCTGTTTGGGGTTAGAAGGCAAAGGAATCTGTATTATTAATGATGTTTATAAGGATAATTTGAAATATGATTGTTATTCAGAAAAAGATGGTTTGGATAACAATATCGTCAAAAAAATCATCTATGATACGGATGATAAATTATGGATCACAACAGATAAAGGGTTAAACCTTTTTGACCTGAATACTAAAGTGTTTAAACAGTTTACGGTGGAAGATGGTGTACGTGCCTATGCTTTTGAAAATGTCGGTTTCTTACAAAATGAGAATACCATAATTTTTGCGGCCGGTAATGGAATATGCTACTTTGACCCGTCTAAAACTGAAATTAAAAAGCCTATTCCTCCTTTTAATTTTGGTGATTTAGTATTGCTCAACACCACCGTTCATGTCAATGATACCATCGACAATCGTGTCATTTTGGATAAGCCTTTAGATCAAAAAGAGAAAATAGTATTGCAGTATGACGAGAATAATTTCTCTATTGAATTATTACTACTGCATTATTCCAACTACCCATCAAGTTACAAATTAAAGTACCGTTTGCTTCCTCAGGATGAAGAGTGGATAGAAACAACATCTGCTTTTAAAAACGTTTCTTTTAATGGATTAGCTCCAGGAAAATATACTTTGGAAGCGATGGCTTCAAATTCCAAAAACCGTTGGACAGCTCCGTTAAAACTAAAGATTGAGGTAAAACCTCCATTATGGAAAACTTCATTTGCCTACTTCTGTTATTTCGTCACGCTTTGTATTATAGTGTACATTGTGATACGCTTTATGCTAAATCATACACACTTAAAGCACGAATTAGAATTAGAGCATATTGAGCGTTTACGTGTGGATGAACTCAATAAAACGAAGGAACGAATCTTCATGAATATTTCTCATGAATTTAGAACGCCAATTACGTTGATTACGGGGCCTATTCAAATGCTCCTTAAAATGTTTGCCTCTAATAAAGATGCCTTCGTTCATCTTGATCTTATCAACAGACAATCCAATAAGATGTTACAGTTGGTGAATCAAGTGCAAGACTTCCATAAAGCCGAGCAGTCTATTTTGAAGTTAAAATCGAAAAACTTTGATTTTACTTCTCTTATTATGGACATCAAAAAGGATTTTGAATCACTTGCTGAAAAACAAGAAAAGCATTTAGAAATTGAAGGAGACGCCAACCAATTATTTATTACGGCAGATCGTTATAAAATTGAAATTGTATTGAACAACTTGCTCAATAATGCTTTTAAATTCACAAAGAAAGGTGATACCATCAAAATTAAGTACGGTTATGATGAGAATGCATTATTCTTCCAAGTGATTGATACTGGTATTGGTATTGAAAAAGCTCAAATTCCTTTTGTTTTTGATCGCTATTATCAATCAGAAAATTCTAACACCTACTCTATTGGTTCGGGTATTGGCTTGGCATTCTCTAAACGTTTGGTTGAAATGCACTTTGGTAAAATCAGTATCGAGAGTGAACTGAATGTGGGAACTACCTTCTCTGTTTCACTTCCTGTTGAGGTCAATGCCAAAGATGCATTGAACGAAAACAGAATTCAGGATATACTGAAAAACGAAACTGATGAAGAAAAGCAAAAGATACTGCCTACCACTTTGGAACTTCCAAGTTATCTGATGGATGAAAGTTTGAAAGAACTCAATGTATTTTATGTAGAGGATAACGAGGAACTTAGAACGTTTGTCAGTGATGTTTTATCTGAGTATTTCAATGTCACTTGCTTTGTAAATGGTAAAGAATGTTTGGAGAAGCTTGAAAACGAATGGCCGGACCTTATCATCAGTGATATTCTTATGCCTGAGTTAAATGGTTTGGAACTTTGTATGAAGCTGAAAACAGATATCAGAACGAGTCATATTCCAATTATTCTTCTTACTTCAAGATCCTCTATTGACGATCAGGTCAAAGGCCTTGAAGTGGGTGCCGATTTCTATATCTCAAAACCTTTCGATATGAAGCATTTAATTGCTTCTAGTCAAATGTTATTGAAAAACAGAAAGCAATTAAGGGAGCGTTTCCAAATTGATTTTCCTGTTGAAGTTGAGAAGAAAAACACCAATAAAGATGACGCCATTTTTATTGAGAAATTCTATGAACTGATCGAAGAAAACCTTGAAAATGAAGACATTGACATGAATGTATTCGCTAAGGGCCTCTATCTTAACCGTACCACTTTCTTCCAAAAGGTAAAAGCAATTACGAACTACACACCATATGAATTATTGAAGGTATATCGTTTAAAAAAGGCTGCTGAATTTTTGGTGCAGGAAAATCTCCCTGTAGCAGAAGTATGTGTCAGAACCGGCTTTAAAAACCGCACACACTTCAGTAGAATGTTTAAAGAATACTATGGTGTTTCACCGAGTAAATATGGGAAAAGTTTAGAAGAGAAAGAATAGTCCAAACACCATGTTGTAAATAAAAAAAGCTGTATCAAAATACGATACAGCTTTTCACTTATTAACCTTATTATATTCTATTTACCAAGTTAAATATAGATTTTACTCTGTGTAATTGTTCGTCTATGTTATAGATTTTATAGGTAGTTATTAATTATTTTGAATAAACTATATTTATAAGTAATCACGACATCATATAGATTGTTATATCAACAATTATTTATGAATGAATAGATAAATTAAATAATTTGTTTGTCTAGTTTAGTTAAGAAGTCTTATTATGATTAATTATCTATACCAAATGTAGGTTTATATGCTTAACAAAAACCTTAATTTTAATTAATTGAAAATATAAAATACTGATTACCTTCACCTTACTACACAAAAATTAAAACACCTTTTAATCAAAATATTATCATTATACAAAAATCTCCTCTTTTCATACTTTGAAAGGAGGAGATTTTTTATCAAGTAACACCTTAATTAATAGGGGTAAATATATTGTAAACTACTAAATATCCTTTTGAGCCAATTCCGTTAGGTATTCAATACGACGAGGTACTAAACCTTCGAACTTCGACCAGTGTGCCTTTTCGATTGTTTCTAGGTCAATCTTCATTCCCTTAGCATCCATCAATAAGACCACTGTATTTAATATAAAATTGGTTTCGATGGGATCTTTACATTGATCTAAAATATCAAGTATTAAAGGTTTTGGGTCGATTGTTTCGGTAAGCCCTAAAAATTCTGTTGCACGTGTTCGTACCAAAAGGTCGGGATCAGAAGCTGCCAATTGTTTTGCGGTTGCATAAAAAGGGGATGCTTCTTTTCCGTATGCACTGCAATTGATTAAGGCCCAATAACGCTCCATGGCATCATCAGAATGTAATGCTTTCTCTATTCCTTTTTTGGCTTTTTTGAAAGGTAAAAGTTGTAAGTCCGCAAGGTTGATTAATTTATTGATTTGGCTTTTATTTTCTTTGCCAAAAGCGACTCCATCTCCTTTACTGAGTTTTAAAAAAGTAGGTTCTGGATAAAATGATAAATCAGGCATTCCTTTAACACGGTCATGCATTATTTTTCGCATTTCTAATAACACCTTCTTGTAAGCTGGGTCATTGGCCAGGTTATTGATTTCATGAGGGTCATTTTCTAAATCATACAATTGCTCAGGCAAACGTGATCGATAAAAAGCCTCCTGTACTTCTTCCAACTCTCCTTTTCTCGCTAAATCTCTCCACTCTCTGAAAGCCGGTTGTTTGTAACGGTAGAAATTATGTAAACCATCAAAATTAAACGGCTGATAGCTTCTCCAATAACTGTATTTCCCTTTTCGGAGGAAACGTACCAAATCATATTTTTCATCAAAACGATCCGCATAACCAAATGCCTCATCTCTCTTATCCAATTCTTTTAAAGTCACACCCTCACCTAAAAACGGCTTTCCATCTATTTGCTCTGGTACTGGAATTCCTGCAAGGTGCAATACGGTGGCAGACAAATCAATAAACTCTACAAAGCCATCCACTCTAGAGCCTTTAGGAGCGGGTGCCAGGTGTTTCCAATTTTCTGGAACATAAACCACCATAGCCACTTGCAAGCCATCATTGTGAGCATAACCTTTTCCTCCCGGAAGCACTCCACCATGATCTCCATAATGGAAAATGAAAGTATCATCCAACAACCCATCTTCTTCCAATTGTTTTACAATCTTACCAATTCTCTTATCGACATGGTGATTCAATGAAATATACTGTGCATACTTCTGTCTAAAAATTGGTGTATCAGGATGGTAAGGAAATAAATCAACATTATCAGGTTCTCCTATATCTTCAACATGCGATTTAAGAGGTCCAAACATTTGGCTTTCATGTGTGTCTGCAAAATTTTGAACATGAAAGAACGGTTGATTGGGTTTTCTATTTCTAAAAGTTGCTTTCTTAGAGCTTTCATCCCAAACGCCCTCAACTTCCTCTTTTGTAAAGTTATAATCCTGCTTACTGTTATTGGTTGTATAATATCCAGCCTCTCTAAGGTATTTTGGGAACATTTTTAACCCTTGAGGCATATGAACTTTCTCCTGCGGACGGTGAAAATGCACACCTGTTTTTGGAGCATAAACACCTGAAATAATTGTACTTCTTGCCGTTGAACAAACTGGAGCATTTGAGTAGGCATGATTAAAAACCAACCCACCTTCTGCCAATTTTTCAATATTCGGCATTGGTGCTCCATGTTCTGGATTGTACAGCCTGTACCAATTGGCTGAATTATCCTCAGAAGTGAGCCAAACGATATTCGGTCGCTTTTGTTGAGCAAATAATGTAGTTTGCCAACAGATGGCTAAAATTAAAAAAAGACCTTTGTAATGATATTTCATTTCATTTTGAAGTTTAGTAGTCAATTTGATCAATAAAAATAACAAACACGTAGAAATGAATGGGTAAATTTTCGGTAAAAGAAAGGTGACAAAATTACTCCTCCTTTTATTTCTCTATCATTAAAAGTGAAAGCCCCCTTCATTACCATATCACATAAGAGAAATCTATATCAATATAAAAACAATCAATTTTACAAATACCCAATCCCGCCGTATGTTTGTATCGTAATCAATCGGAAAGCGGTTGAAAAAACTGAAACAAACATCAATCAAAAAATATAAAACTATGTCACAAATCGGAAAACAAGTAGTAGATTTTAAAGTAGAAGCCTTCGAAAACAACGACTTCAAAACAGTCACTAAAGAAGATATTTTAGGCAAATGGTCTATCTTCTTCTTCTACCCTGCCGACTTCACTTTTGTGTGTCCAACAGAACTAGAAGACCTTGCTAACCTTTATGAAGATTTCAAGGCGACTGGTACTGAAATTTACTCTGTTTCTACAGATACTCACTTCGTACACAAAGCATGGCATGACACTTCTGAAACAATCAAAAAAATCAATTACCCAATGCTTGCTGATCCAACAGGAGTGCTTTCAAGAGGTTTTGAGGTAATGATTGAGGAAGACGGAATGGCAGAAAGAGGAACTTTCATCGTGAATCCTGAAGGTGAAATCGTTTCTTATGAAGTAGTAGCAGGTAACGTAGGTAGAAATGCAGAGGAGTTATTGAGAAAATTGAAAGCGTTACAATTTGTGGCAGAGAACCCTTCTGAAGTATGTCCAGCAAAATGGAAAGAAGGTAATGATACATTAAAACCAAGCATCGATCTTGTAGGATTGATCTAAGGTATAAATTTACACCCCAGTATTAGACATAAGTAATAGTTAATTATACAATAGTTTGCTTTTTAATTAGCCTAAAATCCTATCTCATTGAGGTAGGATTTTTTGTGTTTTTATCATCCACATACATTATCTGTACGACGAAATAATGAGCCATTTTACACTGTTATTCCTTCCAATACTGTTTAAAATTGAAATTCAAAAAATGATTTTTAATAATGTTATAAGATTAACTTATAGCGGCATAGGAATAATCGATTTTACAAATATTAAAAGTCAACGTATGTTTGTAATGTAATCAATCGGAAACAATTGATAGAAAGAAATTTGATTTAAAATATCAATCTTAATGGGTTGATTAAAAATATACACACTCCCAAGTTTTAGACATTATTATATATACAATAGTTTGCTTTAATTTAACTTAAAATCCCACCTTACTAAGGTGGGATTTTGTGTATATAAGAACTAAGAGAACATTATCATTAACTTTCAATCAACCCTTCTACAAACTTTAATAGGATCTACTTTCAAGCCTCCTTCTTCTTCATTTTTTCTATTGCTGAAAAAACGAAGCAAAAAGAGTAGCAACTCCACTGGCGCATATGTTAAGCGATAGCGTCATTTGTGTCCTAAACATCAATAGAAATCTCCTGATTTCTAAATATTCGAAACTTAGTTTACTATCTTCTTAAAAGGCAAAAAAAATCCTACTCCAGGGAAGCAGGATTTTACTCATTTTAAAATGTCTATTCACTTAATGCTATGAAATACTAGTGCTTATTATTTTTCAAAGCTCTTCTCTCTTTCTTTTTGATATTGGCTTCTCTTTGGATCTTTTGAGTAGCCTTAATCAAGAATTCTTCATCATCCTTTTGCTTGTAAAGTTCCAGCATCGGATCTTTAGTAGCCTGCATACTTCTAACCATTTCTTCCTCCATTTCCTTTTGCTGTTTAGCATATTCAGGATTTCCAGCTAGGTTATTTAGTGCATGAGGATCTTCGCTAAGATCATAGAATTCTGAAACCGTTCTAAAAAGGCAGAAGTTGACTCTATCTTCACGGTCTTTATCACCTTCAGCGGCTGCTTGCATTGCTTTAAAAGAAGTACCGTTAATAGATGATGTCTTATACTGTCTTCCACCGACAGCCCAAGGGTTGAAAATATAAAGGTAGTCTTTTGATTGAACCGCTCTCATAGTGTAAGCTCTGCTACCAATATTTTCATTGTAATGCGTATAAACATAATTTCTATCTGTCTGTTTTTTCCCTTTTAATAATGGGAAGAAACTCCTACCGTCTAATTTCTTAGGTGCATCAATTTTTACCGCCTCCAATAATGTAGGCATCAAATCTACCATTGAAATAAGGTGCGTCTCATCTACTTTTCCTCCTTTAATGCCTTTTGGCCATTTTACAATAAATGGAGTTCTTGTTGATTGAACGTAAACATTGGATTTAGCAAAAGGGAAAGCCATTCCATTATCAGAAAGGAAAACAATAATCGTATTATCAGCAACGCCTTCTTCTTCCAAGACTTCCATAAATGCACCTACAACATCATCACATCTTCTTACTGACGAATAGTAAGCCGCCAATTCTTTTCTTACTTCAGGAAGATCTTCTAAGAAACCTGGTACTTCAATTTCTTCTGTAGTATAAATTCTTGAGGGACGTTTCTTTCCACCTCTTTCATAATTGGGAGCATCCTCAAAAAATGGTCTGTGGGGGTCATGTGAGTTGGCCATCATAAAGAAAGGGGCATCACCTGCTTTTGCTTGCTGTACAAACTTCTGGAAATGGTCTCTATACAACTGTGTACCACGTCCACTGCCAAGGTCTTTCGCATCTTGTTCGTAATCCCAAATGTACTTGTCTTTTGGAGTAGAGTGGCTTACTTTTCCTAAAATACCCACTTCATATCCTTTTGCATTTTTCAGTTCTTCCGCTAAAGTTGGAACAGAGGCTTTTGTATTGTAAAAACCTAAAATACCACTATTGTTAGGGTATCTTCCTGTACCGATTACACCTCTTGAAGGCTGACAAACCGCTACCGTTACGTGGGCATTGGTAAAACGAACACCTTCATCAGCTAGTTTATCCAAATTAGGTGTAATGTCTTCCACGTTACTGCCGTTTACTCCCAACGAATAATAATCCATATCATCCGCTGTGATTAATAAGATATTCGGCGTTTGTCCTTGAGCTACTCTAGCGCCGATGCAAATTGCTATCGCTATCGCAATTTTGTAAATATTTTTCATGGTTTAGTTTATTTTTGATGGTTTTACTTTGATATCTTTTAATTGATAATCCACTGGCAATAGGTGGAAATGCTGATCTGCAGTACCAATCACCTCTTCATTATGGTAAATCGTGTAGGCGTTTACATTAGGAATTGGTTTCCAAACCAGTACTTGCTTGCCTTTTTGGAAAATACTTTTGTAAACCTGAATATTCTCCACTCTTACCGTTTCGTTATTTTTGATTTCCTTCTTCTGAACATTCCACCAAATATCATCCAAATAGATATCTTCATTGTTCACCAATCCTTCAAATGAAAGTTCGATACCTTTCGACTTCATTCCTTTCCAATCGGTGAAATCAAAAACTAAATCTTGCCATTCATCATTACCATTGTATTCTTTATGGGCGTAGGCAGAAACATTGCCTTTTTTGTCATCGATCATGGTCAAGTTCAAACTGAATTTTTGCTTGCTCTTCACTTTAATATGTGCCACCTTATTTCCTCTTTTCATCATAGGAGAATGGCGGGCACTTAAGAAATATTTCTCATGATGCTGGTCTACTTCTAAATGTAAAACCTTATTGGACGTATTGATTCCCTCTTTTGCAGGATTTTCAACCACCATTACATCTGCGAATTCTTCACTTGCTAGTTTTTCAGAAATCAATTCTTCAAAAGTAAATTGATTCTCCGTTTTATATTTTCCGATAGCCGCAGGATTCCAACCCCATGAATAAGGTGCATTTTGATAATCCCATTCTTGATACACTTTCAACAGACGCTCTACTTGCTCAGGGTATTGATCGTATACATCTTCTTTTTCATAAGCATCTTCAGTTAAATGAAATAACCTTACTTTATCACTGTCTTGGTCATAAAATAATTTCCAATCCTGATCACGTACCCCCCATTTATTGGCATTTTTCCAATACAATTTATCATGTGGTTTTTCAGTAATTTCATTAGAGATGTAAGGCAATAAATTAACACCTGATAATTCTTGTGTTGACTTCGCATTGGCCAATGATAAGAAGGTCGGCATAATGTCAAGGCTACTCACCATCTCATCGTATTTTTGTCCCTCTTTGATCATTTTCGGGTAATACATGAAATAAGGCACCCTGATTCCTCCATCAAAAAGAGATCCCTTTGCTCCGTTCAATGGCAAGTTGTAGGATGCATTTTCGTGTGGTTTTCCACCGTTGTCACTGATGAAAACAATCATTGTATTGTCCATCAAACCTTTTGTTTCCAAAGCATCTACAATTCTACCTATATTCTGATCCATCACATATTGCATGGCTACCAACTTTTGTCGCTTAGGATCTTTGATATGTTTGAATTTTTCTAAAACCTCTTCAGGTGCTTGTAATGGAGAGTGAACGGCATTTGGTGCCCAATACATAAAGAAAGGTTTTGCCTTGTCCTGCTGTAAAATATATTCTACGGCTTTGTCGCCAAACAATGATGTCAAATAGCGATTGGGAGTTTGGATGGGCTGATCATTTTCTAAGAAAAATTGTGTCGCATGATCTTCAAAATAATAAGAAGATGCACCTCCAAGGAAGCCATAATAGTAGTCAAAACCTTTACCTGTAGGAATGAATGAGTTGTCTTCTTGTCCTCCTAAATGCCATTTTCCAATCGCCGCTGTATTGTAACCTACTTTCTTTAATTCCTGAGCAATAGTAGGGTAATCGTGACTAATTCCCGGCACAATCTCTGGAGAAGGACGGAAAGGACCTGGATTATCTTTAAACCCAAAACGTTGTTGGTATACACCTGTCAACAACCCTGCTCTTGATGGAGCACAAACTGGAGCTGTAACATATCCTTCAGAAAACTGTACTCCTTTGTTGGCTAAAGCATCAATATTGGGAGTAGGGATATCCGTACGCAGACCATGATAACCAACGTCAGAATAACCTAAATCATCGGCTATGATGACAATAAAATTGGGTGTTTGTGCCCAAAGGTAACCGCTTCCTAAAAGCAGTACCATTGTACTTAGTAGTCTTGTAATTTTCATATCATTCAATTGGTTTTTAAGAGTATGTTTGAAACATCCTCTAAGCCATTTCAAACAACTCAAAAGTTGGTAGTAGTAATTTATTTTCGTTGGCAGACTTTACTTTAGTCTTGAATTTCGCAATCGTATTTCTTGACATATCAAGCTGAATTCCTAGCTCAATATTGGTAAATTCATTTTCGTGATAACGGAAGATATACGACAGGTAAAAGGCCTTGGTCAAATCAAACTTCACATGATGGAAGACCGTGTTGCTAGTCACTGATTCTACATAACCACACTTTGAACAACGTCTTGAAAACTGTGTACTTCCCGAAGTGTTATCGTCATTACATTGCTTATGATTTTGGCACTGCTTACAAGTAAAACCTTTTTCCCATTTTTGTTTGTCCAAATACCTTTTGCATGACACCTGATCTGGAAACAATTCCATAAACTCTTCCAGGCTGATGATTTTATGAACAAATCGCTTTTCCCTTTCCTTCTTGATTCCTTCTTTCAGCTTACTATTATTGACATCGAGCGTTCGGTTGATCATATTTAATCGCTCCGATTTTTCTTCCAGTTTACGGTAGGCCTCCTTGAGTTTTTCTTCACTTTGCATTAAAGAAATCGTTCTTTCCCTTACTTTTTCTTCTAGTTCTTCGTTGACTTTGTTTTTCAGAGAAACCGTTTTTTCTTGTTCTTCAATGACCTTCAATTGCATCGCTTCTGTCTTTTTCTGATGCTCAATCACCTCATCTTTAGATCGTTGTTGTTGTTCTTTTATAAGACGAAGTGTGTCATAAAGTGCATACGAAAAAAGTAGCATTTCTAAGAAAATGGAAAAACGCAATATATACTGTGTAACTGGGGTTAAAGGAATAATTCCAAAGATCTTTAACACCTGAAAAATAGTTCCAATTAAAATGGCCGCCAATCCATAAATATAGAAAGGGGAAACCTTCTTATTCTCAAACCTTAGTTTCGCAACAATAATCGTCAGCCCAACAATGGTGACAATCAACATGGTATCGCTTAACTGAGAATTGAAATGAAATAAATCCAAGATCAAAATAAAAGTCACAATGCCCACCAAGTAATTCATATAATGAAAATACTTTACGGTTTTCGCCTCCTGTTTCATCATTTCTTTAATGAAAAAGATCAGCGAAAGTGCCGCTGCATAACTTAATAGTGTAATGACATAATTATTGATGCTGGGGTTATTACTCCATATAAATTGGAAGCCCGTTCCATCTGTTGAAGCATTAAAAACACCTACAGTGAGAATATGTAAAATGTAAACTAAATACTTGGATTCTTTAATACTCAACCAAAGCATAAAGTTGTAGAAAGACATAATAAGAATGGCTCCATAATAGATACCAAACCAAAGATACTCTAGTGTAGCATGCTTAATCAAACGTTCTGTACTACGGATATTGACATGCAGATCCACTTTATGATTGGATTTGACATTGATATAGATTGGTTTTGTGTAGTCTATATCGTTATTTAATGGAATGATAAAGTTTTTATGGAAGTAAATTCTCTGATCAAAAAGATAACTATCCCCCATAAACTCCTTTCTGATTTCACCATTTTTCTGCGGTAAAAAGAATACAATTTCATCAATAGATTGATCATACAATTCAAGTGTCCATGACTTGCTGTTATGCTCTTCTATATCGATATATAATTTTAACCAATAGGCAGAATTAACATTGTAAGATTCTTTAGAGTATCTCCCAATGGTATTAAAACCCGGTGCCTTCAGTATCATTTCTTCGTACGTTATCAACCTTGATGAATCTTCCCAATACGGAATCTTCTCCAAGTTTAATATTTGTTCATCCAATGAATCATCCAATTGTACAGTAAGTTTGGTCTCATTTTCAGAAGCGTTGGTAGTTAGAAATGATAATGCACAAAGCAATGTAAAAATGTGCCTTTTTATCGTGAATCTCATGAAAGTAGTTTCAGTTCTTAGCACATGTTGGGGGCTTCATTTTCATGAAAACCCAAACATGTTCTTATAGTATAAAAATAGATATTTTCTATCAAATTTAGGTGAATCATTAGGAAGTGTTAAGCTGATAAGTGAGACTTAAAACATACACTTTTATCTCCCTAATTCTTCCAAATATTTTTTGACTTTTTCTCTGTATTTTGGAGTTAAACCACTATGGTTGGTGACTTTTGTATTCTTTTGATCCCACTCTTGAAAAAGGTGCAATAACTGCTTCACTTTTTCTGGGTTGCTAGATGCAATATCCTTCCATTCGCCGGGATCATTATTCAAATCATACAACTCTACATCTCCACTTCCTTGTTTATTATTGATGGATAATTTCCAGTCTTGATATCGTACCGCAATGTCTCCATCTCTTGCCCAAAATAATGGTCTTTCTTCTTCCCCATCAATTAATTCTAAAAGGTCTTTCCCTTCTAATGCATCACTTCCCAAACCTTTACCAATCTGATTTAAGATAGTGGGCAAAACATCCAAAGAAATTACTGGGACTTCAGAATGTTTATTTTCAGGAAAATGTTTTGGATAATGGGCGATAAAAGGAATTCGGATTCCTCCTTCATAAGTAGATCCTTTAAAACCATTGAAAGGTCCTGGTGAAGACATGGTTGTTTCTCCTCTTTTCTTACGTCTCGGTTCTTTAAAACCTTGACCTGCGGGAGTGCCATTATCACTGATAAAAAATATGATGGTATTATCATCGATCCCATTTTCTTTCAGTGCTTCTCTTATTTGACCAATCCCCACATCCAAAGCATAGACCATTCCCGCAAAATGTTTTCTTTCCTCTCCTACTTCAAGATGATCCAAAGCATCTACGTATTTTTGAGGCACTTGCCAAGGGTGATGCACCGCATTGTAAGCTAAATAAAGGCAGAAAGGATTTTCTTTATTTTTATCAATAAAAGAAATGGCTTTTTCTGTAAATAAGTCGGTCAAATACCCATTATCATTTTGAATAGGAGGTTGTATTTCTCCGTTTTCATAGATGGGTTTCAACAAACTTCTTTTTACATTTTCATCTTTCCCCGATTTTGTATAATCATGTGATCCTCCTAAAAAACCATAGAAGTAATCTACTCCACGTTCGTTAGGCATTAATCTTCCTTCTCCTTCTCCAAGGTGCCACTTCCCAATGGAAGCGGTTTGATAACCTTGTTCTTTTAAATAATGGAAAAGTAGTTTTTCTTCATTTGGAATACCGTGCTTACTATTACCAAAACATCCAAAACGCTGTTGGTATTTTCCAGTGATCAACCCTGCTCTTGAAGGTCCACAAATTGAGGCTGTAACATAACCTTGCGAGAAGTATACTCCTTCGTTTGCCAGCTGATCAATTTGAGGAGTATGGATTGTATTTACTCCGTGATACCCCACATCTCCCCAACCCATATCATCTACAAAAATCAAGACAATATTAGGGGGTGTTTTAGCTTCTGCAAATTGTAATAGGCTCAGTACTATAAAACTTAGTAAAATCGACTTTTTCATAATTATTGTATCTATTTTGAGAGTGAAGAGGTGGTTTTTATTGTGCAAAATTTCAAAGTTCTACTTCCAAACTTCCTTCTTCTTCATTTTTTCCATTGATGAAAAAACGAAGCAAAAAAATCTAGGCTTAGAAGTCAAAAGCTAAATTCCATTCCTTTCGCCTAAATGATTTTAAACTCGCTTTGCTCAAACAAGAAAATCATTTTTAACGGCTCATTCCATGAAATTCTTAACGCTTTTCCCTTCAAGGCCGGGAAGTACTACCTAACGAAAATGGTAGTCAGCCCAATGGCGCGAATGTTTAGCGATAGCGTCATTCGTGTCCTATAGATCATCAGAAATCTCCTGATTTCTAATCACCATAAAAACCCTGAAGTTGTAAAAACAGGCCCCTATTTCATTTAGGGACCTGAATAAATAAACTACACTAATCGATTTCTAAAAATCTTCCTTTGATCTCTAATTCATCAATACCCATATAACCTCTGTTGACAGCTGAAGTCAATCCATGAACTAGCACTACGACTACTCTAAGATCTTCTCCTTCGAAAAGGTTACCATGTTCTGAAGAGTTATGGATAAATAATTTACTTTCTCCTGCTTGATGGTCTGCTGAGTTAAATGCCAATGTCCAGTTTTCGTAGACGTTGTTGATATTGCCTGAAGTTAAAGCTTCTTGGTAAGCACTTTCGCTTACTACTCTTGCTTCAATTCTTTGCTCACCACCAACACCAGTGATATTATTAAACATCGCTCCGATGTCAACCGTCATTACTTCCATACCTTCTGTTGGTAATGAAGGCGATACAATGATATGTTTTGCTGTAGAAACTCCGTCGTAATTTCTAGCATAGTTTCTTGTAATGAAGTTTTCTTTACGGTCTGCATCAGGGTGGTTGTTTCTATCAATCGCAATGTTCCACCATGTTTGACCGCTTGGTAATTCAGGTCCTTCAATCTTTATGAAATCCATGCCAACAAAAGTGAATTCATCTTGATTATCTGGTTTTAAACCTTCTTCAATATTCATTACAAACATATCACGCTCTACAATTTTCAGCGTTTTTGTATAAAGTATGAATGAAGGGTTATTTTCAGATTGACCATACTCATTTTCAGCACTGATTGTGATTTCATAATCTACCTCTTCCAGGTTTCCTCTAATATTGAATCGACCATTTGCATCAATCGTGATTGTTGTTGCAGAAGGCAATGCTGGTGAAGTTGTGATATTAATATCTGACATAAATACGCCTTCTGCCATTACACTGATACTTTCCAATTGAGTAGTCAGTGGAGTACCCGCTTCATCCATAAAAATGATGATAGAATCTTTCTTTGTCTCTAAAGAAAGTTCAGGGCGTTTGTCAACTAACATTACTCTGAAAGCATCTTCAAAAGTAGATGTTCCATATTCATTGGAAGCCATCACATTGACATGGTACCTCCCTAAAGCCGTTTCATCTGTCGGTTCCAAAGACAACTGACCTGTTTCGATATCAATCGTAAAAGGATTCAATTCATCTGAAACATCAATTCTTACAGAATCCTCAAACCATGCCACACTTTCAATATCAAAAGTGGGCGTTCCTTGAGAAATCACTTCTGGAGCATCACCTTGTACACTTCTATTGTGTGCTACAGTGAGGTCATTTCTGTGATATAATAGGTTTTCTGGAGCGACATTCGGTACATCAAAATCCACTTCATGGTTGGTAAGGCAACTTGTGATGACGAATGCGAAAACGATATATATTAATTTTTTCATGATTCTAAGATTTATAGATTACCAAAGAGGGTGTTGGTTGATGTTGTAATTCAATTGTAATTCTTCCGTTGGAATAGGGAAAACTACGTGCTTCTCTTCACATCTTTCACCAGGGAAAGCCAAGTGCTCCTCGTTGTCTGGACGGAAATCTTTATTTGATCTCACGTTTCTACTTACCTCCTGCATGGTCTCTTCTAAAATTCCCCAACGCACGAGGTCAAATCGTCTATGTCCTTCAAAACACAACTCTCTTTTACGCTCATCTTGAATCAACTTCATAAAGTCTTGATTGGCATTACTCAAACCTTGGCTCAATGAACCTGCATTAGCACGTGCACGAACCGCTTCAATATCTGCTGTAGCTTGTCCACCTGCACCGTACAATAAGTAACTTGCTTCTGCACGCATCAGAAGAATATCACTGAAACGTAAGATAGGGAAATTAATAGACGTTCTATCTTTGATAATTACACCGTTTTCTAATGTTTCTACCGTTCCGTCTAGCTCACCGTTATGGTCTCTACCTCTGTCTAATCTTCTCCATTTACCTGGGAACCAACGCAATTCGTTACCAATATTTGTTGCTACAAACTCATCGTTTCTGTAATTGAAACTGAAGTTAGCGCAGTTCCACTCATAACGTGTATCATCTGCTCCGTATGTGCTTAGGTGCATTGATGGCGTGATGTAAGCGTGACCAATACTGAATGGCATTGTACCTGTAGTCAACTGAATTTGAACACCGTTGAAGTTACCAATTCTACCTCCTAAATCACGACCTTCAGTTACCGTAAAGTCAACTTCCCACATTACTTCTACATCTCTACGAATACCTTGGATTTGGTTCATAAAAACCTCTTTGTAATCAGGTAAAAGTGAATGGTAACCAAATTCTGTTACTGCATTGGTATGCTCAATTACTTTTTGAAGACAAACATCACGGCCAATATCTCCACCTTGGATTCTTGCTCCTGCCATTGTCAAGTAAACACGCGCGGCCAAACCGTGTGCAATCTGCTTACTTACTCTTCCGTATTCTTTTGGACGGTCATTTAAAAGTGTAATGGCTTTGTCCAAATCTTCAATGATCTGATTGTACACTTTTGGAGCTGGCGTGTTGGGTAAATTCAACATATCCAAGTTGCCATCAATATCCGTAAAGTGATCCAATCTTAATGGAATGTGCTCCCATACTCTTACCAAGTTGAAGTAGTATAACGCTCTCAATGTCAGACCTTCTCCAATCATTAAATCATGATCGGCTCTTGATAAATTCTCAATAGTATCTCTTTCACTTAAGTTCTGAATCAAGTCATTGACTCTGTTTACACCTCTGTAACTTCTTGTCCAGATACGGTTCAAGTCAACGTCTGATTCATTGTAAGACATCTTTGTCAATTCGTGATTGAATAAAGATCTTCTATACAACATTTCATCCGTTCCCACATTGAACCAGATCGAGAAATCTTGATCGTAGATATCTCTTAAAGATCCATAGGCACCTGATAGTGCGAGGTAAACTTGTTTGTCGTTTTTATAATAATCATCTCTACTGATTTCATCTTTTGGTTCCATCTCCAGGAAAGAACAAGACGAAATGATCAAGGCTATAAGTATTAATAAATTATTTTTCATGGTTGTAGCTATTAGAAAGAAACTTGGAAACCTGCAATAAATGATTGTGATGCTGGGTACGATGAGTAGTCAATACCTCTGTACATCGCTTGATTTCTGACAGATACTTCAGGATCATAACCCGAGTAATTTGTAAATACCCAAAGGTTGTCTACTGAAGCGTATACTCTCATTCTATCGATTCTCAGCTTTTTCAGTTTTTGCGGTTCAAATGTGTAACCCAATGTGATGTTCTTGATTCTTAAGAAAGAAGCATCTTCAATAAAGTAATCACTCATTTGATGACCACCGTACACTTGCTGATAAGTATATTCTTGTCCTGGACCTGGAGCACCCCAAACGCCATCACCGACAGGGTTATTCAATGTCCAACGGTCACCCACATCTTTCAAGTAGTTTCTACCTCTTTGGTTACCTACTACACCAAAATCAGCCATGTTGCCATTGAATACATCTTGCCCTACTGACCAAGTTAAAAGGATACTTAAGTCCCAGTTTTTATAGGTGAAGTTGTTGGTAAAACCACCGAAGTGTCTTGGGTTAGGGTTACCGATGATTTCTTTGTCATTTTCATCAATTACACCGTCACCATTCACGTCTCTGTATTTCGGCATACCCGGTCTTACTTGTCCTGTTTGTGAATCGAAACCAGGAACACCGTCTTTCAATACTAACTCACCATTTGAGTTTCTAACAAAATCATCCATTTGATAGATACCATCGTAACGGTAACCGTACATTTGTGTCATTGGCATTCCTACGAAAAGACCGTAGTACAATTCACCCGCAAACATACCGCCTACATTAGGGTCATATAATCTGAAGTCCTCACCGTACGATAAATTTTTGATTTCGTTGTCATTAAATGAAATGTTGAAGTTCGACGTCCACTTGAAGTTTTTCGTCTGTACGTTTACCGTATTGATACTCAATTCCACACCTCTGTTGACTACCGCACCAATGTTTTGTTTTACTTGCGTATAACCTGTAGAAGGTGCCACTTTTGCATCGAAAAGAAGGTTGTCCGTTAAATTGTAGTAATATTCAACATCCACTAATAAACGGTTGTTCAAGAAGCCCATTTCAGCTCCAACATTAAACTGTTGCGTAGTTTCCCACTTCAAGTCTGTATTGGCTAATTTTTCTTGGTAGAATGCTGAATGATAATGACCACCGAAGTAGTATCCCGGACCTACAGCCATGGTAGGAATAAAGTCAAAATCACCTACTCTGTTGTTACCAGTTGTACCCAAACCTGCTTTAAATTTAAGGTCTGAAAATACGTCCCAGTTTTGGATAAAGTCTTCATCACCTGCTCTCCATGCCGCTGAAACCGATGGGAAAATACCAAAGCGGTTCCCTTCTTTAAATCTTGATGAACCATCCGCTCTTACTGATGCTGTAAGGATATATTTTCCTTTGTAAGCATAGTTGATACGACCTAAACCTGACATTAAGTTTTGTCCTGTTTGTGCCGAAGATGGCATTTTGGCAACATTACCTAAACCGATGTTACCCCACCCAAGATCATCCAATGGGAATTGAATTGCTGTAGCTTGGAATCTGTATCTATTACTGCTTTGGAATGTGATACCTGTCAGTGCATTGATCTTATGACCATTTTTCGACCAATCATACGATAATGTATTCTCGTTGATATAGTTTTGTGCTCTCAATTGTGAGACATGACCGTTGATACCATCACTACCTCTATCCGCTTGGTTCGTTCCTTCTCTAAAGAACGTTTTCACCTGCGTGTAATTGATTTGGTAACCTAACTGCGAACGGAATTTCAAACCTTTGGCAATATCCACATCAAAGTTAATGTTGGCTTGCATTACGTCTGAGATCTCCGAACGGTCTGTATTTTCTAATGTCTGTGTTGGAGGATAGAAACCTGCACTTAATTCATCATCATCATCCAAATCACCGTTCTTTGGCGTCATCGGTCTAAACATGATGGCTGATTTAATCGCCGATACACTTGCTGTAGAAGTTTTCTGTCCTTTATGTTCTGTATGAGCGTAGTTCACGTTCATACTCATATTTACTCTCTTACCTAATTTCTGGTCTAGTTTGAAACGACCATTGATACGCTCAAAACCAGTGTTCATTAATGTTCCCGCTTGGTTGATATAACCTACTGAACCGAAGAATTTAGAAAGGTCTGAACCACCTCTCATAGACACGTTGTAGTTTTGGAAAGGAGCAGTAGTGAAAATCTCGTCTTGCCAGTTCGTCATGTCTGCATCCGTGTAGTTTCCTACTTCACCCCAAGGGTCACCACCACCTAAGTCGTGCTGTAATTGTACATACTCACGTGCGTTTAATGTTTCCATTCTTCTGTTCTGAGGAATTTGAGAAACACCTACTTTTGTATTGAAAGTGATGACTGGCTTACCACTCATACCTGCTTTCGTTGTGATCAAGATTACACCATTCGAACCTCTTGAACCGTAAATTGCTGTAGCAGATGCGTCTTTTAAAACGTCAATTCTATCAATATCAGCAGGATCTAATGTAAATAATGAAGGGTCTTCTAATGGGAAACCATCCACTACATATAATGGAGCCGAGCTACCTGTAATTGTATTGGCACCACGAATTTCAAAGTTCATCGCTTGACCAGGTCCACCTTCACCAGCTGAAACCTGCACACCTGCCATACGACCTTGCAACATTTGATCAAATGACGCCGCTGGCATAGAGTTCACTTCCTCACCCATCACCATAGATTGGATAGAGCCTGATACCTCTTTCGCATCTTGCTTACCATAACCAACAACAACGAGCTCGTCTAGTTGTTCGATTTCAGCAACCAATCGGATATCAATAATTTTACGGCCATTTACTGGAATTTCTTGTGCTTCATAACCCACATAAGAAACCAATAATCGAGCATCAGGTTTTACTCTCAACGAGTAGTTACCTTCAAAGTCTGATGCAGTACCGTTGTGTGTACCTTTGATTCTGATACTCACACCTGGGATTGATTCTTCATCATCACCCGTTACAGTACCTTTAATTTTTATATAAGTTCCTTGTGCATAAACCAACGGAGTACAAAAGAATATACATCCAATTAGTAGCAAGGATAGTTTCATTTTAGTTAAGTCTTTCATTTCTTCAGGAAGTTTAGTTTGCTGAATTATTTTGCTCTTACTTGTAGTTGGTAGATATAAAATCGTCTTGCCAATGCACCAACGGCAGGATTGAAGAAGTCAGCTCTTAAAGCCACTCTGATTTCTTCTCCCAAAAATTCAGCAGGGATAGCTACTTGATGATTTCCTTCTGCTTTTAATTGCTTTTCATTGATAATGGCTGTTGTATACATCATCAAATGCTCAGAGATATCATTTTCAATTAAAGTCCAGTTCGATTGTTCTGGCGCCTCTTCGTTATAATCAGAAGCTTTACAAACCATTACTCCCAAATGTTGATTGACATTTTGAGCACCACCTGTGTATCTCCAGAAACCTGTTACATCTACATAAGCTTCCTCATTGATGGTAGTCAAATCAATAACATCAGAAACTAAATCAGCTCTTGATTCTTGATTCCATGACCAGTACGCTTTTACAATTTTCTCAGAAACAAAACCTTCTTCGTTTTCAAAATCAAAAGCAACACCTGACCATGCTCTTCTCCATAAACCTCCAGTGTAGTTGGGTCCGTTATCTTCTTCTGCAAGTTCAGTAGAATACATTTCGCCATCAATCTCTTTTTCTACTACACCATAAGTGTTGGTATTGATTGCATTTTGCAAACCGTAAGAAGTTGGAGAACCTAAGAAAGAAATAGCATTGTAGAATAGACGGCCTACATTTTTACCGATTACCTCAATAATCACCGCCGTTCTTTTAGACAAAGCACCTAACGTATTTTCAACATTAATGTCCAATTCAAATACTTCAATGTCATCGTCTCCAATAGGAAATGCTTGTTGTAATTTTACTTTACCAATCTCAGCATCAATAGCAAAGACATCAGAAAAGTTGGAAAGTGTAAATTCGTAAGGGCCTCCACCTTTTACATTCGGACGACTTGTTGCTACCTCAAGGTCATCTCCATAAAATGAATAAATGTTGGGCATGTAAATGATATCTTGAGGGATAGATTGATCTGCTGTAAAATCAAGAACATCTGTGAAAGTCGTGCTTCCCATACTGTTTTTTACTTCTACATCTACTGTGTAGCGACCAACAGTGAGGTCGTTAAAATCTCTAATAGTAATAATTCCCGTTCCGCTATGAATTCTAAAGTTTTCAATTAAATTTTCACCTTTGTAATCGTCAGATTTTACATCAATAAGAGAGAATCTCACTTCTTCTCCACCTGTAAATACTGACGGCTGATCTGTAGTAAATGGCTCACCACAAAAGTACTCTCCAATGCCGATATAGCGGAGGTCTTTTGGTGCACCCACATACATAGTACTGTCTTCTTTTTGACAGGATGCCAATAGCAATGTCGCTATCGTTAAAAAAAAGAGCTGTCTGATCTTCATTTCATTAATTAAATTTAGTGTATTAGAAAGAGGGCTGACAACCGGCTTTCACCAGTCATCAGCTTGTTTTGTGCTTATTTTGATCCGATAGGATCATAGTTTGTTGATGCTTCGTAGTCTTTCGTCAGATTAAAAGACGCCTTTTTCACATCATCAGAGTTTGTTCCGATATATACATTAAAATCACCTGCTTCAACACCTTCAGACATATCCCATCTGAAGTAAGTCAAGGCTTCTTTTTCAATTGTGAAAGTGATTTTCTTCGTTTCGCCTTTCTTGATGAAAACCTTCTCAAATCCTTTTAATTCTTTTAAAGGACGAGTTGATTTTCCGATCACATCTTGGATGTACATTTGTACCACTTCCTCACCGTCATAGTTACCAGTGTTTGTTACTTCGATTGATGCAGTGATCGCCTCATCTGTCATTTTATCAGATGACAATGTGATCTCACCGTACTCAAAAGTTGTGTAGCTCAAACCGTAACCGAATGGGTACAATGGGCTGTTTGGTACATCTAAGTAGTTTGATTTGTAACCTGATGGTTTTTCAGGATCAAATGGTCTACCCGTGTTCTTCGCATTGTAATAAATTGGTACTTGACCTACGTTTCTTGGGAAAGTCATCGGCAGTTTACCACCTGGGTTGTATTTACCAAAGATCACATCAGCGATAGCAGGACCCGCCATAGTACCTAAGTGCCATGTCTCAAGTATTGCATCTGCCAACTCATCTTCTTTCTCAAGCGCTAGTGGTCTACCGTTCATCAATACTACTACGATAGGCTTACCCGTTTCCTTTAAAGCTTCTAACAATTCCGTTTGAACACCTGGAATCGTGATGTCTGTTCTACTTTTTGCTTCACCAGAAATTGTTCTTGGCTCACCGATTGCCAATACTACAACATCAGATTGGTTCGCTACTTCAATAGCTTCAGCAAAACCGCTTTTGTCATCGCTCTTCATATCACAACCTTTAGCGTAAAGTAATTCTGCTTTACCTTTTGTTGCTCCTTTCAAACCTTCAAATAATGACTTCGCATCTTTTGGAGAACCTTTCGCTTTCCAAGCTCCTAGAACGTCTTTTTTGCTTTTTACCAATGGACCAATTGCCGCAATCTTTGTTTGCTTCTCTAAGTCTAATGGTAAAACTTGGTTATCATTTTTCAATAATACGATTGACTTTCTAGCAATTTTTCTAGCCGCTTGTTTGTGCTCTTTTGACAACACTACACGTGCTTCTCTTTCCTCGTCAGAGTATCTGTATGGATCTTCAAAAAGACCTAATTTGTGTTTTAAAGTTAAGATTCTTCTTACTGCAACGTTGATTTCCTCTTCTGTTACATCACCTTTTTCTACTGACTCTTTTAATGTCTCTAAGAATACAGCACCTTCCATATCCATGTCGATACCTGCTTTTAATGCTTGAACACCTGCATGTGCTAAGTCTTTGGCAGTACCGTGAGGAACTAACTCATTGATAGCAGTATAATCTGTTACGACCATACCATCAAATCCCCATTGATCTCTTAAGATATCTTTAAATAAGTAAGGGTTGGCTGTACTTGGCACACCATTGATTTCATTGAATGAAGTCATAAATGTTTCTACACCTGCATCAACAGTTGCTTTGAATGGAGGTAAGTACACTTCGTGCAATGTCTGCAATGACATATCCACTGTATTGTAATCTCTACCGGCAATTGGAGCACCGTATGCTAAGAAGTGTTTCGCACAAGCTAAGATTGTATTTTCCTTTGATAAGTCATCGCCTTGGAAACCTTTTACTCTAGCTTTTGCCACAAGGTTGTTGTAGTAAGTGTCTTCACCTGCACCTTCCATCACACGACCCCAACGTGGGTCTCTACTTACGTCAACCATTGGCGCGAATGTCCAGTGAATACCTTCAGCTGATGCTTCTACGGCTGCAATTCTCGCTGCTTCTTCCATCGCATCCAAGTCAAATGAACTTGCCTCCCCTAGTGGAATAGGGAACAACGTTCTGTGACCGTGAATCACATCGTAACCGAATAATAAAGGAATACCTAAACGTGTATCCTCTACAGCCATTTTTTGTAATTTTCTTGTATAAGAAGCTGTAAATGCATTGAATAATGAACCCACATTACCTGCCTTCACTTCCTTCTCTACATTTCCTCTAAGTGTAGGACCTGTAACGTCTCCTGAAGAAGTAAACTGTGTCATTTGACCAATTTTCTCTTCTAAAGTCATTTCTTTTAATAAACTCTCTACCTTCTCCTCAATATTTTGAGCGTAAAGAGCACTGCCTAAAAATAAGGCTGTAACCGTTAATAAAAATTTTTTCATATTCAATTTATTAGGTAGTAACTGTAATCAATGTTGAAATGTTAGCGTGGACCTAGCCACATTAAACTAGATCTTTTGCAAAGTATGTTTTGTGTTTATCATGGGCTTTTATTGTTTAAAATGTGATGTGGTTCTTGTGGTTCGTGCACCACGACTAAAGTCATGGGCTAGTGATACCGACTCCAACAACACTGAAGTGTTGTCTCCGTTATGAACCTTCAAGACTTTAGTCTTGGACAGGTTCTCCTACCACTTGCCCATAGTTTTAACTATGGTGTACGCTCCACAAAAAGATCATCTTAAACAATAAAAGCAACCAATCTATAAATAGTAGTTAGAATAATTGAACTGGTAATTCAATTTCTTTTTTACCCATTTTCATGACTAAAATGCCTTTTGTACCAGCTAGAATATTATCTTTCTCGAACTGAAGTTGATGTAAACCTGCTTCAAACTTCTGTTCCGATTGGATCTCCAACTTCTTTTCTGCTTTAGTAGATTTCAAGTAGAATGAAATATTTGCATCCTTGTCTGTGTAGAAATCAAGATGATACTTTTCTAAATCAGGATGACGATATAATTGAACTGATTTAGATAATTTCTCGATCACTGCTAACGGGAAGCCATTCTTATGTTTTGGAGATTTGATCCCCATCTTACCTAAAGCCACTTGTAATTCAGGAACTTTCTTAGACAATTCCCAGAAAAGACCGCTTCTATAATTCTCCATCATAATCACTGTTCTTCCCTGATCCAAACCTAAGTAACGGTCAGAATACCAATCACGCTTCTTGCTGTAAGCATCTTTGAAACCGTATTCTCCCCAAAGTCCTTCTTTATGGTTTTCGTAGAAGTTTCTCAATGCCAACATCGACTGATAAGGAACATATGGGAATACACCCAATGCCGCCGAAGGAGCAATTACCCCTTTGTCTTTTGGTCCTGGCCCTGCCATGTTGTTATAACCACCGTCTTCTGATGGAGTTTGAGAAGCTGTTAAGCCCCAATCTTCCTTATTGTATTGGAATTCTTTTGGAGCGAACTTACTACAGTACGTCCAGTTGATCAATGAGTGATTGATACTTCTCTTCCAATAGTAAGTATATTGGTCTTCCATATCTCTTGGGTCTAAAGCCAAGAATGGAGTCTGAGCAAGATACAATGGTCCACCTTTTGGCTTTCCAACATCCAATGTATAACCGTAGTATTCTTTACCGTTTACAAAGTTTTTACCTTCCACATAACCTCTATAAGAACTCTTTTTAATTCCTTTTGAAGGATGACCCAATGCTAAAACATAACTTGTCATTGATTCAGTATACCCTTTCATCAACAACTTCAGGCCTTTGTTCTCTTTTTGCTGGTAAGAGTGATTCCACCACAACGCATTTTGATACTCATGCACTGTATAGTCCACCGCTTCCCATAATTTTGTAATCTCTTCTCTCAGCTGGATTTCCTTTGGCGTATCTTGATCAAAATAAGCTCTTGCCATCAATAACCCCATCATTAAATTGGAAGTTTCTTGAATGTCAGCGCCGTCTTGCCCACCAAAATGAATCAACTGCCCCGTTTTACCGTGGATCAAGTGAGGGTAAACGCCATGATAACGAACGGCCTTATTTTCTAAGAAATCCGTCATTTTCAACAGGCGGTTCAAGACTTGCTCTCTTGTCACCCAACCTCTGTGTGCCCCAACGATAATGGCTTGAATACCGAAACCTGATGCGCCGATACCAATCTCATATTTCTTGTTTTTTAATGACCTTCTAGGCGTAAGTCCTGAAACAGGGTGTCCTAATTCCCAGAAGTAATCAAAAGATGCTCTGTGCGTCTCTTCAAAGATCTGTTTGTCTTTTTGAAAACGTGCTTCTTCTTTTTCTAGACGGGTCACACTGTAGGTGTAACCCATCAAGATAAAAAGTAGTCCACATCCAAAAATTGATAATATAGTTTTAGTTCTCATAGTAGCTAAGACCAGTATTGTCAAAATTATTTACTATTATTTTTTTGTTGAAGTCTCTTCTGCTTCATCATTTCCTTACGCTTTTTCAAACGTGCCTCTTTTCTGTAGTTCGTGTCTTTCCACTCTTCAAAATCAGGCTCATCCGCTTCTTTCATCAAACGTGCTAACTCAACTTTCAACTCGCTGATTTGCTTTGCGTAAGCAGGATCATTGATCACGTTATTCATTTCTTGAGGATCTTTCTTCAGATCATAGAACTCATAGTCATCGTTATCAAAGTAGAAGTGAATCAATTTGTAATCTTGTGTTCTTACACCATACTGTCTTTTTACCTTGTGGAAACCAGGGTATTCATAGTAGTGGTAGTACACTGACTCTCTCCAGTCTTTTGGCGTTTTTCCTTTCTTCGTGATTTCTCTCATAGAAGTTCCTTGCATATCTTCTGGTACTTCTACACCAGCAAAATCCAAGAAAGTGGGACCGTAGTCAATATTTTGAACGAATGCTTCCGCTTCTTTCCCTCCTTTGATTTCTTTAGGATAACGCATTACTAATGGCGTTTTGAAAGACTCTTCATACATGAAACGCTTGTCAAACCAACCGTGTTCACCTAAGTAGAAACCTTGATCTGAAGTATAAACAATGATTGTATTTTCAGCTAAACCGTTCTCATCTAAGTAATCTAAAACTCTACCAATGTTTTCATCCACTGCTTTTACAGTACCGCAGTAGTCTTGAAGATAACGTTGGTATTTCCAAAGTGCCAAATCCTTTTCAGAATAGTTTGCTTGGTGCATTTTGTCGTTTTTGGCTCTGTAAGCCTTGTGCCATCCTTCTTTTTGCTCAGGCGTTAAACGAGCAAATAAGTGAGGCCAGATATCTTTTCTCCATTCGTCGCTTCCTTCCTCTACAGACATTTTCAAATCATGTCCTTCTTGCATATCACGGTAAACGTTCATCTCTTGCGTAGATGCCGCTACTCTACCTTCGTAATCATCAAAATAAGTATCCGGAACTGGGAACTCCACATTGTCAAATTCATTCGCATATCTCAATGGAGGCATCCAGTTTCTATGCGGTGCTTTATGGTGAATCAATAAAGCAAATGGCTCATTCTTGTCTTTTTGCTCTTCTAACCACTCCAACGAGTAGTCAGTAATTAAATCAGTAGTATACCCTTCTACCATAGTAGTATCACCACCAGAAATAAAGTCTGGATTGTAGTACTCTCCTTGATCATTTAAAATATTCCAGTGATCAAATCCTTCTGGCGTACTTTTCAAATGCCACTTACCAATAATAGCTGTAGCATAACCAACATTGTTCAACTCTTTTACCCAAGTATTTTGAGAAGCATCAAACGTATCTGAGTTATGTCTGAAACCATTCTTGTGACTGTACTTACCTGTAAGCATTGTCGCTCTTGACGGCCCACATAAAGAGTTGGTCACAAAACTTTGATTGAACTGAATTCCTTCTTTCGCAATTCGATCAATGTTAGGCGTAGGTGCAACCTTTGAAATCTCATGCCCATAAGCACTGATGGCCTGCAATGCATGATCATCTGACATTATATAGATGATATTTGGACGTTGGTCTTTTTCTTGAGAAAAAGCTGTAGTAGTAATCAACAGTAGTAAACTGATCAAGTACAAATTCTTCATTTCGTAATTCTAATAGGTATAATTGATTTTCTAATCGCAAGTAAAATAACACTTCAAGTATACTAGAAAGAGTTGCATCAGAGCTGACTTTACAGATAAATAAATGTAAAATTTAAGACTTTTTTACACTCCAAAAAAACGCATATGCATAGATTAAAAACAAGAAAAAACCGCATTTAAATACACATAAAGCAAGATTTTAAGATATGCGCACATCTTAATGACAACATTGCGTTTTTTGTGATTTTTGTCGTTTTTCAACGAAAAATTATTGGCAGTAGATTTTAGGACAGCTTGGGTTTATAACATTTGAAAATGGCAGTGCTTATTCTTTTTGTATTACCTAAGGGAAAATCTTATTCTATTCAACACTTTATACAATGGTAGTTGCTTCAATTTTATGGATGATATGGAGCTGTGGCTTTCTCTTAAATTTCTTCTGATGGATATGAATTTGTTGAATTAGGTTGGGGTTTGGATTCTTAAATACAAAGGTAAACTCTGGGTATTTCTTAGATAAAAAAATAGGAAGGAATAGAATCCTAATTTCAAATTTTCTAATAATAGGCAAATATAAGCGTGTATAAACGATTACAACTCGGATAAATCTCAAGCATTTTGCAAATTTGATAATAAGGAGTGTCTTTCGTTCAGAATTATACCTCACTTTGTATAAAAAGTAATTGATATTGATGAAAAACGTATGAAATAGATTATTTCAGGCAGCAGTATTTACAGATTTAACAGGCAATTTGTAATACATCTAAAAATAGCAATGCGATATATTTGAAAATTAATATGTTGGTGCTATTTTTAGTGAAAGAAAAGTAAATTATTTTACTATTGAATATACGCCACTAGGTCACATTATTGGGAATAAAGTGAACAGTGGTGTTTATCAAATGTTCTGCCTCATTAGAAAAAATAAATGAAACATCTAATTAGAATATTACTAATAATTGGATTAATATCTTGCGAAGAAAGCAAGCCAAGACTTGAAGCAATTGAAAATGAAGATTTGACAACTGAGCAAATTGATTCAATCTTAGCTGAATTTAAATTTGATTATGAATCACCAATAATTATCGATTTTTCAAATCAAATAATGATTCCAATTTCGACTGAATTACTTGGAAGGAGAACAAAATATAGCAAAGACGGTTATTATTCAGATGATTATCCAAGATATTGGAATATCCAATTTTACAATCGAAAAACAGGAGAAACTAGATTGCTAACAGAGGATAAAATTAGAATTTCAAGAATTCATGTAAATAGGGATAACGAATATGAAGAAGGATGTAAAGTTATGAAAGAGAAAATCCTCTATGAAATTGGAGATATTGACTTTAATAATGACGGAAAGTTAGACGGCGAAGACCCTGAATATTTATTTATATCTGAGAATAATGGAACAAATCTGAAAAGAATTTCACCTAGAGATGAAGAATTACAATATTTTGAAGTCGTCCCGAAATCGAATCAAATTTTGATAAGAACTTTGCGGGATATTAACCAAGATTCAATTTTCAATCAACAAGATGAATCAATTTGGTACAAAGCTGAATTGACGAATCAAGAATGGAAATTGAATGAAATTATTGATTCAACAGGAAGAAAGAAAATTGAAAATTTATATTTCGATCAATGGTTGAAAAAGAAATTGAAAAATAACGAGGCAGAACATTAGCTAATCTCCATCCATCGGGTGACGCACCCGCTGGTCGTAGTTTAGCATTTTCGTTGGCAACTATTAGAAGGTAAGTACCTAAAATCATTTTTTTTCATGGTATTATGAGTTCATTAAATAAACAAAAAAATAATTCAATAGAGACAGGAATTATAGGTAAGTATTACGAAGATAATCTTCCTGTAATTGTAAGTTTTGAAAATAGTTTGCCCGATAAAGACATTAGAGTTAAATGTCCCTACTTAACTGTTATATCATGGCATTATGATGGATCAAAAAATAATGGTATGCCAAGTGAAATTGAAAATAATAAAATGCTCACCTTGGAAGGTTCTATTGATAAAATATTAGAATCGTCTAAAGAATTTCAAAGAGCATATAACAGGACAGGAAATAATCTTAAAGAATTTATTTTATATATATCTAATCAATCACAATTCATGGACATTCTAAATACAACATTAGCTTCTCATGAAAAGTATCCTATAGGAATTAAATTTTATGAAGATCCTAATTGGTCAGAACTCTCAAAACTTATTGATGATTTTAAACTATAAACAGTTGCCAACAGCAACTAAACTCCATCCATCGGTCGACACGCCCGCTGGTCGTAGTTTAGCCATTACGTTACCAGCAATTATCAGGGTGATTAGATGCCTGTCGTTAAACGAGAGATCTTCAATTATTAGGTAAAGGAGTACTCATTTCTGAAAAAATTAGGAGAGGTTATTTTGAATAAATACCTTGGATTAATAAAATTGGATAGATATTGTAGATACAATGGTGAACAATACTTTCCGTTCTAAAATAAAAAAATATTAGTTTAGTCTTAAAGTGAAAATTCCAAGAACACCTGCACAATTAAAAACAGAAATCGAATTGTCTGCCACTTATAATGGTGATTTACGAATTCGACAATTAATTAAAATTCTAGAAAAAGTAGATGATGAACTTATAATTGAAGGAGTATTTCTAACAATTGAAGACAAGTCTAACCTTTATAAAACACAGAAATGTGCAGGATGGATACTTACTGTATTAAATCCCAAAACAAATAAATCATTGGAATCACTTCTAATTCAAATTTTGGCAAATTGGGATAAAAGTTGTAATGATATTCCGTTTTGGATGAAGAAACTCTATGGATTAGAAGAAATACAACAAGTAATCAATGAACTTGAAAATAGAGTTAATTCAGATCCTGAACTTGAAAAATTGAATACCATCAAATGGTGGTTAAAAATAAAATAAAAAGCTGGTAACATCAACTAAACTCCAATCACGGTTGACGCAACCGCTCACGAGTTTAGTCATCACGTTGTGGTGCATATAATGAAACTAACTCCAGAAATATTAGCTAAAGCAATCACCGAATATCGAAACGAAGGTTCTGAACTAATGTATCGCTTAGGAAAGAAATTTGGTTACGATATAAATATTCAAGAAGAATACGAGGAGTTCATTAGTAGGAGTAACTCAAAAGTCCCTAGAAGTGGGAAGCTCTCTGAAAGAGTTAATTATTCTTTTCATGGTGGTGAATGTGCTTTTCACAAAAGAAAAACTCAGCAAAACATTGAAGTAATACTCATCAACCCTCCAAAATTCGGGAAAATTGACACTTGGTTTTTAAAAGAGTTTTTAGACAGCACAAACGAATATAAAGAATTGAGTAGTGATTTAGATTGGCAAGATTTAAAACCAATTCTTCTTGAATTATACCGTACTGGTCAAGTCGAAGAAATAAAATAAAATCATGGCTCATAAGAAAAAAGGACTTTTAACCACTTCACCTGAATGGGCAAAACATTTACGAAAGTACATGAAGAATCAATTTTGGAAAGGAGAACGAAATGCTAGTAAAGAGTTGATTCGTAACGAACTATTCGAAACTGACAATTTACTATGGCAGTTTGAAGAAATGATTAAAACTCTAATTGCTTTAAGTCTATCGTTAAAAGAACAAATCAATTTTTATGGAGTTGGTGCAACTGCTGACGAAATGCTTGAAGATTTTTATTCTTATTATGTATTGAACAAAAATCGATTCCTAGAAAGAGAACTTATCACAAAAGAGTCTATGGTGATACTTGATGATATTGACTCTCTTACAGATAGTTGGTCAGATGAAAAAGAGGAAGAGTTTTGGTTTGAAATGGAAAAACACCAAAACGAATGGAATATTCTTCGTGAAAAAGCCCTGTTTGTTTTAAAATTGTTAAAAAAAGACAACTTAACAGTTGAAGTCAAACACGAAAATGAACTAGATGAAAAAGGAAACATCATCATTCAAAGAACTACAACGGAACTAAAAGAAAAATAAACGACACCACAATCGAGTAGAGTGCCGCTAGGCAGATAGCCTAGCGGAGACCCTCTCACACCACCGTACGTACGGACCTCGTATACGGCGGTTGATTACCGTTCAGTCAACTTTTTGTAGATCTCGGACATAGAAATATATCCTCTTTTCTCTAGTCGTTCCAAGGTAATGGTGGTAATAAGAATAGG
>NZ_JACVVP010000041.1 GCF_014534745.1 Flammeovirga sp. EKP202
ATCACACTACATAGCATTTATGAGTATGTTTTTGAGAAACCGATTAAAAGTTAACTTTAATTTTTAAATGACTTCATAAAAATATCGCATAACTTCCATTATAAATTGAAGAGCGATTGTAATGTTGATAAACTAATGTCCTGATCAAGTGAAATTCATCAACATAAGCAATCATTTTTTGATATATCAATAAGTAATTATTCTTGAAAATGGATTGGAATAGGAATTCTATTTAAGTGTTTAAATCTGTTAAAAATAGACAAAAAGTGTATTTTGTACATGAATTTTGGTAAATAAGTATAGGTATGCTAAATAAGTATATTTAATTGCATTCTAATTTTTATCAGAAATACAGAAGTACTTATTCATTTTTATGAAAATATCAGAATTATCCTGTCCAAAATGTGAGAGTAATAGCTTTATTAAGAGCGGTTTTGTGAAAGGCAAACAACGTTATAAATGCAAGAATTGTAATTATAACTTTTCGGTAGCCAAAAAGGGAAGAGAAGTAGATCGGAAATATGTAATCAAAGCTTTACAGTTATATTTGGAGGGCGTGAGTTACCGAGAAATTGAGCGAATTTTAGGTGTCAGTCATGTTTCAGTGATGAATTGGGTAAAGAAATATAATATTCCACGATTAGAGACAGAAGCCTATGCTCCTTCTTATCAACTCATGAATCACAGTGAATTATTGACCTATATTATCAATAGGGAAAATTTAAAAACAAGCTCTTCTGTCATTACTCAAGTAGGGGATAAGTATATGGTGATTTCATGGCAAAGTAAAAAGTAACTATATCAAATTACCATAAGTATACATAAATCTCTTTTTTTTATTTCTCAGTCTCTATATTCAAATTCGAAAACTTCAGTAATATTTTTAAACACTTAGACTTTAGAGTTAATGTATTTGTGCACTATAATAATGCAAATACATATAGTCTATTACTCAAACTTTTACGACACTAATGATTAGCAGAATTAACAACTTGGAAGACTACGCTGTAGCCTATAGACGCAGTGTGAGCGAACCTGAACGCTTTTGGTCAGAAGTAGCGGAACAATTTGTATGGAGAAAGAAATGGGACAAAACTGTCGAATTTGATTTCGATAATTACAATGTCAGTTGGTTTACAAATGGTAAACTCAACATCACCGAAAACTGCTTGGACCGTCACTTACTTTCTAGAGGTGACAAGACAGCCATTCATTGGGTAGCCAATGATCCTCATGAAAAAGACAGAATTTTCTCTTATCGTGAACTACACGAGCAAGTATGTCTTTTTGCCAATGTTTTAAAGAGAAATGGCGTTGGGAAAGGTGACAGAGTTTGTCTTTACATGCCGATGGTACCAGAATTGGCAATTGCTGTATTGGCATGTGCTAGAATCGGAGCTATTCACTCTGTAATTTTTGGTGGATTCTCAGCTCAAGCATTAGCAGATAGAATCAATGATGCAGGTGCAAAAATCTTGATTACTGCAGACCAAGGTCCTCGTGGTAACAAATTAGTAGAGCTAAAACAAATCGCTGATGAAGCTTTATTCCAATGTCCAGACGTAGACAAAGTAATTGTTTACCAACGTACTGGCGGAGATGTAAAAATGGATCCAGAACGCGATGTATACTGGCATGATGAAATCAAGTCGGTTCCTTCAGTTTGTGATCCAGAAGTAATGGATTCGGAAGATCCGCTATTTATTCTTTATACATCAGGTTCTACCGGTAAACCAAAAGGTGTCGTTCACTCAACAGGTGGCTACATGGTTTATACTTGGTACTCATTCAGAAATGTATTCCAATATCAAGAAAATGATGTGTATTGGTGTACTGCCGATATTGGTTGGATTACAGGTCACTCTTACATTGTGTACGGACCTTTATTGGAAGGTGCAACTTCAGTAATGTTTGAAGGTGTTCCTACTTTCCCTGATGCAGGCCGTTTTTGGAGAGTCGTAGATCGATTAAAAGTAAACATTTTCTACACTGCACCAACAGCAATCAGAGCATTGATGGCACAAGGGCTAGAATATGTTGAATTATATAAATTAGATAGCTTGAGAGTTTTGGGTACGGTAGGGGAACCTATCAACCGTGAAGCTTGGGAGTGGTATCACCAACATATTGGTAAAGGAAGATGCCCGATTGTAGATACATGGTGGCAGACGGAAACGGGTGGAATCATGATATCACCTATAGCAGGCGTTATTCCTACCAAACCTACTTACGCAACTCTTCCATTGCCAGGTATTCAGCCAGTATTGGTGGATGGTGAAGGTAATGAGATTGAAGGAAAAGGTGTAGAAGGAAATCTTTGTGTGAAATACCCTTGGCCTTCAATGTTGAGAACTACTTGGGGTGATCACGAGCGTTGTAAGTCAACTTACTTCTCTACTTTCAAAGGTTTATACTTCACGGGTGATGGCTGTCGTCGTGATGAAGACGGTTACTACAGAATTCTTGGTCGTGTGGATGATGTAATGAACGTGTCAGGTCACAGATTAGGTACTGCAGAAGTAGAAAATGCCATCAACATGCACAATGCAGTGGTAGAATCTGCAGTAGTGGGTTATCCTCACGATATCAAAGGTCAAGGTATCTACGCTTATGTAGTTTGTGATTCAGCAGAATTGGAAGTAAGTACAATTACAGAACTGAAAGAGCAAATTCTTGAAGTTGTAATTGATAAGATCGGTAAGATCGCGAGACCTGATAAGGTACAAATCGTAAGAGGTTTACCAAAGACAAGATCAGGTAAAATTATGCGTCGTATTTTAAGAAAAGTTGCTGAAGGTCAGACTGACAACTTTGGTGATACTTCTACTTTACTAGATCCTTCAATTGTGGAAGCAATTAAAGAGGGTGTAGTAAAAGACGATGGCGTAAAAGCTTAATGTTTGAATACTAAATACGAATATATAATTTTAAGGATCGAGCAGTTTGTTGCTCGATCCTTTTTTGTTATTGTATTATAAGTAGTAAGTAGAGTTGAATTATTATTTTTGATAATAACTTTGATAAGTTTTACTTTGTGGGTGTAAAATTGAACTTAATGATAAAGGTATGGCTAACAGGAATTTGATTCGATTTGATTGGGCAATGAAACGCCTTTTGAGAAATAAAGCTGATTATACTGTATTAGAAGGTTTTCTTTCTGAATTAATGAAAGAAGATATAGTAATTGAGAGTATTCTTGAAAGTGAGAGTAATCAACAAATCGAAATCGATAAATACAATAGAGTCGATATTCTTGTGAAGAATGCCAAGGGAGAACTTGTTATCATTGAGGTGCAAAACCAATTGGAATATGATTATTTCCAACGTATGATTTATGGTTCCTCTAAAGCTGTAACTGAATATATTTCTTTAGGTGAATCTTATAAACAAGTCAAAAAAGTATATTCTGTAAATATTGTCTATTTTGATCTAGGTCAAGGTGAAGATTATGTTTATCATGGAAAAACGCATTTTTTAGGCATTCATAAAAAGGATAGCTTGGAATTGTCAGCAAAACAAAAAATGCTAATGGGAAGCAACGTAACACCTTCTGATCTATTTCCAGAGTATTATGTTATCAAAGTAAATCAGTTTGATGACGTGGCTCGAGATACTTTGGATGAGTGGATTTACTATTTCAAAAACAACGAAATTAAAGAAGAATTCAAGGCTAAAGGGTTACTTCAAGCAAAAGAATTACTTCGTGTAGATCAATTATCAGAAGAAGAACAAGCAAAATATAAACTGCATTTAAAGAATTTAAGAGATGAGGCAAGTCGTCTTTTTACTTTGAAAGCCGATGCCGAATTTAAGCTAATTGAAGAACGAAATATCGCTATTGCAAAAGGGTTAAAGAAAGATGGAGTTCCTTATGAAATAATAGCTAAAAATACGGGATTAACAATTCCTCAAATTGAATCACTTTAATTAAAAAAAATCCCCATCATTAAAAAAAAATAGATTTAATGATGGGGAATGCATTATAAAACACTAAAACTCTTACTCACCAACAAATTCCCCTCTTCATCAAAAGCACTCATTTTATACTCCCCCTCAATCAATTCCTCTTCACTTTCAAAGTGCCATCCCAAGAAAATATTAGAATTACTTAATCCATTTTGCCACCATAAAGTTTGAGCGTAAGAAATTTTTCCATTCTCATCTTTAATTGGGTGATCAATGCGAACCATATGCTGACAAATCTTCGGAGCCTTATCATGATTTTTTACTGTAAATCGTAAACCGATATACTGATTGATTTTAGCTGAAATTTGGTCAGTTTCTTCTAATAGAACAGGCTCATTCGCTGTTTTACGCTCTCCTCCTTCATCAGTATTTCCCAGCATTTTGTAAATGCCAAAATCAACAATAACGTATTCAATGACCTTCTCTTTCAATTGATATTTTTCAATCAGCATCTTTACATGTTCTTTGATTTTAGCAGAGCCACTATTTTCCAAAGAAATGATATATTGATAGTACTTAGGAAGGTGGGCCATGATGGAAAGCATCGGGAGTTTAATCTCTGTTTTTTCACTTTCGATTAATGGAGCACCATCTGTTTGTTTGAATATCTGTAGATAAATATTCGGATTGGAGAGTTTGGTTTGAGATAAAAAGTATCTGAAAATAGTAGAATAGTTCACCTTACTCATTTCTAGTAATTCGAAGTATTCTTGAGGTGATTTTTTTAAGTTAAGAACCAAAGCTTCCTCTGAAATACAGCCTAGTAAATAGAGTACTCTTTTTTGTAAAGCATCGGGAAGGTGGTCAAAAAGATCTTTAATTGAAGTTTCTGAGTAATCATCCTCTTGATTAAATCTCCATTTATCAATTCCATATTGACTTATCAGTTCCACTTTTTCTTTGTCTCCACCGTAAAGTAAAAATGACTTGATACTGTTTCTCCATAGCTCTTCATGATTGAATCGCATTTCAGAAGAAAGTAATTCCTTCAGATAATCAGAAGGACAATTTTGGTCTATGATTATACAATGCGTGTGAGCATAATAAATATTCTCTTGATCAAACCCTTGTTGCAATAATGATAGTACTCGCTCACCATAAATAGGAGTGTATTGATCTCCATTTTTTTGAAGAACAATATATCGCCATCCTTTGATCTTCCACAATTCCTCTTTAGCCTCTTTTGGATTGAGCTCTTCCTCATGTTCAACTTTGATATCTTTTATAATGGTTTGCAACTCCTCCTCATGATGTTGCCAAGTGTCCCATTTGATGTATTCACAAAAGATATTTTCTCCTTCAAGTCTATTCTTAAAATAGATAGGATAGTCCTCTAAAATGAACTCCTTTTGAAGTTTACGATCAAAATAATCGACAATCGACTTTTTATAATTTACCTCTAAAGGAGCATCTCCAATCACCTTCTTTGCCTCAGATAATAATTTGTTTTGAAGTCTAAACGGTAGTTTTTGAATACCTTGAGTTAGGTTAGATTGATGGGGTGTACATTCACATTTTATACTAAAAGCCATGTTTCTTGTACCTTGCCAAATACACAACATTTCTTTGTACTCAATACTATCTTCAGGATTTGAAGAATGGTAAAACTGTTCCATTGCATAGCCCCAATACCCCTCTTCTGTCAAACCAAATTGGAGGAATAGATCAAGCATACTCAAAAACTGCAGAGGAGCATCATGTCGGTAAGGATGTTCTTTGTAAACCTTATCTAGGAAATGTACTGTTTTTACTGGGGCAATTTGAAAGGCTGATTTCAACACAAATCGTAAAGCTTTAATTTGATGGATTTCTTCTTCAAAAATATAATGAATAGCCACTAATAACTTTTGCGTTTTATCAGAAAAATTATCCATCCAATCAATATGAGGTTGCTCTTTAGAAATAGGGCTGTCTTCATCAGTTTTTAGATGCTTTTCCAACAATTGGGAAGTCTCAATACCTAAATTTTCAGACTTTAAATGATCAATAAAACGGTGATAATCATTTGCTAAAACTTCATATTCTAGTCTTTCTTTTTCTTGATAGTAATCAGGTGCTTTTTGAACTTCTCCTTTTTTAATAATCAAATCAGAAAAAGTCATTGAACGTATTAAATCACTCACTACAGATTCATATAAATGCTTGTTTATGAATTCAATAGCATCTATAGTCAACTCATCTTGATATTTCTTTTTTCTATCACTGTTGACTAAATAAGAAGCAAGAACTAATACTTCTACATTTCCATAACTTTTATGTGAGCGACTTTTTTTCTGATGAAATAATGATTGATTTAAAAGTGAAATAGCCTCTTGACGGTTTTCTTCAATTAATAAATAACCTTTTTCAAGTTGTTCTCTCGTTACAGTACTCGAATATCCACCAAATTCATTTAATACAAACTCTAGTTCTGAAAACCAATGGGCTTTATATCTCGATTGAAACGCTGTCACAGAACAAATCTGATGCTTTGCTAAAATTGTTTGTGTATCATTTTCAAAAGGCTTTCTATTTAACCATCTAAAAATAAGGTCTAAGAGTCGAAGAGCCATTTGTTTTTCAGCGTTTTTGATGTTTCCTTTTTTTCTCCAATCAATAAAGTGCCCCTGTAATACTCGATCAAGGTCTTCATATAAATCACCATTACTATGAATGTATTCTTGCTCAAAAAGTAAGATCAAATCAGAGTCATGAGTATCGATTTTTTGATACAGATCAATGGCTTCAACTTCAGAAAAATCAAACAACTGTTCCCCCGTTTTGATATAGTTCCAAATTTGTATTCCATTAGAAAAGGAGTCTATGATAAAAGGTTTCCAACATTCTTCCAAATCAGTTTTAGGTGCACGTTTTTCTTTGATGGATTGAAGGTATACAACGTATTCTTTGTGACTAGGGACAATAGGTTGCTGATTAACTTCTTCAATGTATTGTGTGATTTCATCAATTTCCTCTCTTGCAGATTTATGGATAAAAGTGTTCTCTAGGTATTCTAATTCATCAAAATCATCTCCCTCTTCTGGATGATGAACCATTAGGAGTTCAATGACGATTTCCTTGATTGGATTTTCAATATAATAGCGTTCATCATCGGTATGTTGTAAAAAAGGAAGAGCCTTAAATCTCTCTGCTAATGTCTTCTTGAAAAATTCATAAGAGGAAGGATCATTTCTGAAATGAGTGATTAAATCAAAATGACAATCCACCTTTTCAAAAGAATAACCATAGATATCAAATCCGAGCATCACCTTTCTTGCAGAACTGTTGTCGCAGTAACAGTAAGCTTTGATGGTATCTAAATTAATTCCGAATTGATTACTCCATGAAGAAAGTGATTCAAGTGAATCAGGCATATGTTCATCATCCCAATAAGGAATAAAAAAGCTTCCCAACAGATAACCGTATTTTGGATAAACCGTGGTAAATAACGTCAACCATTCTAAAGCAAAAGGCTCTTCACAATTGATCCACATTTCAGAAGAATCATTCGTTTCTCTTGAGAAAGTTACTACATCTTCGGCTACTGATTTTACAACTTCTTCAAGTTCTGAAAATCGTAACGCATTGGCAAAGAAAAGCGTCTCGGTCAACATACTCTCTTCTAAGTTCTCAGTTGTTGTACCGTACTTAGACTTTACAAGTTTATTCAATTCGACATGTTCCACAAATACATCTTTTGTAATTGCTTCTGAAGGCTTGAATTGAATAACACAATAGTCGTCCCTAAATCCTCTTTTTGAAAGGATTAAGTTTGCATACTTTTTTGATGCCTCAATGATAGATTCTATTTCATTTGGATTATAATCTAGGACATATTTTGCCTCGTATTCTTCGTACATTTTAATGGAGTAATAATTAGGAGAAGTATGGAAATCGTCCCCTTGATTAGAATTTAGTTTATTTATTTCGATGGTACGTATGACGTTTTACTAAAAACGTCCCTACAGTGGTTTTTAATTAATACACCCTGCATTCCATATCTTCTTTAGAGCTTTCACTGACTCTCAAACCATGAAGTGCTTCTTCTGACATAAAAAAGCTGTAAAGATCATTTTCATTACGAAAGAAATGGATTTCGTCTAGTTCAGGTTTTCTTTCAAGAATAAAAGTATTTTCATTAGAACCATCAGATTGTAAATTGTCTTCAGAAAGACTGAAATTCATATAGGCATGACTTACTGTATCAACAATATCACCTTCTCTATCTTCCACTTTGGCAGGGGTGAGTTCACAACCAACATAGAAGTGGATATTCTGCTTTAACCTTCCATAATCAAATACAAAAAGGTTGATGTACGGAGTAAAATTGATCAACATTTCAGGCTCACAACCAAACATTCTTTGCGTTGCATCATCATAGAAATTGAACCAGTTCTCTTTATTTATTTTGATTAATTTTCTCATTTCGATATTTAGTTTGATGTTACTTCTTCTAGTTTTTCTATGATTTCCAAACCAACGATTTCTTGTAGTTCATCTCGGATCACTTTCTTAAATATTAAATTGGAAGTTTGATTTTCTATAGTGAAAATGAGTGTGTTTTGATGAACTTGAGTTTCCCCCGAAGTGAAATAAATAGTGGGTTTAATAAGGTAATAAGGAATCGATTTACCATCCGAAGCATTGATGACAGCAGGAATGAAGAAACACCCAAATGGATGATGTTTTCCAATTGCTTTTACTACTTTTTCAGATGCCAAAACATAATCACAAATAATGATATCATTAAGATCACTTTCTATTACTCCATAACCATCAAATTGAACAGCTTTATAAGGCACAATAGGTTGGTTATTTCTTAACAATTGTTCTCCTTCCTCTATAACAATTCCCTCTGTTTTTGGACTACTGAAAGTGTAGTAACCATCACTTTGCTCTTCCTCATTATGATCTTGTTTTAGTTGAGTAAGCACTTCAGATTCTATTAAGAATGACTTTTCAGCGATAAGATTTCTTCGCCAATCATAGATTTTAAAACTATACTCACCAGAGATTAATTCATCTGCGGTCTCAAAAGTCCAACCTGCAAAAATTGCTTGTCCTTTTTGCCCTTGTTGTGTCCATTCACTCTTTTCTGAAGTCTTGATCCCATCTTTTATAACAGGATGTTGGACATATACCGTATGATTAATAATGTCTCTGTCATCATTTTCGCCAACGACAAAGCGAAGACCGAACGTAGTTCCTATTTTGGCGACAATCTTATCAGTTTGATTCTGAAGTTTTATCTCTAAGGCAGAATAATCATATATCCCAAAGTCATAAAGGTTTTCACACTTCTCTTCATCAGGTTCTTGTATCTTGATTTTCTGAAGAATATGACGTGCTTTATCTTTGATTTTTCTAGAAGAATCATTTTTGAAAAGACCAATAAGCTGTTCTGTTCCAGATTGGTTTTCAAAATGATCGATCAGACTGTTCTTTCTAGATTTGTTCAATTCAGAAACTATACCATCCAACTCACCTCTTCTTCCAAGTTTACCTAAATAATCACCATAAGCTTTTTCATTTTGATCAATACAGTATTTAATCAAACGGATTTTATCAGCTCCTAACGAGAAAACCCTATTAATAAAGTAGTCATGTGCTTGCTCTATTAATTCATCATCTTTAAAGTCAGGATCAATGATATCCTTGAATTTAAGTTTTCCTTCTCTCACTAACTTTTCTTTATAACCTCTTTCTAAACCATTAAAGAGAATGGAGAAAGAGGCAGAAGTACCATTTGATAATAATTTGATTAGGCGATCTTGTTTACTTTCGTGAAGTCCCCAGAAAAATTGTTCAAAAGAATAAGATTTATAGCTGTCCACATAAATATGGAACCTTTTGCCTTTAATTTTTGACCAGAAAAGAGGAGCAAAAGTATCGTGATCCAAATTGCCTTCTAAGTAGTCTATCATTTTTGCGACCATATCAGAAATGCCTTCTTTGGAATCGTCTTTCCAGTTTAATGTGAAAAAGACATGCAGATAATCATGAAATAAGCCTTCCGTTTCCTTTTCAAAATTATACTCTTCATCAGAAACTGACAGATCACGATGGAATTGAACTACATTAATATCATCTGCAGATTTTAAGCCCTCTTTCAATTGTTCCACTCTGTACTGAAACATCTCGAACATTGCATCATTTTTATCCATTTTCTGAGCCATCTTGAATGCATTTATCCAAGGTAAATATCTTTTGAGGTCTTTTACAGTTCCTTTCCCATAGTTATTCTGAGATTTGACAATTTCAAAAGCAAACAGGAGAGAATCGGGAACGCCGACTTCAGAGAGAGATTGGAAGAATGTTTTTTCTTTTTGAGAGGATTCAAATTCAAAATCACCATAGGAGGAGGATGCTGTTTTAAGTATTTTATTCAAGACCCAAAAAGGCGAAAGTGCCAACATCAAATTCCAAAATCTTTTGGCTCTTGGGTCATCTTTGGAGTGCGAAAGTGTTTGTGCCCAGAAAGAGAAAATTAGAACCTTTGATATATTGTCATCGAATCTTAAAATGTAATAGCTTCTTTGTGTCTTTGAAAAATGGTGGACTCTAGCTCCATTATGCTCTTCTTCATAAGGAACAAGTGTATCATTTAACAGTGTCATCATTTCCTCTTGACTTAGTAGAGGAGTATCTACAGAAGTGATATAATTGTTGATTTTCTCTTTGGTATCTTCAGAAATAGGATCTGAAAAACGATCCCTTTCAGTAAAAATAGAAGCTACTTTTTCCCATTGAAACGCTTGTAAATATTCCTTTAGTTGTAGGGTGTATTGATCTTCTATACCATTTTGCTCATCCGTTTTTAGCATATAGCTTGCAAGGGCTATATCACCTGCATTATGCTTCCCTAAATGATCGGTATTATAACATCCTCTTGATGTAGAAAGACAATAATCTAGTTTTTTTAATAGATCAGTATCAATTGAATCTCTATCATAAGGAGTGGAGAACTCTTCCACAATAGAGGCCATTTGTTTCACCAAAAGCGGAGGTAATTTTCCATTTTCTGCATAATTTTCCTCGCTATATCGATTATAAAACTCGGCGGTGGAGAGACAATACTCTTCCTTATCTTCAATGATACGTTCACATAAATCATCCACAAAAGTGGGTTTACCTAATAACACATAGAAGACATCCAACACTCTGAGTAGTTGCTGATATCTTACTTCACCTCTATGCTCAGGGAGTGGATTGAATGCTTGAGGGATATCATCTGCGTAAAGAGATTCATCATTAAATAAAGTAAGATCATCAATGATTTCTCTTAAGCAGTGATCCATTTCATCAACCAGCCCTTTATTTTTATTCAATGGGTTACAATCATCTTCAAGATCTACACCAGGGAGGTGATAACTGATTTTGTGATAAAGTGCAGGACTACTTTTCAATGCCAATCCCATCACATCCACTGTTTCAAATGAATTAATAAGCTCAGCATTCTCTCCATTCTCCACATACTGCCATATTTGATCACCATTTTCTAAGGCCATCACAAATGCCCTAAAATCCATAATACCTTCCCCAGGGGTATAGGTATCTTTATCAGTATATTGTCTTGCTTCTTTTTCTAGTTCTCCCTCACCATCCAATCGCATTAATGGTTGGTCGGTACTATTAAGGATAGAATTGTAAAGATCTGTAGCTTCGTTTTCAATGGTGTCAGAAATGAAGAATTCTGAGATAAATTCCTCCTCATCATCATGGATAGCATCTACACTTCCATTTAATGTATAATAAAGGCTTAGAACGGGATTTTCACTATCGTCTTCCCCTTTATAATAGAGCATTGGTTCATCTAATAACCTATCTTTTATGCTCTCTTTGAACCATGTATATTCTTCTTGGTTTTCTTTTAAGAAATTAAATAAAGTAGGATTTTCATCTTGTGGGAGATTGCCATGATAATACCCTACTCTCATCATTCCAGCCCTGAAATTAGGGTTGTCACAATACAAATAGGCTTTGATTAATGGACGAGTCCAGCCGTGTTGTTTCACGAATTCAAAGAGGTAGCAATCATAGTCACATGTATAGCGTTCATCCCAATACGGAATAAGATATTGGGCCAATATATAAGTATAATTGATGTCATTACAGGCTAAAATATACAAAGCCACCGCACCATAAGCATTAGCATTGAAGGTCCACATGGACTCACTATTGTTATAATGACGACTGATTTCTGCAATTCCTTTTGCTGTTTTTATTACCTCTTCTTTGAGTTCTTCGTGTTCCAAAGCAAGGGAAAACAATAGAGGTTCAGAGAGGAGTGAAGCTTCAAAGTCATCTCTATAAGAGTCCTCTTGTTTCATTTGATCAAAAGAAGGGCTTCGTACAGCAAAGGCTTTTTTAAAGGTTTCGAAATCCTTAATATCTGATGTTTTCAGGTTTCTTGGTTCATCACCAGAGTTTTCCATAAATTTCACATCCATTTCCATGTGAAATCCTTTGTTTGAGATTGCCGTTCGGTTATTTAGTACTACTTGATATTTTTGTAGAGCATTTCTGATTGATTCAACGTTATCTTTCTGTAAATAGATAACTTGGTTTTTGGTGTATTCTCCCACTGTAATTTATTTTTCAGATGTTATTTATTTTAATATTAGGGGTGAATTTATAATGTTATGTGCAAGTGTTGAATTATAATTGATAAGTGTATTTTAAAAATTGATAAGTGCGTTGAAGACCTAATTAATGTTAGTAGAAAAAGCTTTTGGATGTATTTAAACATTTAGAAATAATGAAAGTTTAATCCAGTTGAGTTTTCAATAAGACATGTCTATTAAAAAAATAGAAGCTGTAACTTTTTTTTGATCTGTGATAGCTAAAAATGAATACCTTTTCAATCAAACACCTACTTTTTCTGCCATAATAAAGCACTTAATAAAGTCTAATGTCAATAACTCATAACATATTTTTTAATCAAAAATAAGCCTGTGATATTAGTTGATGAAGTACAACTAACTACAGATACGACTGAAGATCTAAATTATATATGAGAATTTTTTTAACTGTATTGCAAATGTGTTTTGTATTGAGTCTTTCAGGACAAACACTAAGTGATTCTCAATTTGATACACTAAATGATTTAATCCGTAAAGGATCAGCTGATGGAACTGTCGTTCATAAAATTGACAGTCTATTTAAAAATAATGAGAATACAGAACTTGATAAAGCAAGATTGTATTATTTAAAGGCAATCTATTATGCTGATATTGAAAATTCACATGAAGCAATTATACTTTTCAAAAAGTCACTCAATTATTTTATAAAAGAGGGAGACTTGACGTTTGAAGCGAGGATACGTTTAGGCTTGTCAAGAATTTATGCTGATGATAATCTCTTTGTTGAGTCAAGTACGGAACTGTTTAAAGCAAGAAAAAATGCAATTGAAGTAGATGATAAAGTATTGACCGCTAAAATTATTGAAAGCCTTGCCCATTTATATTATAAAAAGGGAGATTTGACACATGCTTTAATTGAATTGGAAAAGGTGATTCCTTATTATGTGGAGTTTGATGATAGTGTGAAACTTTCTAGAGTCTGTAATAACCTGGCTGTATTGTATAAAAATGAAGGGTCTTACCAAAAAGCAATTGCTTATAATGTAAGGTCACTAGAGTACGGAATATCTTACAGCAACAAATGGGAGATCTCTCAGTCTTATAATAATATTGGGACCAATTACCTCAATATGTTTTTAGAGACGGATAGTTTGTACTATGCAGATATTGCAATTTGGTATTATAATAAATCCGCAAAATTAAAAAAGTTATATCCTCACAAATGGAATAATGCACTGGCGAACTTGGAAGAAGTTTACAATGCGATGGGGGAGGGAGATCTTGCAGTGAAGTATGATAAGGAATTAATTAAACATACTTACAATTCTCCAAAATACATGAAAGTGATCTATGAGAAGAGTTTGAAATATGCTATTCAGAACAAGCAGACAAAGAAAGCTTTAATGTATTATTCTAAGTTGGATTCTGTAGAAAATATTCTGAAAGAAAAGATTTCCTATGATTTTGAACAGATGTTGAATACACAAGACCAACTTTTTAAATCGGAAAGAGAGAAAGAGAAAATCAAGCAAGAAGAAGAGGAAAAGCGATTAGAGGCAGAAAGAGAATTTGAGCGAATTATTCTAACATTAACGGCGGTAACTGTCATGGTCATAATTTTGTTCTTACTGTTCCTGCTTTATTACAAGAATATTCAGCATAAAAATGAGCAAGAACGTACTCAGTTGAAAAATACAATATTGAGGAATCAGATGAATCCACATTTTATATTTAATGTGCTTACTGCAATACAAAATACATTATTTGATAATGACCCTTTGACTACTTCTTCGTATATCTCACGTTTTTCAAAGTTGATTAGGCAAAATTTTGATTTGACACACAAAGAAAAAATCTCTTTATCAGAGGATTTGAGTGCATTGACCAATTATATCGAAACGCAACGGATTCGTTTTGGGCATAAATTTAATTATAGAATCTCAGTAGAAGAGCAAGTGGATTTAGAGCATTCAGAAATACCGCCAATGATGCTTCAGCCACTTTGTGAAAATGCCATTGAACACGGACTTCGTAAGATCAAAAAAGATGGATTTTTAGAGGTGAAAGTGACTAAAAAGGAGGAGAAATTAAATTTTGAAGTCATTGATAATGGCATTGGTCTTCAAGGGGTTTCTGATGATAAAAAAGAACATTCACTTTCTGTTTTAAAAGCTCGATTGGCCATTATGGGGAATGGTGATGAGCATACACTTTCCATAAATAATAGAGATGACAGTACTGGAGCTGTTGTCAGCTTTTCACTCACACTAAACTAAAGGACATGTATAAAATAGTAATCATAGAAGATGAGTTCAACGCTCAGGAGGCATTAAGTAAAATGCTCAAACTACTTTATCAATCTATTGAAATTATAGGAATCTTTCCTTCCATTCAGGAAGGTGTTGTTTTCTTAAATCAAAATAAAGATGTAGATCTTATTTTTTTAGATGTTGAGCTTGAAGATGGGAATAGTTTTGAGTTGTTGAACCAGTTGTCTTCTATTGATTTTAAAATCATTTTTACCACTGGATTGGAAAATTATGCTATTGATGCCATCAAGCGAAACGCCGTAGATTACTTACTAAAACCAATTGATCCCAATGAATTGAAAATTGCTGTCGATAAGGCTTTTCATCAGATTGAAGAACAGAAAAAAGCAACTGCCATTATCTCTAAGTTTGAAGAAGAACAGAAGGAAAAAGAACAAAAAATTATCGTTAAAACAGCCGATAATACCCATTTTATTGAAGTTAATTCTATTATACTATTTGAATCAGAAGGGGCTTACACCAAGATTGTTTGTCAAGATCAGACCATACTAGCGTCGAAGCATTTAAAGTATTTTGAGAACATAGAAGAGTTACATTCATTTATTAGAGTTCATCATTCTTTCTTGATTAACCCGTCTCATGTGATCACAATCTCCAAATCAGGGTTAGCTCTTACAGATGGTCATTCTGCTAAAGTATCTACACGAAAGTATACCCAAGTTGTACAGCAGTTAAAAACATCGTAATTGAAGGTTAAATGCTATCTCGTCAATTATTAATTATACCTCTGCATTTATCAATTGTTTTTGGGAACAAATAAATAGACTGCCAAATTCGTGACATCATTAAATACTAATAACAAGTTTACTACTAAATATAAATTATGATTAAGAAATACTTTTTGTTGATATTTTTTTTCATTTCAACTTTAAATATAAATGCCAAAAACCAACCCAATCAGCTTTTAGAAAATATACCATCAGAAGGCCTATCATTCTTATTTTATTATGATGCGGAAAGACTAGCTGAAAGAGAATACTTACAGGATGTATTAGCTTCAGATCTTAAAGAGATTTTTGAGATCAGCAAAGAGGCAGTAGTTTATACACAGGATATTGATGCCTATTTTGGATTGACGGTAAGGTTTAAATTAAATGACGGAGTAGGTTTTAATAAAATCGAGGATATCATTGATCAATCTGAATTTGAGGTAAGTAGTGTAAAAGGAAATTTTATTTACATAAAAGAGGTAAAAGATAAAGTGCGTTTTGGATATGTGATGAATGGCCAAGATTATCTCATCGTAAAGATATTTTTCCAAAAGACAATGATTGATAAAAAATATCAAGAACAGTTTCAAGATGTATTGAGTGATTATCAATTCGATAAAATCAGTTATGAACAGTTTAATGTGTTAAGGGACTCTATTAATAAATTAGATGAAAAGAATATTGCTCCTTATTTCGAAAAATTAATAGCGAATGATGAAAAAGCCATCCTCTCTGATAAAGCGTTGAAGAATAAAACTGAGATTCCAACGGATATTAACGGGAAGCCTTTTATACTTTATTTCAATGAAAAAAGCTTTTTCTCGCTGGCTCATATCTTTGGTTATAGAACTTCAGTAATGGATTTTATTTTGAAGGGGTCACACAATCAAATGTCTGAAATGCTGAGTGATATTCAGAAGATGCAGTGGAATGAATCGACATGGTATGGTGGGGAATTTGGAGAAAAGAAAGCAGAGGTGATTAGTGTGATGACATCAAAAGAAGAATCTCAAAATATAGGGATTGATCAAACATTATTACAATATATGCCTGAACAAGTGACAAGTTTCATGGCATATGGTGTAGACATGGAAGTAATGAAAAATCAGATCATTGACCATATTAGCTATGAACATGAAGAGGTCCTTACTCAAATGAAATTGGGGTTGTTGCTAATGGATGATGACTTTATGAACTTTTTTCAAAGTGGTTTCCTTGCAGTGAATGTGAAGCCTGAGAATAATTCAGAAGATTATAATTTGAAAATGGCTTTTAGAATGTCTAATGAGAGAAAGGGAAAGCAATTCTTAAGATTGTTTAGCCAACTTGGTTACATAGAGAAAATAGAGGAGAAGGAAGAAAACTATAGAATCACGCATCGTGAATTTAGAGATAAAGCTTATTTAGTAATTGAGGGTGATATCTGGATTTTAGGAACACAATCACCTCAAGAATTAAGACAGAAGCGTAAGAAAATGTTGAAGCAATATCCTGAAATGGGTAAAAGTAAAACGGCATTAGTTTCTAAAATTCAAGGTGACATTTTTGGCCGAGATTCTAAGCTAGGAGAAATTTATTCTATTTCAGAATATATTGATAAAAAGACAATGAAAAATACGATTTCCATTGAATTCAATAAAGAAATATTATAGTGTGTATACTTTGCTATATGTCAATTACCTAATTTTATTAGCCCATTAACATAACTACAGAAGCCACCTGCATATAGGGTGGCTTCTTGCTTTTAGAAGGAAATTGAAATTTATTGAAGAACAATATCGTTTTCTGAAGCCCAAGTAGTGATGTCGTTTTTCTGAATTGCTGCCGCCATCATATCGGGAAATAAATCAGGAGTACAAGCAAAAACAGGGATCTTGTTGTCGGCAAAAAACTTTGCATTTTGTTTATCGTACCAAGGGGTGCCATTGTCATCTAAAGCAAGAAGGCAGATGACTTGAACGCCTGACTCTACAAGTGATAAAGCACGTTTTTTCATTTGTTGTAAATCACCACCTTCACACAAATCAGTGACAAGAACAAGGATAGTGTCATCAGGTTTTTCAACTAAAGATTCACAATATTGTAGTGCTTTATTAATGTCCGTTCCTCCACCAAGTTGCACGCCGAAAAGTAAATCAACAGGATCTTCTAATTCTTCAGTAAGATCAGCAATTTGTGTGTCGAAGACTACCATTTTGGTTTTAACATTTGGAAGTGAGGCCATCACTGCTCCAAAGATTCCCGAGTAAATGACAGATTCACCCATTGAACCACTTTGGTCAAGACATAAAATGATGTCTTTTAATGAGCGTTTTGATTTCTTCCCATAACCCACTTTCACCTCAGGAATGATTGTTTTGTATTCCGGTTGATAGTGTTTAAGGTTCTTTTTAATGGTTGCAGGCCAGTTGATCTCATTGTGTCGAGGTCTGAAACTTCTTGTACTTTTATCTAATGCTCCAGATAAACTTGCAATGGTCTTTTGCTCTAATTTATCCATTAGCTCATCCACTACTTTTTTGACCACCATTCTAGCAGTTTCTTTTGTCTTCTCAGGAATCAATTTACCCATTTCCATCAGTGAAGCGACCAAATGAACATCAGCTTCGGCTTTTTCCAGAATCTCAGGTTCCATGATCATTTTTTCTTTCAGGCGGTCATTTTTCATTGCATCTGCTTGCATGACATTCACCACAGACTGAGGAAAATATTTTCTGATATCACCTAACCACCTTGCTATTGATGGAGTACCCTTTCCTTTGCCGCCTTTTCGATGCAATTGTTTACCGTTAGGGTTATAATCAAAACTCCCTTTACGTTCAAACTCATATAAGGCACTCAAAGTTTGATCTAATTCAGTGAGTTCATCAGACAATTGATGTTCTGTTCCATCCGCCTCTTCACCGCCTAGCATTAATCTCCATCGCTCTAAATTTTGATGTTTGCTTTCAGGAGTATCCATTGTAATAGCTTTATATTGGTCCATGTTTTTTAAATTTAAATACCCATCAATTCACTTAACACGGGTAGGATTTGATCAGCTCTCTCTTGATCGAAATCTCTGTTTTCGTTCTCATCAGTAAACGCTTCAGAAGAAGCTATTCCTCTTTTGGCTTTTTGACCAATTTGAAAACGATCTTCAGGTTCAAATTGTGAAAAAGCTCTCCTTAACATTGGTAACATTTCAACAAAAATAGCCTTTGAAAGAGATCCTACCCAAGTATAAAGTAAGTTCCAAAGATGGTTGTCATAGATAAGAATACTAGCATTTCCTCTTAAGAAACCTTCAATCCAAGACGCTACATTTTGAGGAGGATTACCAATAGATAAAGAAGTGGAAATTTCTTTTTCAGTTACCTCTTGTGAAAGAAATTGAGCATCAGAAAGTAAACGGCAAGTGCAACCTCTAATAATAGGATGAACACCTGATGATTGCATTACTTTATGTAAAGCTTGATACCACTGAGCCGTTAATTCTTTATCTTGATAGATTCTAACAGCATTATTGACATCCAAAATCAAGTTGAACATCTTATTGGAGTTCTCTTCATCCAATTGATAACAAGCATTCGGTAAGTTGATGTAAACCTTGATCAATAAATTCTCAACGATATTACTCAAAACCGTGAGATCAGACTTTCTCACATTACCATACCTACTTAGATCTACTAGTTGTGGTAATGCGGACATCAAATCCTTGACATCAGAAGAAATGGCAGAAAGCTCATTAATTCTACCTAAAGTAAATTCTATGGCTTTGAAAAGTTCAGCGGGAATACATGCTTTGAGTAATGAAGCTGCATTAGAAATCTCTTTGAGTTGTTTAGCCTCTTCAATCACTTTACTTTGAGTAGCCGTTTCAATCGAATTTCCTAAGTAAGCATGTTCAATGATTTTGACCATAATCTCAGGTTTCCATTTTAATAACCAAAGCTCTTTAAATGTACCCTTTGATGCCGCATACGTTTTTTGAGCCCAAGGTACTTCAAGCAATTCTAATCTATGGAAGAAGATACTTTTATTGAGATCATTTTCTTTACGAAGATCCAGTTTTACTTCTTTGGCGAGGTCATTTAATTTCAGTCTGTATTTTTTTACCCACTTCTCAAAATCCTCTTGTAATGGAACTTTTGGAACCGCATCAGGAACTTCACCAATTTTCTCAGCCAGTACTAATTGTTCTTCAATCAATTCCATTTTGATTTCATCTCCCATACACATCACAGACAAAACCGCCTCATCTAAAGCTTGTTTATTGACAAAAGAATGCCCTCTTAAAGCCGCTAATGCTACTGCAAGTTTGTAAGCCTCCATGATATGAGCTGTAGACATATCTATGTCTTTCTTACGGTAGGTATGGGCTACTTTGGTGAGCCAGTTGACTTCAATGTCATTCTTGGTTTCCCATTGATGTTCATACCAACCTGGCGATGTGATACCTGCTCCATACCCCGAAGTGTAGCTCAACCTTGAGTTGGTCCATGGAATCCATGTAGATGAAACTTTGAGCTTACGTTTCGGGACGGTTTTTAGTATTTTATTATCCTTTTTAGAATCAGAGAAATCGTCTTTCAAAGCAGGTGCATGCCAAGCACCACATACTATTGCAATTGTTTGGTGCATTTCGTTTTTGGCTTCGCGAATAATATTTCGCATATAAGCTTCACGGATTTCATTTTCAACCTCCATTGTAGATGGAATACCTTCTTCACGTAAAGCTTCCATTGCATACATTACCGCTTCAAAATGTTCTTCAGATGAACTAGCGTTTTGTTCAAACTGCTGATCCCACCATTCTTCAGAATTAGAATACCCTACAGCATCAGCCAAATAGCTCAATGGATCAGTGACGATTGATTTCGGTTCTTTCTCGAACATTTCATCTTCATTACCCTCCTCCAGTTTTTTAAGAAATTCTTCTTCTTTCTTTTTCTCCATCAAAAAAGAAGCTGCAGCAGGTAGATCCATTGCCCTTACTTCTACATTATTTTTTTGTCCATAATTAATGGTAATCCATTCAGGAGAATAAGAAGCGAAAGGGTAAAAACAAGATTGTTTGGGATCAGCAGTGTTATATACCAGCAAAGCCAATGGAGGTTTGAAAGTTTTTTGATCCACTATTTTAAAGAGTTCACTCACTTCAGGAGGACCTTCTACCAAAATAAGGTCAGGTTGAAGTCTTTCTAACTCCTTTTGTACTTGCTTGGCTGAACCAACACCATGATGTCTTATGCCTAAAATATGTATACTCATCTTATTTCGCATCTAATAATTCTTGCATGTCTGCCATCACTTCTGAAAAAAATACAGGAGGAACATCTTTTAAGGTTAGCATATTTTTGTGCTCTGTTGAATAATAATACTGTCCTTTTCTAGTGAAATAGATATCACCTATAAATGCATCATTTTCAGTATAAAACATAGCAGGTCCCGAGATATTAGGGTGGGCAACCACATCTTCGGTAGAATGTTCTTTTGAAAAGTCTGCAGCACCACCATCTGAAGCTTCTTTTCTCCAAAGTTTCTTTTCTAATCTGCTGATTACAAATGGAGCTCCTTTGGGAACCTTTTTGTCTTTGAATAAGCTTGTCACATTTCCATTCAATTCAGCAGTGTTAGGTTTGAAGACTTTTCTTTCAAGTAGTGGGAAAACGGTTTTGATATCATTCTCATACACTAATGTTTCCCAAGCAGAAAGTTGTTCATCAGATAAATAAATAGGGTGGAGGATACTTATAAAATGATCCTCTTCTAACTCAATTTCTTCACCTTCAGCGTTGTAAAAACACATGTCTTCATCACAATAAAAACTATCTACAAAGGCTCCATTTTTATCAAATACACTCCACAATAACTTATTGGCATACACAAATAAAATAGGGTTATTTAAAAAGTATTCTAACCAATTTTCGCTTTTCCATCTTCTTTCCTCAACTAAATACCTTTCTAGTCGAAGTGTTTGTCCTTTTACAGCTTCTCTAATTCCTTTTTCAATTTCTTTTAATTCTTTTTTGGTTTCAGGTGAAGTTGCTTTTGGAATTGATTTTCTGAATTTGTTGTCTTCATTAAGGAAATTGAGTTTAAAATCTGAATTAATAAAAGCTCTGTATTCTTCTCCTTCAACCTCAAAAGCCTTAAAATTATCTTCAAAATCAAAGTTAGGGATAATCCGATCCGCAAGTTCATCTAATGTTATGTTCAGTTCATTAGCTGCAACAGTGAGTGATTCTTGAGCTACTTTAGAAAGTGCAGGTTTCTTGTTGATCATTTTTCTATATACCTGATCAATAATTCGTAAAGCCTTGTTCGTGCTCACCATAGCTAACGCTCCTAAAATGTATTCGCACATTTTCACACGACGTTCCTTTAAACTTTGATTAAAAAGCGTATTCAAAGTTGAAGTCACAGCATCTCCACCCATTAAGCCTGCAAGAGTAAGATAATACTTTAGTTTAGGATCAGCATTGGTTTCTTTGAAAGTTTGAATTAAAACCTTGGCAAACTTTCCACACTTTTCTTTATCTAAAATTTGAATCAACTGCTTCGCTTCAATATCGGAATTCATTCCTTTTGCTCTTTTAACTCTGTAGAAAAGAAAACGAATGGCATTATTGTCTAACGGTCCTCCATCTTGATAGAATAATTTAGGTAGTTTTTCTTCATCTAAGTATTTTTCAGACCATTTTGATAGTTTTTTACGATTAGAAGCAGCTTCAATCATTTTCTTGACTTCTAGTTTAGTAAATGGAGAATTGAATCTTATATCTTGTATTTTCTCCAAAATGCTATCTCTTGAATCATCGTTTTTTTCAAAATCAACAATACTGGCAAGAGCAATAAATGAATCTTCTCCTTCTACTTTACTAAGAACTTGAACTGCAACAGAGCGTTCTTTGGCTTTTTTGCTTTTTGAAAATTCAATACTCATTGCGACTCCTTTTTGTGATTGCCCAATCAAAGAGCAAATAGATTCTGTCGCATCTTTGAGAGTGGAAGAAAAAGCGAATAGAAATAAATCATCTATTACATCATCAAACTGAAGTTCAGATATTGCTTTAGTGAAATTTACAAAGTAATGCCTTTCATTTTTGTAAGTGTTTTTATCTTTTTTGAGGCCTTCTAAAAGGAGTGGTAGACTCTCTTGTCCAAACTGTTCTTGAATAAATTTGAAGAGATGGCCAGGTAAAAAGGAGCTATCCTTGAAAAAAGTTGAGATGCGTTTTAATGCAGCTTTTTCATCAAGTTTTATTAAATATTCGAAGTAGGTATGAAGTAGAGGTTGAGTAGTACTAGCATAATGATGACGATGTTCTGCACCCTGATATTTAGTAAGTTGATTTGTCAAATAACTTTCACCCAATTGTTGAATTACATGATCATTATTGTAATCCATTAGGTGCTTATTCATTAGTAATACTAAACTAAGTTTTTCAGCAATGTGAATACTGTCATCTTTCAAAAAGAGTTCAATAAATAGATTAGAATAGTAATCTTTATCTATTTTCAAGCATAACGATACAACATCGAATTCAATAATTTGGTCATAATAACTCTCTTTTTTCTTTGAAATATCTTCAATTGAATTTTTTAGTAATGTTGGGAAATAATTTGAAAGAAAATAAGTTAGTTCAACTTTTAGTTTAGAGTTATAGGTTTGTGATAATATAAAATTAATAATATTGTGGATAAGCTCAGTTTTGGGATTTTCCTTAACATACGCCATAATAAGTTTTCCATGATTAGAAAGTGGAATCTTATCATCAATTAAATCATTAATAATTTTTTCATTTTCCATTGAAGTATATTCAAAAAAGAAACAATTTCCATATTTAAAAAATACAGTGTAAAACATTTCATTCTCAGAATATCCTAATGATAACATGTAATTTACTGCTTCCAATGCTTCGTCTGTATTCTTGGAAGAGGTTATATATTGGAAATATTGTCGTATATGATATTCATCAACAAGAAGTTGGACTGTTTTTTTATTAAAAATGGATGATAAAAAGTTATATTGTTGAAGCACCCAATTCAATTCATGTTTTTGAATACTATCACTAATAACATTTCTAACATATCTACGAACTTCATAAGAAGGGTTGAGTTTGAGATCTGAAAAAAACGGCTCTTCCAGTCCTTTATTTTTCAGAATATGATCGGCACATATTTGAATGTTTTTTATTTCTAGATGTTTTTCATAATCATCTTTAAAATGATTATTACTTGCTTTCAATTCTGTTATGAATTGATCTGTAAAGAGGTGGAAATGCTTTTCTAATGTTGTCGTATTATCCATTTTTATATTGATTAATAGTGTTACTTTAAGTTTGATGGGATAAAAATTATAACGACAACTCCTTACAAGCTCTATAAATGTCGCTCCACTCTTTTCTTGGTTTCACAATTACTTCAAGGTATTCATTCCAGACAGTAGCATCTTGAACAGGGTCTTTGACAATGGCACCGATTAAGCCTGATGCAATGTCATGAGCATTTAAAGTTCCATCTCCAAAATGAGCAGCAAGAGATAAACCATTGTTGACAACAGAGATAGCTTCGGCTGTACTAACAGTACTTGTTGGGGTTTTGATTTTTGTGCGACCATCTTCTGTAACACCATTTCGAAGTTCTCTAAAAATACTAACCACCCTCTGAATTTCTTTTAAAGTAGGTTCTGCTGCAGGTAAACCTAAGGATTTGATAGATGAAGAAACCCTGCTTTGAACAATATTGATTTCCTCTTTTGCCGTAGCAGGAACAGGAAGAATAACGGTATTAAAGCGTCTTTTTAAAGCAGAAGAAAGTTCATTCACACCTTTGTCTCTGTTGTTGGCTGTTGCAATGATATTGAATCCGCCTACAGCTTGAATTTCCGTATTCAATTCTGGAATCGGCATTGCTTTTTCTGATAAAACGGTCAGTAAAGTATCTTGAACATCAGAAGGAATACGAGTTAACTCTTCTATTCTTGCAATTTTACCATTTTTCATCGCTCGCATCATTGGAGTTTCGACCAATGCACTTTCTGTAGGTCCTTCTGCAAGTAATTTTGCATAATTCCATCCATAGCGAATGGCTTCTTCTGAAGTTCCAGCAGTACCTTGTATCAACATTGTAGAATCTCCAGTGACTGCCGCCGTAATATGTTCTGATACCCAAGATTTTGCTGTACCAGGAATTCCATATAACAATAAAGCTCTATCTGTCGTCAATGTGGCTACTGCAATTTCCATTAGCCTTTGGTTACCAATATATTTTGGGGTGATTTCAAAACCATTATCTAGTTTTCCTCCCATTAGATATTTTACAACAGCCTGCGGTGATAATTCCCAGTTGGTAGGGCGATGGGCTTTATCTTGATTTCTTAATGCTTCTAATTCTTCTGCAAATTGTTGCTCTGCGTGTTGTCTTAATACTGTACTCATTTTTGTAATATTTTTAGGTTGATTATTATGTCTCAATTATTTTGTAACAAACTCTTTTTCTTCTTCCAAAAGAGCTCGAATTTCAATCACTTCTTTGATGGGAATGTAGATTTTATTTTTCCATACTTGTAAAGACTCTTGGTATCGTCCTTCATCAATTTTATAACTAGGTTTTCTTTGCTCTTCTTTCTTATTAAGAATTTCTAACTCTCCAAGTAGGTCTTTAGAAAGTATCAGCCCCAGTGCATCTGTACTATTTCTATAATTCCATTTTTCAGGTTTACCATGAATTTTCTGAAGTAACTTTTTACTCAAATCATAAGAAAAGTTTAGGTCTGGAATTTCAGAACCATAATTACAGATGAGGTCAATAGTGGTATTGTAAATGTTATTTTTAATGATCAAATCTTCAATACCCTCTGATGAAACTGAGAGTAAAATATCTTTTAACTCATAATCGTTATAATTCCTTTTTTCAATAAAAGCTTGAACAAGCTGGACGGAACTTTTGGTTTTATTAAACTTCACCTTATGAGTGAGTTCATTAATGAAAATAGATTCGGTGCCATCACTGTATCTTACTTTTTGTTGTAGTTCTTTACTATCAAAAAGGCAGTTGATAATATGTGTTTCCTTTGTCTTTAAAGCATCCGCAAAAGCTTGGAACGAAATATATTGAATAAAATAAGCCATCCAGCATTCTTCTTTTGTAGAATGATGATGAGCCATGAACCCATCAGTTCCCAGACCGTATTTTTGCAACATATTTTTCTCATTCCAGAAGCCGTCAAGTTGTTCCTTAGGAAAGTTGAGCTTCCATTTTAGTTTGCTTATTAGAGCTCGTTTAGTAAAAAGAGGAACTAGTTGTTGTAATGTTTCTTGGCTTAATTTTGAGGAAGGGAACATTAATAATATCTTAGAAAGAATAGCTCTACCTTCTCTACGTTTTTCTTTCTCAGTTTCTATAAACTTATATTCTCCATTATAAAGATCTTCTAGGAAAGGAACTAGTTCTTCTGATGGATTTTCATAAATGCTATTCAACAAAGAAACTTTACTGTTCAACGTTTCTTGATGCCAAGTTTCTTCGAGAAGTGCAATGGCTTTTAAAACATCTTCTTCTAAAAGCGTCTCTAAAAAGGCTTTTCGTTGGGTCATTTTTCCCGTATACCATTCTTCCTCACTAATAGGTTGTTGGATCCAGTTATTATTTATTTGGTGGAATTGGACGCAAGCTTTCAGAGAGTTTTTAGAAAGTACTTTTGTGATCTTATCTTTCAATGCAACTCCTTTTCTTTCACCAAACTTGACAAGTTCTTTAAATAAAGGATATCCCACTATTTGCCCCTCATTGATAATACAATCCAACCATAAGTGGATCAATTTGGTCTTCGTAAATGAAGTATCAAGGTTATTAATTCTACTAAAAATTAACTCCATATTATGTGGGATTTCAGGACGGCCTTCTTCTACGAAGTCTGTAACGACATCACCATCATATTTCCGGGCAATTTCACCACTTTCATAATAATATTGCCCTAAAGATAAGGCCATTAGAAAGTAGTTTTCTCTGTCTTCATCATTTACTTTTTCAAGTTGTTTCATTAAGTTTTCAGGAAGCAGTTCTTTTTGAATAGACTTGCGTTCTGTTCCTAAAAATCCCGTTTCTACAAGTTGCTTCCACATTATAATTTCAGGTATTTATGTTGATGAAATAATCCAAGAGGTAATAGTTTGCCATTTCTAAATAAACCTGCGATTTTAGAAGGAGAAGAACCTTCTAAAGCATACCAATTTAACAGCACATCTTCAGGGCATTCCTCTTCAATAGTGATATAGTTTTGAAAAGTATCACAAACTACATTTTCCTTTTTCTGAAGTACTAATTGAACAGACTCTAAACACACCAGTTGTTCCAACTCCCAAGGGTTTTTCTTTAGTGTTTCGGCTCTTTGCTGATACACTTCATTGATATTTTCCATAAAATGAGGTAAACAAACAAGTTCGTTTAAGCTTAACTTTTGCTTTGAAACCACTGCCCTCAAAGGAGTGATGGATGGAAAAAACTTAAGTGCTCCTTCAAACAACATTCCTGTTGAAAGGGAGTGGTCAAAGCTAGAGTAATTGGTTTTAAAGCTAAGGATTAACGCATTTCTGTTAGTCTGTAAACCCAACAACCAACTTTTTTGAGTGGTAATGCCCTCCCTTTCGGAAGTTTCTTGGCCTACTACTAACCAATGATCTTCCACGCTTTCCGCTTCTGGATCATCGATTAACTCTTTGGTCGATTGGTTCCACCCCACTAGCGTTTTAATAGTTTGCTGCCATAATGGGGAAAGTTGATCATAGTTGTTAAATGTTTTAATAAGTAGGAATAACCGGGCTGTAGTTTGCATGGCTTGTTCTCTCCATACCTGTTCGTTGTTAAAATTGAATTCGGCATAAGATCTTACCCAAGCTGATAATCGAGTCGCTTTAGCATCAATCATTCTTTTAGATAATGCAGCTATCTTTTTTCTTTGATGAGGTAATTCTAGAAAACCTATACGAACCATATCTTTCAGCCAAAGTTCAAGTTCTTCAATACCAGATTTAACCTCTTCAAATCGTTTTGCTTCAGTTCTTAGTTTATTATTATTTTTTTTAACTGACTCTTCTTCAGTTACTTCTTTTGTTTCATCTGCTTGACTCTTCTTAATAGAACGCTTATCTAGCCATTCTTTCACCCATTCAGGCTCTTCAGTTTCTTCAATTTTCCCTTCCAATCCCACATATAAAAGCATTAAAGCGATGCCATGTTTACAAGGGAATTGCCTCGAAGGACAAGAGCATTTGTAAGCAAAATCAACAATATCAATTTGAGTTTTATAGGGCTTTTTACCACTTCCTTTTAATTCTCCCCATAGCCCTCTTTCACTTTTACCATAAGACAGCCACTTAGCAGGTATTGATAATTTTTTACCTGCATTGAAAGCTGTTGATGTTGGGGATATGGTTTGAATATATTCTTCAGTTATATTCATTTTTAAGTTGTTTTTGTAATCTGATGGGAAAAATATTCTGTTTCTAAAGGATTACTTTTCGTTTGCTTTAAATCCGTAATTAGTTATTTATGGTATGGCTTATTCGATTACTAAGTACTAAGCCAAAAATAAATCATAGTTAATTCTAATTTATTTTTTGTGAGTACAACGCTAAAAAACGTATTAATAGTGGTTCTATTTAAAGTTTTTTGAAGGAAGTAATCGCAAAACAATAAATAGAATTAGTATTAAATAATTTTGTCTTGGTACTTATTACATTTTATTGATTTAGATTAAGAGTTTAAAATGTACAATCAGATAGTAATAGCATTGGCTAAATACCTGTTTGTTTTTTTGATACTACAAAGTAATAGGAGAAGAACGTAAAGTGATTACGTACTTAAATTTTTTTTGAGAAATTTTTAAAAAGCATCTTCCAAATGCAGAATTTCCAAGACTACATTTCTATCAATTATGATACTTATAATGTCATACCTGACCAATTGAGCTGTACCTTGATACGAGTTTTGGAATTGAATAGAAGCGTCTTGAATGCAGTCGATTTGTTTTTGAGAAACGTGTTCTTCTGGGTTGCCAAATGATTTATTTTTGCGTGTTTTAACTTCAACAAAGACTAAAAAATTATCTTTTTGACAGATAATATCAATCTCATTTCTTTTGTATCTATAATTACGTTTTAGGATTTGGAACCCTTTTTTTATTAAAAAATCAGTGGCTATAATTTCACCTTTTGTTCCAGTTTGCTGTTTTTGAGTTTTAGTTGATGTCATCCATATTGTATTTTTTTAGTAAGCGATGCCAAGAGTCTCTATCAATATTATCCACAATTTCTGAATTGATTTTCTTATACATCTTACTATTTCTAGGCATAAAGAAAGAATAATAGTTTTGCTTAAAGTTGGCAGGAGAGATTTCAAATAAGTTACTGGCACCTCTTTCCTTAATAACGTGACGCATGATAGGCTTATCATGAACAAAAGCTATGATTTCACCATTGTTCAAAGCATCTAATCCTTCGTCAGGGTTCACGAAAGTGGCAGGGTTAATTTGGTGTTTTAATAGGTAACTTTCCGCTCCAGAGTGAGCCGTTACGCCAATTTGACCTTTCATTTTTCTCAAATCAGCAACGGATTTTATTTGTGCTTCTAACTGATTAATCGTTAAAGTTGATGTAATCGTTGCCGTAAAACTTGAAATCAAACTGATGGCAACAAACATCCAAACCATTGAAATGACTCTTCCTAATGTGGTTTTTGGGGTTTTGTCGCCATATCCAACAGTAGTAATTGTAACCGTTGACCACCATATACCATCCATTACACCATCAATTCCATCTCTAAAGTCAGTAGCATTGTACTTTTTTTCAACCCACCAAACCAATGTTCCAAAAAGGAAAACAATGACGATTAAAGTGAAAAAGAGTTTCATAAAGCCTAATGAAAATAGGTTACTAAAGAATAATGTAATCTGATCTTGCTCATTCTTTTTAACAACAACGCCTAATGATGTAGTCATAAAAGGGTAGGTAACATCTAACTGTCGTATTCTAGTAGAACTGACGGGCATTGGATTGGCAGAAATATCGATTTGTCGTCTTGAAAGTGCTAAAATAAGACCAGGCATATGTTTATATTCCACAAATTCATAGACCAAGTGTAAATCTTCAGCAACCATATGCCAAAGGTCAATACTTAAGCCATAGAAAGAACCGTCCACACTTTTGATTACAAAAGGAGGGTCTTCTCTTACGCCAACTCTTAAAATGTGATTTTCAAGGATTTTCTTTCTAGAGCTAAGACCATTTTCTTGAGCGATGGAAGTTGTAGAGAAAAATAAAATAAAAAAAAGTAGAAAATGACGAGTCATTTAGGTGTTTTTAATGATGATTACAGATTGAATAGATCTTACTATTTTAAAGATAGAAAAGTATTTATAAAATATCACCTTTCTAAGTTGTTTTAAGCTCTATTTTTCTCTTCAAAATATAATTTTCATATTCAAAGTTAAATTTGAACTTTATAAACCTGTAAAAGCAATTAAATTCCCATTAACTCAAAAGTAGAATAGGGTGTGAAGTGTTAAATGAACAGTTATAAACTCTCTTTTTATTATGATTAATAATTGATGAACGTACTCTATTCAGAGATGTAAATATTGAGCTACATAAGTGGTTCGATAGAATAATAATATGGAGTATCACTAAAAATTAGGGTGGTTTTTTGAATATCACCTAACAAAAAACGCAATAAAAAAAGGGGGATTTTAAGGAATATTGCTATTTATTCTATGGATTGTTATGAAAATGAAGCAATTAGCTGTAATATTGAGATACTGAATGATAGATTATCTACAACTAGCTTTTTAAATCTTACATTAAATGAACTTTTCTAAATTACACAGGCAAAGTCTGTACTTATTAACCGCAATTATTATGATAACCAGCAATAATATCAATGCGGCAGTTTTTAAACCTAACCCAGGTCAATGGGGAAATAAAGCGACTGCTACTTTTTCAAGTTTAGCAGTTTGGGAAGAGCCAAACAATTGGTTTAACGTTACAGAGGGGAAAGTTTCTGGCTTTCCTGGTGATGATGACGAAGTACAGTTTGGTAGTTCGGCACAATATGGAAACAATGGTATAGTAATTACAGGGTTTGATTTAGCAGACGAGTACACTGGAATTACTTTTAATGCTAATAGTTATCCTTCTGTACTTACAATAGGTAGTGGTGCTACGGTTGACGCTTCTTCTTTGAATGAGAATGGTAATAGAATTACTTTAACCATTAATAGTGGAGGAGAATTAACGGTACATAACACGGCGACATTTACTGCTAATCAAACAAGTATTTACAATTATGGTACGATTAGTTTTAACGATGGTTTAAATATGGTGCATACCGGAAAGAATACTATTGTTAGTTCTGGGGACTTTAATGTCACAGGACAATTTAAAATGTTGGGTACAGGCCTTACAGTAAGTGGAGGTAGTTTTGATGTTTCAGAAGAATGGGTGATTGAGACTGCAGATGGACAATCAAATAATGATTTAGATGTAACCAATGGAGCTTCTTTAAATGTTGGAGGGATTGACTTTTATCAGTATGCTATAGGTCCTGAAGATATTGATATTACAGGAGGTAATGTTACTGTTTCAGGTTCTTGTAATCATGCGGCTGTTTGTGCTGAGATTGAAGCTCAAGGCGGAGACCTTCCCGTTGAACTTATTTCGTTATTCGGTATAAAAACTCCAGAAGGTTTCATAGTGAAGTGGACTACAGGTTCAGAAATCAATAATTCCCATTTTATGATTGAAGCTTCAAATACGAAAAATAATTGGAAGGAAATCGCAGAGATTGACGGACAAGGAAATTCAAATGTTGCTACTGATTATGAGATTTTATTAAAAGGAGAACAATACAACTACTACAGGTTAGTTCAATATGATTTTGATAATTCATATGAAATTTTGGGAATTCTGACTCAAAATGTTTTACCTGAAAATGATACTATCAGTATTTTTCCAAATGAACTAACTCAAGGTCAATCTACTAATTTATTATTTTCTAATCCTGACTCAGATATAGCTTTCACGTTATATTTATTTGATTTGGTAGGAAATGAAGTAGATCAACAATCAGCATCAAATTATGCTTCTTCTTTTTATCAATATAAAGTGCCAAACTCTTTGAATAAGGGTTATTACATTTTAAATGTTTTGATTGGTAGTAAGAGATATCAACAAAAGATATTAGTTAAATAGTATATAATCTCGAAATATTACATTAAGCAACAGAAGTTGAAAGCATGGTGACATAATGTTACAAGTAGTACTTTAAAAGGTGTAAAGGTTTGTTAGATAGAGACTTGTCTTTAGTTTTGAGTATCGGAACTAAATGAATTTTAACAGTCTATTTTTTAAATCAATGAACTCTTTACATCTAAACTGCTTGTACCTAATAGCTTTACTTTCTATTTCAACAAGTCAAAATGTTTTTTCTGCAGTCTTTGAACCTTATGTAGGTGATTATGGTACTGCAGTCTACAATAGTGCTTCTGATTGGCAAAATTCCAGTAATTGGACGGAAATTGGTAGTACATCTTCAACAGGTTATCCCGTTTCAGGAGATCAAATAAATTTTGGTAGTAGTACTCAATACCGAAATAATGCTATTCAAGTAAATTTTAATGTAACTGATGATACTGGATATACTGGTTTTATTCTTGAATCTAACAGTTATGAATCGTCAATAACTATTGGTAATGGCGGTAATTTGTCAATTCAATCACTAAATGATAATAATAAGATTTTCATTAATGTTGAATCCGGAGGTACTTTGTCTGTTTCCGATAAGTTAATATTGGATGCAACTAGTACTGAAGTTACAGTTGGAGGAACTTTAAATCTCGATGGAGGTCTTCAATTTGGTGGTGGTGGTGCCCAAATATTCAATAATACAGGTACTACAAATGTGACAGGTGACTTTACAATGGAAGCAGGAGATATTAATATTACCTCGGGAAGTTTCAATATTTCAGGAGCGTGGATCATTCCTTCTTCAAGTGGTAATGGTACTAATGCTATTGAAGTAGCAAGTGGTGCATCCATGGATGTAGGTGGAGGAATCGATTTTGTGAATCAAGCAATAACTGGGGACCTAGATACAAAAATTCAAATCTCAGGATCTTTTAAAGCTAGTGGTTGTGATGATAGTGGTAGTTCTGTATGTACAAAGATTGAAGCTTCAGGTGGAGATCTACCAGTAGTTTTAATTTCTCTCTTTGGAATTCAAACCGATGATGGTTTTTTAGTGAAGTGGACAACGGCTTCTGAACAAAATAATTCCCACTTTATGATTGAGGGGTCTAATGATAAGAAAGATTGGATGGAAATTGCAGAGATAGATGGACAAGGCAATACTAATGTTGCTACGGATTATGAAATATTGTTGACGGGAGAACAGTATAGCTATTATAGATTGGTTCAATATGATTTTGATGGAGCTTTTGAAATATTTGGGGTTTTAAATCAAAATACTTCAAATACAGATAGCGAGGTAAAGGTTTTTCCAAATGAGTTGGTACAAGGGCAATCCGTAAATCTTTTATTTTCTAATATTGATTCAGATTTGTCTTTAACCTTACAGCTTTTTGATTTAAATGGAAATACGATTGAATATTACTCTGATCGCAATTTCTCTTCTTCCTTTTATCAATTTGAATTGCCTAACGCTTTGGAAAATGGGATATACTTTTTATCAATAGTAGTTGGACAGGAAAAACATGTACAGAAGATTTTAGTACGATAGTCTTTTAGAATTTAGTTTCTTAAGAAATGCCTTCATTGTAATTCAGTGAGGGCATTTTTTGTGGTGTTAGAAATTATTTTTTTGAGTTTTAAGTTTTCAATTTAAATAAATAGAATTCATACCTCAAAGAGCATTTTTTGAAAAATTAAAGGCCTGTCAAAATAAAATTATCCATAAATAACCTTCTCTTTTCGTTGTGTTCAATACTACTTATTTGAAGGAGAAAAAAAGTGGAATTGAAATATTTATTTATTTTCTAGAGTACAGAGAATACGTCTTGAAAATAATACAATAGATCATCTCTTATTTGAGAAATTTGTAATTATTCTATAATAAATAGTAGTAGTTGATGCTAATAGAAGTAAATGATAATTAAAATTTCAATCGTAATGATATATTTGAATAGTTGCGTAAACAAATATTGTAAATAAAATTGTTTTAGTATGTTTGTCCCGGAGCAAGTAAATAACCTCAACAAACACATGGACAAGTATTCTTATATCGCTAACGCTCATGGAGATTACATCGAACAGATGTACGAGTCGTATAAGCAAGATCCAAGCTCAGTAGATGAGTCTTGGAGTAGATTTTTTGAGGGTTTCGAATTTTCTTTAGAGAAATTTGGTGAAAACCCTGAACTGGACAACAAAGCATCCCACTCAAACGGAGTAGCTTCAAAAGCTACTGGAGGTGTTTCTGAAGAAATGCTTCAAAAAGAAGTTGCGGTAAGACAGTTGATTAATGCTTACCGTTCTAGAGCTCACTTGCTTTCTGATACGAACCCAGTTCGTAAGAGAAAGGATAGAAAAGCACTATTGGATTTAGAAGATTTCGGTCTTTCTAATGCTGACTTGAATACAAAATTCTCAGCAGGTTCTTATTTAGGTATGGGAACTGTTCCTTTGAAGGATATCGTAGAGAGATTGAAAAAAATCTATTACGGTAAAATCGGTTTTGAATTTATGTCGATCCGTGAGCCAGAAGTATTGGCTTGGATCAAAGACAAGATTGAAAACGAGTATCCTGGTCATGAGTTCTCACAAGAGGACAAGAAAAGAATTCTTAGCAAGCTAAATGAAGCTGTAGTATTCGAAAACTTCCTACACACAAAATATGTTGGTCAAAAGCGTTTCTCATTGGAAGGTGGTGAATCAACAATTGCAGGTTTAGATACAGCTATCTTTACAGGTGCTGATCTAGGTGTAGAAGAAGTTGTAATTGGTATGGCACACCGTGGTCGTTTGAATGTATTGACAAACGTCATGGGCAAGACTTATGAAGAAGTATTCAACGAATTCGAAGGTCAAGCAGTACCAGAAGAAACAATGGGAGACGGTGATGTGAAATATCACTTAGGTTTCTCATCTCAAATTGAAACACATAATGGTAAGAAAGTACGTTTGGACTTATCGCCAAACCCATCTCACTTAGAAGCAGTTGATCCTGTAGTTTTAGGTGTGGTACGTGCGAAAGTAGATTCTATCTACGATAAAGATTCAAAACGTATTCTTCCAATCTTAATACATGGTGATGCGGCCATCGCCGGTCAAGGTATTGTTTATGAAACAGTACAAATGTCAAACCTTGCGGGTTATGACGTAGGTGGTACAATCCACTTCGTGATTAACAACCAAGTAGGTTTTACAACTGACTTTGACGACGCTCGTTCATCAATCTACTGTACAGACGTTTCTCAATTAATTGAGTCTCCTGTACTTCACGTAAATGGTGACCACCCTGAAGAAGTTGCTTATGCAATGAAATTAGCGGTTGAATTCCGTCAACGTTACAACAGAGATATCTTCGTTGATATGGTTTGTTACCGTCGTCATGGACACAACGAATCAGATGAGCCTAAGTTCACGCAACCGAAGCTTTATAATATCATTGCGAAGCACCAAAACCCTCGTGAGATTTACATCAAGAAATTAGTCGAGCAAGGTGAAATGAACGCTCAGTTAGCGAAGTCAATGGACAAAGAGTTCCGTCGTTTGCTACAAGATCGTTTAAATAACGTACGTCAAAATCCACTTCCATACAGACCTCAAGAATTAGAGATCCAATGGAAACAATTGAAAAGAGGTAAAGAGGCAGATTTCGATAACTCTCCTGATACTTCTATTTCAGAAACAACAATTGAAGCAGTTGGTCACGCTTTAACTTCAGTGCCTGACGGTTTCAAACCATTAAAGCAAATTGATAAGTTAATCGCTGAGCGTAAGGAGATGTTCTTCGATAAGAAGGAATTCAACTGGGCGGCAGCTGAATTATTAGCTTACGGTTCAGTTCTTTTAGATGGTAAAATTGTTCGTTTATCAGGGCAAGACGTTCAACGTGGTACTTTCTCACACCGTCATGCAGTATTGAACGATGCGGAGACAAACGAGAAGTACAATTCATTAGCGAACATCAGTAAGCTTCAAGGTCCTTTCTACATCTACAACTCATTACTTTCTGAGTACGGTGTGTTAGGTTTTGAATATGGATATGCAATGGCCAATCCTGGTGCATTGACAATTTGGGAAGCACAATTCGGTGATTTCTCAAACGGTGCACAAACTATGATTGACCAATTTATTACTTCAGGTGAAAGTAAGTGGGGTAGAAGTAATGGTATGGTGATGTTATTGCCACACGGTTACGAAGGACAAGGTCCTGAACACTCAAATGCTCGTCCTGAGAGATATTTACAATTAGCGGCACAGTCGAACATTGTAGTAGGTAACTTCACTACTCCAGCCAACTTCTTCCACGCAATCAGAAGACAGTTAACTTGGGACTTCAGAAAGCCATTAATCGTAATGACTCCTAAGTCAATGTTACGTCATCCGAAGTGTATTTCTTCATTAGAAGACTTTACAAAAGGAAAATTTGAAGAAGTTTATGATGATGCAACAGTAAAAAATGCCAAGAAAGTAGAAAAAGTACTACTTTGCACAGGCAAAATTTACTACGACTTATTGGAGAGAAAGGAAAGAGACAAGCGTGACGATGTTGCGATTGTAAGAGTGGAGCAAATCCATCCTTTCCCAGAGAAGAAAGTAAATGCCATTTTAAAGAAATATTCTAACCGTAAATCATTGAAGTGGGTTCAAGAAGAGCCTGTGAATATGGGATACTGGACCTTTATTATGAGAGCATTTAGAAACGAGGAGGAGTTGATCAACTTGAAGTTAGTTTCACGTAAACCTTCAGCATCTCCAGCGACTGGTTTCCCTAAAATTCACAAAGAGGAGACAGAACGTATTGTTTCGGTTGCTTTTGACAAAGAGGACCTATAAACATTAAATTATGATTATTAAAGAAGTAGCTTTTAATTCCGCTGACCACAAATTAACAGTAGCATTACGTGACGAAGTATTACGTAAACCACTTGGATTACAATTTTCAGAAGAGGAATTATCTGAAGAGTTCGATAGCTATCACTTAGCAGCTATGAACGATAATGATGAAGTTGTTGCTTGCCTAGTATTAAAACCGATTTCTCCAGAAGAAATTAAAATGAGACAAGTAGCTGTTAGGGAAGATCAGAGAGGCAAAGGCTTAGGTTCTTTAATGATTCAGTTTAGTGAGTTTTTCTCAATGGATCACGGTTTCGAAACAATGTCTTTACATGCGAGAGCAGTGTCAAAGGAGTTTTACGAAAAAATGGATTACGAAGTAGTCGGTGATCAGTTTGAGGAGGTAGGAATCCCTCATTATAAATTTATAAAAAAACTAGTTTAGAACTCTCGCGAGGAATCGCAAAAAATATAAAATTATGAGCTTACAAATGAATGTTCCAGCTGTCGGTGAGTCGATCACTGAAGTAACTATCGCAAGATGGTTAGTAGAAAGCGGCGATACAGTTGAATTGGATGATGTCCTTTGTGAATTAGAATCTGACAAAGCTACTTTTGAGTTAGTAGCAGAAGCAGACGGTGTAATCACAATCGCAGAAGGTGCTGAAGAAGATGCAACTTTAGAGATTGGTGCATTATTATGTACTATCGAAGAAGGTGCAGGTGGTGCTCCAAAAGCAGCAGCTACTGAAGAAGCAGCTCCAGCAGCAACGTCATCAGAAGGTCCAAAAGCAACTGGTGAAGTAATGGAAATGGTTGTACCTACAGTAGGTGAGTCTATTTCTGAAGTTACAATTGCTTCATGGGCGAAAGAAGACGGCGATTATGTGGAATTAGATGATCTTCTTTGCGAGATCGAATCTGATAAAGCAACGTTTGAATTGACAGCAGAAGAGTCAGGTATCTTAAGAATCATCGCTCAAGAAGATGAGACTTTAGAAATCGGTGCTCCAATTTGTAAGATCGAAGTAATGGAAGGTGGTGCTCCGGCAGCCGCTGCAAGTTCAGATGCTCCAGCAGCATCAGCTCCTTCAGCAGCAGTTTCAGGTGACACTACTTATGCTACAGGTCACGCTTCTCCAGCAGCAGCGAAGATCTTAGCTGAAAAAGGTATTGATCCATCTACTGTAAAAGGTACAGGTGTTGATGGTCGTATCACGAAGGAAGATGCAGAGAAAGCACAAAAGCCTGCTGCAGCTCCTAAGAAATCTGCACCGAAAGCGGCTGAAGCTCCGGCTCCAGTAGCAGCTCCAGGTGAAAGAGTTCAAAGAAGAGAGAAAATGACTGCTCTTCGTAAAACAGTTTCCCGTCGTTTGGTTTCAGTGAAGAACGAAACAGCTATGTTGACTACTTTCAACGAAGTAGACATGAAGCCTGTAATGGATCTTCGTAAGAAATACAAAGAGATGTTCAAAGACAAGCATGAGATTGGTTTAGGTTTCATGTCATTCTTTACAAAAGCTGTAACTGTAGCCTTACAAGAGTGGCCGGCAGTAAACGCTTACATCGACGGAAACGAATTAGTATACAATGACTATGCGGATGTTTCTATTGCGGTTTCTGCTCCAAAAGGATTAGTAGTGCCAGTAATCAGAAATGCGGAGTCATTAAGTCTAGCTGATATCGAGAAAGAGGTAAGACGTTTAGCGTTAAAAGCTCGTGATAATAAATTGACTATTCCAGAAATGGAAGGAGGTACATTCACTATTACAAACGGTGGTGTATTCGGTTCAATGTTATCAACTCCAATTATCAATGCTCCACAGTCGGCAATCTTAGGAATGCACAACATTGTGGAACGTCCAGTAGCAATCAACGGTGAGGTGCATATTAGACCGATCATGTACGTTGCTTTGTCTTATGATCACAGAATCATTGACGGACGTGAATCAGTGAGCTTCTTGAAGCGTGTGAAAGAATTGCTTGAGGATCCAATCCGTTTATTATTAGACGTATAGATCTAAGCTATTGAGCATTGTTGGAACAAGCTCTAACCGTAGATTTAATTACTTTAATTAAACTACTAAAAACAAACTTACTAAAATAAACACTAAGGAATGCTGGAAACATTTCTAGCATTCCTTACTTTAAATACCTTTTTAGGATCAGATATGACATATGATTTAACAGTGATCGGTTCAGGTCCCGGCGGTTATATTGCTGCCATCCGTGCTGCTCAATTAGGAATGAAAGTAGCATTAATTGAAAAATACTCAACTCTTGGTGGGACATGTTTGAATGTTGGATGTATTCCTTCAAAAGCATTGTTAGACTCTTCAGAATTGTATCATCAAGCGGTGCACCGTTTTGCTGATCACGGTTTAGAAGTAGAAAAGCCAAAAATTGACTTTGGTAAAATGATCGCAAGAAAGGGTGAGGTAGTAAAACAAACTACGGACGGTATCGCTTTCTTGATGAAGAAAAATAAAATTGACGTTTACGAAGGTTTTGGTTCATTTGTAGATAAAAATACAATCAAAATTGACGGTGAAGAGTCAAAAGTAATCAACACTCAAAAAACAATTATTGCAACAGGTTCTAAGCCTACAATGCTTCCTTTTATTGAGTTTGATAAGAAAAGAGTAATTACTTCTACAGAGGCTTTAAAACTACAAGAAATTCCTAAGCACCTTATCGTAATTGGTGGTGGTGTAATCGGATTGGAATTAGGTTCGGTTTATGCACGTTTAGGTGCTGAAGTAACAGTAGTAGAATATGCTGATTCTTTAATCCCTACAATGGACGTTTCTTTAGGAAAAGAAATGCAGAAGGTATTGAAGAAAGAAGGTTTCAAATTCAACTTGAAGACTAAAGTTGAGTCTGTAAAAGTTGAAGGAGAAGAAGTTGTAGTAAAAGCAACAGATAAAAAAGGGAAAGAGATTGAGATCAAAGGTGATTACTGCCTAGTTTCTATCGGTCGTCGTCCTTACACTGATAAATTGAATTTCGAAGAAATCGGTGGTAAAATGGATGATCGCGGTAGAATTGATGTCAACGAGCACTTACAAACTTCAGTAGAAGGTATCTACGCTATCGGTGACGTTGTGAAAGGAGCAATGTTAGCACACAAAGCGGAAGAAGAAGGTGTTTATGTTGCAGAGCACATTAATGGTGAAAAGCCACATATCAACTATAAATTAATTCCTGGTGTGGTTTACACTTGGCCAGAAGTGGCTTCAGTAGGTTACACTGAGCAGGAGTTGAAAGAATCGAAGCGTGCTTACAAAGCCGGTTCATTCCCATTCAGAGCGTCAGGTAGAGCAAGAGCCTCTATGGATATTGATGGTTTGGTGAAAGTTTTAGCTGATAAAGAAACAGACGAAATCTTAGGAATGCACATTATCGGCCCAAGAGCGGCAGATATGATTTCTGAAGGTGTAGTAGCAATGGAATACAGAGCGTCAGCAGAAGACATCTCAAGAATGTCTCATGCCCACCCTACTTATTCTGAAGCAATCAAGGAAGCTTGTTTAGCAGCTACAGGTGACAGAGCATTGAATATGTAAAAAATAAATATCCTATATTTTTTAAGGCTACTCGAAAGGGTAGCCTTTTTTTGTGGAGGTTTATTGGATGGTAATTAATAGTTATTAACTATATTGACACGTGTTTTAGTACTTGAAAAATAGATTTACTGGCAAATTATTGACATACAGAACTTTACCGTTTTATTGTATAAATATTTAACAAATGAAAATCAATAGAATTCTATCTGTTGATTCATTGAAACTATTGTAATACTTTAATTTATTGTGAATCATTCATTTCTACTAAAAACTAAATTTTATTACTTTTTCTTAAGCTAGAATAAAACAAAATGATTTTTAAATCTATTAGCAAACTTATTGTATTTACTGTATATCTCCTTCTAGGTACTACAGTTGGACAGGAAATCTATGCACAAAAAAGTATAGATTCAAGTGTGATACCTCAAGTTGTAAGGGTGAAATTGAAACCTGACGCTGAGCGTGCTTTTTTGACATTACAACAGTCTAAAAGAACAGATGGTACATTACAAATGGGTCAAGTCACTTTAGACGAAATCTATGTAAATCATAATGTTCTTCAAATGAAAAGGGTATTCCCTTATTCTCAAAAATTCGAGGAAAGACATAGAAAACATGGTTTGCATTTGTGGTATGAATTCACATATAGTACCAATCAAAATCCAGAAATCGTGGCTCAGTCTTTTAAAAAATACGATGGGTTTGAGATTGCTAAATGTGTGCATCATATGGCAAGACCTAACGAAAAACCAAAGCCTATAGACCCATCAGAGCTGGTCAAGCGTATGACTACAGATGACCTTTTTTTAGAAGCACAATGGCACTATCATAATACTGGACAAACGAATGGAACAGAAGGTGCTGATATTAGTTTGTTTGAAGCATGGGAGACTACAATGGGATCAGATCAAGTAATAGTTGCTATTATGGATGGAGGTATTGATTACAACCATACTGACCTTGAAAATAACATGTGGATTAACACTGGTGAAATTCCAGGAAATGGTATTGATGATGATGGTAACGGCTATATTGATGATGTTTATGGGTTTAATTTTGTAGATAATAATGGATCTATAGATCCAGATCCTCATGGAACTCACGTAGCAGGAACTGTTTCAGCAAGTAACAATAATGGTATTGGTGTTGCGGGTGTTGCAGGAGGTGATGGAGTAATTGGAGGAGCAAGATTAATGTCTTGTGAAGTGTTTAGTCCTTACAATAATGGAGGGTTTGCTCAAGCATTTGTTTATGCTGCTGATAATGGGGCCGTTATTGCTCAAAATAGTTGGGGACATACGGTTGCAGGAATATATGATCAAGAGATTTTAGATGCAGTTGATTATTTTATCGAAGAAGCAGGTCAATATGAAGGAAGTCCTATGCAAGGCGGTATCGTTTTCTTCGCTGCCGGAAATAGTGATTCAGATGCAGACTATTATCCAGGTTATTACGAACCAATTGTAGCTGTAGGAGCAACAAATCATGAAAATCAAAAATCTTGGTACAGTAACTATGGAGATTGGGTAGATGTTTCTGCTCCTGGTGGAGAAACTTTTGTTTCATCAGAAGGAATATTAAGTACATTACCTTTTAATTCATATGGTTTCTATCAAGGAACATCAATGGCTTGTCCACATGTATCGGGTGTAGCAGCCTTAGTTTTGTCTAACCTTTCAAGTCCGATTACAAGTGGAGAGTTAAGAGAACTTTTAGAAAGTTCAATTGATTCAATTGATGATGGTTTACCAGTGATTTATAAAGGCAAGATGGGTACGGGACTTTTAAACGCTTCTAAGGCTTTAGATGCAGCACCAGTACAATTTGATATTTCACCTTTACACCATACTGTAATAATTAAGCAAGGTGAAACTCAAACACAAACCATTAGCATTCTTAATGAATCGGATACAACTTTTACTTTTGAATTTAGTTCGTTAGCACCTTTTGCTTCAATTAGCTCTGATCCGATTGAAGTGGCACCAAACACTTCTGCATCGATTGATATTGTGATAGATGTGGCAAATTTATCGTTGGGAAGTTATGATTTGGATATTATTGCATCAATCAATGAGACAGGAAAAAGAGTTTTAAGGTGGGTGGTAGAAGTCGTAGAAGATCCACAATTTGTAGCTGATACTGAAGCAAGTTTTGGTGATATTTATTTAGGGTATAATCATACTCAGTACATAGAATTTGTTAATACAACATATTCATATTTAGTATTAACGGATTTTAATGCAAGCCTTCCTGATTATATGGTTGGTGTTGATTCCTTAATTATTAAGCCTAATTCGAATGCAATGTTAGAAGTGGTATTCACTCCAGTAGCTTCAGGCAATCGATCAACTTCTTTGACAATGCGTACCAATGATCCAAATCAACCTACTTATGCTGTAAACCTTTATGGAACAGGTAATGGAAACATTCCACCAACAGCAGTTGTACCTGATTCTATCATATTACATCAATCGGAACCATCAAGCGATTCGTATACTTTTCAATTAGCAAATGAAGGAGATGATCTTTTATCCTATTCCATTAACACTGTTACTGAATTAGAAACACAACCGCTTTTAGCTTCTAAGTTTTTAAAAGAAGAATTACATAAAGGGCAAGAAAGTAGTATCCAAGGAAGGCCAACATTATTTGGTTTTGGTACAGATACTGAAGGAGAATATAGTTGGGTTGATAGTAAAGAATCAAGCAATGTAACTTTTGATTGGATAGACTTGTCAAATGACCCAGAAGCTACTGTTTATGGATCTGGAGATGATCATACTAGAACATATTACTTGAGTAATTTTCAGTTTACTTATTATGATAATATTTTTAGTAGACTTGAAATTTCATATAATGGTACAATTGGTTTTAGTAATTCATATAGTTCTTTTGATTACAAAGAACTACCTAGTACTTATGCCCAGGGTAACTTGCTCGCACCCTATTGGAGAGACCTTTATGCAAATGCAATTTATGTAAGGGAATATGACAATTATGTAGTTATTCAATTTGATGGTTATTACTTTTCTAATACTTCTCAAACAGTAGAATTTGAAGTTATTCTTCATTCTAATGGAAATATTAAATTCCAATACAAAGATGTTGGAGAGATAGGTTATTCTATTGGAATGCAAAATGAAGATAGTAGTAAAGGCTTTAGTATTGCTTACAATACAGAGTATCTTGAAGAATCAATGGCAATTTTAATTAGGAATAACACTTTCATTAAAAGTATTAACCCTGAAAATGGTAATGTAGCAGGACACTCTTCGCAACCTATTCAGATCAACTATGATACGGAACACACTTATGAAAAAGGGTCATCTTCACAAGCTATTTTCATGGTTCGATCTAATGATCCTTCTGAGGCTATTAAAGAAGTGTTTTTTGAGGTTCAATATGGAGGACCAATTGTAAAGTATCATGATTCTTCCTTTTCATATGTTTCTTATGTAGATAGCGTAAAAAGTGGTTCATTAAAATTATATAATGATGGTTATTTACCCTTGGAAATAACTGATATTGTGTCAAGCAGTCAATATATTACTATTGAACAAACAGAGCTAACTATTGCTCCAAAGGATAGTATGACGTTATCCTATAATTTTTGGGCTCCTTTGAAAGGAAAGTACACAGAGACAATTAGTTTTTCTACGAACGATGAATCGAAATCTTCAGTTAGCATTGATTTAGAATATTTTATCTGGAATGCTTATCCTCATTTAGTATTAAGTCATCAACCTGATTCTATATTTGCAACTGTATTAAGAGATAGTATTACAACTCAAGAATTTACTCTAACAAACGAAGGAGAAGATATTATATCTTATAAACTTGGAGTTAGAAAGATTCAGAATGTGACAGAGGATGAATTTAGCTTACCAAGGGCAATTCGTACTACAAAACAATCGATTAGAAAAGGTGTAAGTAGCAAACAAATACCTGAGGAATATAGAAGAGGTACTTTTACCAATACTAGAAAACAAAATATTAATCAAGATTTTGTTGTTCCTGAAAAGGCTGCATTTGGTTATCTCTATGATTATTCTTTGAGTGAATTTGGGCATGCTTCGATGATTCCTGAGGAAATTTCAAGTCTTACAAAATACAGTACTGAAAATTATTTTGAAGATTTTATTGGTGCTGGTGAGTACATTACCTCTCTGAATAAATACATCGAATTTAGTATTAATGGTGATTACTATTTGATTGATCCCGAAACTGAGGAGGTAGTAAATCAAGGCAAAATTAATTTATATAATATAAATGGTGCGGCCTATAATGTGAGTAGTGATGAACTTTATTTGTGTAATAGTAACCAACTCTATAAGTTCAATTTACAGGATCATACATTAAGTGAAGTTGGAAATTTTGGGTCATCACAACTATTGATGATTAGTTTGTCTTTTGGTGCCACAGGTGACTTATATGGTATTGATATAATCAATAGTGTATTGATGAAAATAGATCCATCTACAGCTGAGACCGAGGAGATAGGCTACATTGGCTTTGAGACTAACTTTGGCTCAGGTTTGGCTTGGGATGGTAATCGTATGATCATGGCTGCTTACAATTGGGATACCGGTAATTTTGATTTTAGACAAGTAGATCTTCAGTCAGGCAATACTGAAATTATAAATGGAGAGTTAGGTGGAAATTATCAATTTGGATGGATTGCATTTCAACTTCAAGGGACTGCCGAGTTAGATATAACAGAAGGTACTTTGTTACCTGGTGCATCACAGAAAGTATCATTTAGTTTAGTTACTAATGGAATGCAAGCAGGCGATTATCTTTATGGCATTGATGTTAATAGTAATGATCAATTGAACCCTTATAGACAAATTCCTGCTCTTATCTCCGTATTAGACTTAACACCATCTAGAAATGTATTAGATTTTGATAGTGTGGCAAATGGTTATTATAAGACATTAGATATGTATGTAATGAACCAGTCCTCTCAAGCTATTAATTTGGAAAAAATACTTTCAACAAATAGTGTTTTTACGGTTGAATCTCAATCAGGTATATTACAACCTAAAGATAGTGTGGCGTTGACTGTAACCTTTAAACCTACTGAAGATGGAACAGTAGTATTTGATGAATATTTAGAAATTTATTTTGAGGGCGTAGTAAATAGAATACCGCTGAAAGCCAAAAGTTACGACAATACACTACCTGAGGTGTATCATTCTATTCCAGATCTTGAAATTGAGAAAAATGCTTTTAAAGTAATTGATTTGAGAGAACATTTTTATGATTATAATGCTGATACAATTCATTATGATATAGAAATTTACAATGTACAATCTGTAGAAGCAGCTATCGAAAATAACAATCAACTTGTCATTTATGGAAAGCAACAAGGAGAAATAGAATTGACAGTAAAAGCATCAGATATTTTAGAGACAATAACAGAATCCTTTATGGTAACTGTTACAGATCCTGGATATAGACCACCTGTAATAATCAAGGAAGTCTCTAAGTTAGTTTTCAATGCAAACTCCTCTATTGATTATGATATATCAGAGCATTTCAATGAACAAGAAGAAGGGTTATTCTCTTATACTTTTGAACTTCAGAATGATTCAAATCTTGATGTTCAAATTGATTCAGTAGGGAAAATTACTATTAATTCGTCAATCTCTGGGGATGAAGTCCTTTATGTTAAAGCATCGGATGGTCAAGTAGAAACTACGCTTTCTGTCCCTGTAGAAGTGTTGCCTGAAAATGAGCCAAATATTTTACTTATTGGAGAAACTTTCTTGATTGGATTAGATACTTTGATTGAAGAAGAAAATCTTGAATATTCTTATAGTTTTGATACAACAGGAATTGTAGCACTTTACGAAGAAAATAATCTTTTAAATATCTATGCTTTGGAGGAAGGAGAAGTGAATGTAAGTATTTTAGCTACGAATGGTATGTATACTGCAAGTTTGGATTATACATTTAGTACTTATAATAAATTAGAAGTTACAAATGATAATGCATTCATCTCACTTCGAGAAGGAGATTCAACGACATATGACTTTACTGATCATTTTATTTATAATGGAGAGGATACAGTGCAGGTAGAGTGGGAAAATTTGGGAATCGATAATGTTGAGTTCACCAATTTAGATGACAGTAAAGTGTCCATATTGGGAATACTTGAAGGTCTTCAAAATTATACGATAACGCTTTTAGTTGGAGATCAAAGTGTATCAATTAACCTTGAAGTAGAGGTGACAGAAAAAAACTATGCACCTGAATTATCTCAAGACTTTAACGATTTAGTTTTAGAACTTGGAGAATTTAGGATCGTAAATCTTGATGAATATTTTACAGATCTAAATGGAGACTCTATAGAATATTCAATCGGGGATTTTGATACTACATTAGTTGATGCATCTATCACAAATGACAATCGATTAATAATTTTCACTTTGTTAGAAGGAACAGCGACGTTACCTTTAAATGTGACTGATGGTGAATTATCGTTAGAACTTGAAGTCACCGTGATCGTTAATAAGCCAATTATTAACGGTATTATTAATGAATCACCAACTAGTGTTCGTTTATATCCAAACCCTGCAACTACAACTGCTACATTAATTTTAGAGGTTGAAAAACCAACATCAATTTTGTTAGAGTTGATGGATTTAACAGGTAGAAAAATACGCTCAGAGAGTTGGAATACAGTGCCGCAAGGAGCATTCCAGTATTCGTTTGATGTTTCAAATCTTGTGTCAGGAACTTATATCATTGGGTTGACGGCAGAAGATGGTCAGACATTATTTAAGCGTCTTAGTGTTCAATAATTAGAGCTATTCAAAGAAGCTATACATGAGTCATCTCTATAATAAAGGGGTGGCTCATTTTTTTTATAAAGAATAAAATCATTAGCTAATGAGCATTTAGTATGGGTTTTTAGTGGGGTATGTCTTATTTTTTCTGACTGATTGTAAATAATTTTCGCATTTTTTATTTATAAAAAAGTTCATTTCTCAAAAGTCCATATCCTTGAACGTTTTGTCCATTTTCTAAAAAGTTCTATCCATGATATTTGTATCATAAGAAAAACAAAAAAGAAAAGAAGATGAAAGTTTCAGAAAAAATAGCGACTGCATTTATAGCCTTGTTTTTATTTATGCCTGGCTTGGTGAAGTTTACAGATCAGTTTTCTTATAATTTTGCTACACAGATTGAGACAGTGGGATTGCCATTTCCAAAGTTATCCTTCTTCATAGGTCAAAGTAGTGAAATTATAGTGGGGGCAATCGCTCTTCTATTACTCTTCTTTTACAATAAAATAAAACCCGAATTGGCAGATAAGCTTTTTTATGGTATGAGTATCATGGTGCTTCCTATTATGATTGTAGCCTTATTTGTGCACTCTGATCCCAATGTGCCTGTTGAAGTGTTGCCTTTTGAAAGTAGACCACCTGTATTGGCTGTTTTATTAATATTGGCCTCAACACTAAATCTATCAGTCCACAACCGAAAGATCACATTATTTTAATTCATTAATCAATTTCATTCTTAAGGCCTCTATAAAGTAGGTCTAGGAATCTAACACCCTAAATTTTATTAGATCATGGCAAATTTTAAAATTCACAACTTTGAAACAGCTCCAGAAGCAAGCAAAGAATTATTAGAAGGAAAGAAAAAGGCGTTTGGTTTTGTACCTAATTTAATTGGTACACTGTCAGATTCACCTCAGTTGGCCAAAGCTTATGATTACCTACATGAAGCATTTGCAAGTACTTCTTTTAACAATGAAGAATTGACAGTGGTATGGCAAACCATCAATGTTGAAAATGAATGCCACTATTGTGTTCCTGCACATACAGCAATTGCGAATGCAATGAAGATTGCTCCAGAAATCACGGAAGCTTTAAGAAATGAGACGCCTTTGCCTAATGAAAAATTGGAGGCGTTAAGAACTTTTACAGTGGCATTGGTACGAGCAAGAGGTTTTGTAAAGGACGAACAATTAGAAGCGTTTTTTAATGCAGGTTACACTCAAACAAATGTTTTGGAGATTATACTTGGTTTAGCTCAAAAAACAATAAGTAATTATACGAATCATGTGGCAAAAACACCACTAGATAATGCTTTTCAGCCCTTTGCATGGGAAAAGAAAGGTTTAGCAGTTTAAATTTTAAAAAAGAGGTGGTTGATTGATCACCTCTTTTTTTGTTAGTTATTTTCTATCTTCACTTTATGAAAATGCAAGAAGCGATTAGTTTTAACTATCAAGGAAGACCTCTAATTGAGAAAAATATTTTTAAAGTTCCTTATACGAAAGAAAGAGTTTTTCAAAATGAAGGGTGTTTTTTGTATATGAAAGATGCTCACATTAAGTTACATTCTCCTCAAGACAACTTGGAGGTAAAGAAAAAGGAAGCCATTCTGCTAAGGTGTGATACGTATTTTTTAGAGTTCTTACACAAACAGAAAGAACAAGAAAGTGTAGAGGTGATTGCAGTTCATTTATTTCCCGAGTTACTTAAGAAATTGTACATCAATGAGCTTCCAAAGTTGATTGAGAAACAAATGAGTAACCCCAAAACAAGAATAGTTGAAGATGAAGCCATCATTGCACGTTTTATTGATTCCTTAGAGTTTTACTTTGATAATCCTTCGTTGGTCAATGAAGATTTATTAGAGTTGAAAATTAAAGAATTGGTCTTGTTGCTCATTCAGACGAATAATGTTTCTTCGGTAATGGAATTAATCAATGATCTTTATTCTCCACGTACTTCACAATTGAAGAAAGTTATTGAATTGCATACGTTTTCTAATTTATCATTGGAAGATTTAGCAAAACTATGTCATTTAAGTTTGTCTTCATTCAAAAGGGAATTTCAAAAAGTATATGATGAAACTCCTTCTAAGTACCTTTCTATTCAGAGAATAAAAAAAGCAAAAGAACTATTACAGTCAACCACATTGCCCATTAACGAAATTGCCTATGATGTAGGGTATAATGACCCTCTTTATTTTACAAGAATATTTAAAAAGAAGGAAGGTGTGTCTCCTTCTCAATACCGAAATGCTAATTCATAAGAATTGTATTATTATAGTATGAGTAGCTAAATAGTTGTTTTATTGGGTGGTGATATGGTACTTTTTTGTAGTTGGTGAAAAGATTTTGTAAATTTTATATCTACTTTTTACATAAATTTTTCAAAAAAAGTATCTAATAATTGGGTACAACGGTATGACGTACCCCTTTAATGGATAGATATTGATTGAAAAATAACCATTATTCCATTTTTACTATGAAAAAAGCTTATTTAGTGACTCTACTATTGTGTATTTTTTTAATGAATTGTTCGACGAGTAATGAAGACGATTCTGATGTCACACCACAAGATGAAACTCCTACTGCTGATGACGATACTACAAACGATGATTCATCTGATGATGATTCTAGCGTAGATTTATCTGTTTATAAAAAAATATATGGTGCTTCGGATATATATGTTGAAGGCGATTTTGTAGTGATTGAAGTGGACGGTTTACCAGATCATGGAAGTCCTTATTATCAAGATACAGAGTGGAGTAGTCGTTACGAGGCATATAATAGTAATGATTTTCATTTGAATCCTAATCGTATTTCTTCTTTTGATCGTGTAGTCAAACTACCTTTAGATCCTCAAGAGGCGACAAACCATCAACCTACTTCTTTAGGAACAATGGGAATTGCGGTCAATGGGGTTTCTTTTTATAACCAATATGCAGGTCCTAACAATGAACCATTGACAGATGAAATTTTTAGTTTTGATCAATACAATGGTCATCCGCAGAGATCTGGGGAGTATCATTACCATTTAGAGCCTGTTCATTTAACAAGCCAAGACACCATTGGATCAGAAGGTTTATTGGGCTTTTTATTGGATGGTTTTCCAGTTTATGGACCTAGGGAGAATGGGGTAGCAGTTACAAATGACGATTTAGACGATTATCACGGTCATTCACACGCTACTGAAGATTACCCTGATGGGACATATCATTATCATATTACTGCAGAAGACCCTTACATTAATGGAAATGGATATTATGGAACGCCAGGTACTTCAACCAACTAATTTTATCTTACTTCTCTTCATTTTCTTATTTTCATGTGCACCACAGAAACATGAAAATAAGAAAGTGTTATCTCTTGAAATGGTTAATGCCCAAGAGGTGATGACAAAATCTTCTAAAGGGATCTTCTATGTGAATGGGAAACGTTTTAGTGGAATGATTTATTGGACTTACCCTAATGGTACTGATACACTTCGTGTAAGAAGATATCATGATGGTGAAAAGGAAGGGAAGTGGGTGAAGTATTATCCTAATAATATTTTAGAAGAAGTAAGGTATTATAAGGAAGGGAAAAAAGAGGGAGAGCAAATAGGCTATTATCCCAATGGAAAGATTCGTTTTATTACCAACTTTCAAAATGATCTTTATGAAGGAAATGCGAAAGCTTGGACAGGTTCAGGTCGCTTAATAAGGAACCAGAATTATCATATTGGGAAAGAAGAAGGAGTACAACAGGTTTGGTATGATAATGGAAAAATCAAAGCGAATTATGTAATCAAAGAGGGGAGGAGATTTGGATTGTTAGGAACGAAAAATTGTATCAATGTATCAGATGAAACGTTTTAGTTGGATCATACTTGTGATTAGTGGTATTATAAATTTGAGTTGTGTAGAAAGTGAAAAGCAACTCCCTTTTTATAATACACCTGATTTTACTCCTCATTTTTTGAGCTCTGATCAAGAAGTTGAATCTAAAATTACGCACTCTATTGCTGATTTTGAGATGAAAAATCAACATAATCAGACTATTACTCAAAAAGATATTGAAGGGAAAATACATGTAGCGAATTTCATATTTACAAGTTGTGGAAGTATTTGCCCTGTAATGACAGAAAATATGAAAATTGTAGATGATGAGTTTTCTGGTGATAATGATATACAGTTGATGTCCTATACTGTTACTCCTTGGATAGACAATGTGGAAGTTTTAAATGAGTATGTAACGGCTAAAGAAATTACCTCTGAAAATTGGCATTTTTTGACGGGAACCAAAGGGGAAATCTATCAATTGGCAAGGCAGTCCTATTTTGCTGAAGAAGACTTAGGTTTTACAAAAGATAGTACTGAATTTTTACATACAGAACATTTCATTTTGGTAGATCAAAATAAAAAAATAAGAGGTATTTATAACGGTACCTTAAAGTTGGAAATGCGTCAATTGGTTAAGGATATTCAAGTCCTAAAAGAAGAAGCTTAAAACGTTTTTTCTATAGCCAAGAATTGTTTTAATTAGATATACATAAAAAAAATTCCCATTTCTTATAGCTTTAATACTAGAAATGGGAATCTTTTTGTCTACTTAAAAGACTTTGAAAAGAGCAGTTTTATTTTGCTTGATCACCACAAAGTTGGTCATAAACATATACGTGCTCTGCAAAATCTCTCCAGGCAAATTTATCACCTCCGTAATATTTCTCGAAGATGTCAGGGCATTTAGTAAAGATGACAGTTTTCGCTTCTTTCTTATATTTTTTCTTTTCTAAGTAAACAGCTCTGTTTGACCCCGCATCACATACTAAATAAGATTTGTCAATACCGCCAGTGACTTTTATACCACCAACACCAAGTCCTGTAGTTTCTTTGGCATTTGGGTCTTTGTATACTTTTACAACATGGTCAAAACCAGGGTTTAAAAGTTGCATCAAGGCAAATTTGTTTTTCTTACCAGGAAGCAATGCTTGCTCAAAGTAGAAGTATTCTTGATCAACAACTTTATTGAAGTCTCTTCCAGACAATTCAGTGATAGAATTAGCAGTAATAGCTTGTGTGTAGGTCTGAATTTTAAGAGTTTTAATTCCTACTTCTTTCACATCTTCTGCTTTGAATTTAAATTTCTCCCCACTTTCAGTTTTAAAGGTGAAACTTTTCAATACATTTTTTACGAGATAGGAAGAAGTTACTTTTCCTATGATTTTAGTGCCATCATTTTTGATCACATAGGAGTTTTTAGCACCTGACATAGCAGATGAAGGTATTGCTGGTACAAATTGTTGACCAAAGCAAATGAAAGAGCTTAGGCATAGTAGCGAAATGAGTGTAAGAGTTTTCATAGTATATTAAAATGTAAAATATTTGTTTGGTTGCAGTAACGACACTAAAAGGAATATCCCACTTGTATCACAAACCGAAGACCTCCAGTCCATGTCCTGAAATCTCCATTGGTATTGACTTCTTCTCCATCTAGTAAGCCATCAAGCCCAGGGAATTTTTCAATTAATCCATTTTTTATTTCCTGTAAAACTTCAGCTTCTTCTGGGATTTCCACATCACTATCCAACTTTAGTTTTCCCGTATAAATTCCATAGCCAGGACCTATCATTATAAGGTCTACAGCAATTCTTTTTTTTATAATAAATTGATACCCCAATTCAATGCCAATATTCAGAATATCAGCACTTCCTTTCATTTTTGCTTGAATAGGTTCTCCTTGAACAGGTTGGCCTCCAAGGCTATCGAAACTAATGTTATTGCTTAAATTGTATCTGTAATAAGCAATATAGGGGCCCCAATACAAACCATCAGGGGCAAAGCCTCTATTTCTTTTCTTAAAATAACGTCTATAATCTGCTGCAATGCTATAACCTGTATTTTTAAAATCTCTTGCAGCACCATTACCCAAAGGTAGAGTGACAATTTTTGGGAAAGTAAGACTTCCTACATTTAAAGAAACGGATTGGAAATCATTGATTCTTCGTTCATATCCTAAAACATAATTTCCGCTTCCCCAAAGTAAATAAGGAGTAAGGTTAAAACGTACTATGTTTTTACGCATCATTGTGATGCTTGAGTCATGCTCAATGTCTAACGTTTTTTTTTGCTTTTGAGCAAAAGTAGTATTGAAAAACAATAAGACTAAAAAAGAGAGTATAAAGGTAGCTTTCATTTTTGAAATTGGTTTTTGGTCAATTCAATTTACTCTTTTAAGACTAAAGAAACTAATTGAATCAAACCAAAATCTAACATTGCTCCAATCGGCAATCCTAAAAAGAATCCATATATAATTAATCTTCTGAAATACATGCCTGCAAAACCATAAAAAAGTTCCTCAATCTTGGCAGGGTCCATTTGATTAATCTCATTGACCACAATTCCTTGGAAATCTATAGTTTTAATCAATGCACTTGTATGTGGAGAGGCAGATTGCATCAGTCCATCGAGCGTCTTACTCAGTAGGTAATTCTTGGTCTCGGTAGTGAGGCATTTATTGAAATCATTCAAAAATATTACAGAGAGATTTTTGATCAACTCCCTAATTACTTCTTGATTTTTGTTATTTTCCAAAGATTTTGCAATTCCTTTTTCTACATCATAGATCAATTGTTCATGATTGACGATCTCAGAGATGCCATTTTGTTCGAGGTATTCAGCAATATAATGTGCTATAGTACTGATAAACTTTTGAGACGATCTTGAATTCAATAAAATAGTAAACGTGCTTCGAATACCTTCACGTAATTCTTGTTCATCTGTATTCTTAAATATGTCTTTTACTTTTTTAGAAAGAATAACCTTCTTTGATATTTCTTTGATGATGTCCGATAGTTCATTGACAATGTTGTCTTGCTTGACTTCGTCAGAAATTCTATCAGCAAGGTGGTTTCTTATAATTTCTATCTCTGGAGCTAGATTTAGGCTAAGTTGATCATACAATTCACCTTCAGAGAGTGTCCCCACGCTTAGAATTTTTTCAATCTTTGTTTCAAAAATTTCATCAACAATTCTATTCAATACAAATTGCACACTTGTCAATAATCGATGATTTTGAAGTAAACCAAGTACAGTCTCTTTTATTGGCTCATTATTGATGGCCACATTAAGGTCTTTAATCTTAGTTTTTCTTGAAATAATAGAAATCCTATCTTGTATCTTTTGAGTAATATCAGGAAGCCCTCTCAACAATAAATCGGGAATTTTTTTGTTGGTCAATGCCATAGAGGTTCTTTTGATATTACCCTCATATAGAGCTGCCATTCTTCTTTTATTCACTACAGAAGTATAGACATCTTGAGCAATTTTTTCATCATTTTCATTAAGATGATTGATCACTCTTTGTATCAATTGCTCAACGATATGAATGCTGTTTGCTTGAAGTGCCTCATAAGGTTTTCCACCAAACAATGTCCTAATAGGTTGTTCTTGATTGGAAATGTCCAGTAATTGTTTTTCAAAGAAATGTAATATTTTGTTTTGGAAATCCTCTTTCCCCAATGTTTCCATCATGAGTTTCCAAATACTTTCTTTGATTTTTACCTTATTATTACTGAAGATCGGAATTTCATTCAACGACTTCGTTCTATATTCAATCAGTTTATCCCTGAAAACTTTCTTCAGTTGATCAAATAAATCATCTTTTAATATCCATTGATGAGCTTTGTCTAATTGCTTTTTGAGAATTTGTTTGACAGCGTCAAACATCTGATCGACAAATTTATCAGGAATTGCATCATTGAGCATTAAGTCATTGTTGAATAGATCAATCACCTTGTCGGATAAAAACTTGGACAGGGTTTCATAAACCGCATCTTTATGTGCAAAATCAATGAATTTAGTTTGCAATGAACTTGATGGAAACGAATCGATTTTTACAATTTCTTCTTCTATTTTATTGGCAAAAGTTTGAGCATACTCATACCTTTTTGAAAACAAATTGTGAGTGAAGTCTTTACTTACCTTCTTTGCAATTCCTTTCTTTTCAGTTTCTAAAAGAATATCCAACGTACGGTAATCGGTTTCTACAAAGGTATTGTAAATACTATCTTTGAGTGACGTAAGTTTTCCTTGAATATCGTTGCCTATAGACTCTTCATTAAGCAATTGTTGCCCTACAAATTTACCCATATTGTTAGCAAAGTTTTCCTTATTCGCTGAGACAACACTAGGCGTAAAAGGTACTTTAATACCCATTACATATTTTGCAGTATACGGCCTGAAGATCATTTTAATGGCAATCCAGTTGGTCGCTAAACCCGTAATACCATAGACTAAGGCGATGCTTAACCCTAAACTGATAGGGTTTTCACCCATAGGGACATAAGCTGTTAATCCTCCAGCAATAGCACCTAGAAATGCACCAAAATAAGTGATCGGTTTCATGTTTTCCCCCATAAATCCTTTCACCATTTCAGGCAATTTATTATGTTTATTTTGAAGATTATCAGCAACAATTCTACTCACTTGCCCCTTCATCAGTCGGTTGATATTTCTATCAATATATCCTACTATGCCTGATGTGAGTTTCTTGGGGAGTGAAGCACTTTTTTGAGCTATTTTTACTAAATCATGAATAGGGCGTTGTTTCCCTTTTTCAAATTCATCTCGAATAAAAGCTACTGAAAGTTTTTTCAGCTTTGGAGTCCACTTCTCAACGGTATTAGAGCTGATTAAATTTGAAAAGGGTTTATTTGTAATTTCTTTATCAATAATTCCTTCCAAAGCCTTAGAAATGGCGACTTTTTCAGAAACCATAACTTCTTCTGAAAAACTTTGTGTTTTATTCCCAAACTTGGCAATGGTAGCGTCTGTAAATAACGAATACAGAGGTTGTTCTTTGATGCGGTCCAAACGTTCGCTGACAATAATCTTCGCTTTCTCCGTTGATTTTTTCTGATAGATGAATTTTGAAATCAGTTGTTCATCAATAAGAAACTTAAAAAGTCTAGAAAGATCTTCATGTTGCCTGTCTGATGACCAAATACTTTCTATTCTTTTGTCCATGATGGACGACATCGATTCAGCTCCTTGTCCCAGTAGTTTCTCATCAATGAGCGTTTTTAATAATGCATGAAGCGTATTGATGAGTCCTTTTTGATCGAACTTCTGAATTAAACTGCCGATGCTATTTTTCTTAAGATAATCTAGCATAAACTCAGCACCTTGTTCTGCAAGTGCCTTTGAGTTTTGATCCGTTTTTTGATCATTGGCAATATGAATGATCTCGTCAACGACTTTGAAACGTTCACTAACACTATCAACGAAAAGCCCCATTAACCAGCGACCGATTAAACTAGCTTCCTCTTCGAAGGCCTCATTAACGAGGTGATTGATTTCTTCCCGGTTTTCTTGAATCCATTCAACTACCGCATCAAGAATAATTGGAATATTGCTTCTTAGAAAATTTTCGAAATTTTCAGCAATGGTAGGAGGAAGAATATCAAAGATGGTCGTTTCTTCTTGACTGATTACGTCAATAAGAATATTAATAAGCCTTTTAATGGGTGCATTATCACTCTGATCTTGTAATTCTTTATCCAAGATGCGATGCACTTCCTTGGCGATATTCACATGATCTCCCGATCCTAACAGTTCACTAATACTTTTCTGAGAGATAGATTGACTAAGCTTTAATATCAGTTCGTCATTCTCAATCTGCTTTAAAAAGTTATCAATAAAATTATTCAGAGGTAATTCGTCATTTTTGATCAATTGATGTAATTCATCAAAAAAATCACCTGTATATTGATCAATTGCTTCAAAAAGAATAGGGGATACAACACTCTTCACTTGTTCCCTTTTGAATTCATGCCAGATGTCATTTGTCAATACTTCAATAAGATTTTCTTTCTTTAAAATTGAAAGAATAATATCGAAAGATTGATCACATACATAGCGGATATGTTGTTTGGAAGTGAAATCCGTGATATGAGAATTCATTAATAGCCCGTTCAATCCTTTACGAATCGTTTCTTTCGATTGCTCATCAATCAGGGCTAAAAAACGATCTATAGAAGTATTGATTTCAGGAATATCTGCAATCAGTTCATCTTCTTGAAAAGCTTCTTTTAAATGCGTTTCAATAAATTCAGTCAGCATGACTTGTAAAGCATTTTGAAATGCCTCTTTTTTCACTTCCTCACTGATGTTGTCGTGTCTGATAATTTCAGATTCAACGAGTTGACTGATATTATTAATGAATTGATCCTTTGTTTGTTCTACTATACTAGGGATACCCATCACCTTTTCAAATAACATTCTAAGGGCGAGATCATTAGTAGTATAACCTACAACAGAACCTGAAAATATTTTTAATAGTACTTCACTGATCATAAAATAAAGTTGCAATAAACTCCATGGAATACAAACATTTTTTGAATAGAATTAGAAAAAGAAATATAATTCGATTGAAAAAGGGTTTCAAAGTAATTTTCAATAAATGTTTTTATTTGTTAAAATGTGACTCTAAAATGATGATATTGGATAAAACTGATAAGTGTCATTCTTACTTTCTAAATTCTAAATCTATATTGCAAACGGTTTAGGTTTTTTAAGGGATAATGAATTGAAGTATTATTCGTCCTATTATTTTGATCACTAATTAATTCCACTTAAAACACTTTTTAATTAACAATTTTGTCTCAAAACGATGAGTGAAACTATAGAAAAAACGATTGTGAAAGACGTTCAAACTAAAAAAAACAACACAGGGCCTTTCCTAATTATGGTAGGCTTAATGTTCATTGTAGGTTTCTTAACTGTAGTGAACCAACAATTCCAAGCACCATTACAGGAAGCATTACTTTCTGAAGCAGGTTCATTAGAAAACACTTTAGCAACGTTTATTACGTTTGCTTTCTTTATGGGTTACCCAACAATGGGTAATATTGCATCTAGCTGGGTGGACAACAAAGGACATAAAACAACTTTGATCAGAGGTCTTATCTTGTTAGTAGGTGCATTGGGTATCGAAGCATTATCAGCGAAGTTTGCTAATCTTCCATCTGTAGCAATTGGTGAAAGTGCAGTTCCTCAAGCGTTCTTTATCTTCTTAGTAGGATCATACGCATTAGGTTGTGCAATGGCTGTTTTACAAACTGTAATCAACCCATTTATCGCAGTTTGTGAAGTTCCAGGAACATCTTCTGTAACTCGTTTAAGTATTGCTGGTGCTTTGAACTCTATTGGTACAACAGCAGCACCTTTCTTTGTAGCAGGTATTATCTTTGGTGGTGTTGCTCCAGAAGTAGCTCAAATCTTATTGCCATTATCAATCTTAATGATTGTGATCGCAGTAGTAGCTGGTGTTTTAGGTAAAATTGAATTACCCAACCCAATGGCATCGGATGACGGTGAGGAAGTTGATCCTTCTACATTAACTAAATCTATTTGGAGCTTCAAACACTTAACATTAGGTGTAATTGCAATCTTCGTTTATGTAGGTGCAGAAGTAGCGGTAGGTTCAAACCTTGTACTTCATGCAAAACAAATTGGTTTACAAAAAGAAACTTATGCATTTATGGCCACTATATACTGGGGTTCAATGTTAGTAGGTCGTTTATGTGGGTCATTCTTAGCGAAAATCCCTGGACAAACTCAATTGTTAGTGACAGCAGCTATCGCTTTAGTATTAACTGTAGCAGGTATGTTGACTCAGCAATTATGGTTATTAGTAGGTATTGGTTTAATGCACTCAATCATGTGGGGAGCAATCTTCGCTTTAGCGATTGACAAATTAGGACCTTATACAGCAAAAGGTTCAGGTGCTTTAATGATTGGTGTAGCAGGTGGTGCTATCCTTCCTTGGGTACAAGGTGTAAGTGCTGATGCTTTAGGTGATTGGCAAATGACATGGGGTATCGTAATTCTTTGCGAGGCTTATCTTGTATACTACGCTTTAGTTGGTTATAAGCATAACTTAGACTAAGTCGTCTAGAGTTTAAAATATAAATGGAAACACCTTGCTAGTGATGGCAAGGTGTTTTTTTTGTTCTCAACAAATTAGATATGAATCTTTACAAAGCTCCTTGATTTAAGAAATATTTAGTGACTGCTTCTAGAGGGACATCCTTTAAGATGACTCGTTTGTTTTTATCCATGAGATATATTGAAGGTAAAGCAGGTGTATAGTATATTTCATTACTATCAATTACGTCATCAATATCTTTGGCCCAAATCCATTGATCACCCTTTGTGAGGGTAGGTGATTCAGAATTATCTACCATAAGGACTTTTAATTTTCCTGAATCAGTGGTATTCCTTATTACTTCATTCTTCCCTAATTCCTTATAATTTTCAATACACGAAGGACACTCACTGTTTGTAAAAACTACCAATATGTACGGTGCTTGTATTGAGTAGAGATTTTTAATATTACCATCGATTTTAGTGTTAAAATCACTAGCAAGTTTACCTATTTTATTTTTTTCAATAATAGTTAAGTGGTATTTGATTCTGACTTTTTGTAAGTCACTTAATATTGAATTTCTTTTGTAATCTTCTAAAATCAATTCGTACAGTCCTTCATTTCTAAAGGGTGAGTTAGGATCAAAAAGAACTTTCTCAAAAATTTCAAGATAGAAAAGAAGAGTCTTATCAGTTTGGTTTGTTTGGTTAGTGAAAAAGTGAATCTCTTGAGATTTAGAAGAATTACTCATTGTACTTAATCCATAGATATACTTGAAAAGTATTTTTTCAGAAGCTTTTTTATTACTTAAGTCTTGAATGTTATGGTTTTGCCAAAAGAAGTCGGTGTATCCAAAATCAACACTTTGAGAATATAAGGAAGCTACATTACAAAAAAGTAGTAAATAAAGTGGTAGTAATTTCATTATTGAAATAGATTTTTTAATTGAATAAAATATTTATTTTTTTCTTTAATATCATTAACAGTTAAGGAGTAGTGAAATCATATTAAAAAAGACTCTATATAAATGAAGGTTTAATAAAATTGAATTAGATAATCAAGAGGACAAAATATCTTAAGGAATAAAAGTGTATAAATATTTTTCTCCATTTTAAAATTCCTTGTTTAGATATATAATAGAATTTATTGATTACAAAGGTTCTCAATATTTTTTGATTAACCTTGATGTGAAAGAGTATCGTATTTTATGGTACTTTTTCACTCGTTTTTTAGTGTTAAAACTGAAGCTCTCTTTTCAATTTTTTTTTTAATATGATTATTATAAATCAACAAGCTATTATTGATAAATGTTATTTCTTTCAATATTATTCGAATCAGATATAAATTATCTCTCATCCTTTTATTTTATGGTTTAGTAGTTATCTATTCAAACTTAGATTGCTTTCCTTTCTTTCTTTGTCATTGAAAAAAGCTGTTCAGTGGCTTTCGCAAGGTGATTTTTTACCGTATTTGGGGACACATCCATAATTTCTGCAATTTGGTTGATGGTAAATTTCTCTTCACGACTTAAACGAAAGGCTTCTTGCATACGAATAGGGAGTTTAGAAATATAGTGCTCTAGTTTTGTGAAAAGTTCTTCTTTATTGATTTCATCTTTTTCAAATTGATCTTCAACCCAGTTCATATGTATATCAATAGAGTCGGTTGGGAGTCGTCTAGATTTCTCTGCTTTCTTAACCAAGTTATTTCTTAAGGAACCAAAGAGATATGCTTTAGGAGTCTTAATGTGTAGAGGCCCAATTTCGTCCGTTTTATTGATACGTTCAATCAAGTATATAAATACCTCTTGTATACTGTCTTCAACCGTTTCCAAAGGAAACCCTAGACGTACCCCAAAATTACATAAGCGAATATTATACTCGTGAAATATCACACTTAAGTCCGTTTGTTCATCTTCATTTATATAAAGATGGTATAATTCTGAAAATGTCATTTAGCTTTAGATTGTTTTGGTTTTAAAATTAGTAAGTCATAACTCTTGTATAGTTTTTCAAATATCATTTTTGCTTTCATTAAACCAAAGCTTCTACTCTTGCTTTCATAATATGATAGCTAAATGTTAACAATTTAGAAATATCAATTGAATTTTAATGTTAGTAGTGAATTTCGTCTATGAGTCAAAGCTACTGTTTGTTAGTTGTTTGAGTGGTTTTTTATGCTAATTTTATGAATTCATAATTTGTTTACGAAGGAGAGTAGTCCTTTTTCTAGTCTTTCTTGCCCTTAGTAGTTGAAATATAATTTTCTTAATTATTTGAATTATTAGATGCAGAAAGAAGTTTTTTTAGTCAAATGTCATGAATACCTAAATGACCATATGAAAGAAGATGAAAAATTGACCTTTGAAGAAGAAGTCATGAAGGATTTAGAAAAAAAACAGATTCTAGATCATTATTCTTTGATGTGGGAAGAGCCAGTTCGATTGGCGGTACGAATGGAGAAAGACAATAACAATAGAAAATGGAAAGGTATCTTAGGGAGATATTATGAATCTGATAATCAGGTGAATGCTGATTCTACTTTTAAAGTAGAAACAAAAACTAGAAAGAAGACTTTTCCTTTTCTTGGATGGAGTAAATCTATAAATATTGCAGTCTCAATATTTCTATTGGCAATTGTAGGTTTAAAACTACTTTACAATGATGTATCAAACTACCTTAATGAAATAAATAGAAGAGAAGTAGTAGTTACTGACATTGGCGAACGAAGGGAAGTATACTTACCAGATGGGTCAATTGTTACCCTTGGGCCAAAATCTACTCTTGAGTATTTCTATTCTAATAAAGTCAATAAAAGAAATGTATCATTGATCGGTGAAGGTGTTTTTAAAGTTCATCATGATCGCTTAAGACCTTTTAAAGTAAAAACTAAAGGTATAGAGACAGAAGTATTAGGAACTACTTTTAGAGTTAAGGCATATGAGGATGAAAATGTAGCAATCCAATTAAAAAATGGGAAAGTGGCGATAAATCTTCAAGGAAAACAAATAACCACTTTAAGGCCTGGAGAGAAAGTAATTTATGATGCAGAAAATCATAAGTTCACAAGAGGATATTTTAAATCAGCGGAGTGGAAAGCCTGGGAAGACAATAAGCTCTATTTTTCTATGACTTCATTAGAAACGGTCATTAATTCTTTAGAGAAATATTACAACTATACTTTTGAAATAGATGAATCTGTAGCAGATTATGTAGTAATGGGACAGTTCAATGTTGAATTAACAATTGAAGAACTTCTAGATATCATCTCATATTCAGCAGATATCAATTATAAAATTATAGAAGAAAAAATCATCATTCGTGCTAATTAAATATTCACGTGTGGGTGTTGTGTAAATAAAAAGCCAAGACGGATTTGGTAGGATATCTCTGTCTTGACTCTCATCTTAATTAAAAATAAAACTATGAAATTTTTTTCCTTTTGGAAAATTTCTCTCCTAGTATTTATAATTTTTTCACATTCTACTTTGTGGGCCAATTATGAAATGGAGATTGAAGAAGAAAAAGCCAATTCATTCGTTAACATTGATGTTGAGAACATTAGTCTTCTACATTTATTAAAAAAGATCGAAAAACAAAGCGATTTAAACTTTCAATATGTTCAAACTAAAGAAATAATAATTAAAAAATACAAGTATGCAGGCAAAGCAGAACTTGTGGTGGAGGACTTACAAAAAAAACTACGTTTAAACTTAAAGCGTTTAGGTAATTACGTTATTATTAATGGAGGAACACCAATATTACCTTCCCCTCCACCTGTCAAACAATCTGTAGGAAGAATAGAAGGAACAGTCATTGATGAAACAGGAGAACCCATGATTGGTGTTCTTGTATTTATCAAAGGTTCTAAAAAAGGATCAATTACTGATGTAATGGGAGGATTTGAATTAAATGGATTATCCCCTGGAGACTATCAGGTTGTCGTTCAATTTGTGTCTTACAAACAGCAAATAAAAGCGGTCAAAGTAGTGGGAGATCAGGCGACTACTATAAACTTCAAAATGAAGCCAGATACTAAAGAATTAAAAGAAGTATTGGTTACGGCGAAGAAAAATAGAGAAACCGAAGAGATTCTGATGATGGAACAGAAAATTTCTGTTAAACCTATGCAAGCAATTGGTGCTATTGAAATGAAACGTAAAGGGGCATCTGACGCAGAAGCGGCAGTAGTGATGCTACCCGGTATTTCTATTGATGGCAATAATAAAAATGTAACCATTCGAGGTTTAGGTGATAGAAATAACATCACAACATTAAATGGGTTTATGTTACCATCTGAAGAACCTGAGTTTAAAAATATCGCACTTCGTTTCTTTTCTTCAGATATGTTACAGTCCATATCTGTAAACAAGATTTTCTCTGCAGATGGCCCACATGATGTAACTGGAGGTCATGTAGATATACATTCAAGAAGATTGGAAGGGAAAAAAGAATTTAAAATTGATGTTAGAGGCGGTTTTAACTCAACAGCTTTAGGTAAAGAATTTTTGATGCTTGATGGTGTTAGTTCATTTGGTTTTGCTGATTTGCAAAAAAGTTTTCCAAGAACAGGTTCAGGAGCAAATGGATTTACAAATAGTATGAACCCTAACCCAATAGGAATGCCATTAGATAAGAAAGTTGCTATTCGTGGAGGTAGAAGGTTTGATTTAGGTAACGGTCACCAATTTGACTTTTATGGTATCGGTACTATGGAACAGGAGTTTCGTTATATAGAAGGTATAAGATACTCTCCTCAACGTTTTTTTACCACATCACATGATTGGAAACCAGGGATGCCTACATATGATCCTGATGATGATTTTAAATTTGGTACTGAAGGAGGTTATTTTACTAGAAGTACTCAAGACACTTATCATTTATTGATGGGAAGTGTTAATTATGAATATTCAAATAAAGCAGGAATCTCTTATAATCATCTTTATGTCCATTCCAACAGAGCTTTTACTCAAGAAACATTAGGTTTTGATAAAGGAGCAGAAGGGATGCATACGAATGATTTTGTAATGAGAAAACAACAACAAAATGATAATACCCTTTATACAGGACAGTTACACGGTTATTTAGAGCCTATAGAAGGATTGAGGTTAGAAGGTGGTTATGCAGGAAATTATGTATTTGGTGAGGAACCAGATAGAAGAAGTTACCATTTAGCATGGTATAATAAGGAGGATGCAGATATAAACGATTCTTATATGATAGCATCTGGAGATGGAATTGATAACCCTCAAAGATATTTCCATACTTTGAAAACAAGAGACCAAAATATAGTAGGAAATCTCTCATATAAATTACCGAACAAACATGGAAATGTGAGCCAATTAAAAGTAGGTTATAATAAGCGAATTGTGAGCGATGAAATGCTTGCCAATAGTTATACTTTATTGTTGGGAAGAAGTGAACCTTTTGAAGATTTATATGGCGATATGGATTATGTTTTTGAAGACAGTAGGAACGATGTAACAAGGACAAGAAGAACGTATAGTGTAAATAAAAGACTAGAAAATATTTATGGAGAAGTCACTTATCAGCCCTTAAAATTTTTATACTTAAATGCGGGTTTGTCAAGAGATGAAATTGAGATGAATGTACAAACCAATTATGCAATTTTTGATGCAGCGCAATTAGATACTGTTGTTTTGATTCCTAATGTAAACCTACGTTTGGATTTACATAAAAACCATGCAATCCGACTAGGATATAGTAAGACTTATACTTTACCACAAAGTAAGGAAATCTCACCATTTCAATACGAAGCATTGGATTATGGGGCAGTGGGAAATCCAGAATTAGAAATACAGTTTAACAATAACTACGATTTTAAGTACGATTATTACCTTTCCTCAAATGAAATTATCACTTTTGGAGCATTTTATAAAAAAATCAAAAATGCGATTTTAAGAAGAGGTTTGAACTATCAATGGCAGTCCACTTTTACGAGAAATGACATCACTGAAACATATGAAAATTTCGATGATGTAGAAGTAAAAGGAGTAGAAGTGGAGTTGAAGAAAACTATTGCTGAATGGGGTGACGAACATTCTGAGAAATACGATAGATTATCATTTGGTATAAATTTAACTTACCTGAATACCTCTGTTGCTGATACAGTGACAAGATGGATAGAAACAGAACCTCATACTTGGAAATATGCAAATAGAGGTGATCAACTTACCGGAGAGAAAAAAATGGAAGGAGCTACACCTATTATTATCAATTCCGACTTAAGTTATACTATGAGACGTGGAAAGTGGGAGCTAATGAATACTGTCATGTTTCAATATACAGAAGATAAAGTGTATGCCTTAGGTTTTGTAGGATTTGAAAACACAATGGAAATTGGAGTACCTCGTTTAGATTTAATTTCAAATGCTAAATGGGGTAATCATTGGGGATTTAGCTTAAGAGTCAGAAATATCTTAAACCCAACAATGGGAAGGTATTTAATGGGAGATGTACAGAATCATGATTTTGAAACAAATGTTTCAACAACAGTAGATAGAGTTAGATTAGATACCTATGAATATAAACAAGGATTTGATTTTAGAATTGGAGCAAGCTATACATTCTAAATTAATTAAAGTCATTATGAAATTAAATAATATTATTCGCATTGCATTATACGTAGTGTCACCGGTGTTACATTCTTGTGAGTTTGATAGAGTTATGCAAGATATACAACCTAATATCATTAGCTGGCAATTGACAGATGATAAAAAAGGAACGGTAACAGATATTGATGGTAATATCTATAATACGATAGATTATAGAGAAGAAGCTATAGTAGATTCTGTAAGAGTAGAATTTGGGAATATTTGGATGGTAGAAAGTTTAAGAACAACTAAGCTAAATGATGGAACCCGTATTGCTCATAGAGACGAACTTGAAAATCCATTTGATGAGGAGGCAATGTGTTGGGCAGATGATAATGAAGAATTTGCCATTAATAATAATTATGGAGCTTTTTACAATAGAGCAATCACAGAAAGCAATAAAATATGTCCCGAAGGCTGGCATTTACCATCAACAGATGAGGTGAGAGAATTATTATGGGTGTTGGATAAAAGTGGCTTTTCGTTATTAGGTATTCCTTTTCAGAATGACACAGGAGAGGAATACGAAAAAATAGAAGAATTAGAAAGAAATTTTATAGGACCATTTCATTCTACTTTAATCAAATCAATTGCTTCTAAAAATAGAAACTGGCCAGAACCTCCTTATTTTATAAATGATCATGCAACGAATAAACCTTATACCGAAACAGAAAGACAAATGTATATTGGTTACAAACCTGATCGTAATAATCGCTCTGGATTTAATTTAGAACCTAGTGGGTATTACGAAGCCATAAATCATGATTTTCCAAGACGTGATATAGCCATTTATTGGGAAAAAATGGATAGCGATAATAATTACAATGTTAGTTACATAAGAAGAGATAAAGGGTTTCATGGAACAGGTAGTTTTTATGGTGTGCAATCTAGAAATATATATTGTAATGTTCGATGTGTCAAAAATAAGTAATCAGACGAATAAGTTGGCAAATATGAACATTTAGAAAGCGAATAATATGAATATCAAAAATATAAATAAGTGGGGGGTAATGATAATCATCTCCTTCCTTAGTAGTTGTCTTCCTCCTAAAGAAGAACCAACCGCTCAATACGAAAATGGTATAACAGTAAATGATGAAGACTTTATTTTAGAAGAAAATGTACATCTTCACTTTGATGACAGTTTGATAACTTATACGATGAAAGGAAATACAAACGGTATTCCAGTAGAAGTTCAAATAGTGATGGATATACCAGAACAAGATAAAAGAATCATTGCTGATGTGTCAACAAAAGGAAAAGCATTTCAAGAAATTGGAGAGAAAGGAACTGTTCATGTCAATTTCAAAATGGGAGATCAAGAATATCCGACAAGTATATTTGAAGGAACATCTCGTTTTCATATGATCAGCAATAACGAAGTACCTTTTCCAACATCCCCTAAAGAAGGTGCATATGCTTATTATTACTATGAAGCAGTCAATAACAATTTTTGGACAAGAATAACTGAGTTTGATTTCTTTGCTGATGCTTATGAGACGGATTATGGCATGAATGGCTTTGGTACTTACGATGATGGAAGAATGATTGTAAGAGGAAAGTTTAAATTAAGTGGAGACAGTCGATTTGATCATATAACCGATGAAAGAACCTTAATTGAAGCTATCGATTATGGTACGATTCCACAAGAAGGAGATGGAATATTTGATATCAAAACCTTACGATATGGTGCACTAGAATGGATGGGTGAACACCTATCTACTACTCAATTTGTAAATGGAGAAGAAATACCAGAAGTTAAAAGCCCCTCTGAATGGTCCAAATTAACAACTCCTGCTTGGTGTTACTCAGGATTGAACGAAGCCAACGGACAGAACGGTTATGGTAAACTATATAATTGGTATGCAGTAAAATCTGGTAAGTTATGCCCCGAGGGGTGGCGTGTTCCTTCTACTGAAGATTGGGATTATATGACAGGGTATATTGATCATCATAAACTAAGTCATACCGATAACAAATCTCAAGTAAGCAGTAGTTTGGCTAGTAAGGAATTTAAGCAAAATGCTCAAGCTGCTACCCCTTCTGCACCTGCAAAAGATCCTGAAAATAATAATTCAACAGGTTTCTCAGGTCAACCGGTATCCTGTCGTAATGCAGATGGAACATTTGGTGCTATTGGAGATTACCGTTACAGTCCAAATCTTGGAGGGGGCTATACAATATGGTCAACAAGAGAAGGAGAGTTGTACTATATGGAAGCAAAGGATTTGAGATCAACTATTTATCCGTATGAAAACTCAACTGGTTTTTCACACTTTTATGATGACCCTACTGCAGGTAGAAGCGTAAGATGTGTAAAAGGAGATAATGATGCAAAATTAATTGGTCATCCAGATGTTGTTTTTGGTGGACATTTACCACCTAATGTTCAATAAATTAATATTAATTCAAGAGCTTGAAAAATAAGCTAAAATCAATACATATATCAATTAAAAAACTATTAAAATGCAAAAAGCTAAACTAATTTGGTGGGTAATTTTACCCTTGTTCTTGTCAGTATTAAGTTGTACTGAGAAAGAGGACATCATTAATGATGGTGAGGTAGGAGAAACAGAAGATGTAATTAGCATCGCTGTAAAATCAACCTCTGATGAAACAGACTATTTTATCAATGAACCTTTAGATTTAACGGGCTTATCTTTAACTATAACAACAAACGAAGTTGAAGAAACTGTCGAATTTGATGCCTTCGAAAGTAAGAATGTTACAACGTCTCCATTAAACGGTTCTATTTTAGATATTGAAGGAAATGTAGAAATTGAAATAGTATACAGAGATGCAGATCAGAACGAATTAGGAAAAACTTCTTTTCAAGTTAGTGTGACAGAAGAAGTTTTTGATCCTATCAAAGATGTAGAAGGAAATGAGCATCTTTTGAAGAGATTTGGTCGCCAAATCTGGATGGTTGAAAATTTAAAATCCTCAAAGTTCAATAGTGGCGATTTAAAAGGGCAGTCTATTGGAGATTCATTTTCATTGAATGAAGTAAGTGATAGCAATACAGATGAATTTCTATTTATGTCGTATAAACCTACACAGAATAACCAATATTTCATTTCTGATTTTTGTCCTGAAGGTTTTCACCTTCCTCAAATTTTAGAATGGATGGAGCTCATTAATTATTTATCAGAAAGTGGATACAATTGGGATGGTACTACTGAAGCATTAGATTATTCAGATATAAACGCTTCTCAATCGGCTTATCCATTCAGCAATATGAACTATAAGAATAAAGTTAATGCATCATTAGTTATCGGTAGTGAATGGGCAGAAAATCATAATAGTAAAGAAATGGGTTCACCTTCGACCCCAATAGAGGATAGAGATCCTTCTTATCAAAATGGAGGTTCAGGATTTAATGTTATTCATTCAGAAACAAGTGGTGTAATATACTATAATACTCCTGTTGGTAGCTTAACAGTGCATAGTGACTACGCTTCTTTTGCAGGTGGTAATGGTTCAGGATCTGTTGATAAGCCAAACCGAAATTATTTTTCTTATGTACGTTGTGTACAGAATGAGGACAAAGATGAAGTGAAGGTAGAAATTTCAAAATTACCGAATAATCAAAAACAGTATACGGTAATTAATTACTCAGGTATAGAGGTTACAAGAACATTTAGAGACGGTTCTACTGAAGTAATTCCTTACGAAGACTTTGCTGATAAGCAGATTTTTGTATATCCTGAAGAAGGAAAATCTTTAACACAAGAGGGAGATTATCCAATTAAAGTTCATGGTATTTCAGATTGGTCAGAAGAAGTAAACATTAATGTGGAAAAAGGAGAAATAAGTGCCGTAGCAGTAGAAGGAAAAGAAGTACCTAATAAACTAGAGTATTACGTAGGGGAAACTATTGATTTTACAGGAATGGAATTCGAATTAACTGTCAATGGGGAAACAACCGTAATTAAAGGAGAAGATATTCCATCTTCAGCTTATGGTAAAGGAAAAGTGATGATTACTGCTTCTCCTGCTCACGGAGCAGTACTAAGCAAGTATGATACAAAGATTAGAATGTATGTGAAGTTTGAAAATACTACACTTGAATGGTTAGATGATATCCCTTTGACTATACTTCAATAGGGAGGTTTTGTTTCGAAAGTTCAGGTTGGCTCAATTTAGGTTGAGTCAACCTTTTTTTTATGATAAACAACACTGATTTATTTTATTATTAATAATTAAGTTATAACACTTTTTAACAGCGCCGGGATAGTGAAATTTCTAATATATCCCCCCTTATAAATAGAAAGACATAAAAATTTATTTAGGGAATGAGAAATATTTTTTATCATATTATTTTGTTTACATCATTACTTTTTAATTCTCAATTGAAAGTAAATGCACAAAATAACTATTATCAAAAGGCATATGACTACTTCGAAGAAGGAAAGCAATTAGTAATAACAGGAAACGAGGATCAAGCTATACTTAAAGGGGATTCTGCTTTGAACTATCTTACAGAGGCCATTCTTGAAGAGGGACGAACTCCAAAACTACTAGCAACAATGTCAACTATTAACTGGCAGTTAAAAGGAATCTTTTTAACGGATTCCAATAAGGGCAACGTTTACAGAAACATGGTATATGGAGTTAAAAAAGGAAGTGAATTTCTTGATGCTTCTACTCTAGTTGGTTTTATAGAGTGTATGGTTTCATATCAGAAGAATACTAACGCCCTAGATGAGGATGAATTATGGGTTAATTACTGGTTAGTGAATAAGAGTTTGTTGGATTTGGAAGCAAAGAAGACAGACTCTTTACTTCAAATTTGTGATGAAAAGCTATTCTCTCTGTTAGATACTTCATGTGAAGGAATTAGCCATCGCTTTCAAAAGTTAGGAGATAACCTTGAAGACGTTTCGGTACTTCAAGTAAAAGAAGTTGAAAAGTATTTTGAACATACAAATTGTGATGATTTTACTTCCCTTATCAATGTAAAGAAAGTGGTTTTTAAAAATGAACCAACGGCCGAAAATGCCTATGAACTCTTAAGAACAGCTTTACAGTCCAATGATGAAAATTTCATAAATGAAGGTATGAGTATTTGTAAAGAGTACATGAAAGGGGAAACGGAGATTTCTTATGCTATTCGATTAGAAATGGCAAAATTCAATTTGAAAAAAGGTGATAAGAAATCAGCAAGAAATATTGCAGAGTCTTTAAAAGGGACAAGTCTTCAGAATGAAGCTTTTACCTTCTTAGGTGACCTTTATTTTAATTCATTTATGGATATTGTCTCCAATAAATTAACGGAGTGTCAAAATTTGTCTGTTTATTCTTTAGCCTTCGACATGTATCAAGTTGCAGAGAATAACTCTGGGATGAAGAAATGTAAAGAAAAGTTCCCTACGAAGTCAATGCTATTTATGGAAAACAGAAAAGAGAATGAAAAAGTGAAGTTTGGAGGTTGGGTAAACCGAACAACTACACTTCGTTATAGTTACCCCATCAAAATGGACTGCAATCAAAATTAATAATTAAGTAAATTGCAGTATTATGAAAAGTAAAAGA